>DASXYX010000001.1:0-55745 GCA_036502245.1 Verrucomicrobiia bacterium
AGAAGCCGATGCCGGCCAGCGCGGCGCCATCATTTATACCCTCGTCGAAAACTGCCGGCGGCGTGGTCTTGACCCTTTCGCCTACCTCCGCGACGTGCTCACCCGTCTGCCCAATATGACCAACTGGCAAATCCCCGAAGTGACACCTCAAGCTTGGCACAAAGCCTCACTGCAAGTTCAACGGCCAATCGCATCATAAACGTCATACTACGAAAAGTCTGACGCGTATGACTCGCTGCTTTTACTGTGTCAAGAGGTGCTATGCGTGACGCTTACGGTTGAGCTGGAGATTTTTTTGTGAAAGCGCCCGAAGATTGATGAAAAACTGGCTAGATGCATTATTGTCGCCAGCTTGGACGCTCCGGTGTTACTCCGATCGCTTGCCCCGCAAAGAGTGTAACGTCCTACCCTGAAAATCATTTGTTGGTCACACTATTTGGTGCCTCAAACGGCTTCTGAAACATTACTTTCTTGGCCTTGAAAAGCTCATACTCATGAGCCGGTGTAGTCATGTCTTTGCCTATAGGCAAACCGTTGAAGTCCACGTTTCCATAATCGTAGGGCTCTCCCAAAACACTCATCGGGATCCGATTTGCAAAGTAATAGTATCGAGCGATCAAAAAGTCTTTCAATTCCACCTTCTGCGTTCCAGGGAAGCTGTAATATCCGATGAGGTCTCCATTATATGTCTTGAAATCCTCAATCAGAGCATCGCTTCTTCCCGCGCGATAACCAACGACTCCACCAATTAATGCCATCAAGCAGAAGGCCACAGCGAAAGCGATTATTCTTTTCATTTTAGGGAGTAGGAGTTCGTCCGTAACTTGGATTCCAAAGCGGGTTGTTTTGCGGAAGCGATTTCACAGGGCCATAACTGGACGCTTCGATGTAATTGCTGTTATAGCCCATAAAGCCCACATGATTGCCATCGCTGACAACATCTCCTGGCTGCGGATTCAGATGCGGTGGACCGTATCCAGGAATTTTTACGCTCCGGTCAGCCCATTGGGACGCCGTTGGATATCTACCATTAATCAACGGCTTTGGCCTACTTGGACATAACGATATACAATCGCCGACGAATTTGTTGCATTTGTTGAACCTGTCTCCTCTCCCAGGCCAACCTGCCCAAACTTCTGGCACATGAGTATCGAAGGGATTTCCAATATACACATAAAGGGGTCGGTTCCTAGTATTGTAGTATTTGATGGGTTCATCGTTCATGGCGTTGGCGATATAAGAGATGGTTTAGGTAGGTCCAGGTGCCCGTGCTCAGCCGTTGGGCAATCCATTTGATGGTCATCGGGGTTTCGCGGCGCAGACGCACGGCCAGTTTCACCTTCTCACGATCGCCTTTGGCCCGCGCCGTCAAATCGTCTTCGGTCCATTCCAATCGTTGGAGGCCTTCCCGGATGATCTGGTCGGCGCGTTCGGTCTGGCTTTCCACCCGTTGCGCCCCGTAATGATGTTCCCCGATTTTTTCGTTCATTTGCGCCAGCAGTTCCTGTCGAAAGGTTTCACTGCCCAGATACCAGCCGCGCCGCAGGGATTTTACCTGCGCCGGATCGTCTTCGGAGGCCCGGCGTAGTGCCATGCGTTGGCCAAATTCGTGGCGTCCGGCGGCGCTGTCGCGCGGAATGCCGTGCTCGCCCAGCAAGCGATCCACCCGCAACCAGGCCGGTCGGCGGCCGCGCGGCTGCAAGTAATGCCCCATGCTGCTCCAGGGATAGGCGCTCAGGGCGCGTTCGCGGCGCAGGAGTTTGGCTCGGGCGGGATTCAAATGCACGTAATCGCACACGGTCCGCAAATAGCCGTCGCCAGTGCCCTCCACCACCAGGGCCTTGTAGCGTCCGCTGAAGAGGTGGCCAAAGAGCTTGTGCCGGCGGTTGAAGCGTCCGGTGTAAGTGCCCAGCAGCCATTTCATGCCGGCCACCAGGTTGGCTTGTGGTGTTTCAATGACCAGGTGAAAATGATTGGGCATCAGGCACCAGGCATGGGCCTGCCAGGCGGTTTTGCCGCACGCCTCTCCCAGGGTGTCCATAAAGCGGCGGCGGTCCTGGTCATCGAGGAAAATGGGTTCGCGCCGGTCGCCGCGATTCATCACATGATAAATCGCGCCGGGATATTCCACTCGCAGCTTGCGCGCCATGGGGCGTATCGTGCCCTCATGAGGTATTCGTGTCAATTGTCGAATACTACAATACTAGGAACTGACCCCTTTACAGGGAAAGGGAGAAGTCGGAAGGCAGAATGAAGTGGGGCAAGACGAGAATGGAGGATTGAAGGTGGAGGATTCTTGTTGGGAACATTCAACATTCAACGCTCAACGTCCAAGAAAGAGCCGCGAAGGAACGCAAAACACGAAGGGTTTCAGAGGTTTTAGTTGAGAACATTCAATATCCAAGAACCTGAACGGAATAGCCAATAGCCGAGGATGAGGAGAATGACAATGAGGATGGTTTGGGAATTGGCGAATGAGGATTTACGATTGAACGGCCGTTTATAGGATTATGGCTGTCAGCCCCTCCGGAGACCTCTGCAAAACGCCTTTTTGTAGCGCAGACTTCCAAGTCTGCTGGATCGCGGATTTCCCAATCCGCTGATTTTCCAATGTTTCCATGCCCCGCCGACTTTGAAGTCGGCGATACAGCAGGTTGGGAAACCTGCGCTACCTCTTTTGCAGAGGTCTCCAACGGGGTGTAATAATATGCGAATTCTGATACCGGTGGTGTCGTTGCCTCAACCATCGGCTAATGGCTGACAAGCCTCCGGCTTGATCCAACGTTCAAAAACTTGAAAGATGAGAATGACGATGAGGATGAGAATGAGGATGAGAATGAGAGGGCTGCAATTTGCTCAAAGACTTGAAAGTTGGGGTTGAAAGCTCGAAACTCGGCTGGTGGAACGTCTATCTCTCACGATGACTCCTGCGCCGGGCGAACGAATGCTGCGTTTTGTCGGCGATAAGGTGCGCTTCACTCTGCGCGATGAGCAAGGTTCGGCGGCGAAGAACGGGTCGCGCGCGTTTCTGCGGACAAACATCGGGCGCGCTGCGGCGCGGCGGCGCGAGATCATTGTGGCGAACGCGGGGGGAGCGGCGTTTGCCGGGGAATCGTGGCGGGATGTGCCGATGAAGAAAAACGGCGACGTTTGGGAGGTTGAATTTCCGCTGGCGGAGGTGGGATATTTCAAGGCGAAGGCGTACCTGGCGGATGCGCAGAAGTGGCAGCATTGGCCGGACGGCGCGGACGTGGGCATTTCGGTGCATCCTGATTTTGCGCGGACGGGCAATACGATCTATTGCGCGTTTGCGCGTTTGTTCGGGTCCACCAAGAGTCTGCCAACTACGCGGGATGAAGCATTGGAGGCGCAGCTTGCGAAGCTCGACGCAAAGAATTACACGGTCATCCCGCCATCGGGGACGTTGCGCGATCTCAAAAAGCAATTGCCGCACATTGTGCAAACGCTGGGCTGCCGGATTTTGCATCTGTTGCCGATCCATCCGACGCCGACGACATACGCGCGGTTCGGGCGTTTTGGCAGCCCGTACGCGGCGCTGGACCTGACGGCGATCGACCCGGCGCTGGTGGAGTTCGACAAGCGCACAACGGGCATCGACCAGTTTTGCGAGGTGACGTACGCGGCGCATTCACTGGGCGCGCGGGTTTTCCTGGATATGGTGATCAACCACACTGGCTGGGGTTCGGTGTTGCAGGAAAATTCGCCGGAATTTTTTCTGAAGCGTCCTGACGGCGAATTTGAAAGTCCCGGCGCGTGGGGAACGGTTTGGGAAGACCTGGTGGAGTTGAAGCAGGACAGCGTGGCGCTATGGGACAGGATCGCGGACGCGCTTTTGATCTGGTGCCGACGCGGCACGGATGGATTTCGTTGCGACGCGGGTTACAAAATCCCGGTGGTGGCGTGGCAATACATCATCGCGCGCGTGCAGGATGAATTTCCGGACACGATTTTTTTACTGGAGGGCCTGGGCGGCTCGTGGGAGATCACGGAGAATCTCCTGACGGAGGGCGGGATGCAATGGGCGTATTCGGAGTTGTTCCAAAATTATTCCGGACCTGAGGTGGCGAATTATCTGGATTATGCCAACCGCCAGAACGCGCGTGTGGGAGCTTATGTCAATTACAGCGAGACGCATGACAACGACCGGTTGGCGGCCAAAATCGTGCCAGCGACATCGCCGCTCTCGAAGCTGCCGCCGCAACAGATCGCCCGCTCCTGGTCGCTCCTGCGCAATCGCCTGTGCGCGTTGACAAGTCCGAACGGCGGGTTCGGTTTTACCTGCGGCGTGGAATGGCTGGCGGCGGAGAAGATCAGTGTCCACGGCTGCACCGGGTTGAACTGGGAGGGCGCGAATAATATTGTCGCAGAATTAGCCCAACTAAACCGGTTGATTTCAGAACATCCGTGCTTTTTTGACGGGGCAAAGCTTACGAGGTTGAGCCGCGCTGATTCACCGGTGTATGCGTTGCTGCGTGAATCGGCGGATGGATTGGATGCGGTGCTGATATTGGTGAACACTGACCTGGCGCAGGAGCAACTGATCTCCTTTGACGCGAAAAATCCGGTCGTGCCGGATGGCAAATCCGGGATCTCAGATTTCAAATTTGATTTGCTTGGGCAGCCATTGCCAAAGAGCCTTCGTTCGGAGGAACGGCTTATTTTCACGGTAGCGCCCGCCGCGGCGTTTTGCCTGGCGCGGGCAGAAAAGCCTGTCAGCAAGGGCGGAGAGGAGTATCGCAATGCGCGCGCGCGGGCGGCGTTTGCCATGCAGGCGCTGAACCGGATATTGCCGGATGAAAAATTCGCGGGGTTCGATTGGATGTTCCTGGCGGAGCAGATCGGCAAATCACCGCAACATTTTTTGGCGGCGGCGAGCCGGCTGGCGGGCGGTGAATCGCAGAATGGATTTGCCGTGCTCATCGGACAGGCAGCGCGCGCGGAGATCTATCCGAATGTCATCACGTGGACGATGATCGACGCGCGACGGGTGACGCCAATACCGGCGAATCATTGGCTGGTGATCGAAGATTCTGCGCCATTTCGCGCGACGCTAGCGTTTCGCGGCGTAGACGGGAAATCGCAGGGCACTGTTCACGCGCAATCCATTCCTGCGGGCAAGAGTTTTGTGGCGCTTATCGAGCCGCGCTCCATTGCGGCGGAGGGTGAATTGCTGTTGGAGCGTTATGCGATGAATTCGCAAAGTGTTTCCGCTGCCATTTGCTTCCTGCCGCCGGCGCCGGAAACTCCGCCGGAGGGAGACGGCCTGGTGGATGCGCTGGTGCTGATGACGAACGGCATCGGCGGCATGGCGCGCATGTGCGTGGACCTGGGGCAGGTGAAGTCCAAGTACGATTGTGCGCTTGGCGCGAACCTGAACCAGAATTTTCCCGTGGACCGGCACGTGTTCATCAAGCGCATGCGGGTTTGGGTGAACGCGGATGGTTTTATCTCGCCGTTGTCGCTGGAGAATCTTTGCATCTTTGAAAGCGGGCCGCCCGCGGCGTGGCAGTTTGTGGCCAACGCGGGCGATGGCCGCACGGTGGAGGTGGAATTGCGCGCGGAAATGTTGAGCGAACAAAATGCGGTGGCGTTCGAGTTCAGCCGCCCGACGGAAAAGACGGCGACGGGCAAACAGTTGCCGGCGGCTGCCGACGTGAGCCTGACGGTACGATTCGATATCGAGGACCGGAATTTCCATCAAGAGACAAAAAGGAACGGCGGCGCGGAACATCATTTTGCGACGAACACACGCGCGCTGGACGACCGCATCGGGTTTGCATTCACGCCGGAGGCGGACCGGCAATTGCGGGTGATCGCGAACGCGGGGCAATATCATCCGGAGGCGGAATGGTGCGAGAACATCCCACATCCGGTGGAAGCGAATCGGGGGCAGACGGCCAGCGGTGACGCGTATAGTCCGGGATGGTTCGAGATTCCGTTGCCCAAGGGGGCCAGGGTGGTGGTCGTAGCGACGGCGGAGTTGAATATGGCGAAAGGATTTCCGCAGATCAATTTTGCGCCGCCCGCGCCGGAAAATTCTTTTGAGTCCCGATTGCTCCGCGCCGCGGGGCAGTTTGTCGTGAGGCGCGGGGTAGGGAAGACGGTGATCGCGGGGTACCCGTGGTTTTTGGATTGGGGACGGGATTCGCTGATCTGCGCTCGCGGCCTGCTGGCGGCCGGAATGGTTGAGGAGGTGAAACAACTTTTGCTGACGTTCGCGAAGTTCGAGAAGGACGGCACGCTGCCCAATACCATCCACGGCAACGACGTGTCGAATCGGGACACGACGGACGCGCCGCTGTGGTTCGCGATCGTGTGCGAGGAGTTGTCGAAGGCGCAAAATATTTATGATGTGAAGGCTGATGATGCGGGTCGCACTGTCCGCGACGTGCTGGCGAGTATCGCCGACAATTATTCGCGCGGCACACCCAACGGCATCCACATGGATGCGGACTCGGCATTGATCTGGAGCCCGAGTCATTTCACATGGATGGACACGAATTTTCCCGCCGGGACGCCGCGCGAAGGATACCCGGTGGAGATCCAGGCGCTGTGGATACGGTTGCTGCGGCAGTTGGAGATTATTTCGACGCCAAATGACCGGATGAAATGGCGCACATTGGCGGAACGCGCGACGGGGTCGTTCGAGAAATTATTTGTGCTGGGAGGCAAGGACTGGTTTGCGGATGTTTTGATGGGCGGTCCGCGGGTGATCGCGCGTGATGCGATCGCGAGCGATGCGTTGCGGAGCAATTGTCTTTTTCCGGTGAGTCTTGGACTGGTGACGGGTGAACGCGCCAAACGCTGTGTGGCGGCGGCGCAGAAATATCTTATGGTCCCGGGCGCATTGCGGTCGCTTGCGCCGTTGCCGGTGGCTGTGCCGTTGCCGATCCAAAGCAACAGTGGGTTCCTGTTGAACGATCCGGTGAATCCGTACTGGCCGCACTATGAGGGCGATGAGGATACGCGCCGGAAGCCGGCGTATCATAACGGCACGGCCTGGACGTGGACGTTTCCCAATTTCTGCGAGGCGCTGGCGCGCGCATGGGAATTTTCGCCGGAAGCGGTCGCCGCGGCGCGGAGTTCGCTCGGCAGCATGGAAAAATTATTGGATAGCGGTTGCATTGGCCAGATCCCTGAGTTGTTGGAGGGGGACGCGCCGCATGTCCAGCGAGGGTGTGATGCGCAGGCCTGGGGGGTGACGGAGGCGTTGCGGGTGTGGAAAATGCTTGCCAAGCAGTTTTAGCCGCGAAAGAACACAAAGATCACGAAAAAATTGAACAGGAGAGAACGGAGGCAATGGCGCCCAATGTTTGCCGATTTTTAAATTGGCGTCGTTTCGGCTTCCGCGTCGCCAAAACTCCAAAAATCCTCCCCATGAACCCATGGGAACATCCAACATTTAACATTCAACGCCCAACCTCCAATGAAATAACAGGAAGTGAGCCTGTCAGTTGTCTCACCCCTCATCCTAACCTTCTCCCCGTTGAGGGGAGAAGGAACAGTCGGACACCTTCTGTAATATTGGGGTAATTGGGCTTCGACTGTCATTTGGACGTTCTTAAATCAGAGGCCGTCCAATTGTTAATTTGTGTTCGGCGAGACGCCGAACGCAGCGACCGGGACGGTCGCGCTCCCAAACGCTACGGTTTGTTTGTGGCGGATCTATTCTGGTTAAAACCACAGCGTAACCGGCCTTCGCCAAGGCTACCGAAGAAGGGTTCGGCGGGGCGCCGAAGCCGAACGTCGGCCTCGCAATGCACGCGAGGCGCGTGCGCTCCCCCAAGACCCATCTCCATTCCAATCGGCGATACCGGAGCAAGCATGTTTTCTGCAGAGCAGTTGCGATTCGCAGGCGTACTGGTGAAGTAAATTCAGTTCGACTTTTCCACAACGAGCATTTGGATAGGCATGGTTGCCGGGACAAGTTTAAGCCCGAAGCTGTTGGCCAGTTGTTGCTTCAAGTCGTCCAGGTCGCGCCATTTCAGATTCATTTTATAATAGCCCGTTAAATCGGTCTTATCGATGACGACTTTTTGAAAGGTCTCTTCTGAAACGCTGCAGAGACTGGGGATGGGCAGGCTGTCTCCCGTCAGGCTATTGTTTCCAGAGGTCATGCTTCCGTTTGGTTTTGTGCTGCGCACCAGGCCTGGCGCGTTGGGAGTTTCGACTTCCATGAAGAGGACGTTGGTTTCGATCATCTCGGTGTGCGCGGCGAGGCCGAATTGTTTTTGGATCTGTTGTTGCAGGGCTGCTTTATTGTCCCCGGTGTTGAGGCTGGCAATAAAATCATATTTGCCGCGCGGCAAATCGGTTTCAAATATTGTGCAAAGTGGATCGAATTGATATGCCGCATCGATAAGGTTTTTCGCTGGTTCAGACAGCCCCATGATTTTCATAATCCCGTTATTCTCATCCCATCCATAACCGCCGCCACTTGCGTGTTTAGCCGGCACGATCCTGACCTGCGGGGCTGCCCGATCCAAATTTCGCGAATCGAAATAAGGTTTGCTGCGCCAGGAATCCAGGTTTTGATGTTGGGCGATCGTTTTCATGGTCACGGTGGTCGTTCCTGCTGCGAGTAAGACCACGACGGCGGTGACGATGGCTGTTTTTGCTTTGGTCCATGCCATAATTTTCAATGCTCCTTTGATGAGGGTTAGGGTTGAGGTTGAAGCAGTGGCGCCTTGCGCCAGGGCCAGGGTTGTTGCTGATTTGATGACTGCCACCGGCGCGGCATGAACGGCTTTGGCTGCCACCAATCCGCTGATGGTATCTACCGAAAGGGTCATGCCGCGTTTTGTGAAATAGCTCCGCAATTTTTCAATGGCGCGGGTGACGCGTTTCCGCGCTGCCTCCTGGTTGGTGCCCATGGCCATGCCGACTTGTACCAGCGATTTGTTCTCGAAATATCGCAGCAGCACGGCATTGCGATCGTGCTCGCCCAGTTTGGCAATCGCCTCATCCAAATGCGGCGCGATGTGCTCCCAATCCTGTTCTATGCTTGCGGTCGTTTGCATATCAAGAGCTTGTTGTTCACGCAATTGGCGGCGGCGTTGTTTCTTCAAGGCATCGGCGGCGGCAAATCGCGTAGCCCGAAACAGCCAGCCGGTCAGGATGGTTCCTTTGCTGATGGAACCGGCTTTGCGCGCCAGGATGATGAATACCGCCTGGGTCACTTCCTGGGCCAGCGACGCGTCAGCCGTCTGGCGCAGCGCGGCGGAATAGACGAGGCCGGCGTGGCGCTCCACCAGTCCGGTGAATGCGGTTTCCGCGCCGGTTCGGGCGTATTCCTGCAAAAGTTCGATGTCATCCATCACGTGAATCATCTATAAACGGACGCCAAATGCCAAACCGGACATTTTTATAAAATTCTTTGTTTGGCGGATGCCTTTTGTGAGCAGGCAATGATTGGTGTGTTTTTGGGTCATGGCATTTATGAATGTCTAATGACTAAGCCCTAATGACTAAATAATGACGAATTCGTTAGTTTTGAGCAGTGGGAAGATTGGTTGAGGGTGGTGTGGTGAAGGAGGAGATTGGATTTGAAAGGGAGAGCGTTTTTAAAGCCCGTCCTCATCCTAGCCTTCTCCACCTGGAGAAGGAACAGCGAGAGGACATGCCTGGGTTTGCGGAACGATTATCCGATTGATTCTGCCATTCATATTTTAATCGGCTGGCTTCAGAGATTTTTCCTATAAACCCTTCAGAATATCCAATTATTCAATAAACGAGGAGAACGAGTAAGAGGATGAATTTTAAAGCGGTGTCAACCCCGTTCCCCGCCAGCCACCGCACTCCAAGACGCATGCGTTTGCGAAAGCGATTGGCAATCGCAACAACAACCATCCGGATGGCGAACTCGGAGAGGACGTTCGGCGAGACGCCGAAGCCGAACGTCGGCCTCGCAACGCACGCGAGGGCGCGTGCGCTCGCAAACGCTACGATTTATTCGTGATGGATATGTTCTGATTAAGAGGCCACCTGGCTGGAAGCCCGGTTTACCGGCAGGCAGGATGCCTGCCCTACGTTTTTCAGATTGGCGAAGGGGCAATGTGACGGCAGTATAGCGCCGTGCAATTCAGTGATAAAATCATCGCTCTCGACGCTTTGCCGAAATGGCGGGCCGTTTTCCGCGCTTCCGGCAAGAAACTGGTTGTGACCAACGGCTGTTTCGACATTCTGCATCTTGGCCATGTGACTTATCTGGAGACGGCGCGAAATTTTGGTGATGCGCTTTTGGTAGGTATCAATGGAGACGTTGCTGTGCAGGATTTGAAGGGCAAAGGGCGTCCCGTGAATGTGGAGGCTGATCGCGCTGCCGTTTTGGCTGCACTGGAGAGTGTTTCGGGGGTTTGCATTTTTCCGTCGAAGACGGCGACGGATTTTCTCAAGGCCGCCCAGCCGGACATTTACGTCAAGGGTGGCGATTATACGCTGGACACGTTGAACCAGGAGGAACGACGAGCAGTCGAGGTGGCGGGCGGGAAAATTAAGATCATTCCGTTTGTTCCGGGTAAATCCACGACGGGGTTACTGGAGAAGATCTCGAAGTTATAACCGGGCGCCATGCGATTTCTGATGCTCAACTGGCGCGACCCGGAGAACCCGCTTTCCGGCGGAGCGGAACGCGTTTCCCTGGCGTATCTTGCCGAATTGGCGCGACGCGGGCACGAGGTCTATTGGTTTGCGAATGATTTTCCGGCGGCGAGTCCGCAGAGCGAAGTTTCGGGCATCAAAATTATCCGTGGTGGTGACAAGGGCACATCCGTGCTCAAGGCCCGGGCATGGCATCATGCGCAAAAGAAGTTCGATCTGGTCATTGACCAGCATCACGGCATTCCGTGGTATGCGCCGTGGTGGTGCGGCACGAATTGTGTGGCGTACATCCATGAGGTGCTTGGGCCGATCTGGAAATCGTTCTACGGTTGGCCGCTGAGCAGCATTGGCCAATGGCAGGAGCGCTGGACGCATTGGGCGTATCGCAACGTGCCGTTCTGGACGCCATCCAATTGCACAAAAGATTTGCTGAAGGAGCACGGAGTCAAAGATGTGCATGTTTTTTTCAACGGCACGGATGCCACGCCGCTCATCGAATTGGAACCAAAGCCGCTTCAGTTGCCGTTGCGCCTCATCGCCGTGTCGCGGCTCGCGCCGAATAAACGGGTGGACCATGTCATCCGCTCATTGGAGGTGATCCGGCAGCAGGGGATTGATGCGCGGCTGACTGTGGTCGGCTGGGGTGAGGTGGAGAATGTTCTGAAACAATTGGCCAAAGAGCTTGGTGTTGCTGATGCGGTTGAATTCACGGGGTTGCTCAATGAACAACAGAAGAATGACCGGCTTCGCGCGGCGCATTTTCTAATTCACACTTCCGTGCGTGAGGGATGGGGACTGAATGTGATCGAGGCCAATGCGATGGGCACGCCGGCGATCGTTTATCCGGTGGGAGGATTGGTGGATTCCACGTTGCATGACGAGACGGGTATTGTTACGCGCGAAGAATCGCCGGAATCGGTGGCGCGGGCGGTGGCAGAGATCATGAAGTCGCCGGAGAAATATTCGCGATTACGTGTGAATGCGTGGAACCGGGCGAAAAGTTTGCAATGGAGCCAGGCGCTGCCGCCGGTGTGTGATTGGCTGGAGTCGTTGGCGGCGGGGAAGAAATTGTAGTCAACCATTCAAAATTCCAGGTCCCTCCCGATTAATTCCGGGAACATTCAACATTTCCAACCCCGAAAGCTTTCAGGGCAAGTATTTAACATCCAAGGAAATGGCGGAAAGTGAGCTAATCTGGAGTCTCACCCCTCACCCTCGATCCCTCTCCCCGTTGAGGGGAGAGGGAGGAAGCAGGCGGACGGGATCGTTGAAATCAGGTGGGCCTGGATTTGAAATGGGAGAGCGTTTTTAAAGCCCGCCCTCATCCTGACCTTCTCCCCCAGGAGAAGGAAAAGCGCGAGAATACTTCCGGGTTTGTCCGAAGACTTTCCGACTGGTCCAGCCAGTTGTATTTGTTTCTAAATAATTACAGTGAGAAGCCGGCGCCTTTGGCGTCGTTGGCGAACATCTTGACGGTATCCAGGGACATTTCCGAGAGGCCAACGCCGGCTAGTTTGAGGGCTTTGTTGAGGATGTCGTGCGGCACGGTGACGATCTCGCAGCCGCAATCGTTGGCTTGAAAAATGTTCAGCACTTCGCGCACGCTGGCCCAGAGCAGTTCTCCTGAATGGAGATCTTTGAGGATTTTTTTGCATTCGACCATGTGCGGGATGGGGTCCACGCCGGTATCAGCAATGCGGCCCGCGAAGACGGAGATGAACGAGGGCACTTTGGGATTCAATGCTTCCGCCACACCTTTGACCTGGTCGAGGGTGAGGATGGCGGTGATGTTGAGCTTCACGCCGTCGTTGGCCAGTTCTTTGATGAGCGGCAGGGATGATTCCTGGCGCGTGTTGGTGATGGGGATCTTGACGTAAACATTTTTGGCCCAGCTATTGATCTTGAGGGCCTGGCGTTTCATCTCCGAAAAGTCATCGGAAAAGACTTCGAAGGACAACGGCTTGTCGGTGATGCTCTGGAGGATGTCGCGCGCGAAAGCCTCAAAGTCTGTGAGGCCGGCCTTGCGCATCAGCGTGGGGTTGGTAGTCATGCCTTTGATGAGCGGATTGGCGTCCAGCTCGAGCATGCCTTTTTTGTCGGCACCATCGGCAAAAATCTTTATTTTCAGGTCTTTCAGCGTTCGCATTGGAGCAGATTAAAATATCGTAGTATTTTGAATGTTCAACTTATTTTGCCGATTTCAAAATGATTTCCGCCGCCTCGCCAAGGTCTTTCACGCTATAATCCGGATGCTGTTTTAATTCCTCGGCGTACCCGCGGTCGATGAAGATGGTCCGGCAACCGGCGTTATGGCCGCAATCCACGTCGCGCCAGCGGTCGCCCACCATCCAGCTTTGGGAGAGGTCGATGTTCAAAGCGTGCGCGGCATGGAGTAACATGCCGGGTTTGGGTTTGCGGCAATCGCAGTCGGACGCGCCTTTACCGGGATGGAAGCATACCTCGATGCGATCGATGGGCAGGCGCGTGAGCATGTGTGCGTGGATGGATTCGACGAGCGATTGCTTGATGGTGCCACGCCCGACATCGGGCTGATTGGTGGCGACGACGAGCAGGAAACCGGCGGCTTTGAGTTTGGCGCAGGCGGCGGGAACTTCCGGAAGGATTTCGAATTCCTCCAGGCTGCGCGGTGGATAAGGTTTCTCGGCCCGCTCCAGGGCGCGGTTGATGACGCCGTCGCGGTCGAGGAAGACGGCGCGCGCACGCATTTCCGATTTCCGATTTCCGATTTCCGATTTTACTTCGTCGATTCCCATTTTGTTACCGACACTTTCAGCTTTGGGTGCGAGACGAACAGATGCCAGACGATGCCCTGAAATGCTTCGCTGTGAGGCGTCACATGAGTGGGATTGACCGTTGGAATGATGACACAGGCGGTCGCTTCTTTGGCGGTGTACCCGCCATCGCGGCCCACGATGCCGACGATGGAAGCACCGGCTTTCTTCGCCGTTTGGATGGCGCTGACGAGATTGGGGCTAACGTTTTTCTCGAGGTTGCCGCCGCCGACGGAGAAGATGAGGAGGCCGTCCTTTGAACTGACACGTGAGCCGGTAAGCCATGCGGCAAAAATGGTGGCCCAGCCATCGTCATTCGTGCGCGCGGTCAGTTCGGAGACGTTGTCGGTGGGGGCGTAGGCTTCGAACCCGCAGATCTTGCGGAAATCGTTGACGGCATGGCTGGCATTGGCGGCGCTGCCGCCGACGCCGAGGATGAAGAGGCGACCGCCGCGTTCGCGGACTTTGGCCAGTTCGTCCACGCATTTTTCAATGGCGTCGGTGTTCAGTTGCGCAGTGACCTGCTGCACTTCGGCGAGAAAATCTTTGGCAAAGCTCATGGAAAAGAAAGGTTAACGGCAAAAGCGGAAAGCGGAAAGCGAAAAGCGGAAACAGAACCACGGATGGACACAGATGGACACGGATTTAAAAATGGGACTTTGACGCGAATCGACGCGAATTTGCACAAATCGCAGAGTCAGGCCTTTCCGAGTCTCACCGCGGGCGCACGCGCTATTCATCACCTGTTATCAGAGGTTGGATTTTAAACCACGAAAGATGCGAAAAGATGTTTTAACCACGGATGGACACAGATGAACACGGATTTTAGCCGCGAAAGAACATAAAGAGCGCAAAAGAATCTTTAACAGAAGGAAGCAATGGCAACAAAGAAAACTAAAATCTTCGTTCTCTTCGTTTTCCTGGTGTTGAACAAACCATTCCAGGTAATTGATTTTTCCAATCTTAGATGGGCACAGGTGAGCACGGATTAAACAAATTACTTTTTGAGGATCGTCTCCAGTTCGGCCAAACCAGCAGGGGAGCCGATTTCGTAGAAGCGTTCGCGGACTTCGTAGCCGGCGAGTTGTTTTTCGCGGGCGAGGTTGGTCATGATTTCGGCGAGGTCAAAGGCCTGATCGGCGGGGTAGCCGTCGAAGGTGGAGGTTTTGAAAAGGCTCAGGCCGTAATCGATGTATTGCATCTCGGGGAGCTTCAGTTTTTTGTCGTAGAGTTTGATCTCGCCGTCGGCAAAAACAACGTTGCTGGTGTCGAACTTGCCTTCGTTGCGGTACACGGTCATGAGGGCAGGTTTGCCGCTGAGATGGAAAAAATCTGCGATGGGCGCGTATTCGATGGGGAGATAGGAATCGCCGTAGAGGACAAAGAATTCTTTGCCGAGGAGGGGTAGTGCCTGTTTGATGGCGCCGCCGGTGCCGAGCAGTTTTGGGCCATCGAACGAATATTTTAATTCAATACCATAGGCGGAGCCGTTGCCGAAGTCGCGCTGGATCATTTCGCCGAGATGGCCGACGCAAAGGACGGCGCGGCGGAGGCCGCGTGAGTGGAGCAGTTCGAGTTGGTGCGCGAGGAATGGTTTGTCGGCGACAGGGACGAGTGATTTGGGAATCTTTTCAGTGATGGGCCGGAGTCGGGTGGCCAATCCGCCGGCGAGGATGGCGACGGGGATATGGGAGATGTCAGTGGGCATCAAAGCGATTGAGAAAAATTAAAACGGCGCGGGCTGGCTGTAAAGTCGTTCAAAAAGTCGACGTTTCAGTTCGATTTGTGGAAGGTCTCGCGGTAACGAAGCCAATACCATAGTCCTGGCCGCGTCGAATGACCGGGAACCCATTATGAATCGCTCTGCGCCAGATTTAGCCATCAGTTTTTGTCTAACAAGTTCAGCGATTTCCGGAGGGGTGTCGTTCATTTTACGAAATGACGAGTTTGGTGCCTTCGAAATCGAAGCGAAAGCGAACTTCTTTGAGGCTGACGCCGCGCATGGCGTGGCGCAATTTGGCTTTGTCTTCGGCATAGAACATGAGGAAGCCGCCGCCGCCAGCGCCGATAAGTTTGCCGCCGAGCGCGCCATTGGCCATGGCGAGATCGTACCATTCATTGATCTTGGGATTGCTCATGCCGCTACTACGCTGCTTTTTGCGCTGCCAATGGACATCCATGAGCCGGGCGAATTCATGCAGGTTGCCGCTCTCCAACGCAGCCTGGCTTTGGAGGCCGAGGTCTTTGACGAAATGGAGATTTTCGGTCATCGACTTGTCGTCGGATTTCGATTTTTGGTCCTGTTCTTTCAGGATGGCAGAGGCGCTACGGGAATAGCCGGTGAAGAAAAGCAGGAGGTTGTCCTCCAGGTTGTCGCGTGTTTCGGCAGAAAGTTTGAGCGGCCAGGCTTCGACTTTGCCGTTCTCCAAAAATTTGAAACAAGTGATGCCCCCGTAGGCGGCGATATATTGGTCCTGTTTGCCGATGGGTTCTTTAAGGCGGCCTAGTTCAATTTCGCAAGCCTGCGCGGCGAGTTCGGCGGGATGGATGAGATTATGTTTGTGGGCGTTCAGGGCCTTGAGCAGGGCGGTGGTGAAACTGCCGGAGGAGCCCAGGCCGGTGCCGGCGGGAATATCCGCCATGGAGGCGACTTCGAGGCCGCGTCCATCGACATCGAGCATGGCGAAGGCTTCGCGGATGATGGGATGCTCGACTTTGGTGGCATCGGGGACGCGTTCGATCTTAGAATATTTAAGAATAAGGTCGGAGGCGAAGTTCTCGTGCAGGGTGATATAGACGTACCGGTCAATAGCTGCGGCGATGAGGAAGCCGCCGAACTTTTCGTAGTACGAGGGCAAATCGGTGCCGCCGCCGCCGAGCGAAATGCGTAAAGGTGATCTTGCGATGATCATAAAAGAAAAGCGGAAGGCGGAAAGCGGAAAGCGAGAAAGCGTTTAGAACTTCCAAATTTCAAATTCCGACATGTTTTGTTGAAACCTTGTATTTTATGGATAAATTTGTGGTCGGGATGTGTTCGGCGAGGGCGCCGAACACTGCACGCGAGGCGCGTGCGCTCCCCAAGACTCGTCTCCGTTCCAATCAGCGATACTGGAACAAGTACGTTTTCTACAGAACACATCCCACATCCAGAGAAGATCCAATGTTCAAAAAGACGGGGCATCGTCATCATTTCGTCTCCTTTTTATAAATCTCTTCGACGATTTCCAAGGATTTTTTGGCGGCAGCCAGTCCGGCGGCAGGCGTCCTCTTGAGTTTGATGTCCTCGTGGAATTCGAGCATTTCACGCCGCCACGATTCATCGGGTCCCCGAAACTCATAGACTTCTGTGTCCGGAATGCCCATCTCAGGCTTCATCTGGTAGTGGTAAAGTTTTTCGACGCCGTAACTGCCCCCGAGGCCTTCGATGTGCAGCTTGGTAACGCGGCCATAAATCTCGAAAGAGAAAAGATTTTTCCATTCGGTGCAGCTTACGTGCAGCCAGGCGGTCTGGTCTTTGGCGGTGCGAAGGTCGAGGAACGCGTTATCGTCCACAGGCATTTTCCAGAAATACGTCTGCGCGTGACCATCCACTTTCGTGAAATCGCCAAGGAACCAGCCGGCGAGGTCGATGAGGTGGATGCCCTGGTCAATGAGTTCGCCGCCGCCGGAGAGTTTTGGGTCGGCGCGCCATTCCTGGTCGTAACCGACGCGTCCGCCGTGGCCGTAGCGGGCGCGGATGAACATCAGCTCGCCCATGATGCCGGACTCAAAAATCTCGCGGGCTTTGACGAAGGCGGGATGAAAGCGGTGATTGAAACCGACGCGCACATAGACGCCATGTTTCTTTTCGAGGGCAATTAGTTCGTCGAGTTGTTTCACGGAGATGCCAGCGGGTTTCTCGACGATGACATGTTTGCCTGCGCGGATGGCAGTGGCGGAAATTTCGGCAAGGGTGGAGTTGATGGTGGCGACAACGACGACGTGCACTTGCGGATCGGCGACAGCTTGTTTGTAATCGGTAACGGCACGGCCGTTTTGAGCAAGTTTTACGAGTTCTTCAGCGCGTGTCAGGTTGGTATCGCAGGCGACGGCGAGTTTGGAGCCTTCCGGGAGGCCGGCGAGGCGTTTTTTGCCAATGAGGCCGCAACCGATGATGGCGTAATTCACTCGCCCCCCCAGTCTTTGCCGCGGTCGCGCGGAGTGATGCGGCGCAGGGTATAGATGTCCTGACCGAGATCGGATTTCAGGCCGGCCAGTTTGTCCCACGGGTCCCATTGCGCGGCGATGAGGCGCCCGGAGATGGCATCGCTCTTTTCTGAAAGCAAAAATTGGATGAGGCCGAGAACCTTTTTTAGCTTTTCGGAATTGTCGCGGGAAAGTTTTGAGGCGCTTTCGAATTCTTTTTTGCCCACGAGTTTTTCGCCACGGACGAGGACTTGTTCGGTCATTTGAGTGAAGATGGCGCCGGGGGCAATGGCGTTGATATCGAAGCGTTCGTTCTCCCATTCGGCAGCGAGGGTTTCAACGAGGCGGACGACACCGGTCTTGGCGACGCCATAGGCGGCGAAGTTTGGGCGTGGACTGGTTGAGCCGCCGCCGGAGAAACAGATCACTTTGGCGCGCCGGGATTTTTGCAACAGCGGATAGAATGCGCGAATGGAGAAAAAAACGCCGTCGAGATTCACGGCGAGATTTTTTCGCCAGGCGGCGGGGTCCATCTGCATCGCCGGACCGATTGGCTCCTGGATACCCGCGCAGCAGATGAGGGCATCGGCGGCATCCCACGTCTGGCCGACCTTATATGCGGCGGTTTGCATGGAGGTCCATTCGGAGACGTCGCAACGAAGGCTAAAACCGGGTTGAGCCGTGCGCGCGATCCGGCAGACTTCATGCCCGGCGGCAGCGAGTTCATCGGCCAGGAATTTGCCGATGCCGGAACTGGAGCCTGTGATGGCGATGTTCATCGATTTTCGAGAACCCATTGGTTTTGTTGCAACCATTGGAGGGTGCGGAGGATTCCTTGTTCAATCGTCAGCGAGGTTTTCCAGCCGGTGGCGCGGATCTTTTTGGTATCGAGAAAGATAAACGGGTTATCGCCCACCCAGCCGCGTTTGCCGCCGGAATATTCCAATTCCGGCTTGAGGCCGAGCGCGCCGCAGAGGTAGCGGATGGAATCGTTGACCTGAACAAATTCATCTGTGCCGAGGTTGTACAGTTCGACATTGTGTTTCGATCTGGTTGCGGTGCCGGCGTTGATCACATGCAGCATGGCGTTCACGCAGTCCTGCACGTAGAGGTAGGATTTGCGCTGGGTGCCATCGCCAAGGACTTTGAGCCTGCCCGGATTTGCCAGGAGTTGCTTGTAAAAATCAAAGACGTGGCCGTGAGTGTAACGTTCACCGAGGATGGAGACGAACCGGAAAATGTAGCCTTCGAATTTGAAACCTTCGCAATAGGATGAGATCAGTCCTTCGCCGGCGACCTTGGACGCGGCATAAAGCGAAGTCTGGACGGGAAAGGGCGCATCTTCGGGTGTGGGGATGGTCTCGGCTTCGCCATAAACGCTGCCCGTGGAACTGAAGGCGATGCGTTTGGCGCCACTGGCGCGCATGGCTTCCAGGACGTTGAAGGTGGCGATGGTGTTTTGCTCGAGGTCCTTTTTGGGGTGATCGAGACCGAAACGCACGTCGGCATTCGCGGCGAGATGAAAAACGGTGTCGCAGCCGACCATGGCTTTGGTGAGCGCGGGGAGATCGAGGTTATCGCCTTCGACGAGCTTGAACTTTGGGTGTTTGAGGGCGCCTTCGAGGAATTTTCGCTGGCCGGTGGAGAAATTGTCGAAACCGACGACGGTTTTGCCATCGGCAAGCAAGCGGTCAGCCAGGGTGCTGCCGATGAAACCAGCTACGCCAGTGATAAAAATCTTTTCCATGCAAGCGGCGAAGGGTAATGGGAAGAGGGGAGGCAGGCGAGTTTTTTTGATGGGTGTATTATCTAATTTGAAACTAAAAGCCCCTCTCCCTGACCCTCTCCCCGCGCAGAGCGCAGGGAGAGGGAATAAATTCGTATCGTTTTCGATTTTAGCTTGTGTCCTTGTGTTTGTGGTTATACCAAGGACAGAGCATTTTGTGAATTGGCTGCGGATACAATATTACTTCGTGCTGTGGATGATTCCTTTGTCAGTTTTTACTGCGACGGGATGCTCTCAAAATTTTGTTGGGCGGCAGCACGTTTCCGCTACAACTGCTCCGATTTCAGATAAGTTGCAAGCGCAGCTTAACCAGATTCAAAAGGAGTATAATGTTGTTATCATGATTGATGTTCACCGTCATGCGATGACCGTTGGCACCAAGGGATTGATATCGAAAGAAAGGTGGAAGCAGGTACAGGATGCGATTCACAAAGCTTTAGGCGATGATTTTAACAAGTATACAATAAATATCATGACGGATTAAATGTTGACCGATATATGTGGAAATATTTGATTTACTGCGGCACAGACGTTTCAATGTTGGTGTGATCGCGAAACGTGTCATCCCATGCCTTGACGTCCATGACGGCAAGGTCACCCGTGGTGTGCAGTTCGGCAAGGCCGAGGCCGGCGAGTTGAAGAACGTCGGCGACCCGGTGGCGCTGGCGATGCGCTACAACGAACAGGGTGCGGACGAGATGGTGTTTTTTGATATCACTGCCAGTGCGCATGGACGCGCGACGATGGTGGATGTGATCGAGCGCGCGGCGACGGAATGTTTCATGCCGCTCACCGTGGGCGGCGGCATCAAATCGGTGGACGACATGTACACGATGTTGCGCGCGGGCGCGGACAAGATCAGCATCAATTCGAGCGCCCTGGCGGACCCGAAATTGATCCAGGCGGGCGCGGAAAAATTCGGGAGCCAGTGCATCGTCGTTTCCATCGATGCCAAAAAGGTCGCGCCGGACAAATGGGAGGTGTTCTCACACGGTGGCCGCAAAGCGACCGGATTGGATGCGATCGAATGGGCGAAAAAGGCGGTGTCGCTTGGGGCGGGAGAGATTGTGCTGAACTCGATTGATGCTGATGGGACGAAGGCGGGCTTTGACCTGGTCATCACGCGGCGCATCAGCGAGTCAGTGGGCGTACCGGTGGTGGCGAGCGGCGGCGCGGGCAAGCTGGAGCACATGGCGGAAGTGCTGCTTGAAGGCCGGGCTGACGCTGTGCTGGCGGCGAGTATTTTTCATTTTGGCACCTACACCGTGGGAGACGTGAAACAATTTTTGGCGAAGCAGAAGATAGCGGTGAGGTTGTGATAACTTATGGCAATCCCATTTAGACATTCAGCGGGTTTTGGAAAACGGATTGAGTACTGGATAATTGGGCGAATGCTCAAGGAAGGCCTCGATGTTTATGTTCCACTTGTTGATGATGATGCGATTGATGCGGTTATTCGTCGACGAGATGGAACGTTCATTACTGTACAAATAAAGGCGCGTTCAAAGGACGTTGTTGATGGTGATGCAGCTTTATTTGCTGCAATTCCTCACGAAGAATTGCGAAATAACTACTATTTTGTTTTCTATTCTGAGCGGATGGATGTGATGTGGATTATGACTTCGGAAGAATTTATTAAAGAGGCATGTCAAAATAAAACTGGGAAGAACATTGGAAAGCGATCCCTTTGGTTTAACGGAAAACGAAAAGACCGCGTGGCTGGAATTTGTAAAGAGCATTGTAAGCCGCAATTCGAGAAATACCTGGCAAAAGATTTCTCGCGACTCCATGGTTAATTTAATAACGGAAACATGGAAAGAATAGTTTGGTTCTAATTTCTTAATGTTCAGCCGTCCCGTTGGGACTTGATCCATCTTTGAGTTTACCCGCAGTTAAAACTGCGGGCTATTATCGGAAGCCGCTTCGCGGCTGCGGCTCGCGAGGACGCTCGCCCCACCAAATCAGAAGACTGTCAACAGGTTCGAAGTATTGCAAATATGCCGGAATATCATATAACCTTGATGAGTGTGAAGAGTTGGTTAAAGAAGTTGCCGATGAACTTAAAATTAAAAGTCCCTTGCATTCCGATTGAAGGTTCAATCAGTTGGGAAGATTGGCTCAAAGGACGGCGGTTTCGTCGTGAAATGGGCAATCTTGTCGCGCCCGCCATTATTCGTCGTAAAAGCAGTTCCAGCGACAGGCGGTTGAAAAAGTTGTATAATGGCGAACGCGGCTTGCCATTCACGCCAACGGAGAAGCTTTAAGTCGTTTCCGAGTCACGCATTTTGACGGTCTTATTTTTTGCGCAGATTTCTCTGTCGTCCTTGATGGGACTTTTCTCGCATAGTAAACGCCGCGTGAGGGCACGCGGCCTACAAGCGCTGGATTCCATCCTCCATAAAAGTTGGGTTATTTTCAGGGAGCAGGAGCTTTAGATTTCCAAATCAGAGCGCACATTAGTAATGATAGTGCCGATATAACGACTCCAGTTTTCAGGTAAGGGTCGCGATAAACCAATTTCAAGTGATGCACACCTGCGGGGACTTGCATGGCCTGGAAAGCCAGATTTGCGCGGAGCAACGGCGTGGGATTTCCATCCACAGATGCCTGCCACAAATGATAATAGCTTTGTGAGATAACGACGAGGGCAGGGGAGGATGCGTTCACGTTGGCTTCGACTTTATTCAAGGTGAAGGTCGTGTTGGTGACGATGCAAATGGATTGGTTGGTCGCAGTGACAACGTTTTGGTCTAAAATTGTAAGATAAACAACCTGGCGTGGATCAAAATTTTCATCAGTGATAGCTGACAAAGTTTTATCGTTGTCCGTGAATATCGGTTTTTGTCCTGCGGTGATAAGGGGCAGGTAATTGGTGCGCGCGAGCCATTCGGTGGGGTTGTTGGGCGAGGAAAGCCAGGCAGCGGAAAGAAAATCCACGAGACCACGCCCGCAATGAGCGCCGGGTGTGTAATAGAGGTAGGTTTCCAAAACGTCAAAGTACGCCGGACGCAAGGTGACCGCGCCGGTGACTTTGGGAATGCCATCGAGGAGGTTCATGTTGTACCACTCAGCGAGGCGTTTGCCGGTGAAATCGGCGTTCATGTCAGGCACGCGACTATAGAGCAGGGCCTGCTCGGCGTTGGGACTGACCATGATCCGACCCCCGCCGAGTTGCGGCGGGGCTGATTTGCCGCTGGCCTGCCAGATTTGCGGCGCGAGGGCCGACGACGGCAGCGTTGGCGCGAGGTTGGGGCTGTGAGTGAGGGCGTCGATGGGAAGAAGCATCAGAACGAGCAATTGAAGCGCCAGACGGGTTGAATCGGATTTGATTTTCAACAGGCAAAAGATTCCGCCCACCAAAACGAGCATTAGACCGGCGCGGATGAGCGTGTTCGCGGCAGTGGCGTTCCAATCGTCGAGCGTCATTGGGTGCGACTTTGCCAGGCAGAGAAGGGCGGCCATGATGACGACGATGAGTCCGGCGATGAGAAAGAGTGCTTTAGGAGATTTTAGTTTTTGCGCTGATTGGAGGCGTTTGATGCCATAGGCGGCCAGGAGCGGAACGAGGAATGCCGTGAGGATGGTGAACTTAACCGGGAAGCGCGCGATGCCAATGAGCGGAAAGATTTCTTTGATTTGATTGTAGCCGATGCCGTTAGGGCCGAGGGCCATGAGCCAGCAGAAGAGAATCATGACCGCGATGACGATGACTTTCCGGTTGCGAGCAATCGCGCCAGTGATGGCGAGCGCGAGGACGCCGGCGCCGAGGTAATAGGATTGGAGAAAATCCTGGCCGTTCTGGAACCATGTTCCCTGCGGTGAGCGGTAGCAGTGGAACAGCGGGACGATGAGATTGGCCCATCCCCATGCGGGCATGGACCATGCGCCACTTCCAGCACTACCGGAACTGCGCTGGGAATGCGCGAGCAGGTCGAAGAAAGGCAGCATCTGGATCATGGTGATGCCTGCCGCGAGCAAAACGACGGCGATAGTCCTTAACGCGGAAGGGAGGAATTTGATTTCACCGGCAATAACTTCGCTCAACCATATCATTCCTAGAAACAGCCATGTCAGCAAAGTGATTTCGGGTGTGGCGGTGAGCACTTGCATGGCGCTGGCGATAGCGGCGAGAGGCAGCCAGCGTCCGCCATTACGCCAGCTTTCGATGACGCAACCGAGAATCCACGGGAGCCAGGCAAGCGAGGCGATGTAATTGCCCCATTGGAGGCATGAGAGCGTCACGCCATTGAAAATGAAGGCAAAGGCGCCAAAGGCGGCGGCGTAGTTGCCGAGGTTCCAGCGGCGCAGGAGCCAGAACATCCCAAAGCCGCCAAACCAGAGGTGGACGAGCATGACAAAATTTTCCGACCAGGGCAGCGGCAGGAAGTAGCAGAGCCATTGCACGGGGTACCAACTGCCCATCTGCGCGAGCCACGGCACGCCGCAATGGCTGTATGGGTCCCAGAGAGGCAATTCGCCGCGCAACAGGCTGTCGTGATTGAACACCGCGCCGGGATAGCCGAGCGCGCCGAAGTCACGATAGAAAAATGTGCGCGTGCCAAGGAGGATTTGCGGAAAGGCCGCGAATAGGGCCGCGGCCAGTAGCAAAAGAAAGCTTCGTGTGGTCAGCCATCCAGCGTCATTTGACTTTGGGTCGCTCATGGCGGTCAGTCTGTCAGAAACACTCCGGTGTCAATGAAGATCATTGGTCGCCGTAGAGATAACGGTCGTGATAGGCCGCGAGATCCGCCGGGGTCTGGCCGCGAAAGGCTGTTTTATCTGAAAGGAAAGGATCGGCGGATTTTGGCGAGGATTTACCTGACAATTTGCCATGGGTCATTTTCCGACCGGTTGGGGCCACGACATTCCTAACCAGTTTTTTGGCAATGGCAGTCATTGCCTAATAGGTTAAGCAGTCGCTGCCAACGTGTCAATTTGATGGGAGTGTCTTATTTTTTAAATTTGTTTCGGGCGCGGGTCTTTGCCGCTTTGATTCCTGCTATTTGCCATTTCCGCTTTTCCGCTGATTTGCGGCGGCTAGCAGCAGCTTTTTTTCCAGCGTCTTTCATTCGCTTTGCCCAGACAACCACTTTTGGACGGTCACGCATCTGGATAATCGTAGCCGTCGAGATTAAATCCAAGTCGTGCATCTTGTGGCAATTCGGGCAAAGGATTACCAAATTAGAAATGGCGTTGTTTTCGCGGTTACAATCTATGTGGGCAACTTCTAGTACATCTTTAATTCCATAACCACAATGGGCGCATACAGGCGCATAATTTGCGAAGGCTAGCTTGCGATAATTGACACGCTTGAAAACGTTGTTAGTTTTCATCCGTTTTATGGCTGTTTTGGTTCACTTGCATTAGCAATATGCTACGAACTAAAAATGATTTATTTCGATTTTTTTACACCTACTGTCAATGGGTTGGTCCTTCGCGTAAGCTCCCGCGTTTCGTTTTCTTCTTTCTCTTCAGTTTTAAGCATTTCCTCTATCTCTTTTTTATTTTGCTCTGCGATGGTATTTATAGTGGCGACCAATTCGTTTTTATATTTTGAATTTAAGTTGGCTTGGATTCTTTTTACCTCTTTTGCGACTTTGTTGATTAAATTTTCAGTATAAAACCAACATTTATTTATTTCAGAAACACCGACTTTAATATCCCCATCACAATATATGTCATTTCCTTTTACCTGCTCAATTACATGAATCGCCAGCGGCATCCCCAATTCCCATTTGATTTTATCAAGCTCAAGCTTGCTTAAATGAAATCTGGCTAAATTGCTGCCGCTGCCTATTACCGCATACGGAAAAGCTTGTTCCGCCATTGGAGTATGGAGCGTTATTGTCCACAGACGGGGATTCCCGGTCTTGAAACCAAGATTATTCGGCACTTCGTAAAAATGCCCGATCATCAAGGCAAAGTAATGGTTATCGTCACAAAATAATTGCTGTTGCTCGTCAATCGAGTACCCACGCGGTTGCATCATCTGAATAATTTCGGCTCTTACTCTTGCAACGGCTTCTTCCGCGATCCTTGCTACTGCAAATTCACTGTCTAAAGGCTGGTCTTTAGCGATCTCAGCCATATAACGGACAGCACGAGATGACATGATCACACTTCCCGCCTGAGCGACGAGAGCTTCGTTACGGTCATTGAATCTTATGATGCTCAATTTTTGAGCGTCAGTGACTTTGGTTCCCCCAATCGTATATTGGCTTTCACAGGCGATGAAGATCGCGTCTCTTGACGATGGACCGACCGATTCCTTACAAACGATACCAACGATTTGAGTCATAGAATTACCATTTTTTAACAGACATTCTAGTTTTAGCCAATATCGGATCAGGGTCTCGCGGAGCTCGACCCTCCGAGATTATAATGCTCAGCCGATGAACGCGGCGTGGACGGCTTTGACGGCCTGCTCACCTTTGGCGAGGTCGATGACAACAGAGATCTTGATCTCACTGGTGGAGATCATGTCGATGTTGACGCCGGCCTGGGCGAGAGTTTCGAACAATTTTCCCGCCACTCCGGAGTGCGATTTCATGCCAACGCCAACGATAGAGAGTTTGCCAATTTTATCGGCAGTGATGGCGTCTTTGAAGCCGATCTCTTTTTTTAGGCCATCAATGACTTTCTGCGCCTTGAGGAGGTCGGGCTTGTCGGTGGTGAAGGTGAGGTCGGTCGCGGGTGTGCCGCTGCCGTGGCTGATGTTCTGGACGATCATGTCCACGTTGACGGTGGCATCGCCGAGGGCCTTGAAAATCTTTGCGGCCACGCCCGGTTTATCGGGGACGCCAACGAGGGTGATCTTGGCCTGATTTTTGTCGAGCGCGACGCCGCGGACGACGACGCCTTCCATGCTTTTGGTTTCTTCTTTCACAATGGTTCCGAGGTTGTCATTTAAGCTGGAGCGGACTTCAAAGACGACTCCAAATTTTTTGGCGAATTCGACGGAGCGGCTCTGCATCACCTTGGCGCCGAGGCTGGCGAGTTCGAGCATTTCGTCGTAGGAGATTTCCTGCAATTTTTTGGCGTTGGGGACGATGCGCGGGTCGGTAGTATAGACGCCGTCCACATCAGTGTAAATCTGGCAAAGGTCGGCCTTGAGCGCGGCGGCAAGCGCGATGGCGGTGAGGTCCGAACCGCCGCGGCCGAGGGTGGTGATCTGGCCCTCGGAGGATTCACCCTGGAAACCGGCGACGATGACGACGTTGCCCTGTTTCAAATGGTCGTGGACCATTTTGGGCGTGATGTTGTGGATCTTGGCCTTGGTATGGACGCCGTCGGTGACGATGCCTGCCTGGGCGCCGGTAAGGGAGACGGCAGGGATATTCAAGGCATGCAATGCGATGGCGGTGAGGGCGATGGTCTGTTGTTCGCCGGTGGCCAGGAGCATGTCCATCTCGCGCTCATTCGGCAGCGGCATGATCTCTTTGGCGAGCTTGATGAGATTATCCGTGACGCCACTCATGGCCGAGACGATGACGACGACCTGGTCGCCGCGGTCGCGGCACTCAGAGACACGGCGGGCGACGTTTTTGATGCGTTCGGGGTTGCCGACCGACGTGCCGCCGTATTTTTGGACGATTAGGGCCATAAAAATTCAGAAAACGGAAGGCGGAGGATAGCACAATCAGGCGATTTGAAAAGTTGAATTGCGCGAGAGGAATTGACTTGCCGCACAGTTTAGGGGAGGCAAAATCCCCAAATGAACGGGCCAATGACTCATACGGAGTTCATTGCTAAATTTCAGCAAAATCGCAATGCCTTTGGTGTAAATTGGGTTGCAGCATTTCGTGCGCAATCTCTCCTGCCTTGGAATTATCGGATTGCATGGAATTGTCTTAGCATTTTTGAATGGAGTTTGCTATTGGGAGGTTTAGCTCTTTTGATTTTCAAGCATTGGTTAATTGGTATCTGCCTAGTGTTTTTTTCTGTGGCGATTGTAATGCCGACATCTCGGAAAACCGCCTGTGAGTTTGTTTTGGAACATAGTTTAGAAAATGAAATATTTTGGAAATTGATGTGGGACGGAGGTGTTATTCAAGAAAATACAATTAGTGAATCGGTTTAGTCCATCTCCTGCAATTTTTTACGGTCTCGAATGACTTTAGTATCAATAAAAACTGTGGCCGCAGATGAGAGGCGCGCGCTTCGCGCGGCTTCGCAAATGGCGGCTGTCGTTTTGAGACTGAATACCCCGGGCAGCGCTCGCAGACTCGCTCGCCCGGGGCTACCAGCTTATCACCCCCTCCGGGGGTTCTGATTCAGCGGCTATCGCCGGATTTTTTAGATAACGCGGCCATAGTTTTTTGGAAATGCTCCAAGGCACTGAAGGAAGAGGAAGAGAATGAGGATGAGGAGGATGGTTTAAAATTCAGTGACGCAGGGTTTGCCTTCGTACCAGGCGATCATGTTCAGGACGAGGTAATTCCAGTTTTGAAATCCCTTGTTCAATTCCGGTTCGCCGCTTTCGGGCAAGTAATATTCGTGCAGTGCGCCGTTTTGTTCGAAGTCGTGGCCCAGCAGGCGAATGGTCTTTTCCACGAGGGCGCGGGCGTCGTTATTATAGCCGTATTTCACGAGTCCGCGGAAGGTGAGGTAGTTGGCATTGATCCAGATCGGCCCCAGCCAGTTGCTGGGATTGCCAGTGGCTCGCACGTCATACATTTTTTCCAGGGGCGAAAGGGTGCGAATGCCGAAAGGTGCGTTGAAAGTATTCGTGTCCCGGAAATTCTTTTCCACGATCAACTTAGCCTGTTCGGGGGTGGCGACACCGGACCACATGGACAGGAAGCCGGACCAGACGCCGAGGCGTTGAATGAGGCAATCCCAATCGCGCGGGCCGCCTTCGTGCAGTTCCCAGGCGCGATGGGGGCGATCATAGGGACGTAAATCCAGATCCACGCTGTAGTAGAATCCGTCTTTGGGATCCCAGCAATGTTCGCGGATGGACTGGAGAAGGTCATCAGCCATTTTTTGATAGCTCTGGCCAACTTCATGTTCGTTCAGCCGGTCGGACAAATACACCATGGCTAACAATTCTTTGTACATCATGCAATTGAGCAGGATGGAGCCGGAACTGGCGTCGGGGCGGAAGAAGGTGGAGGGGTCGTTGTCCACGCCAATGGTTTCGTCGGTCTGCCAATAGTACAGTCCGGTGGCCTGGTTGCGGTAGTGGTTGTAATAACAGTTCACGAAGGCTTGCAACGGATAAAATTGTTCGCGCAGCCACTCGGCGTCGCCGCCGTTGAGTTGAGTAAGGAAGGCAGCGTGTTGGGCCAGGCAGGGCTTGTGCATGTTGTGGGCGAAGAGGTTGGTATCGCCCATGATGGATTCGGCGCGGGTGGTTTTTGGGCTGATGCGCACGGGCAACCAGCCCTGCCATCCGCCGAATTGCAGGAAGTTCAGCACGCAGCCCTGTTCATGCTTGAGGGCTTCGGCGCGGGCGGCGGGTGTGCCGTCTTCCAATAAAATCTGTCGCAACGCGACATCAGCCAACCAGGAATCCCAGTCCCAGAGATCGTTCGCATATTGGCTGCTGCCGGGCGAGAGGTAGGGATATTTCAAGGCGCCCTGGGCGGGTTTCAACATGCCGGGGTAATCGTGATAGATGTGTTCGCGGATGACGCCGATGTAATGCTGGATGTCGGTGTTGGTTTGAGCGCGGGCGGCAACGGTGATGAATAGCGATGTGAGCAGGCAGAGTGCGAATTTCATAGGACGAATGATGTTTGCTGGATTTTGGAGATTATTCACAGTTAAAACTGTGCGCTATTTCCTATCGCCGCTTCCATCTTTGCTCCGCTTCGACGCGACAAGCCGTGGCTTTAATCAGGGCTCGACGTAGTCTCGCCCCACCACAAGAGGAGCAACAAGCCGCAGATGCAGCTCGCGAGTACGCTCGCCCCACCGATTTAGGCCACGTCAACGAGGCTGGCCACTTTCGAGACGGCACCGTTGAATTGGGCTTTCACTTTGGCGATGATGGCTTCGACGGTCAGGCCGTAACGCGCGCGGAGGACGTCCGGCGTGGAGGCGTGTTCGACAAATTGGTCGGGCCAACCAATGCGGATGAGCGGCGTGGTGACGTTTTTCTCGCTGAAGAGTTCCAGCACAGCGGCGCCGTATCCGCCCACGATGGTATGGTCTTCGATGGTGACGATGAGGTCGGCGGCGTTGCCGAAAAATTCGTGCGTGCCGGCGTCGAGCGGTTTGGTGAAGCGCGGATTAATGACGGCGCAATCGAAGCCATCGGTCGCGAGTTGGGCGGCGGCTTTGCGAGCCATGGTGTTTAGCGGGCCGAGGCCGAACAAGGCGATCTTCTTTTTGCCATTGTTCGAAAAATTTTGGACGACCTGGGCTTTGCCGATCTCAAGCAGGGCAGGTTGTTCCTTGATGGGCACGCCTTCCGCCGTACCGCGCGGATAGCGGATGAACGTGGGAGAGGGGAGGTGCGTGGCAGTGAACATCATGTCCGCGAGTTCATCCTCGTTCGCGGGGGCCATGGCGGTAACGTTCGGGAGACAGCGGAGATAGGCGATATCGAACAGGCCGTGATGCGTGGGGCCGTCGTTTGCGGAAAGGCCGGCGCGGTCCATGCAGAATATTACCGGCAGATTTTGCAGGCAGACATCGTGATGGATGCAATCGTAGGCGCGCTGGAGGAAGCTGGAATAAATGGCCACGACGGGATGGAGGCCCATGGTGGCCATGCCGGCGGCGAAAATGACGCCGTGCTCTTCGGCGATGCCGACGTCGTAGTAACGATCAGGCATGGCCTTTTCGAGATGTTTGAGGCCGGTTCCGGTGGGCATGGCGGCAGTGATGCCGACGAGGGTGTTGTTTTTCTGGCAAAGCTTAACCAATGTCTGACCCATGACATCCTGGTACATCGGCGCGACACCGGGTTTAGAAGCGGGCGTTTCGCCGGTTTTGGCGTCGTAGGGTCCGAGGCCGTGAAATTTTTCAGGCTGTTTGAGCGCGGCTTCGAAGCCTTTGCCTTTTTGGGTCAGGACATGGATGACGATGGGGTGGTCGCATTGTTTGGCGAATTCCAACGTGCTGATGAGCAATGGCAAATTATGGCCATCGATCGGGCCGAGATAACGCATGCCCATCTCTTCAAAGAGAACGGGGTTGCCGTGGCCACCGCGGCCATCGGCTTGTGCGAGGTTGCCGGTCTGGCGAAGGCCAACATCGGTGATAGCGCCTTTGAATCCGCCTTCCGCCTTGTGGGCCAGTTTCAACGCCAGTTCGCCTTTTGGGAGGCGGCGGACGAAATTCTCAAAGTCGCGCGCGAGTTTGTTGTAACGCGGATTGGTGATCAGTTTGTTGAGGTAGGCGGAAATGGCGCCGACGTTTTTGGCGATGCTCCATTCGTTATCGTTGAGGATGCCGATGAATTTCTTGGTCGTGTGACCGATGTTATTGAGCGCCTCGAAAGAGATGCCGTTGGTCAACGCGGCGTCGCCAAAGATACAGACGACGTTTTCGTGGGTACCCTTTTTATCGCGGGCCGCCGCCATGCCGAGCGCGGCAGAGAGGGCGGTGCCTGCATGGCCCGCGCCATAGCAATCGTGCTCGCTCTCGGAGCGCAAGGCGAAGCCGTTCAAGCCGTCCGTCTGGCGGATGGTGCGGAAGCGGTCTTTGCGGCCGGTCAGGATCTTGTGGACATAGACCTGGTGGCTGACGTCCCAGACAAATTTATCGACGGGTGAATTGAAGACATGATGCAGGGCGATGGAGAGTTCGACGACGCCGAGGTTCGGGCCGAGATGGCCACCAGCCTTGGCCAGACCGGCGATGAGTTCCTCGCGGATTTCACCGGCGAGTTCCTGGAGTTGGGGCGTCGTCAATTTCTTGATATGCGCTGGTCCATCGACCATGTCGAGATAACGGGTCATAGTTGATTATTCTTCGGACAACTCAATAGATTTCAGTTTCATTTCACCGCCAACGCTCTTTTCCAATTGTTGGATCTTTAGTTCTGCTTCTGCCAGTTTTTCCTGGCACATTTTGACCAGTTTGGAGCCTTCTTCGTATTTTGCCAATAGCGTTTCCAACGGCAAATCGTCGGATTCCATCGTTTCGACGGTGCTTTCCAGTTTTTTCAAGGCCTCCTCAAAAGACGGAGATTTCGCGGCGTTTTGCGTCGCGCTTTTTGGCGGATTAGGCACGCAAAAGAAGCTAGGATAAAGGCAGGCTGGAGTCCAGTCTGGAGTTATCGCTTAACCCCGAAATGGTATGCCCTTACAGGGCGTATAGGGAAATGGCTTCCGCCCGAGGGCGTTGCCCTCGGCTACGATGGTGAGGCGCTTTCAGCGCGTGTGATGATTTCGCCCGTTTTAAGCCGGGTTTTCAGCTTCTGGCCGGCTTTGATTTTACTGGCGTCGCGAAGGACTTTGCCGCTGGCGGCATCCATGGTGATGGAATAGCCGCGACCCAGGACTTGTTCGGGGCCGAGAACGTTCAGGCGCCGCTCGATTTGGCGCAGTTGGTCACGGCGCAGTTTCAGGGTTTGTGAGGGATGGATGCGATGCAGGCGTTCCGACAGATTTTGCAGCGCGACGGTGGAATGGCGGGTGTGGTGTTTCAGGCAGCGGGACAGATCGCCGTGCAATTCGTCGAGGCGTTGCCGCCAGGTCTGGAATTTGCGCCGGGGATGCGCTCGGGCCAGGCGTTCGGTGTTGTGGTCCAGCAGGAATTGTTTATCGTCCATCCATTGACGGAACAATTGCCGCATACGGTCGCCGCATTGGGCGAGGAACCGGATGCTGGCAAACACATCTTCGGTGATGATCTCTGCCGCGGCGCTGGGCGTGGCCGCGCGAAAATCGGCAACGAAATCTGAAATGGTGAAATCAATCTCATGCCCGACGGCGGATACGACTGGCAGGGCCGATTCGAAAATGGCGCGCGCGACGACTTCTTCGTTGAACGCCCAGAGATCTTCCAGGGAGCCGCCGCCGCGAGTGATCAAGATGAGTTGAAGGTTACAAGTTGAAGGTTGAAGGTTGAATTCATTCAGCAGACGAATTGCTTTGGCGATTTCGTTCGCAGCGCCATCGCCCTGGACGCGGCAGGGCACGAGAATAATTTCCAACGAGGGGTTACGGCGTTTGATGACGTGCAGCACATCGCGAATGGCCGCGCCAGTGGGCGAGGTGACCAGGCCGATGCGTTGCGGATAGCGGGGCAGGGGGCGTTTGCGTTCCGGTGCGAAGAGTCCTTCCGATGCGAGTTTTTGTTTCAGCTTTTCGAACTGGACCTGCAACGCGCCGACGCCCTGGAGTTCGACGGCATGGACGATGATCTGGTATTGGCCGCGCACTTCATAGACCGTGAGATCGCCCTGCACCAGAATCTTCTGTCCGTCGGCGATCAATTCGCGATGAGGTACGGTTTCATTGCGGAAGAGGACGCAGGCGACCTGCGCATTGGCGTCTTTGAGAGTGAAATAGATGTGGCCGGAGGATTGGGCGCGCAGGTTGGTGACTTCGCCGCTGATCCAGACCTGACCGATGTGTTTTTCGAGCAATTGCCGGATCTGGGCGGTCAGTTCGCCTACGGAAAGCACCTTACGGGTGGCTTCCGGTGGAAACAGTTCGCCAAAATCCCATTGCGTTTTTGCCATGCGCTGAATAAGCCATGTCCGGGAAAGGGAATCAATAGCGATTCCAAATTTCGCGCCCTTTTGTAGTTAACAAAACCCGAGGCGAAGCGTAAAACGATACCATGCTAAAAAATATGGAACCTGACAGGCGTAAATCGTTCGGATAAACTCAAAGTTCAGAAGACCCGTATGTTTTTCTTTTTCCTGCCATTCAGGATGAATTATGAGACGAAGCGATATCCCGTCGTCACCATAACGTTGATCGGCATCAATACGTTGGTCTATCTCATCTCATTGATCTGTTTCTTTGCCACGGGCGGCGATTCTGAAGACTGGATACAACAAAATCTCTGGCTGGTGACCGGCCAACTGCATTGGTGGATGTTTCTGACACACATGTTTGTTCACGCGGGTATTTTTCATCTGGCAGGCAATATGATTTTTCTATTCCTCTTTGGTTGTTGTGTGGAGGACATGGTGGGCCGCTGGCAGTTTATCCTGATGTACCTGGCTGGCGGACTGGTGGCGGCGTTTTCGTATATCGCGGTTTCTCCGGCGCATTTTTCCTCGATGGTTCCGATGGGTGGCGCATCCGGGGCCATCAGCGCATGCATGGGAATGTATTTGCTGTTGCGGGCCGATGCGCAGATCGAATTCAAATATTTTTTCGTTTCCTTCATCATCGTTTTAGTTTTCAGGGGCGGGGAATTTGAGGTTCCGGCATGGCTGGCCATTGTGGGATGGTTCTTGCGAGACGCGTTCGGGATGACCATGGCCATGGTGGCTCCGAGTAGTCATGGCGGTGTGGCGTATGGAGCGCATGTGGGCGGGTTACTGGCGGGTTGCGCGATGATCGGGATCTATAAAATGGCGACGCGCTCGCAAAAAAAAGAGGAGGAGCTTCCGGTGTCCCCGTTCGAATCGCTGCGGAGACAAATCGTGCCGGCGATGGCGCCACGACAAATTGAAGAGGCGCCGACAATTTATCTTGCACAGGACGGCCAGCAGACGGGGCCATACACTGTGTCGCAGGTCCATTCGATGTTGCAGATGGGATCCATTGGTGAAGAGGCGGTTTATTGGACGGAGGGCATGGCGGATTGGCAGAGCCTCAGTGTATTCACGGGTTAATTGGCGAGGTTGGGAACATTCAACATTCAACGCCCAATGTTCAAGAAATGATGTTGGGAAGGGCCAAATTCCGACATCCAGAGAAATGCCAATATTCAATCACCCAATGGAAGCAAAAGCCGATGGAATGAAGCAGTTGGATTTGAAAGTATGAGCGTTTTTAAAGCCCGACCTCATCCTGACCTTCTCCTCCAGGAGAAGGAACAGCACAAGAACAATTCTGGATTTTTGAAACAACTCTCCGTCCGATTCAGGCTTTCACACCTCAAATAGCTGGCTTGGGAAAAGCCCTCTCCTGGGGGAGAGGGTTTGGGTGAGGGCGAGTTAAAGTTAATTTATTGGATTTGGAAAAAGTTGGCGCTACGGCATCCGCTATGATTGATTAATCCGGATGGCGACGAATCCGTACCATCAGTTTGTTTCTTCATACGCTCATTTGCTGGCGGCGGGGCATTCGCTGCCGGTGGGCCAGTTGCCGTTGCGCGGCGGAGCCGCACCGCGGCGCGAGGGGCCGGTGGCCCTGATTTTCTCGCCGCATCCGGATGACGAATGCATTATTGGAGGACTGGCGTTGCGGCTGATGCGCGAGTCGAAGGCGAGAATAGTGAATGTGCCGGTCACGTTGGGCAGCAATCCCGACCGGCGCCAGGCACGGTTGCAGGAATTAAAAAAAGCGTGCGACTGGCTTGGCTTTGCGCTGGACGAGCCTGCCCCGGGCGGCCTGGACCGGATCAATCCCCAAACCCGGGAGAACAATCGGGCGCATTGGGCCGACGCGGTGAAAAGCATCACGACCGTGCTGGCACGGCATCAGCCGCGCGCCGTTTTCTTTCCCCATGAAAATGATGCGAACAGCACGCACATCGGCACACATTGGCTGGTGATGGACGCGCTCAGGACGATGCCGCGGGATTTTGAATGCCTGGCGATTGAAACTGAATTTTGGGCGCCAATGGCCAGTCCGAACCTGATGGTGGAATCCAACATTGATGACGTGGCGGAACTGGTGGCGGCGTTGTCGCTGCACGCGGGCGAGGTCCGGCGTAATCCGTATCATCTGCGGATGCCACCGTGGCTACAGGACAATGTGCGGCGCGGAACCGAATTGATCGGCGGGCATGGAAGCGCCGCGCCGGATTTTAATTTTGCGACACTTTACCGGTTGCGCCGGTGGGAAAAGGGACGGCTGGAAAATGTGTATTCCAGCGGCAAGCAGATCAGCGCCGCACAGACCATTGCGGCGGTTATTCCGGCTTTTGCTTAGTGTTGCGAAGAAGAAACCAATAGTATTCGGTGAATATGGGCTGCCCTTACAGGGCGATGACGATTCGTGGCTTTATTCCGAGGGCGATGCCCTCGGCTACTATAGATGCGGCTTTCAGCCGCGCGGATAAGTCCATCAGGAAACACTCTGGTTCTGCCGGAAGCTGCCCAAATTTGGCGTTCGATTTTATCTAACCCGGACGAATATTAACAGATTCTAAGGTGAGACGACGATGTAGAAACGCTGTTGCAAATTGGTCGAGCTGGCGTCGGTGAATCCGAACTGGCCGGAACCTGCGGGGGTTTCCACGGCCGCACCGAGATTTGACCAGAGGTTGAAGGGCAACGACGCATTGGTGCCGGCGAAAACCGTGAAGGTCATGTCTTCAAAGTTGGTGAAGGCAATTTGGAAGGGCGCTCCCCGATGCAATGACGCGCCGGTCAAGACACCCGGCCCGGCGGCGTTGTACACACCTTCGACAGCGCCAATATCCACCTGCAGGCCGGCCAGGCGCGGGTAGCCGCGTTGATCGGTGGCGAGAAAATTGGTGACGGAATCGGCACCCGCGTCAATGGCAGGAGAACCAGGCAGAGGCGGCATGGTTTGCGTGGGGCCGCCATAGTTGCCGAACGGTGCGAGGCTGGGATTGGCATTGATCGGGCTTGGGCCGGAGATGGTCCCGTTGTTGGCCACTGACTCAACAATATTCGTTCCGCCATAGGATATAGTGGCGGAATTATCAATGTCAGCGCCCGAACCAGACGATGAAACGCTATTATTTGCGACGATAGAATTGGTGATCGCTGCAAGGGTGCCAGCGTTATAAATACCCCCGCCATCGCCCAACGCGTTGGCTCCTGAAGGAACGCCGCCGAGTCCGCCATTGGCTTGATTTGCGGATGAAGTGCAATTTATTAAATTCACGGAACCGCCACTGTTATTGTAAATGCCGCCGCCGATGGCGAACCCGCCAGGTCCGCCGGGTCCACCAGGTCCCATAGCTCCCGGTGGAGTGCCGATACCGCCAAGTCCGCCAGGACCGCCCATTCCGCCGGCGCCACCATTTGCCTGGTTCCCGGATAAGGTACAGTTAATTAAATTCAAGGAAGCGCTATTATTATATATGCCGCCGCCAGCAGTTGATCCACCGAGTCCGCCGGGTCCACCGGGTCCGCCAGGACCGCCAGGTGTCATTATGGGGAAAATCATTCCAGGTGCGCCCATTGTGCCGGGTGGGCCGGCTGTGCCGGGTGCGCCACTTGACACATTTCCGGACACGGTACAATTATTCAGGGTCAGATTGCCGTTGTTGTCATTGTAAATGCCGCCGCCAAATTCCGCGGTGCTGGACGCGATGGTGCAATTATTGAGAGTCAGGGTTCCCAGGTTGTAAATACCGCCGCCGTTACCGCTGATATTGTAACCGTTGGTCAAATCCAAATCATTGAGCACGACGTCACTGGCGCTGTTGTCAAAAATGCTTGAAGCACCGTTACCGCTGATAGAAATCCCGGTAGCCAGCGCGGAGGCGTCGATGGTCATGTTTTGGTTCAACGCGATTGGGCCGCTGCTCAGCACGATAGTCTGGCCGGAGAGGGAACTGTTGAAGGTGATGATATCGCCGGGATTGGCTGTTGCCACGGCATTGCGCAGTGAGCCGGCCCCAGAATCTGCGGTGGTAGTGACGACAAGGACGGCGGCCTGGAGATTTAACGACAGGACAAGGCAGGCGGCCAGCGCCAGATAGCAGCGAATGTGGTTCATAATGGTTTATTACGGTTATAGAAATGCCAACCCCTTCGCGCGGATGAGTATAACTTCTAGGGAGTATTAGTCAAGATTGATCCGTTTTGATTGAATCCTAATTTAATCAAATGTCATGCCATAGAGTCAAAGAGGAGCAGATTTGAAAGGAGGTATTTTTTTAAAGTCCGCCCTCATCCCGGCCTCCCCCGGGAGAAGGAGCAGGTTGCGAAAATCTCAGGCATAAGGATGAACCGTCAGCATCTACAGCACGTTGTGGAGAAGCGGACTATTTCGCCCAATCTGCCTGAGCGCTGCTTAGAGCATTTCCATCAAAGCTGTAGCGCTGAGTCAGGAATCCATGGGACCGCGGTCTTTTTGGGTTTTGGCGTCGTTTCGGCTCGGTCAGGGGGTTTCAAACATGCTCCTTCGCCGAAGCCTCGCCAAAACACCAAAAATCCTCGCGGCTCAGCGCTACATCTTTTCTGTCAATGCTCTAGTGGCCGTTCGGCGGTGGTTCGTTGAGGACGGCCCAAAACATTCCCAATTGCCGGATGGCCTCGGTGAATTGTTCAAAACCGACTGGTTTGACGACGTAGGCATTGACGCCGTACTTGTAACTTTTCACGAGGTCCGCTTCCTCGCGGGATGAAGTGAGCATGACGACGGGGATCATTTTCAACTGGTCGTCATTTTTCATTTTGTGGAGCACTTCCAGGCCATCCACTTTGGGCATCTTCATATCGAGGAAAACGACGACCGGATTGCCTTCTTTGCGTTGTTCGTGAGTCCCGCGGCGGTAGAGAAAGTCCAGCGCTTCGCCGCCGTGGCGCGCGACGATGACTTCGTTGGCGACGTTGTTTTGTTGCAACGCGGCGAGGGTGAGTTCGACGTCGTTGATGTTGTCTTCGACCAGGAGGATGGGACGCAGGTTATTCATAGTTTTTAATTTGCTTTAGGTAATGTGAAAAAGAAAGCGGCGCCTTCACCGATCTTTCCTTCCGCCCAGGTTTTGCCGCCGTGGCGCAGGATGATGCGGCGGACGTTGGCCAGGCCAATGCCGGTGCCTTCGAATTCTTCGTTCTGATGAAGGCGCTGGAACACGCCAAAGAGCTTGCCGGCATACTGCATATCGAACCCCGCGCCGTTGTCTTTGACAGAAAATTCCCATTCTTTCGGGCCGGCTTCGCGGCTGCGGATAACAATCTTTGCGGGCGAACGGTCGCGGCTGTATTTGACGGCGTTGGAGATGAGATTCACCCAGACCTGTTTGAGCATGGGGCGGTCGGCATTGACTTCGGGCATGGGTGAGATGTCCCATTCGATGGCGCGGCCCTGGAGGTCCTGGGCCATCTCAGAAATGCATTCGGCGACCAGGCTGTCCGTATTGACCGTAGTACGGCGCATTTCCGAGCGGCCCATGCGGGAAAAGACGAGCAGGTCGTCGATCAACGCGCCCATGCGTTTGGCCGCCCCCGAAATGATATCGAGATAGCGTTTGCCGGAGGCGCCGATGCTATCCTGCGAAGTTTTCCGGAGCATGTCCACGAAGCCATCGATATGCCTTAGAGGCGCGCGCAAATCGTGCGAGACGGAATAGGAGAAGGCTTCGAGTTCTTTGTTCACGGCTTCGAGTTGGGCGGTGCGTTCTTCGACGCGTTGTTCGAGCGTGCTGCTCAGTTTTTGGATCTCGGCGAGCATTTCGTTGAAGGCATCGGTCAGGGCGCCGGCTTCGTCGTTGCTATATTTGACCGCGCGGACCGAGAAATCGCGTTTGCGTGAAATGGCCCTGGCGGTTTCAGAGAGGGCCAGGATCGGTTGTGAAATCTGATTTTGCAGCACGCGCGACATGAGATAAGCCAGGATCGTGGAGGCGATGATGACGGCCAAAGCCAGGAGGGCATACGCGTGGTAACGCCGGGTAAGGGGAGAGAGATTGGATTCGATATAGACGGTTCCCAAGGCATGGCCATCCTGGATGATGGGACGATAGACGGCCAGCGATGATGATGTGTAGTGGAAGCCGGTTCCAGTCAACGCAGATGGAAAGGCGCTGGCGGCAACATTCGACGGAAACTGGGCGAAGACATGGCCGTTTTCGTCATAGATGCAGGCATCAATGACCTGGGGATCGGTCTTGAGGGCGGCTAACACGTCGGCAGCATCAGACGTGTTCTGAAACGCCAACGAGGCGGTGGAATTTACCCCGATGATTTCGGAACGCGTCATCAATCCATCCACCATGCCTTTGCGGAGAGTGATGACCTCGAAGGCGATGAAAGCCAGGCATGTCAGCAGCAACACCGCGCCGCTGGTCAACATGATGACCGTCATCAATTTTCGGCGTATGGGTACGTTTCGCAGCACGCTATTTTTTTTCTGTCGTGACGATATCGGCCAGGCGCAACAATTTGGAGCTGAGGGTCAGGTTGGCATCGCGCGCGGCATCGGTGTTGATCTGGAAATGAATCTTGTCCTGGACAGCCACAAACCCGATCATGCCGCCATCTTCCGCAAAATTTCCCATGTCACTGACGGTCAGGATGGTCTTCCCTTTCAAATCGGTCAGGGTCCGCCCCAACTGTGATTGTTCAGAACTGCTGATGAACAATACCTGGCAATCCTTTACGTCGGCCGGTTTGCGATAGCGCTGAACCACCAGCGGATGGCCGTCAACGTTTTCACCCTTCACGGTGGCATCCAGGAAATCGCCAAAAGGATCATCGCCCAGGATGCCGATGACCAGGGGGGCCTGGGGGTCGGAAAAAGTGGTCGCCGGCCAATCAACGAATTGGGTGAAATGGAACAGGAAGACCGCCTTGAATTTGTAGGCGGTGGAGGTGTTTTGCGCCGAAGAAGCCTCCTGGCCCGCAAACAACAACGCGATGATTAGAGCGGCCCTGACGATCCAATTTGCGCGTAACAGTGAGTTTAAAAACGGCATGTCACTTCTCCATAACCACTGCGTACGATGTCTTCCGTAGTGGCACTCGTAGGATAACCATACTCCTGATGTTGGGCATGTAAAAGGTTTTGGCCGACCACGGAAATTTCGATGTTTTTGGTCACCTGCCAACCGACGCGGGCGTCGAGTTCAAAATAGCTGGGGACGGTCTCCAGCGCGGCGCCATTGTTGATGCTCAATGAATCGATCCAGCGCAGAGCGGTGTCAAATTGCACGTTGGCCGGCAGATTCATCGAAGAACGGAAGAAGACTTGTTGTTGGGGATCGGCGATTTCATTGTGAGCGTCGTTGATGTCCGCCTGGCCGGATTTGACATAAATATTTTCTTTCAGAAGGTCGTATCCCGCATGCAATCGCCACCAGCTCAGCATTTGATAATCGCCGGCCAATTCTCCGCCCCAGGTCTCGCCTTTGAGATAATTCTCAAAAATAACGGGGAGGCCAAGAATCGCCGGCGCCGGGCTGTCTTGAGCGCTACGAATGTCATTGTACAGGTTGTAAAAAATTGAGAGTGATCCAGAAACTCTCGAGCCAATTTGTGTGCGGTACCCTGCTTCAAAAGCGATCAAAGTTTCGGATACAAAATTGGAATTGCCAACCAATATATTAGGGATTATGGCATTAAAAGGCGGCGCAGTGACCCTCTCATCTTCGGCTTCATCCACGCGCGAGGGCATGCGGACGGCGCGCGAAACCGCGACCCATGCCATCTGGTTGGAGGTGACATCCCATTGCAGGCGTCCGCTGGGTTCTTCTTCAAAACCGGTATAATCATTGTGTTCGACCTTTGTGCCAAAGGTCAGATGCAGATTTTCGAACAGTTTGACCTGGTCCTGAATGAAAAGGCTATACAGGTTTTGGTCGAGCGTTGAAGGGTTGAACGCCAGGTCGGAATCGCTTTGATCTGATTCGGCTGTTCGGCGGTAACCCATGCCCCAAACGATATTGTTGCGGGTACCCGCATGAAGACGGTGTTGAAAGTCCAGGTCAAAGGTGTCGAGATCATCGATGAGAGTTCCGGCTGGAGCCAACGTGCCTAGTGGGCTTACAAGCGCCGGCTGTGGATCGTTAAGATGTGTCCGATAAAAGTAAGCCTGCAACTGCATATCCGAATCATCAGAAAACGTATGTGTCCAGCGTCCAAGCAGGTTATAGTCGGATACATTTGCGCGTCCACCACTGACGACGTTTTCATGGCCGGCGTTGAAGTCACCTTGCAACGTGTAAGTATTAGGCGAAAGCGGAACATCATCGATCCGAAAACCACCTTGCCCCATGTTCCATGAGTCGTTTGCGTTGTTTCCATTCACCAATTTCTCGCTGCCCCAGTCAGAATATTTTCCGTAGACACGATAATAAACATTGGAAGCCAGAACGCCGCCGTAGCGCGCGCCGCCGAAATCTCTGAGCCAGCTACCACCGCCGCCGTTCACATAAAGTCCCTGGGTATATTCAGCGCTTTTGGTGGTGATATTGATGACACCGTTGACAGCGTTTGCGCCCCAGAGTGTGCCTCCAGGACCGCTGATGACTTCGATGTGGTCGATGTCGGCCAGGAGATAATCCTGTTGGTCCCAAAAGACACCTGCGAATAGCGGAGTGTACACCGACCTGCCATCAATCAACACCAGCAGCTTGTTGGCCAGAGAGGTATTGAAACCGCGGGCGCTGATCGCCCAGCCGGCGGAACCTTTTTGCGCAATGTCCAAATTGTCCGCCAGGCGCAATGCTTCGGGAATACTCGATGCCCCGGAGCGCTCGATTTCATCGCTGGTGATGAGATCGAGCGAGGCAGGCGCTTCTTTATAAGGTTCCGGTGTCCTGGAGACCGACGTGACGTCCATGTTCATCAATTGTTCCAGGCTCAATTGTTTTAGGGCGTTGGGCGAATTGGTGTCAACAGTGCTGGCGGAACTGACATCGGTTTGGGAAAAAACAGTGTGGCAGGAAAATATTAAAAGGAATAGAGCTGCTGGAAGCCCAGCGTATCGCGACAAGAGGCAAGTCTTCATGATCGTTTTTACAAACGTGTTCACAGGTTTTCCGAGACTCTGCCCCAAATTTTTCCGGCGTTGCCTGACTGAGAATTTAGTAAAACTGCACTAAGAGGACATCACAAATCGCGATTGGTCAAACATTTTTTTTAAACCAACCTAAAACCAACCTATCAATTGTGCTAAAAAATGCCCCTTTTGAGTTGTTGGCGTATGAGTTGCTTTTTTCTTTTGGATTTTCGCCGGTTACGGCAGGATTTAAAAAAGCAGTTCACATGTATCAAAAAAAGAAAGTGGTGGTCGTCATGCCCGCGTATAACGCGGCGCAAACTGTTTCCAAAACGGTGGACGAAGTGTTGCAGCAGGGCATTGTGGACGAAATCATCCTGGTGGATGATCGCAGCCGCGATGATACCGTGGCGGTGGCATCGTCGCTGCCGGGCGTGCGGGTGCACGTGCATGAAGTCAACAAGGGGTATGGGGGCAACCAAAAGACGTGTTATCGGCTGGCATTGGAGGCGGGCGCGGATATCGTCATCATGGTCCATCCGGATTATCAGTACACGCCTAAGCTGATCCCGGCGATGGCATCGATCATCGCCAATGAAGTGCATCCGTGTGTCCTGGGCAGCCGTATCCTGGGAGGATATTCGCTGCAAGGGGGAATGCCGGTCTGGAAGTATGTGGCGAACCGGTTTTTGACAGCGGCGGAGAATATTTTATTGGGCGCCAAGCTTTCTGAATACCACACCGGTTACCGGGCATTCTCGAAAGAGGTCCTGACGGCCCTGGACCTGTCAAAAAATTCCGATGACTTTGTTTTCGACAACCAGATGCTCGCGCAGATTTTCTGGCATGGGTTCACGATTGGCGAGGTGAGTTGCCCGACGAAATATTTCGAGGAGGCATCATCCATCAACTTCCGCCGGAGCGTGAAATATGGTTTTGGGTGCCTGAGTGTGGGCTTGAAATTCCGGCTCGCGAAAATGGGATTGCGCGGGGACGAACTGTTTCCACCTCTGGCGGCGAAATAGACGGTTGACCGGGCTATTTCAAAACGGCGGCCAGCCGTGATTTCTTGCGATTGACCGTGGGGCGGGGCAGGGCGCGGAACTTGACGGCTTTGTCGAAGGCCGAATAGAGGCCCGGCAGCAGTTTGGCGGCGTCATCTTTTTTGCCTGCGGCCACGGCGGCGCGGAAATCTTTTTCCAGGCGGCGCAGGTTGGATTTGACGCGGCGGTTTTGCAATTGTTTACGGGCGCTGTTGCGCATCCGGCGTTCGGCTGATTTTGTATTGGGCATATCTATTCGTTCAAAAGGCTGCGAAATTTAGACGAACGGGGCGAAATGTCAATGCCGAAACTTTTCATCGGCGCTTTACTTTTGGCGGGTTTATTAGTTTCGTTAGGAGGTTACTCTGAGAATGAGCAAACGCCTGCACATCCTGTACCTGGAAGATGAGCCGGATTTCGCAGAACTCGTCCGCTCATTGCTTTCCCATGACCACCTGGAAGCCGAGGTGAACCACGTGACCCATCGCGCCGCCTTTGAGCAGGCATTGGAGGAGGGCGGTTTTGATCTCATTCTCTCGGATTATCATCTGCCCGGTTATACGGGGCTTGAAGCGCTGGCGCTGGCGCAAAAGAAACATCCGCATACGCCCTTCATTTTGATTTCCGGCACCATCGGTGAACAGGCGGCCATCGACAGCCTAAAGGCGGGCGCCATGGATTATATCCTGAAGCAAAAACCGGAACGACTGCCTTCGGCCATCCGGCGCGCCGTCCAGCAGGCTTCCGAACGCGCCAGGCTCCGCGAGACGGAGTCGGAAATGGCACGCCGGGAAAACTATTTCAGGACCCTTACGGAAAATTCTCTCGACGTTCTCATCATCATCGATCGCGAGGGTAAATTGGAATACCTCAGCCCCTCCGTTCAAAAGGTCCTGGGCTACTCGCCCGACGAACTGCGTGGTGAAGATGTTTTTGCCCGGGTCCACCAGGAGGACGTTTACCGCGCGCGCGAAGCGCTGGAGGCAGTGCTGGCTCATCCGGAAAAACCGGTGAAGGTGCAGTATCGCTGCAAGACCCGGGGAGGGGACTGGCGCCGGTTGGAATTGGTGGAAAAGAATTGCCTGGATGACCCCCAGATCAAGGGCGTCGTTGCCAGTTGCCGGGATATTTCCGATCGCTGGCGGGCGGAAGAGGAGTTGCGGGACAGCGAGCGGCAATATCGCCTCCTCTTCCAAAGCAATCCCAATCCCATGTGGGTTTTCGACCTGGAGACGCAGGCTTTTTTGGAAGTCAACGAGGCGGCCATCCAGTATTACGGTTATTCCCGGGCGGAATTTTTAACGATGACGATTGCGGACATCCGCCCGCCGGAAAAGAATGGCGCCCGGCGGATTGCGCTGGTGCCGGACACGGGCCGGGGATTGATCTGGAAGCATCGCAAAAAAAACGGGACGTTGATCGACGTGGAAGTGATCTGGTCGCCGATGGCTTTCCAGGACCGGTTCGCCGCGCTCACGATGGCGGTGGATGTGACGGAGCGGCGGCAGGTTGAACATCAGAGCCTGGCGTTTTCCAAATTGAGCCATGGGCTGAGTTCGGCAACGACCGCCACGGAGGCGGCGGCCATCATCTGTGATGTTTCGGAAGCGCTTTTCTCCTGGACCGACTTTGCGCTGGATCTTTATGACCCTGTGCATGACGGAGTCACGTCGCTGCTGAACATCACAACGATTGAAGGCCGGCGCGCGGAAATCCCGCCTTCGCCACAGCCGCAAACGGTCAACGCGCTGATCCGCCGGGTGATCGAGAAGGGCGCGGAACTGGTGGAGCCGCGCGATTCCGGCGAATTCGCGGCGGCCACGATGCTCGCGCCCATCCGCAAAGGCGAGAAGGTCATCGGCCTGCTATTGATCCAGAACCACCGCGCCGGTTCCTATTCGAAGGGCGACCTGGAGATGTTTCAAACGCTGGCTGACCAATGCGGCGGCGCGCTGGAGCGTCTCCGGGCGGAACAGGCCCTGCGCGAGAGCCAGCATCGTTTTCGCGACCTGTTCGAAAATTCGCCGGATGCCATTTTTGTTGAAGACATGGATGGGACGGTATTGGACGTGAATTTTGCGGCGTGTGTGCTGCATGGCATGACGCGGGACCAGTTGATCGGCAAAAATGCCGTCAATGACCTGGTGCCACCCGCGCGGCGGGAAAACGCCCGGGAAGGTTTCCAAAAACTCGCGGCGGGCAAATTGTCCTGGGTAGAGGCCGAAAGCCTGACGGTCAATGGCCGCGCGGTGCCGGTGGAAGTGCGGGCGGGGCGGATTGAATTCAGCGGCAAGCCGGCACTGTTGTTGCACGTGCGCGACATCACGGATCGCCGGACGGCCGCGGCGGCGTTGCAGAGTTCGGAGGCGCTTTTCCGTTCGGTTTGGGAGAGTTCCATTGACGGCATGAGGCTCGTGGATGAAAACGGCACCGTGCTGGCGGTGAACGACGCTTATTGCAAACTGGTAGGGATGGATGCGCAGGCTCTGGAGGGGAAACCGTTCACGATTGTTTTTGCGACATCTGAAAACTGGGATGAGATGCTGAAAGCATTGCGTGATTTTTTTACCGCGCGCCAGCATCAGTCTAAACGGCAACACCAACATATTTTGCACGATGGCCGCACGGTCATTTTGGAGATCACCGATTCTTTTATCGAAGTGGAAGGCCGTCCGTTATTGATGTTGAGCCTGTTTCGCGATGTGACGGTCCAGAAACGTTTGGAAGAGCAGTTGCGGCAGTCGCAAAAAATGGAAGCCATCGGCCAGTTGGCCGGGGGCGTTGCGCATGATTTTAACAATATCCTGACGGTCATCCACGGCCATGCCTCGTTGCTTATGTCGGCAGGGTTGGATGACACCAGCACGCGTTCGGCCCAGCAGATCACCCAGGCGGCCGAGCGGGCGGCGGGATTGACGCGCCAGTTGCTTACGTTCAGCCGCCGCCAGTTGATCCAGCCCAAACGCCTGGACATGAACAAAATCGTCGGCAACATGACTGATATGCTTGGCCGGATTTTGGGCGAAGACGTGTCGTTGCAATTGAACTACAGTCATGCGCCGGCAATGGTGGAAGCGGACGCAGGCATGGTGGAACAGGTGCTGTTGAACCTGGCGGTCAACGCGCGCGATGCCATGCCGCGCGGCGGGCAACTCATGGTTCGCATCGCCATTGTGGATGTGAATGAATCGCACGTGCAACGTCATCCGGAGGCGCGCGTTGGGAGGTTTGTCAGCGTGAGCAAAACAGATACGGGTTGCGGCATTTCTCCGGAGAATCTCTCGCGCATTTTCGAGCCGTTTTTCACGACCAAAGACGTGGGCAGAGGCACCGGATTGGGATTGGCGACGGTGTATGGGATCATCAAACAACACCAGGGCTGGGTCGAGGTGGACAGCGCTGTTGGCAAGGGCAGCACCTTCCGCGTCTTTCTTCCGTTCGTGGGCTCGGCTGAAGTGGTCGCGGAAAAACCGACGACACAGTTTTCGATTCGCGGCGGCACCGAAACGATCCTGCTGGTTGAAGATGAAAGGCCGGTGCGTGAACTGGTCGCCCGCATCCTGGAAAAGCACGGTTACAAGATTTTCCAGGCGGGCAATGGCGATGAAGCCGTTGAGATGTGGAACCAAAAAAAGGACGGGATCGACCTGTTGCTGACCGACCTGATCATGCCCGGCGCGATGAACGGACGCGAGCTGGCGGAAACGCTCTGGAAGGAAAGGCCGGATCTCAAGGTCATCTTTTCCAGCGGATACAGCGCGGACATCGTGGGCAAGGATTTCAAACTCGAATCGGAGGTGAACTTTTTGCAAAAGCCGTATCATCCGCAAACGCTGGCCTTGACGGTGCGGCGATGCCTGGATGGCAAGCCCGCCCGCGGTTGAATTTAATCAATGGAAACGATCATCGCTCCCTCTTTGTTGGCGGCCGACCACGCCGCATTTGGCAAGAACACCGTTCGCGCCTCCAAATCCGGCGCCGAATGGCTGCACCTGGACATCATGGACGGCCATTTTGTGCCGAACATCTCTTTTGGCCCGCAAGTCGTCAAAGCCGTCCGGCCCTTGAGCAAACTGTTCTTCGACGTGCATCTGATGTGCAGCAGGCCGGACATTTTGCTCGAACCGTTTGCCAAAGCGGGGGCGGACGAAATGATCATCCATGTCGAATTGGGCGACCAGGTTGAGGCGCTCATCTGGAAAATCCGGCAACTGGGAAAGAAGGTCGGCCTGGCTGTCAATCCGCCGACGCCCATTTCCTCCATGCTGCCGTTTTTGGACAAGATCGATCTGTTGTTGGTGATGACGGTCAATCCGGGTTTTGGCGGGCAGGAGTTCATCCATGAATGCCTGCCGAAGATCCAGCAGGCCGAGGCCTGGCGGCGGGACCGTGGATTGCGTTACCGCATCAGTGTGGACGGCGGCATCAATTTTCTGACGGTCGCCGATTGCGCGCGCGCGGGAGCGGATACTTTTGTGGCCGGCACCAGTTTGTTCGGGGCGCGCAGCCTTAAGGCCGCGGTCACCAAAATGCGAAAGCTTGCCCATGCCAACGACCCAGGCCTGGCGGACCTAAAGGTGTAATGTCAGCGAATGTTCAGCGTTGAGCCTATTTCTTCTTTTGACCGGCCTGAGCTTCAGCCTTATGCGACGCTCCGCCGGTCAGCCGCCCACGAAGAGCAGGGGATATTCGTGGCCGAAAGCGAAAAGGTGGTCAGGCGGTTGCTTGAAAGCGAACTGACCATCGTCTCCGCCGTGCTGTCGGAAAGATGGCTGGAGGAATTTCGTCCGCTGCTCGAAGCCCGTCGCGAAAATATCATTGTTTATCTCGCGGAGACAGATCTGTTGGAGAAGCTGGTCGGCTTTCACATGTTCCAGGGTATCCTGGCCGTTGCCAAAATCCCGCCGCCCATCCCGCTGGATGAATTGCTCGCGCGTTTGTCATCGCCCAAACTTTTGGTGGCCGTGGACGAAGTGGCCAACGCTGAAAATCTTGGCGCGCTTGTACGGAATTGCGTGGCCTTCAATGCGCAGGCCTTGTTGGTCGGCGAGACCAGCAGCAGTCCGTATCTGCGACGGGCGGTGAGAAATTCAATGGGGACGATTTTTCAATTGCCGGTGGTGGAGATTGGCGGAACTAAAACTTCTTCCGGTCATAAGTCTTATTTTAAAAATGCTAAATCAGGGCTCGACGGAGTCTCGCCCCACCAAAACTCAACGCTCGTGCAAACTCTTCGTGATTTGCGCGCGCGGGGCATTCGTGGCATCGCTGCCCATCCGCACACTGATAAAAAGACGCTTTCGCAGACGGATTTTACCGGAGACTGTTGCATTGTGTTCGGCAGCGAAGGTAATGGCATCTCGCGGGCGGTGCTGGAGAGTTGTGATGAGGTTGTGGCGATACCCATGCCACCGGCAGTGGATTCATTGAATGTGGGCGCGGCGGCGGCGGTGTTCCTGTATGAAGTGGCGAGGCAGCGGGGGAAGGGTTAGATTCTGCAACCAACATAAAACTATGAATCAAAAACAACTGGCGAACGTGCTGGTCAAAATTCTTGGCCTATATTTTGCCGTGGATGGGATCGTCCGCATCTTCAATGGTGTTATTACCATTTTCATGGAAGTCATCAACCGGGGTTTGCCGGGATTTTATTATTGGACAAGCCTGCTCAGCGGCATGTTGGTGGGAGTGATCGGGTTTCTGTTGATCGTGTTGAGTTCTGTTATAGCGGACTTAATGTTTCGGGATGAATAGTCAGGGGCTGGCTTGTCATTTACCCTTACACGCCATCCGTTCAGTGAAATCAATCGCTTTGCGGCAGAGGGGACGCCAGTCCAATTCTACCTGCACGCGCGCGGATGATTTGGCGGCATACAGTTGCCACTCGGCTGGAGGGCGGTCGAGCCATTCAACGATGCCGCGTCCGAAGTCTTCGCCGTTGAATTTCGAAAATATCACCATGGGATCGTTTTTGAAATAACGGCGGATGCTTTCCAGGGAGGTGGCGACGGTGGGCAGGCCGCTGGCGACGTATTCGACAATTTTGGCCACAAAGGCGCAGTGGGTTCCGGCTGATTCTTCGTAAGGCACAATGCCGACATTCGCATCCTGAAGATGTTTGGCAACTTCGGTATAGGGCACAAAACCGGTGGTCTCGGACTTGAAGCCGGGGATCTCGGTCGCCGCGCGGCGCAGGAATTTTTCCAGAGGCTCGGTTTGTTTTCCGATAAAGCGAAAAACGGTTCCAGGACGTTCGCGGGTGACGAAGCGGATGGCATCGAACGCGATTTGGCCGAGGTGATGCGCGTCAAACGAGCCATGCATGACGACGACTTGCGGAGTTTTGGGCGGTGATTGGGGGCGGAAGGGAAAACAGTCGGCGTCGTAGCCATAATAAATTGGCTGGATGCGTTCGCGGGGGAATCCGCGCCGGGCAAAATAATCAGCCAGCGCATCCGAGACTGTCAGCACGGCATTGACATCATAACGCACAGGCAGGGAGATTTCGTAGCGTTTGAGGGCTTTGACGAGCGGGCGGGGCGCGTGATGGCCCGGCCAGGTTTCCATGAAACCGGTAAGCAGATCCGGGAAATTCAGGACGGCGGGGACCTTGAGTTGTTTTTTTAATTTGCCGGCGGCGACGGCGGCGATGGCATGGATGGAAAAGATGAGGTCGAATTTGGTTTCGCGCGCAGCGGCAGCGACCATGCGTTGCAGGAAGAGGGGATAGAAAAAGTATTTGATGTTGCGCAGGCGCGTGTAGCGGCCCATTTCCCATTTGGTGAATTGATGCAGGCGGATGCCGAACTTTTTCTCCACGTTTTCGGATTCGGCGATCCGGGGGCAAAAGACGTGGACTTCGTGTCCGCGACGGACCATTTCCTGGACGAGGTAAACGGCTTCGGCTGAACCACCGCCGGAAGGGGGATAAAATGGTTCGTGCGTCAGGAATGCGATTCGGAGAGCTGGCACGCGATAACGTAAAAATTTTCCATCAACGGTTCAATCCATTTCGGCGGGGTGAAAAGTTTTGACTTCCGCGGGTGAAAGGCTATTCTGCGCGTCGCATTGACTGGGGTCGTAGCTCAGTTGGTAGAGCACCACAATGGCATTGTGGGGGTCAGGGGTTCGAATCCCCTCGGCTCCACCAGTCTTAAATACTGGCGGAAATCAAACTTCATGCGGGTTTCAAATGGATACAAGAACAGAACTTTTGCTCATCGATATGCCATGAATAGTTCGTGGTTATGTATTTCCGATTGAATTTTTAGGCACAAACGGGCACACAAATTACAAAATAAAATTTATGAAGTATGCTGAATACAACAAAGACCGGTGGAAAGACACATTATGAAAACAAAGCATGGACAAATCGAATTTTCGCAATTGCCTAAAGACTATGTTGGGTTGTGCCGCCTGCTGATTCCACGCCCGATCCACGACAAAGTGGATTGCGACAATGTCACGGAAATTTCCGATGCGATGGCCGGACACGATCTGTCGCCGGACCAGGAGGATTATTTTGATCTGCTTTGTCGCCTGATTGAGGACTATGAAAAGGAGCAGGGTTTGCCCGTGCCCAAAGCCAAAGGCCTTGAAGCATTGCGGCATTTGTTGGAGGCAAATGAGATGAGCAGAGCGGATTTAGCACGGTTGCTCGGTGTTCATCGCACACTGGGCGGAATGATTTTGCGAGGAGAACGATGCCTGACATTGGCGCACGTCCGCACGCTGGCGAAGCGTTTCAAAGTCTCTGCGGATCTATTTGTGGGATAGTTCCCGGTATTGCTGCGAATTACTGCGTGGCGCAACCGGTCCAACCGAAGAAAACGATGTAGCCGACGACGGCGAGGATGAAGAGCAAGGGTTTGCCGGCGATGAGCAACAGGATACCTGCCGCCAGGGCCAGACCCATCAAAAGATAAACAACGATCCCTAACAAAAATTTGAAAACACTTAATTGCACGGCGGAAATTCAATCATTTTTGGACCGATAAAGCAAGCCTTGTCATGCGGTTGCCGCGCATCCGACATCAGGGGTGTATGCCATTCTGTTTTCTCACATCTCCTGTGACTCCACATGAACCCTCACCTCACCCTAACCCTCTCCCCTCCCATCAGAATGGGAGCGGAGAGGGGACAGCGGGAGGAAACCTTGTGATGGACGGGGGACATTTCGATTGACTCAGCCTGACACGGTTCAGGGGTTCATACGGGACTGCTCAAACTTCTTTGGTCAATTTCTCTCCAAGTTGCAGCAGCTTTTTGACGTCAGCGTCTGATTTGGCCTCAGCATAGATGCGCAGGATAGGTTCGGTCCCCGAACCCCGCAGCATGAGCCAGGAGGAATCCTGTGCAACGAATTTTACACCGTCGAAGGTTTTCACCTCCGCCATCGGAGATTTCAGCAATTTGGATGGTGGATTTTTTTGGAGGAATTCCATGAGGATGCCACGTTTCTCCAGTGGGAAATGGATATCATTGCGGCCGTAACGATGCGGGCCGAATTGTTTTTCGAGGCGGGCGATGATTTTGTTCACGGAGGTTTTTTCGGTGGCGAGCAATTCCAGCAGCATCAGGCCGGCGGCGATGCCGTCGCGTTCGGGGATATGGCCGGGGAAGCCGATGCCGCCGCTCTCCTCCGCGCCGAGCAGCACGCCGCCCTTGAGCATTTCGGCGCAGACGTATTTGAAGCCCACACCAGTCTCAACCAGCGGCAGGTTGTAGGCTGCGCACATCTTGTCCAGCATCGAAGTGGTGGTCAGCGCCTTGACGACCCGGCCGGTCTGTTTGCGGTTAACAACGTAATGGCGCAACAGCAGGCAGATGATCTGATGCGTGGTCAGATAATTGCCGCGGCCATCCATGCCACCCACGCGGTCGGCATCGCCATCGGTCACCAGGCAGATGTCGTGCGGATGCGCGCGCAGGAATTTTTGACTGCGGGCATAATTTTGCACGACGGGTTCGGGATTGATCCCTCCGAACAACACGTCGTGGTTCCCATTGAGCGTGGTGACTTTGCACGATGTGCCTGCCAGCAACTGCTCGAAGCAGCCCGCGCCGACTCCAAACAACGCTTCATGCGCAAACCGCAGTTTTGATTTAGCGATGAGTTTGAAGTCCACGAGTTTTTTCAGCGCGGCATAATGGGCGGGGCGAATATCCTGAATGGAAATGTTGTCCTTTGAATCCGGAACGTTAAGCCGCGGGGATTGCTTGTCCAGGCAGCTTTCCACGGCCTTGCATTCATCCGAACTGCTCGAGCCGCCATAGTAAGATTTGAGTTTAAAGCCATTGAAGATGGGCGGGTTATGGCTGGCGGTGATCATCACTCCGCCGGCGGCGTTCAGTTTTTTGACGGCGTAAGAAACGGACGGCGTGGGGGTTGGTTCCGGCGTGAGGATGACGTGAAGGCCGTTTCCGGCGAGAACATCGGCGGTAGTGTGCGCAAAACGATCGGAAAAGAACCGGCGATCATAGCCAACGATTATTTTTGGCTCGCGGTTGTGAACGGGAGATCGCGGGTTTTGGATTTCCGCGAGCCAGTAATGGGCAGCGGCCTGGGCCACGCGGGCGACGTTGGTGAAACTAAAATCTTCGGCAATGACCGCGCGCCAGCCATCGGTTCCGAATTTGATCTGCGACACGGGCAAAGTCTGTCAGATGGACAATTATCTGCAAGCGGTTTGCGGACGCGGGAAATGTTTGGAGGGAGTGACATAAAAATGTTCCTCCGGCGAACTTTTTCACTTTTTTGTCATATTTCTAATTGACCCTTTTTCAAATTTAACGTAGTTACAATAGTTCGCCGTGCGAATTCAATCCGTTACAGGCGTAATGACGACGAACAAACGCGCAAATGCTCAACGCAAAATCATTTTTGGCCATCGACTTTGGGGCAGGCAGCCTGAAGGTTGCGGAGTTTGAGAGCAGTGAAGCGGCTGGTTTGTCGTTAAAGAATTTTTCGATAAAGCCGCTCGGGCTGGAAGGGTCGCAGGAGGCCACGCGCGAGAAGGCCATCCTCAAGGCGCTCCAGGAAACGCTCACGGAAAAAGGCCTCAAATCCAAAAACGTCAACGTGTGCGCGCCGGGGTTCCACGTTTTTTCCAAATTTGTCAAATTGCCGCCGGTGGATGCGAACAAGGTCACCCAGATCATCCAATATGAGGCGCAACAGAACGTTCCTTTTCCGCTGGCGGAGGTAGTTTGGGATTATCAAATTCTCGGTTCGGCGGCCAGTGGCGAACTGGAAGTATTGTTGGTGGCTGTCAAATCGGAGATTGTGGAAGGCCTGTTTCGCGTGGCCGCGGATGCGAAATTGAAATTGCAATTGTGCGATGCCTCACCGGCGGCGCTTTGCAACGCATTCCGATATAATTATGGCGAGCTGGAGGATTGCACGATGTTGCTGGACATCGGCGCCAAGACGAGCAACCTGCTGTTTTTTGAAAAGGGCAAAGTTTTTTCACGAAGCATCAATCTCGGCGCCAACGCCATCACGCAGGATTTTGCCAACGAATCGAAATTGAAGTTTGACGTGGCGGAGCAGATCAAGATTGCAGAGGGTTTTGTGAGCCTCGGCGGCGCCTACGAAGAGCCGGAGAATCCAAACCAGGCGGCGATCTCCAAGATTGCCCGGCAGTTCATGACCAAGCTGCACATCCAGGTGAACCAGACGCTGCAATTCTACCGCGGCCAACAGGGCGGGTCGGCGCCAGTGCGGTTGTTCCTGTCTGGCGGCGCGAGTATCATGCCTTATACGGCTCAATTTTTTGCGGAAAAATTGAATGTGCCGGTCGAATATTTTAATCCATTCCGCAACGTGCACATCAATCCCTCAATCAACCTGGAGGAATTGGCCAAGGCGGCGCATTCACTGGGTGAAGTGGTGGGCCTGGGCCTGCGCAATCTGGCGAATTGCCCCGTGGAAATGAACCTGATGCCGGACAGCACGTTGCGCTGGCGGGCGTTCAATGAGAAAAAGCCATATTTTCTGGCGACCTTATTTGTCCTGGCATTGGTTGCGGGGGCGATCGGCTTTTTGTATCAGGAACTGGCGGCGAACAAGCAGAAGTCCAATGAAGACCTGCAACCGAAGGTCGCAAAGATTGAGAGCCAGGTGAACAGGATGAGAAGCGCCTACAACCAATTGCAGGACGCCCAAAAGCAAGTCAATCAGATCACCACGTGGCTGAACAACCGTTACTATTGGGGCGATCTGCTGGCTTCAATGCGCGACGCCCTGATCCGCTCGGAAATCGATATCCAGAAAAAATACGCGGTGGAACGACCGGGAATCCAGTCCGGCGTCTGGGTTGAAGAAATGTTGCCTGCCGGGTCGGTGGTCGCAACTCCCGGCCAGGGTGATAACACTGCGGCGGCGCCTGCGACGACGGCGACAAACGCGCTTACCTTAGTCTGCCGCGCGGTAGATTTGCAGCAGATGGATCCCAACGCAAACAATGTTGAATTGGTTTACGCCGTGGCAAAAGAGTTGAAAGCCACTCCAACGTTCGACCCCAATTCCGTGCAGCCGTCGGCCCAGATCTCCCCGGTGGATCCGGCGAGCGGCACCTTTACCTTTATCATCAGTGTGGCCCCGGCAAACCCGTTGAACTTGTAATATGGGATGGATTAAACGCAATTTATTTTTTGTCATCGGCCTGGTCGTCGCGGTGCTGCTGATCGGTGGCGCCGGATTTTATGATTTTCAAAGCTGGCGAAGCAATCAGGGCGCGCTCGAAGAATTAACAAAGGTCTATACTACGATTCAGTCGGATGAAAATTACAAGCCGTCGCCGGGCAACGATAAGATCGACAACGTTCAAATCGCCAAAGATCAAACGCAGCAACTCCAGAGCTGGCTTAAGCGCGCCCGCGATTATTTCAAGCCGATTTCTCCGATCCCCAATCCTCCGGATGGACAGGTCACCAGTGAAATGTTTGCGCCCGCTTTGAGCCAGACGGTCAGGCTGTTGCAGAAGGAGGCCCAGGATGCGAATGTTCAATTGCCGCCGCAGTATTATTTCTCTTTTACAGCCCAAAGTGATAAAGCGGTTTTTGATTCCGCAAGTCTCGGACAGATCGCACAACAACTGGGCGAGGTAAAAGCGATCATGGAAATTCTTTATGGCGCCCGTGTCAACGGACTGGAAAGCATCCAGCGCGTGGCGGTTTCCAAAGACGATACCACCGGAGACCAGGCGGACTATCTCACCGACCAGCCGACAACGGAAAACAGCGCGGTATTGACGCCCTACCAGTTGACTTTTCGTGGTTTCACTTCGGACATTGCAAACGTGCTGAGCGCATTTGCCTCAGCGCCCAATGGATTTATCATTCAATCGGTCATTGTTCAGCCGGCTTCAGCTTCGATGGCGACCGGGGCAATGCCGGGTAACGCCAATGCCGAAGGCGCGCCGGCATATAATACTGCCATGCCGGCCGCACAGATGCCTGCGCCGACACGCGGCGGATCGCAAACGATATTGAACGAGCAAATGCTTCGTGTGACGTTAAAAATTGAAATCGTCAAGGTGACGTCCAATTCCTGATTCGCATGGACTTTATCAAAAGAAATTACGAGAAG
>DASXYX010000002.1:0-82106 GCA_036502245.1 Verrucomicrobiia bacterium
CGCTCGTGATTTGTCCGGCGTCCGTGCTGCACAATTGGCGGCGCGAAGCGGAAAAATTCACGCCGGACATGAAAGCTCTCGTGCTCGAAAGCGGCGCGGCGCGGCACAATTTGCGCAAACAAATTCCGCAGCACGATTTGATTGTGACCAATTACGCGCTGCTCCGGCGCGATTTGGAAGAGTTGCAAAAATTTGCGTTCCGCGCGGTGATTTTGGACGAAGCGCAATTCATCAAGAACCCCGGTGCGCAGGTGACGCAGTCCGTCAAGCAACTGAAGTGCGAACACAAGCTCGCGCTGACGGGCACACCGTTGGAGAACCGACTGCTCGATTTGTGGAGCATCGTGGATTTCATCCAACCCGGTTACCTCGGCAACCAGGAACAATTTTTGGAGACCTACGAGCCGCGCGGCGGCGAGAATGCCGAGAGCGCCCAACGCATCGCCCGACGCCGTCTCTCCGCGAAATTGCGTCCGCTGCTCCTGCGCCGTTTGAAGAAGCACGTGGCCAAAGATTTGCCGGACCGCATCGAAGAACGCCTCGATTGCCCGCTCGGCGATGACCAGCGCAAGTTGTATCTGGCCGAGTTGCGCCGCAGTCGCGATCAGGTGATGAAGGCCGTCGAGACGCAGGGCCTCAATAAATCGAAGATGCACGTCCTCGCCGCGCTCACGCGCTTGCGCCAGGTCTGCTGCCATCCTTCGCTCGTGGGCAACGATACCGCCAGCGGCAAGACCGACACGCTGTTCGAACTACTCGATCCGCTCATCGCCGACGGACAGAAGGTCCTCGTCTTCTCGCAATTCGTGCAGATGTTGCAGTTGCTGGAGAAGGAATGTGCCGTGCGCAATATCCACACCCATGTCCTCACTGGCCAGACCAAGGACCGTCAGCAGGTTGTCAGTGAATTCCAGGCCGATAGCCGTCCGGGAGTCTTTTTGTTGAGCTTGCGCGCTGCTGGAACGGGATTGAACCTGACCAACGCCAGCTATGTGGTGCTCTACGATCCGTGGTGGAATCCTGCCGTGGAAGCCCAGGCCATCGACCGCTCACATCGCATTGGCCAGACCCAGACCGTGAACGCCTATCGGCTCATCGCGCCGGGCACTGTCGAAGAAAAGATTTGGGAACTGCAACAGAGCAAAGCGCAAACCATCGCCGACGTCCTCGGCGAGGAAGGCTTTGCCCGCAGCCTGACGGCGACGGATTTGGAATATCTGTTCGCGGAGGATTAATTTTCCAACGACTCCGCCGAATGGGAAAGGTTCCAAAATGCAATCTTGAGGATCTTCCCGAAGCCGGGACGGTCTTTGCCATGCCATTAGCGGATGGGCGACTCGGAGTTTGTCGGGTAATAAAGAAAGAATTAAAAGAAAGTCCCGGCGCCCTCGTAGCAGCAGCAGATTGGATCGGACATGAGCCGCCATCCCTGGATGATCCGGCCCTGCGCAGAATTCTTATATTAAATCATCACAATTGGAGGGAAGATCCCGGAATGGCATGGGTTTCCGGCCGGCCACCAAAAGATTTCCGGTTGCTGGGCCGCATTAATGTGAATCCTGCTGAAACCAAAACTGGATGCAATTCTTACGCTGCGTGGAATTTTTTCCAGGTACACATTTTGGCTCAATGGCGATGGGACCATGAGCATGAAGCCGTAATGGCAGAGGACAAAATCCAACATGAAGCCTCCGAAAGAGAACGCAAGAAAACGAGTCGAAAGCGGTCCAAACATCTGGCGAATGTTTCTTTTTCAGATTTGTTGAAGAAAGATTTGTTTCCGCAATGGAACAATTATCCTTCAAAACCAATGAAATCGGCCTGCCAAAAAATAATTCAATCCTTCGTCCAGTCTCTCGACAAGACCCCGAAGCCACTTGACCAAAAGCTTGTTTCCCAGGAACTCAAAAAATGTGTTACGCGTCTCAACGAGATTGATTCTCAAGGCAAAAATTTTATCGAAACCGAAGAACGTGAAGATTTGTGCGAGATATTGGAAGAAGTTCTGGGTGCCGCAAAGTTTCCATATTTGATGGGAAAAGTTGAGGATTGGAAGAATTGGTAAAGCTTTCAAACAATTGGCCAGACAGACTGGTTTTGGCGAAAAAGCGCTTCATCGAATGTTGAGCAACCGGGGAAACCCAACAACAAAAAATCTTTTCGCCGTCACAAAAATTGTTTCTGAAAGTTTGGGAATCAAATCACCCCTAAAGCTGGCAGCGTGATTTAATCATCATCTTCGACCACTTTCACCGCCCAATCGGGATAGGGCGTATTCGGGCCTTTGATGGCGCGCCAGAAGATGCGGTTGAGCAGGTCTTCCGGGCATTGATATGGCAAACTTTATGCGATATCCGGGTTTAATTGCCTGCCCGCCACCAGATAATTCCGCACATAATCAGCGACTGCACCTTCCAGCGAGGTGATTTTGGCTTTGTAACCGGACGCCCGCAGTTTCGAGACGTTGGCCTGCGTAAAATATTGGTACTTGTCCCGGATGGCCTCGGGCATCTCAATAAATTTGATCCGCGGCTTGCGTTCCAGCGCGGCGAAGACGGCATTGGCCAGATCGATCCACGTACGCGCCTGGCCGGAACCGATATTGAAAAGCCCGCCCGCTTTACGTGTCGCCGCCAGATGCAAAGTCATGGCGACCGCGTCTTTGACATACAGGAAATCGCGCTTCTGCTCGCCGTCGCGATAATCCTTGCGATAACTCTTGAACAGCCGGATGACGTTTTCCTTTTGCACCTGCGCGCAACTCTTGTTGACCAGCGAGCGCATGTCGCCCTTGTGATTTTCATTCGGCCCGAACACGTTGAAATATTTCAGGCCGACGACCTTGTTCAAAAACCCGGCGCGCTGCGCGTGAAGGTCGAAGAGATGCTTCGAATACCCGTACATATTCAACGGTTGGAGCCTTTCGATTCCCGTCACACTATCGCTCATCCCGGCAGAGCCATCGCCATAGGTCGCAGCAGACGAGGCATAGACAAATTGTGTTTTGCGCGCCAGCGCCCAGGCGCACAGATCTTTGGTGAACGCGTAATTATTGCGGATGAGATAGCTGGCATCGCGCTCGGTCGTAGAAGAGCAGGCTCCCATGTGCAGGACCAGATCAAATTTCCCCAGCGCGCCGCTCTCCAGCTTCGGCAGCAATGTTTCCGCCTCGACGTAATCGGCAAATCGCAGCGGCCCCAGGTTGCGCCATTTTTCGTCGGCGCCGAGGATGTCGCAAACGACGATGTTCTCACAACCGCGGCGGTTCAACGCCCAGACCAGGGCGCTGCCGATAAAACCCGCGCCGCCGGTGACCAGCACCCGCGCATCGGAAAAATCATTCGGTTTCATGCTTCGATCTGAAGCATTGTTCGGCGAACCGGCGCAGGATTCAAGTCCTGTTTATTGCGAAGCGGAGTTGGTATTCGGCACGCCTTCCGGCACCGGCGTCGGGAGGTATCCATTATCCTGGTTGGTGCCGTATTCGCGGATTAACCGTTTGTCTTCGGCCCGGATCAGTTGTTGCTGTTCGGTGGCGTCATCCATTTCGGCGGCGGTCACGCCCGGCAATTGCTGCTCTTCTTTGGTCGTTTCCTGGGCAGCGATCTCCGGCGTGGTCATGACCGTGGGCCGCATCATGACGATCAGTTCCTCACGCTGTTTGGAATCGCTGCGACTGGTGAACAGATTTCCCAATAGCGGGATGTCCATCAACAACGGAATGCCGGAGCGGGCCGTGGATTTGTTGTTCTCGATGAACCCACCCAGCATGATGGCGTCCCGGTTATGCACGGCCACCTCGGAGGAAAGTGTGCGCTTGATGGTGTTGGGAATATTGCCAACACCGGTAATAGCGGTAAAACCGTTCAAGGCGTCAATTTCCTGGTTGATGTCCATAACCACCAATCCTTCGGGATTGATGAACGGCGTGACGTCCAGTTCCACACCCACAGACAACTGCGAATACGACGATTGATTACCGTAAGCCCCGCCATAAGTCGTGCCGTTGATGTAAGGCACCGTATCGCCGACGAAAAATTGCGCGGGTTTGGCCTGGGAGGTCATGATGCTGGGCCGTTGCACGATGGTCGCATGGCTGTCTGCCTGGACCGCCTGCAACGCCACGTCCCAGTGCGGCCCGATGTTGCCAAAGTAACTCAACCCGCCGGGGAGCGTGTTTCCAGTGAACGTGGTTCCGAGGCTGCTGGCACCATTCGTCAGGCCTGTTACCGAGTTGCCAAGGAATGACAACAGTGACGGCCCATTATTAACTCCGCCGCCGCCGATGATTTGTGGATTAGAAGAAAAAGTCTGCGGATTCTGCGCGGCAGAGATCCCGTAACTCAACGTATTGGGCCCCAATGAATAATCAACAATGACCGACTCGATAAGCACCTGCGAGAGCAACACATCCAATTGGGAAATCACATGCTTGATCGCTTCCATGTCCTGCCGGGTGGCAAACACCAGCAACGAGTTGCTGCGCTCGTCGGCGATGATTTTAGCCTGTCCAAAGACCTGGATGGCTGATGGGCCGCCGCCACCGGCACTGCTGGTAGCGCCAGGAGTTCCTGTCGGACTGGAGCGGTTGATAATATTCATCAGACGTTGTTGGAAAGTTGATCCGGTCGTCGGCGTGCCATTCGGCGTGGAAGTTCCTGATTGGGTATTGTATTGCGAGGTTGAGCCGGCGCCCAGGCCGGTTCCTCCACCACCAAATCCAGAAGTTCCAGTCCGTCCGCCGCCGCCAACGCCATTAACGGCGCCTGGCGCCGAAGAACTGCCAAAGGTCACCGTGGCGCTGCCCTGGCCACCCAACGAATTGAGCACGCTGGCGATGTCCTGCGCCTGCGCGTATTTGATGGGGATGACTTCGTTGGTATATTCCAATGGCACACTCACATCGATCATGTTGATCATCTCCAGCATACGCTTGACGTTTTGGGCGTAGTCACGGATGACCAGGATGCCGTTGTTATCGATCGGGATGATCGAGTTGACCTTGGCCAAAGGCTGAATGATCGGAACTACTTCGCTGGGTTTCACGTAGTTCAGTTGGACGATGCGTGTGACGTATGAACCCAATTCCGGGAGGTTGTTGGGGGAGGCATTAGTGTCAAATTGTTCGGCCGCTCCGTTAGCCTGGTCGGTCGGGAGAACTTCAGCAAATTTGTCGCCGATATTGACGATGGAAATCCCATTCATCCCCAGCAGGGCCTGCAACGCTTCAATCGCTTCATCTTTGGTCAATGGCGTTTCCGTTTGTAGAGTTACCGTGCTGGCAGGAAGGCTCGATGGACGCAGCAATGTGCGTCCGACCAGACCCGCATAGATATCGAGCACCTGGTTGATATCGACCGCTTCCCATTTATATGAGTAGCCGGCAACCTCGTCACTGGCAGCAGTGGAAGAAGCGGCGGCGGGCGAAGCAGTCGTGGGAGTCTGAGTCGCTGGCGTCGGGGTGGCCGGATTGCGTGACACTGAGGGCGGCGATGGAAACGCCGGAAAATTCGGGCGGCCAGGCGCGGGTTGTGCCCATGCGCCGAGGGCGGTCAAAAGAAAAACGAGGGCTAGTGCGATTGTTTTCATGGCTTTTTGAGATGCGGAGGTTGAATCTGAGGCCTGGGCAGCGTAGCCGCAGTGGGCGGCTTGGAAGAGGCCACCTGTGGTTTTTTAACTTTATTTGTCGCAGCAGGCGCGCTCGGCGCGGCTGGATTTTTTTGATAACTGGCCACGAGCTGCACGTGGGCATTCAGGCGCATCTTCGAGGAATCCGGCTGCAACTCCAGGTCGAGCACGCGGATCATTGATGCGGTTGAACCGAGCTTGTAAAGAAAATCAACCAGTTGTTTGTCGTTGCCGGTGACATCGATGCTTTGTGATTGTTCCACAAAAAATTCATTTGTCCGGGCGATTGTTCTGCCCATGCCGACCCAACCGGCGCCGCTGGAGGAGGCCTCCGATTGGATGGTCCGCAGAAAGTTGATCGTCTGGTCTTGAACCGGAACGGAATCGCCCTGATTCTCAAGCGCTTTCACCATGGCATCGTATTTCGATGCGCCATCGATCGTTTTCTGGTAGAGCGCCAGTTTTTGCCGGCCATCATCAAGCTGACGGTGCAAGTTGCTCCAATCTGAAAAATGCGGCCAGATATACCACCAGTTCAAGACCAGGATGACCACCACGAGCACGGCGACCGCGAGCCGGCGTTCCATGGGACGCAATTGGGCGAAGAAACCTTTCATGGTGTCTCGTCCTCCGTGTGTTTGAGCTGAAGGGTAAAATGCCACGATACGGTGTTACCGTTCAGGTTCCAGAGGAGAGGCTCCGGCACGATCGGATCGAACATGTCCTGGCCGTCACTCTTCGCCTTGCGGACGGCATCGTAGAATTTGCCCGGATCAGAAATAAGACCGATCTGGTCCTGGGTGCAGATGCCGCTGAGCGATACCTTTTGGGCATTGTCAAAGCTGAAGCGCTGAAGGGTCAGTTCCGGCGGCAATTCTTCGGCCACAATCTTCCAGCAATCCAGGGCCGCGTATTCCAATTGCTGCCGCTGTTTCAGGACTTCGTAGCGCGCCTGGAGCCGCAATGCGTTCGTATAGTCATTGCTGATCTGCGCGACCTGGCCCTGAACCTCCTGGGTTTTGTGGCCCAGGACATTGGTCGCGGCAAAATAGATCACCACGCCGATGGCATAAATGATGCCCGTGGCGATCAGCCCCCGCAGCCAGAGGCGGTCAACAAATTGCTGGTGGTAGCGTTCGGAAAATTCTAGGGGCATCAGTGCCAGGCCGGACGCCGCGCCCGCCGCGCGAACGGCCGTGCGGGCCGCCAGTTCCGCCGGCGGCAAAGGATGCGTCACCTTGATCGGCTCATTGAGAGCCGCGCGCAGCCACGTTTCCCAATCGGCGGCATTGACGGGATCGGCCACCAGATGCCAGGCGTGCTTGCCCGTCAACCAGCCTTCTACTTCGCCCGCCCAATAGATCTGTGAAAGCTGCTCTTTAAGCGTTGCCGCGCGGTCTTTGTCCGTAGAGAGGACCACCAGGGTCAGATTTCGCAAGGCGCCGCCGAACCACCAGGCAACCAGCGCGGAATCCGTTCCGTGTGTGCCGGCATAGATCCATGCGCCATCTTCCGTGGGCGGGGAGGTTCCCAATTGGTCGAGCAACGGCGTTTCCAGCCGGTCCGCAAGGAAACCGCGGCTCTCCAGCTTGCCCAGGAAATCTTCAACGGCTGTGCGCGAAACGATCACCACCACCACGCTCTGCAATTCACCGGTTGCCGTTTCAGCGCCGGCCTCGATCTTGCGCGGCGCGCCCGCCAAAATATGGATGGTCCAAACGACCTGCGCGGTGGGCAGCGGCGAAAGCTTTTCCAACTGCAATTCCACCATGGAGCGAGTTTCCTCAAAACTGCTCTTCGGCAATTCGATGACCCGCAGGAAAACTTCTTCAGGCGGCAGCCATGCCACGTTCAATTTGGGCGACCACAGCGAACTCCAGGACTTGGCGACGGATCGTGAGGGCAACGGCGAATCGATCCCGCTCTTCTGTTCCCGGTTAAGAACGAATCCGCCGCCCTTTGCATCGAATTGCCAAAGGCGATTCGCATCGGGGGCGGCTTGTAATATATTGCAGGAGTTCCAGCGGGCCATGGGTTTGGAATTTTATTATGCTTTGACCCACATCCCGGTTTTTTCGTCGCCGCCGAGCGCTCCCATGTGCTCTTCGATTTGCGTGACGCGAAGCACTTCTTCGATGGTGGTTTCGCCGTTTTTGACCTTGTTCCAGCCGTCGTTGCGCAACGTGCGCATGCCGTTGTCGATAGCGTGTTGCGCGATGGTCGTGGCCGGCGCGCGGTTCATGATCATCGGGCGGATGGCTTCATTGACGATGAGCAATTCATAGATGCCTTTGCGTCCCTGGTAACCCTGCTGGCGGCATTCCTCGCAGCCCGCGCCGCGCGAGAATTTAGCGATGCCGATCTCGTCCGCCGGGAACCCGATCCGGCGCAAGTAATCCGCCTCGACCTTTTGCTCGGTCTTGCAGTGCCGGCAAATGGTGCGCACGAGGCGTTGCGCCATGATGGCTTCGACCGATGACGCCACCAGGAACGGTTCGATGCCCATGTCGATCAAGCGGGTGAACGCGCTCGCGGCATCGTTCGTGTGCAGCGTGGAGAACACCAAATGGCCGGTCAGCGAGGCGCGGATGGCGATTTCCGCCGTCTCCATATCGCGGATTTCGCCGACCATCACCACGTTCGGGTCCTGGCGCAAAATATGGCGCAAACCCATCGCGAACGTGAGGCCGATCTCGGGCCGCACCGCGATCTGGTTGATGCCTTTCAATTCATATTCCACCGGTTCCTCGATCGTGATGATGCGCTTATGGACGGAATTGATGGAGCTCAAAAAGGCGTAGAGCGACGTGGATTTACCGGACCCGGTCGGACCGGTCACCAGAAAGATTCCGTGCGGTTTGATGATGATCTCGCGGATCATCGCCTCGTCCTTCGCCGCAAACCCGAGTTTATCAAGACTCAGGAAAATCTTGCCGCGGGTCAGCAAACGCAACGAAACGCTTTCGCCATAAACCGTCGGAACGGTCGAAACGCGGATATCGATTTCTTCGCCTTTGATGCGGACATTGATGCGCCCGTCCTGCGGCAGGCGTTTCTCAGAGATGTTCATGCCGCTCATGACCTTGATACGCGAAATGAGCGCAGACTGGAACCGCTTCAACTGCGGCGGCATGGGTGTCTGGTGCAAAATACCGTCAATGCGGTAGCGGATGCGCAGCTCGTCTTCCGCCGGTTCAAAGTGAATGTCCGTCGCGCGGTCTTTGTAGGCTTCCCAGATGATCTGGTTGACGAATTTGATGACGCTGGCTTCCTGGTCGTCCTCCGTGATCTCCTTGTCGGAGATCTCCAGTTCCATCGCCTCGCCCTCGCCGAGTTCTTCGAGGGTCTCGGCGCCGACGCCGTAATATTTTTTTAACGCCTTTTCGATCTCCGTCTTCGGGGCCAGCATGAATTCCACCGGCATGTGCGCGTCGAACCGGACGGCGTTCATCATGGCGGCATCGAATGGGTCGCTCACTACGATCTGCAATGAGCCGTCCTTGAATGCGGCCGGCATGATTGAAAATTGAAAGGCGATCTTGGTGGAGATTTTATTACGGGCGTCGGTCGGGACGGTGTGCTTGGGCAGGTCCAGGTACGGCAACCCCATTGCGCCGGCCAGTTTTTGCACAAAAATATCTTCGGACAGCCCCTGCTCCCGCGCGATGAACGCCAGTAACGCTTCGCTGGAACCGCTGGCCACGGCGGCGCGCCATGCCTTCTGCCAATTATCGAATTGCGCGGGCGAGGCGCCGACAACGGACGCCACAAGATTTTTTGCTGAACTGAACGCCATTTTGTTGAAGTTGAACAACAAAAGACGCAAAAAGTTGCATAAAATCGTTAAAATCCCCCATGGAAAGGCCCGGCGCTATTTCTTCTGTCCGCGCACAATAAAAAGGGGTATGTGCGTATGGTGCCGCACCTCATTGATGGTGCTCCCGTGGAAAAGGTCGCCAAAGAAACGATGGCCGTGGCTGGTCATGGCGATCAGGTCGCATTGTCCCGCTTCCGCCACTTTCACGATTTGCGCCGGGGGGTCGCCCAGGGCCAGTTCCACGGAAACCATAAACCCATCTGCTCGCAATTTTTCCGCGATCTTTTCCAAGTAATTGCGGTCGGTCTTCATCTCCTCGGATTCTGCCAGCTTGAGCTGGTGAAAATTCCGCGCCACCCAGCCGTCCGCCACGTGCAGCAACAGCAGTTCTGAGCCTAATATTTTCGCCAGGTCCGCGACCTGCGGCAGGATAATCTCATCCGCAGGCCCGTTTTCAAGTGCGACCAAAATTTTTTTATACATAAAAAATTATTGGCTGGAAACCGGCAAACCGAGATGCCCGTAAAATGCTCTCAACACCGGCGCGGGCATGAACGTATCAAAAAGCAATTTCACGTTGAGGACAATAATAATCCCCACCGTCATCCATCCAAGGATTTTGAGCCAAAGCGTGTTGGCAAATTCGCCCATTTTGGCTTTTGCGCTGGTGAACCGCATCAGCGGCCAGACGGCAAAACCGAGTTGCATCGAAAGAGCCACCTGGCTGGCCACGAGCAGGTCCGTGGTCTTGCCCTCGCCAAAGATTGCGATCACCGTGATCGCCGGCACCAGCGCCAACAACCGCGTTAGCAACCGCCGCATCCAGGGACGCAAACGGATGTTCACGAATCCTTCCATGACAATCTGTCCTGCCAGTGTGCCTGTCAGCGTCGAATTTTGCCCCGATGCCAGCAATGCCACCGCGAATATGGCGCTGGCGATGCCAACTCCCAACAGCGGGCTGAGCAACTTATAAGCACTTTGGATGTCCGCCACCCCCTGATGTCCCGACCAATGGAACGCTGCCGCCGCCAATATCAGGATAGCCGCGTTGACCAACAGCGCGAACATCAGCGCCACTGTCGAATCCAGTGTCGCAAATCTTATCGCCTCACGTTTCCCGCTGGTGTTCTGCTCAAATTTGCGCGTCTGCACGATCGAACTGTGCAGATACAAATTATGAGGCATCACCGTCGCCCCGATGATCCCGATGCTGACGTAAAGCATGGCCTGGTTCTTCAAGATTTCCGTGTGAGGCACAAAGCCCGACAGGATGGGGCCAAGGTGCGGATGCGTAAAAATCAGTTCCACCCCAAAGCACACAGTGATGGTCGCAATCAACGCGATGACCAGTGCCTCAATATAACGGAACCCCTTGGTTTGCAGGAACAAAACAGCCACCACATCCACCGCCGTGATGATGCAACCCAGTATCAGCGGGATGCCAAATAACAACTGTAAAGCGATCGCCGAACCGATCACTTCCGCCAGATCGCAGGCCGCGATGGCCAATTCACAGATGATCCAGAGAAACCAGACGGTGGGCCTCGAATAATGATCGCGGCAGGCCTGCGCCAGGTCACGACCCGTGGCGATGCCCAGCTTGATGGATAGATGCTGGAGCAAGATGGCCATGAAATTGGAAAGCGCGACCACCGCGAGCAGCGTGTAGCCAAATTGCGCGCCTCCCGCCAAATCCGTCGCCCAATTCCCCGGGTCCATGTACCCGACCGCGATCAGAAATCCTGGACCCGAAAAGGCGAACAATTTTCTCCAAAATGACGCCGTTGTGGGCACAACCACGCTGCGATGCACTTCCGGCAATGACATCTGCGCCGCCGGTGTTTGGCCGGAGACAGGGGGCGTTTCGGGTGATTTCTCCATTTCGCTCATCCAAGTTGTAGCCATGGTTACATTCCCTGCCGGCCTTTGTCAAAGGAAAAATGTAGCTTGAGTTACAAAATTAAGCCTCGACTATAACCCAGCAACCGTGTAGTTGTGATTCGTGCCGCGTTCGTCCAAAAAATCTGCCGCCCGCCAGCTTGATATCCGCACGGCTTCCCAGCAGGCCGAAAACCTGCGCCGCACCCGCCGCGATCGCGCGATGGAGATCGCGCAGGACTATGTCGAGGCCATCGCCGACCTCTCCGTGACGCTCGGCGAGGCGCGGGTCACGGACCTGGCGCGGCGTCTCGGCGTCACGCACGTCACCGTCAATCGCACCCTGGCGCGGCTCGTCCAGGCCGGTTATGTCAACACCCGGCCCTATCGTGCTATTTTCCTTACCGACAACGGCCGTAAACTGGCCGATGAATCCAGAAAACGGCATGAGACTGTCGTCGCCTTTCTGCGTTCCCTGGGCATCCCGGAAAAGACGGCTGAACTGGACGCCGAAGGCATCGAACATCATGTCAGCCCCGAAACCCTCGCGGCTTTTGAAAAAAAACTGAAAGACCACTGATGCGCCCGTTGGACATCCAGCATATCGGGAACGAACTGGCGATCAAATGGGACGATGGCGTGGAGACCTTTATTCCGTTGGAAACATTGCGCCGCCATTGTCCCTGCGCCGGTTGCAAAGGAGAGACGGACATCATGGGAAACGTCTATAAGAACCCGCAATCAGAACTTTCCCCCGCAGCCTTTCAATTGAAACGACTCCTTCCCGTCGGGACCTATGCCATCCAACCCGTTTGGGCCGACGGCCATGCCACGGGAATCTATTCGTTCGATTATTTGAAGCGGGTTGCCGCGGAAGGGCCAACGGGGTGACCATGGTGGATGGCCTTTAGATTTGCGACATTTTCGCTTGTATTATTTTTTGCTTAAAGGTAGCTTTTTGGCAGGGTTTTAGCTTATTAAATGAGCGATGATACGCGTCTTGCGGGCTAATCAAGCAGGCGTTCATGGTTATCATCCAAAGCAACTGAAGGAATCTATGAAATTCGCAAAGACTTTCTTGATGTTGGCGTGTATTTTTTGCCTTAAAAACAACGCGCCTGCGGCGCCTGTTGCCGCCGCCACGGCTAAGACTATCGTCAATAACTGGCTGTCTTCCGACGCCAACCCACTGGGCGCCCATCTGGGCAGCCAAATCCAGAATGTGGACACCTACCCGGACAAAAATGGGCTTCCACTATACCATGTTATTAACTTAAAGCCTTCGGGGTATGTCATCGTAGCAGGAGATGATCAGGTGGAGCCAGTTGTCGCATTTGTTCCCCATGGACACTACGACTCGTCCACGAACAATCCTTTGGCAGTTTTGGTCGGCAACGATCTTTCTTCTCGGGTGTCACATGTGCGCGGAACAGGCTTTAAGCCCGGTTCCTCTGAACTAAATGTCCACGGCAAATGGCAAAAACTACTTGGGGTAAAAGGCTCCGGCGGCATTCAGTCAGCCGGCCTGGTCAATAGTGGCATTGACGACATGCGAGTTAGTCCGTTCATTCAAACGTATTGGAACCAGGCCACCGCCGATAACACTGCTAACGGGGCGGCTTGTTACAACTATTTTACCCCCCCATGGGGAGCTGGAGCCCCCAGCAACTATGTATGCGGTTGCGTTGCAACAGCTTTGGGGCAATTGATGTACTATTACCAGTATCCAAAAGTTGGGGTTGGAACAGCCCCTTATGAGGTAGCGATCGATGGTACTGCGGTAACCCTCCCTCTGCGTGGTGGCGATGGATTCGGCGGGCCTTATGATTGGGCCGATATGCAGACGGTTCCCACCGACAGTTCGTCGGCGGTACAACTTCAGGCCGTCGGCTCATTGTGCTATGACGCCGGCGTGGCGGTGAACATGACTTTTACTGCGAGTGAATCCAGCGCAACCATGGTGGCTGCCCAGGCGGCTCTTACCCATACTTTTAAATTTAAGAATGCCATCGATTGCGATTCCGCCAGCCTCAACGTAGGTTTTAATTATGTTAACATGATCAACCCGAATCTGGACGCCAGCCTTCCAGTTCTATTAGGTTTCACTGGCGCGCCTGGCGGTCACTGTGCCGTGGTTGACGGCTACGGATATAATCTGGGCACGTTATACCATCACTTGAACATGGGATGGGGCGTGACTGAAAGTAATGTCGATGATGTCTGGTACCAACTGCCTTTGATTTATACAGCCGATAATGGCAATTTTATAACCCTTCAAGACTGTCTTTATAACATCTTCACCAATAACACCGGTGAAATTGTCAGTGGACGTGTTCTCGACTCGACTGGCACTCCCATTTCCGGGGCAACCATTACTGCGCAACGCATTGGCGGTGGAGTCTATTCCACCACCACAAGCGCCAATGGCATTTACGCCCTGGTTCATGTGCCCTCCTCCTCCACCTACATTATTACGGCTACCAATGGCGGTTACTTTTCTTCGACCGCCAATTTTAGCACAGGGCTTTCGTCAGCCGCTTCCACTAATTCCGGCAATGTTTGGGGCGCCAACTTTAGCTTGTCCACCGCTGCCGGAGTACCTGTTATCACTAATCAACCAACGACCCAATCTATCATCGTCGGCCAAAATGCTACTTTTACAGTGGGTGCGACCGGTGGATTGCCATTGTACTATCAATGGCAGGTGCAGCCCAGTGGCAGCCCCAGTTGGGTCAACTTGACCGACGGTTCAGGTTATAGCGGTTCCACGACTGCGAACCTCACCGTCCTCGACCCACCGGTGGCGAACAACGGCGAAGTTTTCCAATGCATTGTTTCCAATAGCCTCAATACTGCCACCAGCTCCACCGCCACTCTTCTGGTCAGCACCGCGCCCTATTTGACCATCAGCACATTGGCCGGCACTGCGGGCGTCATCGGTTATACCGATGCCATGAACGAGGCCATCGAATTTGACGATCCTCTCGGCATTGCCGTGGATGCCAATACCAATGTCTATGTGGCCGACCTGGATAATCACGTGATCCGCCAGCTCACCCTTTCCGGCACCAATTGGGTATCTACGACCATCGCAGGCCAGTTTGGTGTCCCGGGCAGCGCCAATGGCATTGGCACAAATGCCCTGTTCAATGGCCCTCATGGCATTGCCGTGGATAGCAGTGGCAACGTCTATGTGGCTGACACGGGCAATTCCACCATCCGTGAATTGACCCAGTCCGGCGGCATTTGGACCGTAACCACCTTGGCCGGTTTGGCCGGTGTCACCGGCAGCACCAATGGAGTCAACACCGGCAACCACTACCGTTTCCCAACCGGATTGGTAGTAGATGGCAGCGGCAATATTTATATCGCTGACGAAGGCAATTCCCAGATCCGCGAGCTGTCTCCCTTCGGTGGCAGTTGGTATGGAACTACTCTTGCCGGCTTGGCTGGCACCGCCGGCAGCCAGGATGGCAGCAGCGCTGATGCAACCTTCTCCGGTCCCATCGGTATCACCATGGATTCTTTCGGCAATCTCTATGTTGCCGATAGTGACAATAACCTTATCCGCGAACTGGTATCCAACAACGGTGACTGGACCGTCAGCACGATTGCCGGCTCTGCCAATGTTACCGGTAGCACTGATGGCACCGGTTCCGCCGCGCTCTTTAATGGCCCAACCGGCATCGCCATTGACCAATCTGGTGACCTTTACGTGGTGGATAGCGGTAACGCTACCATCCGCCGCCTGACCGTGAACGACACCAATTGGACCTCGTTCACCGCTGCCGGCGTGGCTCTGAACACCGGCAGCGCCGATGGTGTCGGCACTACTGTGCGGTTTAAAGCGCCTAACTCCATCGCCATCGACACCTACACCAACGTCTATATCAGTGATTCCGCCAACGGCACCATCCGTGGCACGCCGCTCTTCGCCACCAGCGTACCGGCAGTCGTGCAACTCACCAGGAAGAGCAGCGGCAATCCAGCGTTCATGCTCACCTGGACCGCTTCTGTCGGCCAAACCTATCAGGTTCAATACACGACCAATATTAAATCCGGTTCCTGGACAACCTTGACCAACATCACTCCCTCCAATTGGACGGGAACTATCTCCGTCCCCGTTGGCCCTGAGCCACAACGTTACTACCGCGTCGTCCGATTCCATTGATCGGCGGCATTCGGAATAATTCTACAACTGAAAATCCCCTCTTTGCAGAGGGGATTCTTTTTGTGACGATCATCGTCAATAAAACTGTAAGAATTATCACTTTAATTCACGAGATGACAGATTGCCTCATTTCGGACTATCCGTTTGATTGGTTTTCCCAAACCTTTATAATCGCGGACGGAAATTTGTTGCCCCATTGTTTATAGCAATAATATGAAAACTCTCACCTTTGCGGCAGTTTGCATCGGTACTCTGTGCTCCTGTGCAGCCTCGTCTACGGACAATCTGTAGCGATAGCTTCCGATGCCGATATCGCCTGGAAACAATTGCAGCAGGGCGCCGTTTTGCCCGGACAGCAACACACCGATGAACAAGTGGCCGCTATGGCTGTTGCTGCTTCAGAAAAGGCAAACGCCTTTTATACTCGATTCCCCGGCAATTCCAATGCGCTGGTAGCGAGGATAATCGAATGCAATATGTTGCAAATGGCCTATAATCACGGAGATCAACAGGTGTTTATCAAATGGGTCGATGCTCAAGCCAATTCAGGCCCCAAACTTTCTGCCGATCAACTCTATGGTATCCGCCTGCCGGTTCTACGCGAACTGATCAAACGTTATCCACAGAGAGGGGAAGGGTATTATGAGAAATTGCTTTCTTTGGCAGCGATGGTTCCCGATGACAAAGCGCGGCCTCTTGCCAATGAAATTCTCACGGACTCGGTTTCCGATTCCTTAAAGGACAAAGCCAGGGCCTTGCTTCGCCGTCTTGACAACATGGGAAAACCGCTCCACATGAAGTTCACGGCAATGGATGGGCAGGAAGTGGATATAAACCGGATGAAAGGCAGAGTGGTACTCATTGATTTTTGGGCGACCTATTGCGTGCCATGTGTCGAAGAAATGCCTCTTCTAAAAAACACGTACGACAAGTTTCATTCCCGGGGATTCGACATTGTCGGCATCAGTTCCGATAAAGACGAGAAAGTGCTCAATAAATTTGTTCAACAACACGGATTGCCGTGGCCTGAATATTTCGAACGCCAGAGTTCAACAAATAAATTTAACGCCGAATTTGTTATCGATGCCATTGCCCACGCTCTGGCTTGTGGATAAAAAAGGTAATTTGCGCGAAACATCTGACGCCTTCCCGGACCTTCAGGATAAGGTCAAAAAATTCCTGGCTGAATGATGTAGAGTCAGCCGTTCTATCAAAACCATCGCGAATTGAAAACGGGAAAAAGCAGGAACGCAACTACCTCCGAATAAAAAGTCTCAAGCATGCTTCATCATGCACGCAATCTTCCAACAGTTTTATGTTCCTGGATTAGAAGGTTTTAAAAAATACAGCAGCCGTTCGGAGCGAGGATTTTTTGGATTTTGGCGAGGCTGAGTGAAGGAGCGTGTTTGAAAATCCTGGGACTGCTTGTCCCGCATAGCCCCGGCGATGTGGAAGCCGAAACGACGCCAAAACCCAAAAACCTGCTTCCTATTCTTTTCCCCCGAATGGCTACTGTATTTTTAAAACTGCTCTACAAAGATCCAGGCCTGCGGCGCTATCGTGATCAAAACCCGCCCCGCTTCTCTCCGTTTCCTCCTTAATCCTGTTCAATTTGATTTCACTCTTAAACAGAAAAGAGGCGCGAATTTTCATTCGCACCTCTTTGATAAAACCTCGAAACCTTACGGCGTCACCACCCGGTAGAACTTCATCCAGTTCGTCGGGCTGTCATGGATTTCCATGTAGGTGCCGTCACCAGTGTTGGTGGAAACGGAGATCCAGTTCGCCGGGAACAGGCTGGCCGAGCGCTGGATGACATATGTCTGGTTATTAACGGTGGGCCAGGCGATCACGCTGTCCTGCGCGCCTTGCGCCATGACCTGGTCGGTGCTCACGCTCAACGTAGACGCGGGATCGGTCGGATCCAAACCGGCCTGATATTTCTGCCAATTCTCCATGCCGGAGCCACTGGCATCCGCATTTGAAGCAGACAGGTAATTATAGATGGTGCCGAAGTAGCGCAGGCGCCACGAATCCGGGATGCCGTCGTTATAGTACGAATTTGTGCGGCTGGACAATGTGATCAACCCGGTCAACGCATGACGCGTGAACGAGGCGATGCCGTTCGGCGAACCGGACGCATGGTCAAAGTGGATAGCATACGATGACATGGCGTTCGCATTCGAAGGAATCGTCACCGTCAGCGTGCCGATGGAGCCTTTGTTGGGAATGCCGGTGATCGTGCTGTTCAACCAGGCGGCGCCGTACGTGGCCGTGCCATTGGTCGTGAAGGTGGGTGATCCCAGGGCTGCGGATGTGAACGATACCGGTGTCGTGAGCGCCGGCGAGCCATCCAGTGGATCTACGCTGACACTGATCATGGCCACACGCAACGGATATGCGCCAAACACCGTGGCATTGATCGGGATGGTCAATGTCTGTCCCGCTGTGGCCACGTAATCGGGAGTGGTGAAGTTGACCGTCGGTGTGTTCGTGATGGAGATCGGGCTGCTGGAACCACCAACAGCCGCAAGCACTTTGCCGCCTGAAGATTTTGTCACCACGCCGCTATTGATTGTATTAGTGACAATCACCGCTACGCGCACACCATTTGTCCAGAACCGTTGGAACCACACTAAACCAGAATCCAACGAACGGCGGTAGGTGACATACACGTCGCAAACATCCAGAACGCCATCGCCGAAGGCAATCTGGTTGATGCTCTGGTCGTTGCCGCCGAACAATGCGTTCAATGCGCCCGGCGAGCTTACCGTCGTATCTTTCTCGAGATAACCGTGGCCCAGATCCACGTAGGTTGCACCGCACGAGTCCATCCCGTCGTAGAAATCGCTGACATTCGTGAATCCACCGGCGCCGTTGCCGGACGTCGGGTCAAAAGGCGGCATATTCAGGCCGTAAATTGCCGCCTCGAAAATCTGCGCTACGTCAGGAGCGTTGATAGTGGAGTCGCCAAAGTCGCCGGCATTGAACCAGTTGAACGGAGCAACGTCACCAACAATATAACGTTTTTGGCCAATGGTGACATTCTTCAAGGCATTCAATCCGCCGACCCCCAGTGAATTATTGGTGGGATTATAGACAAATATGGATGAACCGGGTTCTCCAATACCGTCAGTCGTGGCCGAAGGCGCGCCGATCTTGATTTGATATGTCTGTCCCTCCGTGGCTGTGACCGGCACCTCAAAGGAATATCCGCCGACAATCACACCATTCGGTTCACCTTGTTGAGTATTGGGGAACAGATCATCGTGAGCGAGGGAAAATTGGATCAGATCCTGAGATTTAGTGTTGTACAGGTTTGTGTTCCCCTGGCGTTCTTCCCATCCCACAGCCAAGAGGTTTTCCGAAAGGTTGGTGAACACCAAATCATCAAAATTCGTCGAGCCATGATAAGTGACCTGTTGGTTTGTGATCGATGGATTGCTGTCATCCACGAACATATAAGGCGGAATCAGCTCATAGACACCCGGCTCGCTGGGGACCGGCTGCATCAACATACTCTGAAAATCAAAGGCTCCGGGGGTGATTGGTGGACCGGGGTTCGGCCCGGCGTTGGTCACTGTCAGGTTGAACTGCAACTGATCCATCAATTGGCCCGGCAGGGTTGTCAACGTGATTGGGGCATAGAATGTTTGTCCCGGCGAGGCTACAAAACCGCTGGAGCCCTCTCCGGAGGCAAACCCAAAGCTGATGGTGTTCGGAACAAATGTGTTAGTGGTGAACTCCTGTGAGAAAATACCGCTCGGGAGGAAATTCGCATCCGCGCCGTAGCCAAAGGCGCGCACCTGGAATAGAAAATTCGTAGTTCCATTCAGCGAAAGCGTTGCTATGCCATTGGTTGTGAAGATTTGCTGGCTTGCAGGCGCATTGGATGGATCAGAACCATCCGTCGTGTAATAAAAGATGACATTAGTGGAGACGTCATTCAGTTGAAATTGCGCCGCGTTATTGCCGACGGGGGTGGGAGTGTCAACCTGGAACAGAAAGATGGCGCTGGTGACCGAACTGGTCAAATAACCACCGTTGAACGATTCATAATTGATCGCTTTGATCGTCACCGTTCCATTCGACAAAGTCAAAGTGGGCAAAGGATTAACATTGCCACCGCCTGGAAAAGCTTGGTTGTTTTCATATACCGGCGCGTTGGCTCCGCTTTGTGCGGTGGGATTGTTGGTCAGCGATGCGGGTGGAATAGTGATGTAACGCGTACCCACGCCGCCATTCGTAACAGTCGAATAGATGGCGATGCTTATAGGATTGGCAGCCTGGTATGGAATCGCGCCACTGACGGGATGCAGAACAGAGAAAAACCCTGTCAGCGTATTCCCTTCAAAATCGTACCAGCCGATCTGCGGAGGCGGAGGCGGAGGCGGAACCACAAGAATAGACACCGGCAAAGAATTAGCGCTGGTACCGCCGGTATTCGACGCGCTGACCTCATAAAAATTAGTGGCGCCCACTTCCGGATCGGTGTCCTCAAACGTGGTGCTCGAGGTATTGCCAATGATCAGATAAGACCCACTGCTGCTGTCATTTGCGCGGTAAATCGTGTAATTGGTGGCTCCGGTGCTTGCACCCCATGTCAATTGCACACCCGAGGCATTGGTTATGGCCACCAGGCCGGTCGGCGGCAATGGAGCCAGGGGCGGGGGCAAAGGCAGGCCGCTGCCCGTCGCATCACGGATGATGTTATAGTATTCCTCCGTGACATAAACCACTCCAGAAGAATCAAAGATTATGCCATCCGGCTGGCGCGCAGCCACTCCGCCAAATGTATCAGGAACCTTGACCACCTCCGGCGCGCCGGTGCTAGGATTAAGAATGCTGCTGAAACCCGGGTACGGGCCATTGGTCCAGTCACCGGTGACCACGCCGTAGAGGTTTGTGACGCCGCCATCGCTGGCTTTGACCACTTTCACGCGATTATTCCCATAATCCGTCACAATCAAACTTCCATCGCCGGTTTCCGCCACGCCCATCGGTTGATTGAACTTGGCGTCTTTGGAAGAAGACGTATCGGTACCATTTGGAAAATCGCCCGCGCCATGAAATCCCGCATTGGTGATCACCGTCTGGGTACCGGGGTTCACCAGATAAATTCCATTCCGGCCAGCGTCGCAGACAGCGATCCATCCGGCATAGGTCCCGGTTCGCTTCACCACCAGGCCTTTCAAAGATGTGCCTGCGTTAGTGATGGTCACAACCGTCGTGATGATATTGCTAAATCCCGGCTGGGCGATTTCGACAATCTGATTGGTATTCACCGTCACGTAAAGGTTGCCGGAAGTGTCCATTGCCATTGCCGCCGCATTGGTCAGGTTGACGGCATTCGTCGCCTCAATGTCACCATACTGAGTGTCATACTCCAAAACATTTCCATTCTTTCCATTGCCATAATCCAGGATAAAAACATCACCAACATTATCCAAAGAGACAGCGATGGGATGGACGATCAGATTTGTGACCACAGGCGCAAATGTCAGCGTTTCACTGCCACCACCCTGGCTGGCGGTGGGGTTGGAGATGACGCGGATCGCATTATTGCCGGAGTCGGCTACCCATAGGTCCCCCGCGCTGTCTTCGGTCATGCCTACCGGCGTGTTGAAGTATGCCTGAATGTAGGTGTCACCATCAACATGCCCCGCGCTTCCATGGCCGCCTACCAGCGCCACCGTTGTGGCAGAAAGAGTTCCGGCGCTGAACAGGAATGCCAATACTACGGCACCCATCAGATATCGCCCCATTAGTGTGATCTTCATAACGAACAATTCTTTCTCATTCGACTCAACGCATGCTTGAGTCCTGGTTTGTCTGCATCAATTCAGACTCCTGCTTCGGGGTGATCGGGTCGCTCCAATTTCCGCCCGGCTGGGCGCTATCCCACCATGTGTGCATGTTCATCGGTTCGGGCATGGTGCGCGGCTGGCTGTTCAGGAAATCGGTTTTCATCGGCTTGAAATCCGAATCTTTCACTATCGTTGGGGTGATAAAGATTAGCAAATTATCTTTGTCGATGCTGCTGCTCTCGCTCCGGAAGAAAAAGCCCAGGCCCGGGATATCGCCCAGGATCGGCACTTTGGTGTACCCGGCGTTGGGATTGTCCCGCACCAGGCCGCCCATCACCAACGTGTGCGCGTTGGGGATCAGCACCTGCGTCTCCATATGGCGCGCGTCGAAAATATCGGCCTGATATAGAAAACCGCTGATGGTCTTACTGTCCGTGCCGAAGAAAGTGGACACGTCGGGGACCACTCTCAGCGAGATATAATCATTGGCCGTAATGCGGGGAGTCACTTGCAACACTGTGCCGATATTGGAATAAGTGATCGTCGAACCGCCCGAAGTCGTTTGCGTGCTGGCCTGCACGTTGATCACCGGGAATTCACGCGTGACAGAAATGGTCGCCATTTCGTTGTCCAGTGTCACGATGCGCGGAGTGGAAACCACCTGGGCTTCGGAAGACTGGTTCAGGAATGAGAAAACTGCTTTGACACCGTCCGCGCTTAAGAACCCGATGTCCGGGGTCAATCCGCTCGCGGTATTCAACAAAAATCCGCCCGCACCCGCGGCGCCCTGCGGCACGGAAGTCAGCGAAGTGATCGTGCTCGACCCGGAACTCGAAGTTGTCCCGGTTCCACCGCCAAGGATAGGAGCAGTTGTCGTATTTCCCGGGATCGTCGTGGTGGACTGCGCCGCGCTCAAAACGCCGTTTCCAAAAGAAATGTTCTGCGCCGCCAGTGTGCCGGACCAATCAATGCCTTTTTCAGTGCTCGGATTGCTGGACAACTCAACAAACTTCGTTTCGATCAGCACCTGGCGCGTGGGTTGGTCCAGTTCCTGGATCAACGTGTCCAACGTGGACTGTTCGGGATCAGTCGCGATGACCACCAATTGGCTTGTGCGCTCATCGGGAACGATTTTGCTGCGCTTGTCGGTCAACGCGCTTTGCGCGGCGTACATCATATTCGACGTGCTGGCATACTTGAGTTGGACCACACGCGTGATCAGCGGCGGAAGCTGGTCCGGCGATTTGATGGAAATCTTGGCGATCTTGGTTTTCGGATTTTCGACCAGTTGAAGCCCATAATTATCCAACAATGCCAGCAGCGCCTGCTCCGGCGTCACATTGTCCCATCGCACGGACAAGGTCGGCGGTTGTTTCACCTGGCCATTCTGGTCCGCTACTCCCCAACCGATGGCCGGATCGAGCAAATAATTGATACTGGCCTCGCGCGCCAAAGCCTGAATCGCCACGTCTAACGGCACGTCGGTGAACTGGATTGGAGCGTTCGCCGGAGCGGGAGGAGGCGCGTTTGTGGCCGCTGGAGCCGGGCTACCTGCCGATGCCACAGCCGCTGTTTCATTGCTGGGAGCCATCGCAGCAGGCGCAACGCTCTGGCTGCCTGCCATCGGCACATTACTGGCTGTTTCTGCCGGCACAGCCACAGCCGTGCTTGCGGTCGCATTGGTGACCTCCGGCGCCGGAGCGCTGGAAACCGCCGTGGAAGGAACAGATGACGTATCACTGGCGGTGAGCGCGGGGGAAGTATTGCTTTGAATGACCGTCGCGGGCGTCTCGCTTTGAGCCACCATCACTGGAGGATTGCTTGCGGCGACCACCACGGAACTATCGGCCGGCGTTGCAGTGGCGGCGTCCGTCGCGGGCGCCGCGGGATTGGTGGGTGCAGCTCCGCCAGGACCAGTGGACATTTGAACGACGTTGCTGAGCATAGTCTGGTAAACGGCGTTCGTGTCGGTGACGTTGGTTTGGGATAGAACCGGCTGTTGCAGGACGAATCCAGCAAACAGCACGACAGTAACTCGTTTTATATTTTTCATGATGTGAACTTCCGCTTTCTCTGACTGTTTGTATGATGGCCATATATCCGAGCGCCTGCCAAGCGAATTTTCCCGGCTCCCACCGTGCATATGGCGTGATAAATTTTGTTTAAGCTCTTTCATGTCAATTGCCTTCGTTAGTCGCCCGAATGGGTCAAAGTCACCGTGACATCTCCAAACTGGACCGTCACTTTTTGGTTCACCGGATCAATACTTAAGCATGTGATATGGATCCGCCGTCCCGCGCTCGTGATGACATCACCCTCATCGCCAACGCCGAACGTCTGGTTGTTGATGAGCGCAAAGGCTTGATTGCGCTGGTTTACTAAAATCGTATTGACGATCAGGTCGGTAGCCGTCGGCGTAGCCACCGCAGTGTGTGCCGCGGCAAAAACCTCGTAAGGCCGGGTCGAATCCGGAAAAAACGGGTCCCGTCCTTCTGACGGTTTTGAAGGCTGAATAAAGACTGATTTAGCCGGGGGAACCTCGGGTGCTGCTGCCGGCGGCGCGGCAATCCCACGCAACGCGCCAATGAATGCCATTACCGCGATCGCCACGGATAACTTTATGAATGATTGTGCTTTTCGCTTCATATCAGTTCATGTTTGGCTCGGCTTGATCAAAGCAATGATGTCCATGCTGAAATTGAGTTTCTCCGCATTGTCGCCTCCCAACCCCGCCGGGTGGATCAACAAATTGCAGATGCGCCCGTGCGGATAATTGTTCTCAAAATCAGCGATGAACCTCCCCAGATCATGGTAATAAGCCGTGCCCGAAACCGTCACCTTGAGCTGTTTATACGGAAACTTGGGTATCAGGTCCACTTCGCCGGGGGGCAAGGTGGAATTGATCGCCATGTCCATCTTATATTGGGCCTTGAATCCCCGGATTGTATCATAGATCCAGGAGTTGGGATCTCCCGTGGCCATGTCCTTTTCAGATCCAGTCAATTCTACGGTCGTGTCCTGCAGTTGTGCCGCCGTGTCAGCCGCCCGGTCAATGGCTTTCTCCATGTTCTCCAGCTTCTGCCTCTTGTCTTCCGTCGCGTTCTTGGTGTCCCGGATGGCCGCGTATTCCGGGTGGATCATTAAAAGGTAAATGGCGATCAGGATGATTCCGAAGACCATGCAAACCAGAATCAACTTGTCGCGCTTTTCTTTTGGTAATCTTGTCATCTTAATTTTTCAGGAAATTGGCATTGCAGCGAGAAGGTCACAAAAGTTTTCCCGTTGCTGTCCTGCTGCGGCGCCGATGGCGGCCCGGTCAGTTGGACCGCGTTGGTTTTCGTCAATACCTGCTGGAAATAGGGCTGTTTGACGATGACTCCCACGAAATTATTGATCTGATCACCAGAAGTGGTGCTGTAATCCCGGCCATCCAGGCGCAGCGTGATCCGTTCCGTGACCGTGGCGGGACGACCGGGGATCGTGGTGCCGTTATTATTTTGGCTGTCGGTTCCCGGCTGTAAAAAATAATTCTGGTCCAGGCTCATCCCCGTCAGTTGCACTCCATTGACCGTCGCCACTTGCAACGCGTTCAGCAGATTTCCCTGAAGGAACCGGTTGGCTTGTAACTTTTTGAGCGCTGTCAGCTTGGCTTTTGCTGAATCCAAATTCTTTTGCTCCACCAATACCTGGTTATAGGCATTCGTCTTGGCGTCGATGGCCGTCTCCGCGCTGCTGTCCGTCTCTTTGGCGGTTAACGCCAAAGCCATGACAGCGGCGTACCACACAACGAATACCGCCACCAACGAAACGCCAATGAAGACGGCACGCTTGACCGGGTCGCGTCGACGCAACTCTTCGGCTGCCTGGGCTTCCGCCAGCAAATTTAAATTTATCGGCATATAAAAACTCTGACTCTGTTCGGCCGGCAAAACCGCCTGATTAATCGTTTGCCGGCTTAACCAACTCCATTACGCCTGTGATCACTATCAAAAAGCAGCAATCGCCGCGCCAATCGCCACAGTCAATTGCGACCCGACATGCTCAATCTCCACTGCCTGTTGTCCCGGCAATGCCATTTGCAAAGCCGTTGTCGGATTCCATGTCTTGCATTCCACAATCATCTCGGAATGGAGCATCTGTATAAACAACTCGGATTTTGCCGCTCCGCCCGAAACATAAACCTGTGAAACCGGACGATCGGCCTGGTGCTCAAAAAAGTCCAGCGAGGCGCGTAATTCACGGCCTAAAGGTATGACCTGGGATTCCACAGCCGACTTGGCTTCCGGCGCCATCCCCAATTTCACACCCTCTGCCTCGGCATAAGTCACGCCCATGGCCTCCGCCAAACCGGACGTCAATTTATCACCGCCAATATTGACCACACGGCTCAAAGCCAACTCGCCGCGGTCCAAAACGCAAATGGTGGAATGCTTGAACCCAATGTCCACCAGGGCCACAGAATCATTTTCAAAAACCTGATTCATCGCCAATTCAAATGAATTCACCGGGCCAATCAAACCTGGCACGATGCATTCAGGAGTCAGTCCGGCATTCCTGACCGCCATTTGATAATCATTCACCAGTGCCTGCTTGGCCCCTGTCACAAGCACTTTTAATTTGGGAATGGTGGTTGTGCGCGCCGCGTCAGGCCCCTTGGAAGGCTGAGCCTTCGGGGCGAAAATGTGGCAGTCAAACACGTGATTCGGCAGATCCTGTTGCAAGTATCCTTTTGTGTTATTCTTCAATACCAATCGCATTTCATCCTTGGGGATCTGGGGCAATTCCACCTGCCGCACCACCGCATCATCCAGCCCGATGGCCAATGTGACGAACTTCACCGAACCGCCCATTGCCTCATTAACACTCCGCAAATGATCGGAGAGCAATTCGGGCGAAAACTTTTTATCATAAATTGGCGCATCCAGCAGGGCGTAACGCGACAAAACCAAAGTCTCCCCGCGCCGTTCGACAAGAACAGCTTTCGTCGTCCGCGTGCCCAAATCGACGGCGATCATCTGAGTACGCTTTTTCCTGGATACACCGTTTAGGAATGGCAATGCCATAGCGCGTTTATAGCGGGATATTTAATGATTGCAAGTGTAAATGTTACGATTAGATCTTTTAAAACTTCGCGAAAACCAGCCTGCCGCGCAATCCATTTGACGCATTGTCCAATTCCCCTTACGGTCGCCGTCCAGAAAAATGGCATTTTGCTCATGCATTCAACTGTGGCTTTGGCTGTCAGCTTTCGCCACGCTGGCAGGCTGGACACTTTCCGCGACCGGGGAATTGACCCGTCCCGGCTATTTGATTGCCTTTTTCATTTTTTTGGCCTTTATCATGGCCGTTTGTGGCAAAACCACGCTGAATCCCAAAGGCCACTTGTTATATGCAAGAAAATGCTTCCACCAGCTTCGCAGGCCATTGCCCTTTTGTTTTGGCATCTTCGCAATTTTGATCTTTGCCAGTGGCCTCATCTATGCCCCCGACAATTACACAGGTCTGACCTACCGCGTGGGGCGTGTTTTGCAATGGCTCTCGCATGACCATTGGATCTGGATCCATACCCCCGATTATCGCATGAACGACCGCGCCTGCGGCATGGAGTGGATGATGACTCCCCTCCTGCTCTTTACCAATTCCACCCGCGCTTTATTTCTTCTGAACTTTCTGCCCCTCCTGCTTCTCCCGGGGCTGGTCTTCAGCGTTTTCACCCGCCTGGGCGTTCATTCGCGTGTCGCCTGGCAATGGATGTGGCTGCTGCCGACAGGTTATGACTTTCTCCTCCAGGCCGGAAGCATCGCCAACGACACGTTCCCGGCTGTCTATGCGCTGGCCGCCATTGACTATGCCTTGCGCGCGGCAAAGTCCAAAAAAATCTCCGATACCGCTCATTCCATCCTGGCCGCCGCTTTGTTGATCGGCGCCAAAGCCAGCAACCTGCCCCTCCTGTTGCCCTGGGCGATTTTGATGCTTCCACTCCTTCCCGTCTTATGGCGAAAAGTCCATTTGACTATCCCGGTTTTACTTCTCGCCGCCGCTGTCTCCTTTTTGCCGTCCGCCATTCTCAATTCAAAGTATTGCGGTGACTGGTCGGGCGCCACCCTAGAACCGCCTATCATGACCGTCCACAATCCGTTGATCGCCGTCACCGGGAATGTTTTCCAATTGCTGCTGCAAAATCTTTGCCCGCCGCTTTTCCCCCTGGCTGGCTGGTGGAACACGCATGCGGCCAAACTGTTTCCGGCAGTGCTGGCCCACATTTCACAACATTTCGACACCGGCTTTTTTCAACTTGGCGAATTGCCCACCGAAGATTCCGCGGGGATCGGAATCGGCTTGAGCGTGTTGCTTGCCGTTTCCCTGGCCGCAAAAATTTTTCTGCGCTCCGCGCCGCGATCTTCATCATCAATATTTCGACTGCTGATTTTACTATCACCGTGGGTGGCGTTACTGGCTTATTGCTCAAAATCGGGCATGACCACTGCGGCGCGGCTCATCGCGCCTTATTATCCCCTGTTGTTGCCGCTGTTGCTCGTTGGCGCGGTTGTTCCACGTCTTGTGCGTTCCCGCGGATGGCAGGTTCTGGTCTATCTAAATCTATTTCTGGCTTTGATTGTCCTCGTCTTGACCCCCGACCGGCCTCTGTGGCCGGCTAAAACAGTGCTATCCGGCCTCACTGCGCGCCATCCCGGATCCCCATTGCTCGCCCGTGCCTTTGACGTTTATTCAGTTTACAGCAAGCGGCCCGACCCGCTCGCCGATGTCCGCGTACTGTTGCCGCCACAAGCTCAGTCAGTCGGCTTCATCGGCACCTCGGATGACTGCGATTTTTCGATCTGGTTGCCGCTTGGCTCGCGCCGGGTCGAAAATTTCTTTTTGGATGATCCCCCGCAACTGTTCCGCGACCAACAGATTGAATACGTGGTTGTCGGCGGCTTGAACCTGAAATATCACCAGACGAATTTGGAAGATTGGATAAAAACGAACGGCGCACAACTCGTCGCCACGACCAACGCCACGCTCAAAGTCACCGAAGGTCCCCAGCAGTGGTATGTCGTTCGGATGCCCGCCGATTGATATATTTTCCGGCATCTGGAGCGTTTTTAATAATGCTCCATAGCCGCTTGCTTTGTTTTCCAAACAGTCGGACACTCCCTGTTGATGTCTCGGCGCGCTTTCACATTGATTGAGCTGCTCGTGGTTATCGCCATCGTCGGCATTCTGGCGGCGATGCTCATGCCCGTCCTCTCCCAGGCCAAACAGCGCGCACAGGGAGCCTCGTGTCTCAATAACGGAAAACAATTGATGACCGCCATGCACCTGTATATTTCCGACAACCACGATTTTTACCCTCCCAACCCTGATGATGGCAATACCATCCCTGGATATAATTGGTGTCCGGGCGACGCCGGTATCGGCGGCCCACAGGAATTTGATTCCGATGTGTTGCTTGATCCTATCCGTTCTCTGCTCATCAATTATCTTGGGGGTAATGCTTCACCATTCAAATGCCCTGCGGATTTACGGCAAGGCGTTTACCAGGGCGCCAATCCACTTTATATCGGTAAAACTGTTCCTGCCGCGCGGACCTTTTCCATGAGCCAGGCCGTTGGCACCATTGACCCTGGCTTTGACGCCGGCGGTCCTCATAGCGGCGTACCCACCTTGTCAGTGAACGGCCCCTGGTTGAATAACCAGGAAACACATCACCGCCATTCACCCTGGCGCACTTTCGGCAAACAAACCGACCTGGGACCGCCCGGCCCCTCCGACCTGTGGGTGCTCATCGATGAAGACGCCAGCGGCCTCAACGACGCCGCCTTTGCCTTTGGCATGGAACAAGCACAATGGCTCGATGTCCCCGGGACGTATCATAACATCGGGTGTGGCTTTGCTTTCGCCGATGGCCATTCCGAAACGCACCATTGGTTGTACCGAAACGTCAAACAAAAGGGCGACATCACCGACTCCAACGACCAGGCCGATTGGGCATGGCTGGCGTGGCATACCTCCGCAAAAGCGGAATAATATTTTACATTCCCGTTTCTTTGGGTGGCTTGTAAGCTTTCGTGGAGATGAACGAAACCCCGATGACAGGAGATAGAAATCAGAAGGCTGATCTCCGCAGCTTCTGGCTCATGTTCATCGTCGAGTTCCAAAATGCGTTCAGCGATAACACTCTTAAGTTCCTCGTCACCTTTTTTGTTGTCGGTCTGGGCATATCAGAGGAGAAACGCGATTCGCTCGTGCCCCTGATCGGCGCGATTTTCGCCCTCCCTTTCATTCTTTTTTCGATGGCCGGCGGCTATTTCGCCGATCATTTCAGCAAGCGCAATGTTGCCGTTGCGATCAAATGCGCCGAACTCGGCATCATGTCCGTCGCCTCGCTCGGCTTTTGGCTGCCCAACGTGCCGTTGATGCTTGTGGCGGTCTTCCTGATGAGCACTCATAGCGCCATTTTTGGCCCCACAAAATACGGGATGCTTCCGGAGTTGTTGCCTGAGAAAAAATTGTCCTGGGGCAACGGCGTCTTCGGCCTCGGCACTTTTGCCGCCATTATCACCGGCACCATTTTCGCCGGTGTTCTTTCGGACATGTTCAAAGGCAGACAGATTTATTCCGGCTCTGTTCTTATCGGGCTGGCGCTTTTGGGATTGGCGCTTTGCCTCCTGTTGACGCGCCTGCCCGCCGCCGACCCTGCCAAGAAATTTCGCGCCAATTTTTTAGGTGACTTTTATTCATACATGAAACTGATCCGTTCCGATTACGTTCTGTTTCTGGGCGCCATCGGGGTAGCCTTTTTATATTTCCTGGGCGCATTGCTGCAACCCACGATTATTTTTTACGGCAAGGACATTTTGCATCTGGATGACACGCATATCGGCTGGCTCCAGGCCGCGCTTGCGTTTGGCATTGGCCTTGGAAGTCTGGCCGCGGGATTTTTATCCGGCGGCAAGATCGAATACGGCCTCGTGCCCCTGGGCATGGCCGGACTCACCGTTTTTGCCGCCCTCCTTTGGTGGTTAAAACTGTCCTTCACCGGCGTCGCCGTCAATCTCTGCGCCCTCGGATTTTTTGGCGGATTTTATAGCGTGCCCCTCAATGCCATCATCCAGTACCGGCCCGATCCGCGCAACAAGGGCGCCGTTATCGCCGCCTCGGCCCTCCTGACCTGGATCGGCGTTTTGGTCGCCTCCGGCATTTATTATTTGCTCAAAGTCCCATGCCATTTCACCTCGCCCCAAATGTTTCTGGTTGGCGCCATCCTTTCACTCATCGGCACCATCTATTGCCTGCAACTCGTGCCCGATTCACTCGTCCGCTTTCTCCTCTGGCTGCTCACCAAAACCTTTTATCGCATCCGCGTCGAAGGCCGCGACAACATCCCCGAAAAAGGCGGCGCGCTCTTTGTCTGCAATCACGTCTCTTTTGTGGACGCCCCGCTGCTCATGGCCTCCACTGATCGCAAAATCCGTTTTCTCATGCACCGGGCCTACTACAACCTCTGGTGGATCAAGCCTTTCACCAAAATGCTCGGCCTCATCCCCATCGCCTCCGACCTCGGCCCGCGTGAAATGATCGAGTCCCTCCGCGCCGCCGGCGATGCCATCCGCGATGGCCACGTCGCCTGCATCTTTGCCGAAGGCAAAATCACCCGCACCGGCGACCTCGATGAGTTCCACCGCGGCTTCGAGCGCATCATGAAAGGCAATGACGCGCCCATCGTGCCCATTGCCCTCGTCGGAGTTTGGGGCAGCATCTTCAGTTTTGAGAACGGCAAATTCTTTTGGAAATGGCCGAAAAAAATCCCCTACCATGTCACCATCAGATTCGGCAAAAATCTACCATCCACCTCCACGCCACAACAAGTGCATGATGCCGTGTCAACGCTGTTAAACGACAATCCCTCGTTGTTGAATATTGAGCGTTGAATGTTTCCGATTTTCCATACCATTATTTGATGATTGAATCCTGGTGTTTCTCTGGATATTGGAGCTTGGAATTTGGCCCTTCTCATCCGTGGTTATCCGTATCCATCCGTGGTTAAAATTTCCTTCCTGGTTCGGGGGAACGGGCTGCCAGCCCGTTGCGGTCGACAACCTGCCGACCGCGCTGTGATGTCTTTGGGGAGCGCGCCCGCCTCGGGCGCCGTCCGGCGCGCCCTCGCGTCGGACACTTCTGAAAACCCCAATCCTTTTTACTTCTTTTGCGCTCTTTGAGTTCCTTCGCGGCCATTTTTTATCCGTGTCCATCCGTGGTTGAACTTACAAATCCAAAAACTCCGCGCGAACCTCTTTTTCATCGCAATGCAAGATCGCCACGCTGCGCTCCGCGCCCGCCTTGGGTTTGCCGGAATAACCCGGATTAAAAAATAAAATACCGGCGGTGGTCTCGTTATATTTTTTGTGTGTATGGCCAAAAACGATGACGTCCGGTTTCTCCCGCGCCACCCGCGGTCTCAACCGGTCTGAAAGCGAGTAGGGATTGACGATGTGATGCACTAGAAATTTCCGCCCTGCCAGCCCCACAATTTCAGTTTCACGGAACGACAACCCCATGTCCGTGTTCCCGCATACCGCTGTGACCGGCGCAATCGCTTCCAATTCCAAAATGAGAGAGGCATAACCAATGTCTCCCGCGTGCAGAATATGATCAACGCCGGCGAACAGTTTAAAAACCGACGGATCCAAAAAGCCATGCGTATCCGAAATGACCCCTATTTTCACGCTTCTGCTTCCTTAGGTTCGGTTTCGGTTTCGTTTCCGTCCGACGCACCGGCCATTTTATCGGCCGGAGACTCGGCAGGCGCGCTCAGTTTCTCCGACGCTACGAACAGCGCTGCAAAGAGTCCCGTGCTGAAGAATGTATTTCGGAAAAACTCTAACGTTGTTGGCCAGCCACTTGCGCCCTGGGTCAATGCCAGGAGCCATCCCGCCAGGTTTTTGGTGTATTCCGGGTTGTGGAATGGATTGAACAGCCAGGACGCCGTATTAGTGATGAGATAAAACAGCACCGCGCCGAGGATGCCTGCGCCGAGCAATGCTGCGAATGGCGAAGAGGGTCTGAACCGCCGTCCCAGAAAGATCAAAACAGCATAAGCCGCGTAATTAAAACCAAGATTCGCCAGGTTGGCGGCGCTCCAAACATTGTCATCGGGATATTCGTGTTGATAATAAAAATTCAATCCAATGTCCGTCGCCATGATCACCAGCAACGGCAACCACCACGAGATTCGTTTTGAAAAGTAAACCCCCGCGCAGAACACAAACGCATACACCGCGCTGAAATTTGGCGGCAACAGTCCCGGGATGCGGGACAGCGCCAGCACCACGATGAACAGCCCTGGCAGTAATTTGTGCAGTTTATCTTTCACTCCCGCAAAAGATAAATCACTTCGCCGCCGGAACAAGCGCAACTTCACGGTAAGGCTGGTGCGCTTGAAAAATATTGAATAATTCACGGCTTTTCTCCAGCAAATCAGTCTCATTGTTTTGTTGGGCCAGGAGAATGGCCTGTTGCGCCGTGGCCATGGCATCATCGAACCGGCCTGCTTCCGCATAGGCCGCGGCCAGCGTGCCGACGAACTGGCTTTTTTGGTATTTCGTCAGCGCGCAGGCATGTTGGGCCAACTCGACCGCGCGCGATCCATTGCGGAGGCCGGGATTGGGACTGGTCGCCAGGATCCACGCCAGGTCTCTCAGGACCGCCGCATTGTCCGGGTTGTTTTTCAAGGCCATTTCCAGTTCAGCCCGCGCTTCGGCCATCATCTTCATCCGCATCAGCAATTCTCCCAGCTCGAGTCGCGCCGGCACGTCATCCGGATTTTTCCGCAAAAAATTACTGTACACGATCACCGCATCGATGAATTGGCCTCGCCGTTTAAACACGTCCGCCATCGCCAGGTAGGGGCGCCGGTCAGCGGGATTGATGGTGGCGGCAATATAAAATTGCGTCATCGCTGCATTGGTCATGCCCCGTTCCCACTCCAGCCCTGTGCCCAGGGTATAATACGCCGCGTAATTGTCCGATGGCGTCGCCTCCACGGCGTGTTCAAAGAGCGCAACCGTATCGTGCCAGATCGCGACCTGCCGGCGCGAGATCACCGCCAATCCCGCCAGCATAATGCACGTCGCGACCGCAAGAACTTTCTGCACGGAGAATTTCGCCGCCCATTCTGCCGTCAACCAGACCACGCTTACCGCCGGACCGATGAGCGGCAGATACGTATATCGGTCGGCCATGGATTGGATGCCCACCTGCACCAACCCGATGATGGGCGTGCACGAAATCAAATACCAAAACCATCCCATGAACAAGTATGGCCGTCGGCGCATCTGGAGCAGGCACAAGACCGTGATGGATAGCAGCAGCAACAACCTCAGCCAGATTTCCAGCGCATTGGTAATATTGTGAAACACATAAATGGCTGACAGACCGGCCGGGTAGAAGAATTTTGCAAGATACCCGGTATAACCTGAAATGACCGTGGCGATCACTTGCCAATAACTGAAGTGAGACCAGAGGATCATGGCCCCGGAATTTTTTTGAAGCCAAAACGTCAGGATCGATACGGCCATGGCCGGAACGACAAACGGCCATTTCTCGAAGACAATGCTTTTGACGCCACCTTGAATTCCGGCAGGCATTTCAAGGTTAAGCCGTTTCAAGGGCCAGACATCCAGCGTTAACAACAACAATGGCAGTGAAACCGCCATGGGTTTGCTCATCAAGGCCAGTAAATAGAACAAGACCGGCCATCGAAAACGGACCATCGGCGAAAAGAGGGACGCCAATTGCGATCGATCCCGGCCGGGCGCATTTCGGACCGCTTCCGCGACGTAAGTCAGGATTGCCAGCAAAATGAAAAACCCGCACAACACGTCCTTGCGCTCCGCAATCCACGCCACTGATTCCACACGCAACGGATGCCACGCAAAGATCGCCGCCACAATCCCAGCGCGCCAAACAGTGGAGGTCAGCCGTTGCAAGACCAAAAAAAGAAGTGCCGCATTGATCGCATGGAAGAGAATATTCACCCAATGTTCTGCCGGCGGACACTGGCCGAAAAACTGGTGAGTCAGCACAAAAGAGAGGCTCGTGACCGGATGCCAGTTGGATACCACCACGCCGGTGAACGACCACCAAAGGTCGTGCCAGGTCAGTCCGTCGTTGAAGTTTGGATTGTCGGTAACGAAAACCGGATCATCAAAATAAACGATGCCAAAATGCCCCGCCGGCCAATAAATTGCCACGGTGACCGCAGCCAATACCAGGCAGATTAAGATCTTCTGACGCATCGCGACCCTAAAATGATGAATGCTGTTCCAAGAATCAATCCTTCCGAACAAAGCGAAAATCATTAAAAATGCCATGTGCTCAATGTTATCTTCGAAGATACCGGCCTGCTCGCGGTCAATAAACCCGCCGGCCTGGTCTGTCATCCCACCAAGAATGGCGAAATGTCCAGCCTCATCGGCCGCGCCCGGCTTTATCTGGATGCCAAACCGCAACTTTCTGCCCCTGGACCCCAGACCCAAAACCCCAGACCGTATTTAGTGAACCGCCTCGACCGCGAGACCAGCGGCGTGGTTTTAATTGCAAAAAATTCTGAAACTGCCGGTGAACTCGGCAAAGCTCTCGAAAACCGCCTAGTCCAAAAAGAATATCTCGCCATCGTTCACCGCCACGTCAGCGAGAACCATGGTCTGATCAATGCGCCATTGGGCAAAGATGAACACAGCATCGTGGCCGTAAAAGATTGCGTTCGCCCCGATGGCACAGCCGCCCAAACCGAATTTTTCGTCGAACAAAGATTCTCCCGTGATATGCCAGGCCGAAATTCGGTTCCATTCTCGTATTTACGGATAGTTCCCCACACCGGCCGCAAACATCAGATCCGCATCCATCTCGCTCACCTTGGCCATCCGATTGTCGGCGACAAACTTTACGGCGGCGACGAAGACTGTTACCTGGCCCTCGCGCAAAACCGCCTGACCACCGCTCACCGGGCCAAATTGATATTTGAAAATCATGCTCTCCATGCGCGCAGTCTGAAGCTCAACTGGCGCGGTTGCCCCATCGAATTTTCCTGCCCACCCAAACCCTGCTTTCTAGATTTTATTGGAAATAAGCCAGCGGCTGTCTGATTTAAAATTAGCGTTTATTAGCGTTCATTAGCGGTTAACCTTCGCCCGTGTTCGCTATCCCCAAAACCATGCGCGCCGTCGTTTATCGCGGCGTCAACGACCTTCGCGTCGAAACCGTCCCCCTGCCGCGCGTCGGCCCCAATGAATTGCTCGTCAAAGTCGCCACCTGCGGCGTCTGCCCCACCGACATCAAAAAAATCCACTACGGCACCGTCACCCCCCCGCGCATCTTCGGGCACGAAACCGCCGGCACCATCGTGAAAACCGGAAACGGCCCAAAAATTCGAGCGCATCGTTTGAAAGCCGGCGATCGCGTGGCCCTGCATCACCATGTACCTTGCCTCAAATGCCATTACTGCCGCCACCATGCCTTTGCCCAATGCGAGACCTACAAACGCACCGGCATCACCGCCGGATTCGAGCCGGCCGGCGGAGGTTTCGCCGAATATGTGCGCGTGATGGATTTCGTCCTGCCCGGCGTTGTAAAAATTCCCGCCAAAAATTCATTCGAGGAAGGCGCTATGCTCGAACCGGTGAACACCGTCCTCAAAGCCGTGAAACGCCTGAACCTCCTGCGTGGCGATAACGCGCTCGTGGTCGGACAAGGCCCTATCGGCCTCATGTTCACCAAACTCCTCCAATTGCGCGGCATCAACGTCCTGGCGACCGACCTCCTCAAATCGCGCCTCAAGCTCGCCAAAAAATTCGGAGCCAAACAAGCTCTCCTGGCCTCTCAACTCTCAACTTCCGGCACTCAACTCGATGCCGCCATCGTCGCCGTTCCTTCCGATGCCGCTGTTGCCCAGGCCATCGAACTCGTCCGCGGCGCCGGCCAGGTATTGCTCTTCGCGCATACCAAACGGACAAGCGCCTCCCCCAGATCCCAGCCCCCCGAAGCAAGACCCCAACTCGATTTCGCCTCCATCTGTCTCGACGAAAAAGACCTCATCGGCAGCTATTCCTCCGATTTCACGATTCAGGACGAAGTGGCCCAGCTCGTTTTCTCGCGGAAACTGGACATCCGCCCCCTCATCACCCATCGCTTTCCACTCGAGCAAACCGCCGATGCCGTGGCCCTGGCCAGCCATCCCACGGAAAAATCCCTCAAAATCGTCGTGAAACATCCGTAGCAACCGGCGCAGGAAGGCCCTGATTATATTTTCCTCTCGACCCCGCCGCCGTATGCGAAATAAGATTGCCCATCCGAAACATGTCGCCCGGCCAAACCAAACCGCAGGACGGTCTATCGAATAAAAAATGGCCGGTGAAGACTTGTCTGCTCTGCAACAGCACCAGGTTCTACTATCTCTTTTCCAGTGCCGACCAGCGTGTCGTCCGTTGCAACGATTGCGGCCTCGTTTTCCTCAATCCTCAGCCCGCGGATGAAGAACTCTCCGTAATTTTTGATAAAAAAAATTCCGCCGGCGCCGACGGCGGCAAAGCATCTCCCTCCGCAAAATCCTGTCTTTCGGAGATCCGCCGCTATCGCGGCTCCTCCACCGGACGATTGCTGGCCATTGGCTATAACAGTGATTTCCAGGCCGAAGCCCAAACCGAAGGCTGGCAGGTCACGCGCATCGAAACTTCTCCCGCGGATAGCGGACCGTCACTGGCCGGCCTGCCGCCGGAACAATTCGATCTCTGTGTCATCTCCAATGTCATCGGACTTGCCCGATCGCCGCTGGGTTTCCTCCGGGAGATCCATCGCGTGCTCAAAACCGGCGGGATACTTTTCATCGCCACACCTTCGATTGATGCGTGGCAGGCGCTTTTCTTGCGCCAGAAGCGCATGGAATTTCATGCGGAAGACCTCGCTTATTTTGACCGTCAGACGATCCAGACCGCTCTCTTCATTTCCGATTTTCGCGATGTCATTGTCCAGCCTGCCGGGACCGACCGGCTGATGGTCTTTTCCCGGAAAACAGAGGCGCGACCGCAACAAATCCTTTCCGTCATCGTCCCGGCCTTCAACGAAGCGAAAACTTTCCAGGCTCTCATGGACGCGCTGTTGCAGAAAGAATTGCCCGGCCTGCAAATGGAAATCATTGTCGTCGAGAGCAAATCCACCGACGGCACGCGCGAGTTGGCGTTGAAATATCAGAACCATCCCCGCGTAAAACTGGTCCTCGAAGAGTCGCCGCGCGGAAAAGGCCATGCCGTGCGCGCGGGTTTCCGATCCGCCACCGGCGATTATGTTTTGATCCAGGACGCCGACCTGGAATACGACCTCGAGGATTACGACGCTCTTGTCGAAGAATTGGTCAGCGGACGGCGCGCCTTTGTGCTCGGTTCCCGGCACGGCGGCCACAACGTGATGAAAATGCGCCAGTTCGCAGGCCAGCGCGGCCTCAGCCTGATCTTCAATTCTGGCCATTGGTTCTTTACCACGCTCATCAACGTCCTCTTTTTGCAGCGCCTGCGCGACCCGTTCACCATGTACAAGGTGTTTCGCCGCGATTGCCTCTTTGGCCTCGAATTCGAATGCAACCGTTTCGATTTCGACTACGAACTGCTCGTCAAACTCGTCCGCAAAGGTTATCCCCCCCTCGAATTGCCCGTGAACTATCGCTCCCGCTCGTACGACGATGGCAAAAAAGTACGCATGTTCCGCGACCCGCTGAACTGGCTCAAAGTGCTGCTCTGGCTCCGTTGGATCAAAATTGACCCGATGAGTGTCGCCGAATCAAGCCGGCCTCATCCGCCCAAATGAATCCGCCCGCCCCCGCAAAACGGCATCACGTCCTGGCCATATTGTTGGTTTCCATTTTAGCGCTGATCATCAATTGCTATCCCGTAATCTTTTGCGGCAGAAGTTTTGCCTCCACTACGGGCGTGGCCATGCTCTACGATTGGTGGCCTCCGTTGCCGAACATGCCGAATGTTCCCCAGACCAACAACCACGGTAGCGATACCCCCGCCCTCCTCATCGGTGAAATCCCCATGGGATTCATTGAGTCGCGCAGCGTATGGGAACATGGCGAGATTCCCTTGTGGAACCGCTACGGCCATGCCGGTTACACGCTCATCGGCCAGGCCATTTCCATGCTCGGCGACCCCCTGCAATTCATCGTCATCCTCGGCCACGGCTCGGCCGTCGCGTGGGACCTCAAATTCCTCTGCGCCAAACTGCTCTTCTGCGTCGGGTTCGCCTGGCTCATCCTTCGGCTTACCGGTGATCGGCTGCTGTCCCTGGTGTATGCCGCCCTGTCCGCTTATTGCGGCGCGTTCTTTTACATCAACAATCATCCTGCCTTCTTTGTTTTTTCTTACGCGCCCTGGATTCTGTTGTCGGCGCTGAACTTCCTGGATCTGCCGTCAAAAAAATCAGTCCCCTGGGGCCTGGTCTGGCTCCTGGCAAACTTTTCCTGCTTCAATGCCGGGCACGTCGAACTGGCCGTCGTCCTGATCATCGGCCTCAATACTGCCGCCATGTTCTACACCCTCCTTCAGCAGTGGAGCATGGCCAACGCCCTGCAAATATTTCTCCGCCTCGGCATCGGCGGCCTCCTCTTTCTCGGATTGACCGCACCGGTGTGGCTGTCCTTTCTCGGCACACTTGGCGGCTCTTATTCTTCGCATTTGGTTGTCAAAGTGTACCAGCTTCCGTTTCAAAATGCGCTCGGCGCGTTCGACGATATGTTTTACCAGCTTTTGCGAACCAACAGCTCGCTTGCCCCGCCCGGGCCGGCCTCCAGCCTCCTGATTTTCGTCGGCTGCGCCTTTTCCGTACTGAGATGGAGGCAGATGAAGAGCAACGTTTTCTACTGGGTCAATGCCGCCGCCATTGTCGTCACCGGCGCGTGTATCTTTGGTCTCGTTCCCGGCTCTCTCCTGGCAGCCATACCGCTTTTCAACCACGTTGGCCATCAGGATACCGACCTTTCTTATTTACTCGCCATCCAATTGACTGTCCAAAGCGCTTTCGGTTTCAAATGTTTGATCCAGACACATAATTTTCGGCGGACCATGATTGATCTGCTCGTGGTGGCCGCGGTCCTGGCGGGAATGATCGCGCTATTTTGTATCGGGCCGCTTGGACATTTGCCCATGCCCTGGGGCTACGTCATTTGCACCGCGCTTGGCGCGCTTGGCGCACCACTCCTTTTTGCCTTCTTGATGACCCGCTATCAACGCATACCGTATGCCGGATGGGTCGGAATCATCATCCTGGCCTTTATCCCGCATTTCCGCTTCGGCCTTTACAATTTTGGGCCTGACCATTGGCTCATGATTCCGGGCGTACGCGCGGAATTGGATGCCTCCAGTCCGTCCATCGAAACCATTAAGGCCGCCGGCCCTGAACCTTTTCGCGTTATGGGCGTCGGGTTCAACCTGTATGGCGATTACGCCGCTGTCTATGGCCTCGAAGACATCCGCTCCAGCGCGCCGCTGAGCAATCGCGAATTGATCGAACTTTTCAAAAGTTTCCCCGGCATTGAATTCAGCGGCGATTGGGCGGTCCGTCTCGCCAATCTCGTTCCGGCCCAACCGCTGTTGAATATGCTCAATGTCAAATACCTGCTCGGTCCGCCACAAGTCACTCTCCCGCCCGGCCTGGACTTTCGTGTGATTGAACAAGGCGATTTCGGCGTCGCGCAAAATTTCCAGGTCTGGCCGCGCGCCTTTTTCACCGCTCATCTCATACCCATCGCGTCCAATGATGTTTTCGTCAAAGAATTATCTCGGAATGGAACCACCCCCTTTATTGCGCTCACACCGGACGAGATCAGGAAACAACCCGGACTGGAACAACTGGAGTCCGCCTCACCCGCGCCCATTTCCGCCGCCGCCAATTATCAATTGCTCCCCAATTCGACCGCCTTCGATGTTCACGCTGCATCGCCAGGAATCGTCTGTCTCACCGAAGGCATCGCGCCGGATTTTCTTGCGACCGCCAACGGCCAGCCCAAACAGGTCTTGACCGTCAACCGCGCCTTCAAAGGCATCTATCTCGATAAGCCCGGCGATTATCACATCGCCTTCGTTTATCGCCCTCCCCATTGGCGGCTCGCGTGCGAGTTGTTTTGGGGATCGCTCGCAATTGCGATCATATTGGCATCAGCTTGCACTATCCGGCGGAGATCAGGCGGCAAAAATTAGCGCGGCTCCAAAAAACTGTAGCTGTGCTATCGAGCAGGGGTTGATCTCGATCTCAAAATGCGGCGCAGCCGCTGAATCAAAACCCCGGCAGGGGTGATAAGCTGGTAGCCCCGGGCGAGCGAGTCTGCGAGCGCTGCCCGGGGTATCCAATTCTAAAACAATAACCGCCATTTGCGAAGCCGCGCGAAGCGCGCGTCTTGTCTGCGGTCTTTATTTTCCTACTGCGGTAATTTATCTCTGAATCTTCCAATAATTCCGGGCCAGAACAGAAACACGGTCCCGGCTAACAAATCAACAACACCGATAAACCCAAGTATGACAGGGAAGAACCATAACTGCCAAAAACTGTCAATGTGTGCCTGCCGCGGATTTTCTTTGAGATAAAGGATGGAAACAACGTCGCCGACGCGAAATTCTGGAGGTGACGAGTAGAGACTGGAGGTGATTGTGTATGATTGCCCATTCACATCATGAAATTGAAAGACCGGCGCGGTACCTCTGCTGTCCGAAGATCTACCCTTGTCCGCAACCATTTCGATGACCGTGCCCGTCGTCCGTTGCGCCTTTCGTACGAAGTGCCATGTGTAAAGTGAAAAGCAAATCGCGGCAATGATGGTAATCGTTCCAAGAATGATGACGATAGGAGCTGAAATGCGGGGTACTCCTCCAGAAGTCTGGGCATTTCGCGCTGCTTCACGCATTGCCCGTGAGAAACCCATCATGCAACCGATGCCAATACCAAATATCAGAACAATACAGATAAGAATTAATACACCCATATCACTGATTTAAGGTTCCATTCCATGTTGCGACCATAATGACATCATTTTGGTTTAGCAAGATGGATGTCACTCGTCATTTGACTGTAAATTTCCCAGGTTTTGTCCTACCTTCTTCGTAAGGATTGCAACAAATGCGCAGTGACCTGAAATTTCCGGAACATTTTCTTTGGGGCACGGCCACCTCTCCCACCCAGGTGGAAGGCCATATCACCAATGAATGGACCGACTACGTCGCCTCAGATGGCGGCCACTGCCGCATCGCCTGCAATCATTACCATCGTTACGAAGAGGACGTGAAACTGATGGCCGGCCTCGGAGTGAACACCTACCGCATGGGCATCGAATGGTCGCGCCTCCAATCCGCGCCGTTCGCCCCGCTCAATCAATCGGAACTCGATCACTACCTCCATCTGCTCGACTGCCTGAAAGCCGCGAACATCACCCCCATGGTGGTGCTCCACCACTTTTCCAATCCACCCTGGATCACCACCGGCGGCGGATGGCTCAACTCGGCCACCATCCCGGCGTTCGTGGATTATGTCACCCGGCTCGTTACCGTCCTTAAAGACCGGGTCTATATCTGGAACACCTTCAACGAGCCGGATACGTATGCGTCGTTGACGTATTTGCTCGGTGGATTTCCACCGTTCCACAAATGGCATTTTGGATCGTATCGCACGGTCATCAAACACATGGCCCGGGCGCATGTGCTCGCAAGCGACGCCATCCGCCGTATCTGTAATGCCGGGAAAAGTCCTGAGATCGGCATCGCCAAGAACTGGACTTTTTTTGGCGCGTTCCAGGTGTATGCGTTCTGGGACCATTTGCTGGCGGAGATTTCGCACCATGCCTTCAACCGTTTCGTTCTCGACGAATTTCTTGGCGGAGAACGCCGGAAAGCCTCCACCTATCTCGGCGTAAATTATTATGGCCGCGCCCGCTTGAAGCATTTCCAGGCGCTGGTGCCCACCAATAACGTCCCCCACAAAAAATTGAAGCAACTCGGCGTCATTTGCGACGATATGTTCGAGCGGCATCCCAAAGGCTTTGGTCATTTGCTGAAGAAACTGCATCGGCGATACAAACTGCCGATTTACATCACGGAACACGGCGCAGCCTCGACCGATGAAGACTTTCGCATCAACGATTTGGCGGACCATTTGGAGGAATTGAACGCCGCCATCAAGGAGGGCGTGGACGTGCGCGGCTTTTATTATTGGTCTTTGCTCGATAATTTTGAATGGCAGTTCGGTTATACCAAAAAATTCGGCTTGCTCTCGGTGGATTTCGCGGATGAAAAGCTCCCGCGCAAGATGACGCGCGTGGGCGAATTTTATCGCGACATCTGCCAGACCGGCAGGATGGGCGGTTTCATCCCGGCGGCAAACAAAACCAATGGAACAAACGGCCTGACCCGATCAAAATAATAAATTTATGGGCGACAATTTACTGGCGACCAATCCATTCGCGATCCTGACCTATATCGCCGCCCCGGCGATCCTCACCAACGCGACCAGCGTGCTGGCCATGAGCACCATCAACCGCATGCTTCGCACGCGCGACCGCATGCACGAGTTGTTCCGCGAATCCGCCTCCGCGACCGCCGATGACCCTACCCTGATCGACAGGGTCAATCGCGTTGAACAACAGGCCGGTTATCTCTTGAAGGCGCTGCGCTGGATTTATATCGCCCTCGGTGCATTCGCGGCGGCAAGTCTCGTGACCTTGCTCGGCGCACTATTCGGCGAATTGGAGCATGAGCTGCTCATCCGTGTTGGGATCGGCATGGGATTGGCCCTTGGATTCGTCGGGGTCGCCGGCCTGGTCGGAGGTTGCGTGAACCTGCTGCACGCCACGCAGCTATCACTCCTCAATATCCGCGAGGAAGCGGAAGTCATCCGGTCACGCGTAAAATCAAAGACTTCCTAGTGTTATGTCACAGAAATTCCTTTCCAACGGTCGGCAGTAGTGGGATTTGCTCAAACCGGTTCGCATCCGAACACTGTTCCTTCTCCCCTCAATGGGGAGAAGGTTAGGATGAGGGCTGAGACCAGGAATAGGCTTGCGTTCCGCGACTTCATTGGATGCCTGTCCCGACTCGTCGGGGTTGGGCGTTGAATGTTGAATGTTGAATGTTGGGTGTTCCCAAGGGTTCATGGGGAGGGTCAAGGTGAGGTGAGGGTTCTTTTTAGCAGTTCATCGTAACATCGTAAAAAGTGTTAGGGACATCATTCCAACCCATCGCGCAGGCTTGTGATTTGAGGGCCGGATTTTTAATCTGTCCCTGATGCAAATTGATGCCCCCCGCTCTTCAGAGTCCTGCGAGCGCAAAATCATTTATTTGCTGTGCCTCCTGGCCGCCCTCCATGTCCTGATTTTTTCGGCCGCCTTTCCTTTTTTCAGCATTGTGGATGAAGAACACCATTTCGATCTGGTGACAAAATATGCGCAAGGCCAGGCGCCTCGCACGGCGGCCTCGTTTGGAGCCGAAGCGGCGCACGACATCACCCTCTACAATTCCCCGGAGTACTTGGCCGGACCGGCCTATTATCAAGCCGTCGGTCACCTTACCCCTCAATGGACCTGGCCCGCATCCGATGAGAAAGTTCAACAAGCCGTCGCCGAAGCCCAGGCCGTATATCAAAAAGAGTTCAACTACGAATCCTCCCAACCGCCATTGTATTATGGATTGGCCGCCGTATGGTGGAACCTGGGAAAAACCCTCGGATTGACCGGACTCCATCTGCTGTATTGGTTGCGCTTTTTGAATGTCTTCTTTGTCGTGTTGCTCGTCTGGGCTGGTTACGCCGTGGCGCGGGAAATCTTTCCCGATAACGCGGTTTTAAAACTGGGCGTGCCGGCAATGCTGGCTTTTTTGCCGCAAAGAGCCTTCTATTCAGTGGATAATGATATTCTGTCCCCCCTCTGTTGCGGAATATTGCTTTTATTTCTTCTCAAGTGGTCGCGAGCCGAAATTCCCAATGCTCTATCCGGGCTTGCCGTGGGATTGAGTATGGCGGCTGTATTTCTGGCTAAAACGAGCAATCTGCCCTTGCTGGCATTGGCCTCCTTTGCCGTTCTTTGGAAAATCTGGCAGCTCGGCAAACTCGGAAAATTATCCGCGGCGTGGAAATCCCTGGCGATCTTGTTGTGTACCGCCGCCTTGCCGATCGCAGCATGGATGACGTGGTGCAGGATCCATTTCGGCGACCTGACCGGAGCCGGACCCAAAATGCATTCTTTTGGTTGGACCGTGAAGCCGTTTTCAAATTGGTGGCATCATCCGATTTTTACCCCCTCCGGCTTGTGGGTGTTTATGTTCAGGTCACTGACGAATTTCTGGTCCGGCGAATGTCTCTGGCACCAGAAACCCCTATATTTTGCTCCCTTTAATTGGGTCTGCGTCCTTGGGTCCCTCATTTTTATGTTGGCCGCGGTGCCAGCCATCTTTACCCGCTCTGCCAAGATCATTCCGTCTCAGAAATGGATGCTGGGAGTGTTGCTCGTTTGCATTTTTGCGGAGTTCGGTTTTTTTGCCTTCCTCTCCATCATTTATGATTTTCATGACTGCCCCAATCCGTCGAGGGCGGAGCCTTATTTTACCGCAGGCCGGTTGATGTTGGGCACTTTGATCCCGTTCCTGTTGGTGTGTGTCTTCCAATTTGACCGCTTTCTGGGCTGGCACAGTTTGAGGACAAAACTTATGACCCTCGGCCTCTTTATTCTTTTTATGCTGGCCTGCGAAATCACCACGGATTGGCCGGTCTTTTTCAGCCAATACAATCTGTATCATTACTGACGAAGCAACCTGATGAAAAACCTCTGGCAAACGGATTGGGGCATCGCGCACACGCAAACGCTTGCGCGCAGCTTCAAGCATTTCACGGCACGCGATCTGTTGGCGGGACAATTTTCCGAAACCAATTTGGCGCAAAAAATTTTCGCAGCTTCATTCGTCGTCGTCTCTCACGGAACGGAAGCCGACCCCATCCTGAACTATGGCAACCAGACGGCGCTCGCGCTGTGGGAAATGTCATGGGAGGAATTCACCCGCACACCATCGCGCCTGACTGCGGAAACACTCAAACGCGAAGAGCGCGCGCAATTACTGGAAGCCGTAACCCACCGCGGTTTTGTTGATCATTATTCCGGCGTGCGCATTTCCCAAAGTGGACGCCGCTTCGAGATCGCAAATGCGACAATCTGGAACCTGGTCTCCCCGACGGGCCAACCCTGCGGCCAGGCCGCCACCTTTCCAAAATGGCGATTTATTTGATTCTTGTATTTGTAAGAGACGAGGTAACGAGGCTCTGCTTTAATTTAACTCCAGAAAAACTGCGGCTCGCGCTAAGCGCTGCCCGGGGTATCCAGTCCCAAACAATAGCCGCTTTAGACGAAGCCGGTGAGGTTTCCTGGCGCTGGCAACATCCGCTGCCTGTTCCTTCTCCCGGGGGAAGGTTAGGATGAGGGGTGAGACCAGGGACAGGCTCATTTCCCGCCATCTCATTGGATGTTCCCAGGGGTTCACGGGAAAATTTCTAAAGTCGGCCAATCAAAATACCAATGGCTGAATCAATTAGATAAGGATAATCGCTCCGCAAATCCAGACACGTCCTCTCGCTATCCCTTCTCCCTTGCCAGGTCGTAGCTTTAAAGCGTGTTGCCCAAACGAGATCGCGGCGTATTTTTGGAAGGACGCGTTATAGGAATCCCCGTTTTTCCACAGAAAACACGAGTTTAAGTCAGGGACTCGTATAACTCGTCCCTCCGAAATGGATTTGGGCAACACGCCCTTTAGCGAAGACTGGAGGTGGAGAAGATCAGGATGAGGACGGGCTTTAAAAACGCTCTCCTTTTCAAGTCCAATCCCTTTCCAGGTCTTTCTTGGATGTTGGGCATTGGATGTGCTCTGTAGAAAACATAGTTGTTTGCGCGTCGTTAATTGGAATGAAGATGGGTCTTGGGGAGCGCACGCGCCTCGCGTGCCGTGTTCGGCGCCCTCGCTGAACACATCCCGATCACGCATTTATCCATAAAATGCAAGGTTTCTACAAAGCATGTTGAATGTTCCCAAGGGTTAAAGGGAAACTTAGTGTCCACTGACCACCACAGCCGCAGGCACCACCGCTTCCGCGGATTTTTTGTAGCTGACCACGAGTAGCGTCAACAACGCGGCCAGTCCCATGCTTGCGCCGCCAATGACCAACGCGCTCGCCGGTTCGCTGTGAAAGAAATGTTTCAAAAAGAAACCCAGGATGCTCGAAGCCAGGATTTGCGGGAGCACAATGAACAGATTGAACATCCCCATCAGCACCCCGACTTTGTCCTTTGGCAACACCGGCGCCAGCATCGCGTAGGGCATGGAGAGGATGCTCGCCCAGGCGATGCCTACGCCCGTCATGCAGAACATCAACTGATATTTATCCGTCATCATCGGGAATGCCGCCAAACCCAACCCGCCAATCGCCAGGCAAACGACGTGCATCGCGCGCGGCCCCGTGTATTTCGTGGCCCACAACAACACGAAAGAAAAAACGAAACAAACCGCGTTATAGACCCCAAAACAAAGCCCCGACCACGCGCCGGCCGCGTCCATTTCCGGAGTATTTGGGGCCGCGTGAAAAATATCCTTGGCCACCGCCGGTGAAAAATAGACCCACATGGAAAACATTGCGATCCATGTGAAGAACTGTACCAACCCCAGTTCCCACATCCGGCGCGGCAGATTCAAACAGAGCAAGAAAATATCACCCAGCCCGAGCGTCCAATCGAACTTGCGCGCGCGTGCCGCCACCAATTCGGTCTCCGTCGGCGGATATTCCGAAGTGCTGAACACCGTCCACAACACCGCCGCCATGAAAGCCACCGCGCCGATATAAAAAGATACGCGTACCGACTCCGGAATCTGCCCCGGCGCTGTTCCATTTGAAGCCATCCCAAACCAGTTCGTCATCATCCACGGCAGGGCCGATGAAACCGTGCCGCCCAGCCCGATGAACAGAGATTGGATGGCAAAGCCCGCCGAACTTTGTTCATCCGGCAACTTATCGGCCACCAATGCGCGGAACGGTTGCATACTTGCATTGATGGTTCCGTCCAGCACCCAAAGCATTCCCGCCGCCATCCAGACCGCAGAACAGTTTGGCATCACCAGCAGCGCCAGCGACGCGATGATCGCTCCCGCCAGGATATAGGGCCGACGGCGTCCCAATCGTGTCCAGGTCCGGTCGCTCGCCTGGCCGATCAACGGTTGGATAATGACCCCTGTGACCGGGGCGGCCAGCCAGAGAAAAGCCAACTTGTCCGCATCGGCATGTAGATAGCCGTAGATTGAACTCATGTTGGCCAGTTGCAGCCCCCAGCCGAATTGGATGCCAAGAAATCCAAAACTCATGTTCCAGATCTGCCAGAAAGAAAGGCGAGGTTGTTGCATATACGGGTTGCGCAAAATTAGCCTGTAATCGCAGGATTGCGAGCCTTTAAGCCCCGCATGTTTGTGCGAGGGGGGCATTGTTTTCGTTGGCCCCTTGAGTCAATGAATGATTTCAGTTATAAACGGTTATCGACCTTACGGAGCCATGTGCCGATTTATGCATAGAATTAGCTGCCAATTAGTTTTTGGACTGTTATTCATTTTTACCCGTCTAACTTGCTTTGGGCAGGTTTATTCACAGCAGATCGGGGATTTTCCCTTACCACCAAACGCGGTAGAATTAACGAATGGGTTTAGCTGGTCCACCACCGCCAAGACGAATATCAACACTGGAGACATTTACACAACAGAAGTCTTCTTCCGCAGTGAACAGTCCAACTTGGTTTGTAACACCGTGACTGCGGCTGGAATTTTACAAGTTCGAGATCAAAAGTTTTATCATGTTGGAGTTTTTATCGGAGATTATGTAACCACGAAGGACTCGTCACATCTCACCACAGAGCCTGACATTCCATATTCGATAAATTTTGAGTTTTCGCCGTCCAAGGATATTCGGTCGGCAGTGATTGGCCGAAGGATAGCACGATGATATTGGATGCATTCGATTGTACCAACGGCGTCTTTACTCCTGCTTTACTTCCAAAATAGAGGAATGATGGTATTCGAGATTCTTCAAAACATCTTGTCGTAGCGCAGACTTCCAAGTTGCTCTGTAGAAAACATACTTGTTCCAGTATCGCCCGATTGGAATTGAGACGGATCTTCGGGAGCGCAACCGTCCCGGTCGCCATTTTCGGCGTCTCGCTGAAAACCTTTTTGTCGTCTTTGCTCCTTGTGTTCCTTCGCGGCCATTTTTCATCCGTGTTTATCCGTGTCCATCCGTGGTAAAAATCATCCTCATCGCCTCTTCCCTTTGGATGTTCGGCGTTCGATGTTGAATGTTGAATGTTCCCCCACCACCATCCCCACCCCCTCACCACATCGCCAATTTGTGTTAGGAAATTCCGTTGCCGCCACTTTTCACCCGTCCTAGACTCCCGAAAATCATCGAACACATGCGCCGCGCCTTTTTTTTCGTTTTAATATCATGCTGCCTCATCGGTGGAAACCTTCTCGCCGCTGAAACCATGGATCTCTCCGGGCAATGGCGCTTTGCCCTCGACCCGAACGACCTCGGCATCACGAACACTTGGTTCACAAGTAATCTGCCGGATAAGATCACTCTCCCCGGTATTTTGCAGGCCCAGGGCTATGGCGACGATATCAGCACCAACACACCGTGGGTGCTGACGCTCGGCGATGCGTGGTGGAAACTCCAGCCGGCGGCATTGCACGATCACTTCTCGCAACCCGGCCACGTGGAAGTACCGTTCCTCTCTCAACCACCCAAACATTACCTCGGCGCGGCCTGGTATCAGCGCGACATCAACATCCCGCAGGATTGGAAGGGCAAACATTTCACGTTGTTTCTGGAACACCCGCATTGGAAGAGTACGGTTTGGGTGGATGACCAGGAATATCCCGCGCAGGACAGCCTGGTGGCGCCGCACATCACCGACCTCGGCATCCTCGCACCCGGCAAACATCGGGTGACCATTTGTGTGGACAACCGCCTGCAACTGCCGCCCGCCGGTCATCTCGTGGACTCGCACAGCATCTCCGACTCGCTTGGCGCCGCGTGGAATGGCATCGTGGGCAAGATTGAATTGCAGGCCGCTTCGCCGGTGTGGATTGATGACGTGCAGGTTTTCCCCAACATAACCAACAAATCCGCCCTGGTAAAAATTAAGATCGGCAACAGCACCGGAGAGCCGGGCAACGGCAGCATCGCCGCCGTTTTCGATGGAATGGATTCAGTGAATATGCCGGCTTCTGTCCCTGTGACCTGGGATGCCAGCGGTGGCAGCGCCACGTTGGAAATTCCGATGCCCAACGCGAAGCTGTGGGACGAATTTCATCCGAATCTCCAGTCGTTCACGCTGCAGCTTTTCCCGGCGGCTGGCGGCCATCCGCTCATGACGTATCCAGTGACCTTCGGCCTCCGCCAGATCACCGCCGAGGGCAAGGACATGTTCATCAACGGCCGCCTCGTCAATCTGCGCATGACCCATTTCGGCGGCGATTTTCCTCTCACCGGTTATCCGGCCATGGATGTCGCGTCGTGGAAAAAAATCTTCCAGGCCTGCAAGGATTTTGGCCTGAACGGCATGCGCTTTCATTCGTGGTGCCCGCCGGAAGCCGCGTTCGAAGCCGCCGATGAAATGGGCTTTTACCTCCAGCCGGAATGCGGACTCTGGGCGGACTTCCGCAACCCGGTGATGAAACAGTGGCTCAATGATGAGACCGCGCGCCTCCTCAAAGCCTACGGCAATCACCCCTCCTTCATCCTGCTCTCGCCGAGCAACGAACCCCGCAATTATCAGAACTTCACGCCCGAATGGGCGGCCATGAATTACACGAACGACAACCGCCGCCTCTACACCAGCGGCACCGGTTGGGGGGACCTGGCCATGTTTCATTACGCGCAATACGCCGCCGTCCCTCACGTTGGCCCCGGCAACCTGCGCGGCCCCTCCGGCTGGTTCGGCAGTGATTACCGCGACGCACTCGCCGATGTGAACATCCCCGTGCTCGGTCACGAAGTCGGCCAATGGTGCGCATACCCGGACTTCAATGTGATGAACGAATTCACCGGCTACTTGCAACCGGGCAACTATGACATCTTCAAATACATCGCCAAACAGGAAGGCGTGCTGGACGAGGACAAGGACTTCGCCTGGGCCTCCGGCCGTTTCCAATTGGAATCCTACAAGGAAGAGATCGAAGCCAACCTGCGCACTCCCAGCCTTTCCGGTTTTGAATTGCTCGACCTGCACGATTATCTCGGCCAGGGCACCGCGCTCGTGGGCGTGCTGGACGCGTTCTGGAAACCGAAAAGCTACGTAAGCGCCGTGGAATACCGCAGCTTCGCCGGCCCCATCGTCCCGCTCGCGCGGCTCGATCAACGGACGTTCACAACGGATGAAACCCTCACTTCGGACGTGGAAATATATAATTTCGGCGAAGGCCCCATCAGCAATGCGCAACCGTACTGGAAAATCGTGGATACCGCGGGCAAATCCGTCGCCGGCGGAGATTGGGACGCGCGGGATCTTCCCATCGGCAAAAACATTCCGCTTGGCAAAGTCTCCGCCGACTTATCCAAACTCGCCGCTCCCGGCGCATACAAACTCGTGGTCGGTTTGAAAAATACTAACATCCAGAACGATTGGAACATCTGGCTCTACCCGGCGCAGATCGAGCCTTCCAAAACCGCCGACGTGCTCATCACCAACAATTGGGCCGCCGCCCAAACCGCGCTCGCCGCCGGTGGCAAAGTGCTCTTCATGCCCACCGCCGCCGACCTGGATCCAACCCGATGCCCACCCATGAAAAACGTCCCGATCTTTTGGAACATCCAGATGACCGTACGTCCGCCGCAAAATCCGCGCCCGCGCTTCGACGCCATGCTCGGCCTGCTGTGCGAAACGGATTCACCTGCCCTCGCGGAATTTCCTACCGACAAGAATTGTGACTGGCAGTGGACGCCGCTCATCAACAACGTCCGCTCCGTGAACCTGGAAAACGCGCCGCGGTCGCTGAAGCCGATTGTCTGGGCGATTGACGACTGGAACCGCAACTGGAAGCTCGGTGTGATTTTCGAATGCAACGTCGGTCCGGGACGGCTGCTGGTTTCGGCCATCAACCTGGACGGTGACCACGGCGCCCCGGGCTTGCAGCAACTGCGCCGCTCGCTGCTGGATTATATAGGCTCGGACAAATTCCATCCCACCGTGAGGCTCACACCCGACCAGGCCAGTTCGCTATGGGCGCGAAGCAACTCTTCAAACACCCAGCAACCGGCCCGCGTATTCGACCCGGATTTGAACGACGGCAGCATCCCGGCGCCTAAACAGTGATAACCTAACGCTTGTCCCATGCCCTGAAAGGGCTAAAGATATTAGCCCGGGGTAAGCGCGAGTCCGCGAGCGCGCCACCCCGGGTAACGTCGCATAAAAATTTGCCGCTGATTGCAAAGCCGCGCGACAGCGCGAATCCAATCTGCGGCAATTAAGGGGATTAACTAAATGTTTTGTAGAGCGTACCTTACGCCAATCCGCCATTCACCCGGATATTCTGCCCGCTGATCCAACCGGAAGCGTCGCTGCCCAGAAAAACCACCACATCGGCGATGTCCTGTGGCTGGCCAAGCCGGCCAAAAGCGGATTGTTTGGAAAAGAAATCGATCTGCTCCGGGGTCTTGCCCGTCATAAATAATTCCGTCTCGGTCGGCCCGGGTGAAATGGCGTTCACCGTGATGCGGCGTGACCCGACTTCTTTAGCCAGCGAACGCGTGAGTTGTTCAACCGCCCCCTTTGTCGCCACATAGGCGCTATATCCCGGCATGAGCCGCGCCGTCGTCGAACTGGAAAGATTGATGATGCGTCCGCCTTCGGCGAGCCGTGTCGCGGCCTGCTGGCACGCAAAATAAGTGCCTTTGACGTTGATATCGAATATCCGGTCAAACTCCTCTTCGCTCGTCTCCGTCATATTTTTTATGAACATGATGCCGGCGTTATTGACCAGGATGTCCACCTTCCCGAAATGCGCGATCGCCTCATCGAACAGCCGCTTGATCTCCGTGACCCGGCCGATGTCCGCCTTGATCGCGAATGCCTTTCCTCCCGCGGACTGGATCGCTCCCACGGCCTTCTTCGCTTCATCCGGGCTGCTGGAATAATTGATGACCACTGACGCGCCGGCGCCCGCCAGCCGTTCCGCGATCGCGCGCCCGATTCCACGCGATGCGCCCGTGACTAATGCCACTTTGCCTTTCAATTCATTGCTCATATTTTTTCCCTTACCCTGGCGCAGACAACCTGTTTATGCAATGGGTAACAATTGCCCTGTAGAAAACATGGTCGGCGATTGGAACAGAAATGGGTCTTTGGGAGCGCACGCGCCTCGCGTGCCGTATTCGGCGCCTCGCCGAACACAATCCCTTTTAAACGCCTGTTCACAAAAAATCACGGCGGACCAGTGGTCCGCCGTGACTTATCACCCGACATGGGCCTTGGCGCCCCTTACGGCACGGTTATCAGATAGTATTGTTGCGGCTGGCCGATCGCCGATGGATCGCTGATGACAGTCGAGCCGGTCCCAAATATTCCATTGGTCACGAGCGTCCACGTGCTGGTCACCGGTGTCAACGCCACATTCGTTGTGGACCAGACACGATAGCCAAAGCCCGCCGAACCGGGCGCACCGTTCACCGTGAATTGGAACACTCCGCCCAACAGCGATGGCGCGCTGGCGGCTGAAGGTGTCGTAGGCTCGGTCACTGTCAACGCCACGTTGGTGCTGGCGATGCTGCTGACGCTGTTCGAAACGATCACCGCGTATGTGCCGATGTTCAAGCCACTGGCATTGGTGACATCCAGCATGGAGCCGGTCTGGCCCACGAGATTCGTTCCGTCAAACGTCCATTGATACGTCGGATCCGGCACGCCTCCGGCGCTGACCGAGAACGCTGCGTTTTGAGTGGCCGCCACCGTTTCGCCGGCTGGCTGGGTCGTGATGTAAGGCTGCAACCCCGGCGACCATCCCGAGAACCACGTCACCACATTCGTCGCCGCGGCCAACCGCGGATCGTTACTCGGCACGCCGATGGTCTGCACCTGCGAGAAGGTTGCCGGGCCGGTGGCAGTGCTGTTCGTGTTATTGAATTGCCAGAAGACGTACTGGCCGTTGATTGCCGCCGCCGGGTTCACGTACGCGTTGGTATCGAACGTGCAATTCACCCAGGCCACCAATCCGCCCGGCGTGCCATTGGCATCCGCCAGCATGATGCCGGTCACACCCGGATCTTCCGTGAACGTGCAGTTCACGAATGAGAATCCGTAGGCTGAATACGTCGTGTTATTCGGGTCCACCCACGGCGTCGTCGCGCTCAATGAAGCGGACGTGGCCGTGCGCGCCGCCGTCAGGTTGTACGAAGTGGACTGCGAGTTCGTGATCGTGCGGAAAATACAATTATTGAAGTAACCCACACCCACACCCCAGACATAATCGAAATTCCCGATCACCGTGCTGTTGTTGAAATAACCCTGCGAAGTATTGGCGTTGATCAAAATTGTATCCTGCCGGCTGACGATCGTGCAGTTGTCCACCACACAACGCAAACCGTTGTTGTAGATCAACAGCGCTTCCGCCTGCGACCCGCCCTGCGGCGTGCCGTTGGTGATCGTCAGGTTCTGCAACTTGATGTCCGCAGCGTTGACCTTGAACGCCATGCGCGCCGCCGTTGTGCCCGTCAGGTTATTGTTGTTCGGATAACCCACCACAGCGCCCGCGCGGCTTTGACCGTAGAACGTGATGTTGCTTTTTCCGGAGATGTCCACGATCTCCACGTAATTGCCGTTGTGTACGTTGACCACCGTGTAATTGTTGTTGCCGGCAGGGATCGAGTCCACCGCGCCCTGCACGGTGACGAAATCACCGGTCCCATCAGCCGCTACGACCAGGTTGGTCGAGTTCACCGGGCCGTTCGACTTGGTGGTGAATCCCCATATGTTCGTGGCGGCGATGCCGGTAAAATAAGCGCCGCTTGAGTCAACGATCACCCCCGGATCCATCGTGATGTAATAAGTCTTGTTGGTGGTCAGCACTCCGGAATGCGGATAGATCGTCGCCGTGTTACCCGTGATGATGACCGGATAATAATTGATCACCTGGGAGTCGCCCGAGAACAGGCTATGCGGCTGAACGTTTAAGTTGTTGTTCTGGCTCATGTCAATCGTATCCACCGGGGTACTTGGGTTCGACGCGTCATAAATACGGACGGCGCCGGCATTGCCTGGCGCAGGTGTCGTGTTGAATGAGATTTGGAAATAGGTGTCCACGCAGAGACCGGTGGCGTTGTTGGCAGGCAATGCCGGAGTGCCGAGCATGGTGGAATAAATGGCCAGCTTGGCGTTGGAACTGGTCACCGTGCCGGCGGCATTGCTCACGGTCACGCTGTATTCGGCGATATCCGTCAGGGCCACGGAGGCGATTGAATAATTGGCGGCGGTGGCGCCGGAGATCAGGATGTTATTTTTATACCATTGATAGGCCGGGGTGGGCGTGCCGCTGGCCGTCACCGAGAAGTTGGCAGGATCTCCGGCATTCAGCAGCACGTTCGTCGGCTGGCTGGAAATGGAAGGTGTCACGATCACGGCAATCGTAAAATTACTTGTGACCATGCTAACCTCGTTGCTGGCCGTCACCGAGTATGTGCCCGCGTCGAGCGGTTGCACATTGGCCAGAGTCAGGATCGGCGATGGGCCGGACTGGATCAGGCTGCCGATGTTGTTCGACCAGTAATAGGTTGCACTCGGCACGGCGATGGCGCTGACGGTGATATTTGTTGAATTTCCGGCGATGACCGTCGCGTTGTCAGGCTGGACCGAATTGATGATTGGCGCGAATGGAGGGGAGATCACCAGGGCGACCACCGAACTGGTTACGGCGCCGTAGCTATTGGTCGCCACAAAAAACACACTGCTGCTGTCGGCGATCTGCGCATTGGCAAAAGTCAAATTGGTCGTGGCGGAGCCGGAAATAGTGGAACCATTGCCCGTGGGACCATCCGACAGGGCGTTAGTGACGCCGCCGATGATTTGATACCACTGTTCCGAAAGCAGGTTTGTGGCCGTATTGGTATTCAGGGCCACACTGAACGACGCGGTGGCCCCAGCGCCGCCGCCGAAAGCAACCGGCTGCTGGCTGAGGACCGGGTTCACCGGCGTTAGATTGATGGCGCCCAGCGTCACCGTGATGGGATTCACCGTGGTGTTATCAAAATCAAAAGCAAACTCGTTGAAATTGGACACTCCCTGAGCTGTAAAAAGAACCGGATTGATGTAGGAGATCGCCGTCACGGCGGAGCCGGTGATATTGGTCATCCCCGAACCGCCGACCGCATAGCTGCTGCTGCTGGTGCCTTCACTGATCCCCGTGTTGGCGGAGTTCACATTCAACTGAAATTGCATCCCGTAAGTGTTGCCGTCGGTCGGCGCGCCGGAGCCGCTGTGGCCGGTGCCTTGCTTGTCCGTGCTGTTGAACACAAAAAACGAGGTAGCCGCGGCATCGTTGGCTGGCCGGTCGAACATTTCAAACGAGGTGGTGAAATCAGTCCAAAAACCTGCATCATCCAGCGCGTTGTTGGGAGTGCCGGGGTCATTGAACAACCCCATCCCAAATGCCCGGCTGCCTCCCGCTCCTGTGATTCCGCCTGATGATGTCATCGTGAAGTAGACTTTTCTTGAGGCGCTGGCATTGGTCAAATTGATTGGCGCAAAGGTCTTCGTCATGAAGATGAGCTGGGCGCCGGCGGGAACAGTAAAACTGACCGTGCCCCCATACGTCGCATCGCCGCCCGAAGCAACATTGGCCGTGACCAGGGCGCCGGCATTATTGTAGGAGTTCCATTGCAACTGGGCAAAGGCAGCGCCGGACGAGCACAACAAGATCGCTGCAAAGATTGAAGCGATGTAAAAACGATAAGTGGACTGTTTCATAGGGATCATGGGTTGGGTTTTCGAGAGCGAGAGGGTTTTCGGCATGGGGCGACGTTGGGTATTGTCCGCCTATCCTATCGGGCTTTGGCCTCCTGCCTAGCCTGACAAACGTCAGGGCACCGGTTGGGAGAGCGCACCGGGCCGTAGCGCAGGCGTCCCGCCTGCACGGGCGATTGGGGCCATAACAGGTACCATCATCAAACACCTCTTTACCATCTTTGGTGTTCCTTGCGTTCTTTCGCGGCTACCTCTCTTCCCCTTGGATGTTCGGCGTTCGATGTTGAATGTTGAATGTTCCCAATGCCCTGGCTAGTTCAGCATCTCAATTGGAACGGAGATGGGTCTTTGGGGAGCGCGACCGCTTGCCGGGTCGCAGCCTTTTTGGCGAAGACCGGTCCCGGTCGCCCTTTTCGGTGTCTCGCCGAAAATTTCTTCATTCTTCATTCTTCCTTCTTACTTTTATTATATCGCCTTCCCCGCCCGAAACTTCAATACCGCCTCCGTCCGCGAATGCACCCGCAACTTCGTATAAATATTCTCCAGATGCCACCGCACCGTGCCCGGACTCAACCCCAACCGGTCCGCGATCTCCTTGTTCGGCAGACCCGTCGCCAGCAATTCAAGGATCTTCCGTTCGCTCGGTCGCAATTCGTCGATCCCCTCCGCAACCACCACCGCCGGTTCCGGTTGCTGGAAGGATGCAATGACCTTGCGCGCGATCTCGCGCGGCATCGGCACGCCGCCCATCCGCGCTTCGCGGACCGCCGCCACCAATTCCTCCGGCGTGCAACGTTTCAACAAATACCCGCACGCCCCGGCCCGCAACGCCGCCGAGATCCGCTCCGTATCTTCATACACCGTCACCATGATGATCTGCGTCGCGGGCATCATCTTCTTGATCTGCGCCGCGCACTCGATGCCCGATTGCCCCGGCAACTGGATGTCCATCAGGACCACTTCCGGTTGATGCTTCGGAATCCCCACCAGCGCCTCCTCGGCGGTCGCGCAGCTAAAAACACACCGGCATTCCGGATCAGTCTGGACAAAGTGCGTCAGGCTTTCCCGGATGGTCTTGCTGTCTTCAACGATGGCGACGCGGATCATAAATCATCCAGCGGCATGTAAAACCGCACGATCGTCCCGCGCTCGCGCTGGCTGCGCACCTCGAACCGCCCGCCCATCTTCACGAGCCGCTCGCGCATGTTCGCCAATCCATCCCGCCCGCGCGCGCCCGCATCCGGCGGCAACCCGCGCCCGTTGTCGGCAATGGACAGGCGCAGGCGGCGGCCAACGACCCGCACCCCCAACCGGACCTCCGTGGCGCCCGAGTGACGAACGACATTCGTGATCGCCTCCTTGAACGCCAGGAAAATCTGGTGGCGATTGACCGACGAAACCGCACGATTTGGCAGGTTGACCGTGCCCTTCAACTGGCACGCGATATTTCCCAGCTTCAAAAGCCGGTCCGCATACAGGCAAAGATAACTCACCAACGACGAAAGCGAATCGTGCCGCGGATTCATCGCCCAGACGATCTCATCCAGCACCGTGACCATTTGCCGGGCGCGCTCGCCAATCTCATCCAGACGCCCGTTCTTCGGCGCGGGCGCCGACCCGGCTACCGTCGCCATCATGCTGATTTCGGTGATGCCCGAGCCAAGTTCATCATGCAGGTCCTGCGCGATGCGCGAGCGCTCCTGCTCCATCGCCCGCTGATGTTCGAGCCGTTGACGGTTCTGGATCTGGACGCCCAATTCATTGGTGCGTTCCTCCACCTGGCGATGCAACTGCGTCACCCAAAGTCCCAACAACGCCAGCGCGCAAACCAGCGCGCCCACAATCACCAGCAATCGCGGCAATGTCCACCATGAAGGCTTTGACAATACGGTCATGTCCGCATCCGAATGCATCAACAGGTCGAAAGGCGCCACATTGCCGTCCAATGCCGGGCTGCCGCCTTGCGCCGCATACACGCCGATCAATGCCAACCGGCTCCCGAGGGGCGGCGGCGGCAGTTTCGCCTGCTTCACCCGCGCCACAAATCTCCACGACCCCGCCTGGATCTCGAACGACTCATTCGTCGGTGATACCCGCGAGCTGATCAACCATCCTTCAATGCGCACCCGCGTCGAGTCATACATGGCGTTCGGCAGATCATCCGGCAAAAGATCTTTTGGCGCCGGCAAAGTCGCGCGGCCCGTGACCCGCGCCACCGCCGAGCGCAGATGCGGCGCGGCCCCGTTCAATTCCGGATAACCCACCACGTCCACCAGATTCCCCGTATGCAACTTGTCCGGCTCCCGCAACGTGAACCGAAGACCGTCCGTGCCATCCATCATGAAATAATCCTGCCCGATCATGTACAAAATCTGTCCCGACACCTTTACTCGTTGCATCGCGCTCGCTCCCGGATTGAACAACGTCAGGTCTGCCGCCCTCCGTGTTTGCGCGGAAAACTTATCGGCCGGCGCCGGATGGTCCACGTCGATCGAATCCACATACATGCGCACGTGCCCTTCATCCAATTGATGCGTGTCCAGCGTCAACGCCACAAACAAACAACCCCGCAACCGCACGATCGCGTCTTCATATTTTTCCAGATTGGCAAAATTCGTCCCCACCAGCCAGACATCGATCCATAGCGGCCCCTCCGTCGTCCGCAAAATGATTCTCGACCAATTCGTGCCATAACCCGCCGGGTGTGAGATGGCTTGTTCGACGATCCCATGCACCTCCACCAACTGGTCATCCAGACTCCCGTTCATCAACTGGTCCCGCGTCGGCTGGATCGGTTCCGGCAATGTCCCTGCGCCCATGTCCTCATATCGGCTTACCCGCACCAGCGGCGCAAACGAGCCTTTATCCGATTTACCCTGGAGCTGCAAAAGTTCCCCCGTCTGCGGCAACGGCGCCGGCGAAGCATTCACGATAAACACCGCGTGAGTCTCATCCTGCACAATGAACGCATTATGCTCCTGCACCACGCATGTCACCACCCCGCGCAGATTCACCGGATAACCCCGTTGCGCCTGCGCCGGGCTTAAACGAAGAATCTCATCACCCGTCGTAAGAAGCCGTATCGCAACATTTGTCTCATCCGATGCGACCACCACCGGAGTCGTCGAATAATCAACATCCGGCGCCGAATCATCCGGATTCGTCGTCACTGGCTGCGCCCCCGCCCTCACCACGAACATCACCATCACCAAAACAAAAAGAATCACCCCGATGCCCGAACGAACTCTTTCGCTCTGGATTTTTTTAAAAAGACGACAATACAACATGCGACTCAATTCTGGAATTTGCCGGATATTGACGCCAAGCCCGATGAGAATCAACCAGGATTCATTTTATTTGGTTTGCCCGAACTATTATTGACGTTCATGTCTGTCAAGCACACACTCGCGATTGTGGCCAATCAGAAGCAAGAGCCATCCGCCTCAAGCACGCAATGCGGCGGCTCTGCCAAAACGCCCACTGATTGCGACATCGGAAAGCTGCGGGAACTAAAACAAATGAAATTCAGGAGGAAATTGAGATGCGCTGTTATGATTTTAAGCATCTATACGGCTCTAACAGCCATCGCCGCTGATTCGCATACGCGCCTGGCGATTGGCACGTTGGGGCTGACCCCGGAAACGCGCGATGCAGATTTAGCCGATTCTATTGAAGCCCGGCTGTCTGCTATGGGAGGATTTGACCTGGTAGAGCGTCGGGAAATAGATGCCATGTTGCAGGAAGCGGGATTAAATCAATCAGGTATTGTCAGGGCAAAGGACGCCGTCCGCCTGGGGCAGATGTTGCGAGCGGATCAATTTCTGTTGGGCACCTCGGCTTCAATCAATGAAACCAATTATCTTTTTGTCCGGCTGGTGGACGCCAAATCTGGAGAAATCCGGGCCATTAACGTATTTGAAGATACCGGAAAATCAGTGGAAAGTTTGGCCAACGAAATTGCCGATTTCGTTCGCGCCGAAAGCAGCCGCCCTTTGCAAGGCCCTCGCAATTATCTTGCCATTGGGGTGGTCCAAAATCTCGGGGTGAATAATCGGTTTGCGGAATTCCCGGCACAGATGCGCGGAACCCTGACTGCCGGATTAAACGGGACGACAGCAGTCTTAGAACGTGATGTTGTGTCGTATTTGGCCAATGAAATCCAACTGGATATGGCTGGATTGACGGAAGGCGCAGGCAAACAGGCCCCCCATATGCAATTTGGATTCTGGATCGTCGATGGATTTTACCAATCCTACGAAGTCAAAAACCCGGAAGTCGAATTACGGTTGCGCGTGGAACGGATCCAAGGACAACAGCAGGAATTCGAATTACACGGAAAACCAGACGAACAGTTTTTCACGAACATTTGCGACACTGTTAAACAAGCGCTGAACCAACCCGCGTCGGCTGGAACAATGCCTCCTGCCCGGAAAGGTGAAATCGCGGCATTGGAAGCCCGAGGCCATCAATTGATCGACTACCGGCGCACACCTGACTTGGGATTTTCATCTATTTTTGTCCGCTCCGCCATAAATCCAGACAAAGTGACAAACACCCTGGATGAGGCCATGCATGTGTTCCAGTCCATTCTGTTATTGGATCCGGATAACAATGCCGCCAAAATGCGACTGGCAGGCTGTCTCCTCTATGACACTCAGGCGTTGACTGTATATCACGCAAGCCCCGGTGTGACGCGCACTGCTGCCCAGGAGGAGCGATGGTCCCGCGCCAATGAGTATTATCGTGAGGTGATCGCAACCGGGGACCCGAAATATGCCGATGATGCCCGGATCAATCTGGCGCTTTCGATCGGCGGAATTAAAGGTTTTGAAATGATGCGCCAGTTTCAAATTGACTCAACCGATCCCAAAGTAAAAAGCCAATTCGAATATTATTGTTTGAACCTGCTCACAGACCTGGAAAATTTTTCGCCACCCGAAAAAATAACACCTCAAATACGCGAGCAATTTTTTGCTGATTTAGCCGGGATTGAACACAGTTCAAATGGTCCCGTGAATGTAAGTTTTGATGAGGTGCTTTTCGGCTATCGATCCCATCAGGATCAGCGGGAGAAAATTGTTAATCTCCTTTTGCCGGAACTTCTTGAACAATTTCCCGATTTGAAACCTTATATTTTGCTGACTGCCGCAGGGGAACAAACCACAACTAATTCTTTAGTCGGCGGGCAATTTCTGGATTCGCTCAAAATGTGTGAAGAACATCCCGAATCGGTGTTGCGCACAACAAATTACTTCACCGATCTTAGTTCAACGTTGGAAGAAGAGAAAGATGCCCGTAACACTGGCGGCATCACGCTTTATCAGCACACCTTTGAAAATCACCAATATGCCACGATTATTGCCGAAGCATTGGCCCGTCAGTGGGCTGCTCAAAAAGGGCTTGCCCCCCCGTTAACAGCTACGGGTAAACGAACCCTGGCGCTATCCTATCTATACTCGGAACAATGGCAGAACGCGCTCAACCTCTTTAACGAATTGCCGGACGCCACCCCGGAGGAAAAAAATCAATGCCTTAGCAACTTGAACTTGCCTCGGATAAGCGAAGAATTGCCCGACTCTGCCTGGAAAGATAAAACGGACTCGGAAAAAGTTAAAATTGCTTATAATTGCATGGGACGGAGCCAATGGGCGACGGCAGACACCATCTTGGAATCCATAGGCCACCGAACCGTTGGCATGGGTCGCAGTGGCCCCTGGGGATTTTCCTTCACGCCCGTTTTGCCTGCCCTTGTGGCCGACGAATGCCGGGCCAAAGCCGGTTTGCCACCGCTTAATGACCCCATGCGGTTTGAACTCGGAGAAAAACCGTATCTCTATTTCGAGCCGGAAGGCAGCCGTTTTTTTGCTTTCCAGATTGAAGGAGAGGATCTATGGCTCGCAACTTATAGCCAGATTAAACGATATCACGGCGATGGTCCGTTTGCTGCAGCAAACCCCGTTGAATTGCATAAATTTCAAAGAACTACTCAGAACGAGGTCACTTCTATTTGTGTCAGCAGCGACTATATTTGGGCTGGAACATCGGATGATGGCTTGATGGAGCTTAACCGCAAAAGTGGAGTTTGCCGGCGGTTGACGATGGCGGACGGGTTGTTTGTTAACGGCATCTCCAGCTTGAAATTGCAGGGACAAAGCTTGTGGATCGCCTACCAGAATGGCGACAACGGGGCAGTCGGAACTTTGGACTTGGACAGCCACAAGTTTTCCACCTTTACTCCTGATTTACCACCGAACGCAGGCGCAAATTCCCAGTCGTTCTACTATCAATCAAGATTAGAACGTAACAACGCGGCTCCAACCCTTCCGGTCACCAGCATGACACCTGGGAAAACAGGAGAAATGTGGTTTACTGTCTATGGAAAAGGCCTTGAACACTTTAATCATTCCGACTCAAGCTGGGAAACGACTGAAATACCGGATAAAAGGCCAAACACTGCGGCCATGGTTGCAGATACCGCGCAAGGACGGTTGTTTTTAGCAAACCGCGGGTACGATAGTTTGTTCGATGAAAGATCGCAATATGGCGGCCTGTTCATCTATGACTATCTCCAGCATACGTGGGGAAAAATTCAAAATCATCAAGGACTCCCTTCAAACGATGTGACGGCTGTGGCCGTAGACGGGAGAATTGCCTGGGTCGGTGGAAGAGGCTTTGTGGCAATTATAGATGTTGCTGAACAGAAAGTGCTAAGAATTGCTTATGTCTCCGCAAGCACGGTACAGGAAATCCAACTAAGCCCACAGCATGCCTGGATTGCAATATCATGCGACCCGGAAGGCTATCCTGATTCCTCTGGGAATTCACGAACTGGCGTGTATCGCGTTGATCGGGCGGCAATTGAACATTCTGTTAATTAAAAATAAGTTCATTTTGCGTGATTCTTGGCTAACTCATTACCCTTTAATCCTTTCTAATTTTTTCGCTTTCCGCTTTCCACCTTCCGCTTTTCCGATTTTGTTTCCGGGCAACATTACACCTTCACATTTTCATGCTTAAATCGCCCCATGCGAGATGCATTGACATATCGTTTGGGGAGTGCGCCCGCCTCGGGCGCAGTTTCGAGCGCCTCGCTCGAAACATCCGATCTTCTGTCTGCTCTCTTGCTCCCATTCGGCCATCCTCCACTTTCTGTTTTCAATCCTCGCGCAATTCTGTCTGGCCTGTGGACCGTGGACTCTGGACGGCTTGCCCCTTCGCTCCTTTGTTCCTTCGTTGTTGATTGGCTCACCTCCACTTACCTCCTGGCCGCGCGCACGATTGCGTCCTTTTGCGTCTGTATTCCAATAAGCAACAAAATCACCAAAACTTATGCCAATAAAAATTCTTTTTTTGGTGGGTCAAAACATAACGCGACTAAACACTCCTTTTTCTCAAACCAATTGTTTCCCGGAAACATCCAATCAAAAATTTGTGACGTCAATCGACGCCTCCTGACACAATTTGACATCTTAAAAATCCTTGAACCCCACACTTCGCACCACGACAATAATGCGCCAATGAAATATTTGCTCCAGGTTTTCTGCCTGCTTCTGCTCTGCGCCCTCACTGCCTCCGCCGATCCGATTGACCGCCACGCCCTCGTCACCCGCCATGACGTTGTGCTCACCAACTTCGATACCACCAACCCGCTCTCCGTCGGCAACGGCGGCTTTTGTTTCACCGTGGACGCCACCGGATTGCAAACGTTTTTCGACGCGTTCGAGAAAACCACGCCGCTGGGCACGCTGTCCGACTGGGGCTGGCACACGTTCCCCAACCCAAACCACTGGAACATCGACACGTTTCAATTCACCGAATTCCCCAACCTGGAGGGCCGGCCCGTTCCCTACGCCGACGTGCCGCATAATAAAACAACACCGGAGATCAGTTGGCTGCGCGAAAATCCACACCGTCTCGACCTCGGCCGCATCGGCTTCGTGCTCAAGCACGCCGATGGTTCCACGGCCACGCCCGCCGACATCACCAACATCCAACAAAAACTCGACCTCTGGGACGGCATCATCCTCAGCCATTTCACTTTCGATGGCGAGCCGGTGGACGTGAAAACCGTGTGTGCCCCGGACCACGACGGCATTGCGGTGCATGTTAACTCACCGCTGGCTGCGGAAGGACGATTGGCCATTGAAATCGCCTTCCCCTATGGCACCGGCGACATGCGGACGGCGGACTGGGACCATCCTGATGCCCATCAAACAATGCTGAGCCAACTCGACCCGACTCATGCCCTCTTCTATCGCAGGTTGGACGATGACACTTATTACGCGATGGCCCGCTGGACAAACGGAGCAACCCTCACGAATGTCGCCAAACACATCTATGATATTTTGCCCGCGCCAAAGAGCGGTGCGCTGGACCTGGCCTGCGTTTTTTCACCGACGAACATTGAGGCAAAAACCGTGCCCACCTTCGCGCGAACGGTCGCGGCGGCGCAGAAACATTGGAATACGTTCTGGAAGACCGGCGGCGTCATTGATCTCTATGGCAGCACAGATCCGCGCTGGTTCGAGTTGGAACGTCGGATTGTTCTTTCCGAATATCTCACCGCCATCCAGGACGCCGGCCAATATCCTCCTGCGGAAACAGGGCTGACTTACAATTCCTGGGAGGGCAAATACCACATGGAGATGTATTTTTGGCACGAAGCCCACTTTGCCTTGTGGAACCGGTTGCCGTTATTGGAAAAATCCATGGGCTGGTACCAGCAGATCCTGCCGCGCGCCGAAGCGACCGCTCAAAAACAAGGCTACGCCGGCGCGCGCTGGCCCAAGATGACCAGCCCCTCCGGCGCGGAATCGCCCTCGCCTGTCGGCCCGTTCCTCGTCTGGGAGCAGCCAGCCCCGATCTTTTTGGCCGAGCTGTGCTATCGCGCGAATCCAAAACCTGCTTTGCTCGCCCAATACAGCAATATCGTTTTTCAGAGCGCCCAATTCATGGCCGGCTTCGCGGCCTGGGACACCAACAGCATGCGTTACGTCCTCGGCCCCACCATTCAATCCGCGCAGGAAGTCTTTCCAAAAAGCACCACGTTCAACCCCACCTTCGAATTGGCTTACTGGCATTGGGGTTTGGAGACCGCGCAGCAATGGCGTCAACGCCTCGGCCTGCCCCGCGATCCCAAATGGGATGACGTCCTGCAAAAACTCGCGCCCTATCCGATTGCAGAAGAAAAATATCTCTTCACCGAAACCACGCCCGATTCCTACACTAATCCGAAATGGAGGCATGACCATCCCGGCGTGCTGGGCGCGTATAGTTATGTGGCCGGAACCGGCATCGACGAGACCACCATGTCGAACACGCTGGATTGGATCTGGCAAAACTGGGATTGGCCGACCACCTGGGGCTGGGATTATCCGTTCATGGCCATGACTGCCTCACGCCTCAGCGAACCCGATCGCGCCATCGACGCGCTCCTGCTCGACACACCCAAGAACCATTACGGCATCAATGGCCAGGTCTATCAACGTCCCGACCTGAGCATTTACCTGCCTGCCAACGGCGGTCTGCTCTATGCTGCCGCCATGATGGCCGCCGGATGGGACGGCGCGCCCGTCCGTAACGCGCCCGGTTTCCCCGATAATGGCCAATGGGTTGTGCGCTGGGAAGGTTTGAACCCCGCACCATAAACGCAGATTCGAATGACCATGCGACTATTTACATTCATCCTTCTGCTGGCATGCGCTCTGCCGGGCATTGCCGCCGACAAACTATTGCCATATCACACCTGGGCGCTCACCCCGCCGATGGGTTGGAATAGTTGGGATTGTTTTGCAACCACCGTCACCGAGGCGCAGGCCAAAGCGAATGCCGATATCATGGCCACCCAACTTAAGCCGTATGGCTGGCAATATATCACCGTGGACATCCAATGGTATGAACCAGCAGCCACAGGATACAACTATCGGAAAGGCGCCATCCTCGCGATGGATCCTTATGGAAGATTACTTCCCGCCACCAATCGCTTTCCTTCAGCAATGAATGATGCCGGTTTCAAAGGTCTCGCGCATTACATGCATGAGAAAGGATTGAAGTTCGGCATCCACATCATGCGCGGCATTCCCCGCCAAGCCGTTGCCGCCAATACTCCCATCGAGGGCACGAAATACACTGCGCAGGACATCGTCGATACCAACAGCACCTGTGCCTGGAACACCGATATGTATGGCGTAGATATGTCCAAGCCCGGTGCGCAGGAGTATTACGATTCCGTTTATCGGTTGATCGCCTCCTGGGGAGTGGATTTTGTGAAAGTAGATGACTTGAGCCGTCCCTATCATCAATCCGAGATTGAAGCCATCCGCAAAGCCATTGATAAAACCGGCCGGCATATCGTCTTCAGCACTTCGCCCGGCGCAACGCCAGTCGCCGAAGGCGCCAACATCGAAGTGAACGCCAACATGTGGCGCATCAGCGATGATTTCTGGGACCAATGGCGATTGCTCTACGAACAATTCAAGCGCCTTAACGATTGGACACCTTATCGCGGGGTGGGCCATTTCCCCGACGCCGATATGCTCCCTCTTGGCGCCATCCGGCAAGTTGGAAAAAACGGAGGGCATACCCGTTTCACTCCGGACGAGCAGGTTACCATGATGACTCTGTGGTCCATCGCGCGCTCACCGCTCATCATGGGCGGAGATCTCACCAAATTGGATGATTTTACTCTCTCCCTGCTGACCAACGCCGAAGTCATGGCTGTGGACCAGCATAGCTCGAACAATCATCAACTGTTCAACCATGACGGTTTCATTGCGTGGATTGCGGACGCGCCTCATTCCAAAAGTAAATATCTCGCGTTATTCAATACTACGGATGCCGCTGCCCATGTGTCGGTTGATGTGACTGCGCTCGGACTGGGAGATTCCGTCCACATCCGCGACCTGTGGAAGCAATCAAATATTGTGAACGCGGTGAGCGACCAATTTACCCCCACTCTACCCGCACACGGGGCAGGTCTCTATCGTGTTTCTCGTGAAGAAGGAACAAAGTTATAAGATCTTTTCCGGAGCTTTTGTCCGGTTGCATCCTACATTTTTCGTGGTAGATTGCTGTTGTTAAAAGGTCGTTTTTCCAGATTCAGATATGAAAAGTGTCAGAAAATTTTTCGTCTTGATGACCGTTGCCGCAACCTTGTTCGCTGGCAGAAACATTGCCCTTTCCCAGATCGTGTTGACTGTCAGCCCCCCGATGACGAGCAATACTTACGCAGGCTCGATCACACTGAACATCACCGGGCTGACCAATACTGAAAAAGTCATCGTGGAACGCTGGCTCGACGCCAACGCCAACGGCGTGATCGACCCGAACGAGCCATTGATGGAAACGTTCAAGATCAACGACGGCGGCGCGATGATCATCGGCGGCATCACCAATTTGAACGTGCCCTACGACAGCAATTCCACGACGGGCGCCATCACCACCAGTTTAAATTTCGCGCCGCCGATGACACTCGTGGACATCGTCGGCCAGCAAATTTTCAAGGTGGTCAGCCCCACGGGCCGGTTCAGCCCGGTCACGGCTACGTTTCAGGTGACGAATGCTCCGCTGGCCCAATCGGTCAGCGGTGTGGTTTACAGCAACGGGGTGGCGCCGCTTCCCAACGCGATAGTGGTGGCGTTGTCCATGCCCAATCAAAATTATGCCGGGGCCACAGTGGCCGACAGCGCTGGAAATTATTACCTGACCTTGCCTGCCGGCCAGTATGGGCTGATCGGTTTGTATCCCGGTTACTATGTTGACCAGAACCTCGCTCCTTTCGTCACGTTGACCAACGGCGTCAATGCCACCAACAATATGTCCGCCACCAACAGCGCCGGGCCGGTGATCGCCGGGCAGGTTTATGACGTGGGCGACAGCAATGGTCTGGGTGGCGTCTCGCTGCAATTGACTCTTTCGGGCGGCAGCCTTTTTGCCATCGCGTTTTGTGATACCAATGGCAATTACTCCGCGTTGGTGACCTCCAATAATTGGAAAGTAAAAATTGACAGTCCTGAAATGGCGCGCCGGGCCTACCTCGTTCCCGAAAACAACGCGACCAGCGCCAACGCGGCGACCGGCAGCGTCAGCAACGTCAATATCGGCCTGCTCAAGGCCAACGCGCTCTATTATGGCCAGTTCGTCAACAGCTCGAACATGCCCCTGCCCAACTACGATTTGAACGCCAACGATTTTTCGAATCAGTTCAAGGCCGACGGCTTCACCGACGCCAATGGCAATTATAGTGTCGCGGTGCTGAACACCACCAATTCCCCGTGGTCCCTTGGCCCCGGCGGCGACAACATCGGGATAGTCAATTACATCGTCAACTTGCAGCAGAATTATATTTCAAATAACATCACCACCGCGTCCAATAACTTTTTCCTCCTGCCGATTGACGCGGAGATTTCCGGGCAAATAACCGACAACGCGGGACATCCGGTCTCTAACATCGGCATTTCCGCCTTCATGAATATTGGCAGCACCAACTACAGCACGGCCTTTGTCGATACCGATACCAACGGCGACTATACTTTTGGCGCTGCGAACGGAACCTGGGATGTTTCTCCGAATGAGAATGGCGGCCATAGTTTGTCCAGTGCCGGCCTGTTTGATCCCAGTGCCAACCATTATGTGACGATTCCGCCGACCAATGCCATCGTGAACATCGTCGTGTATCCCGCGGATCTCCCGCTGTTCGGCCAGCCGGCCCATCTCTCCGCCTCGCAGTTCAACTTCAACCTCTACGGCGCCAACAACAATAATTACACCGTCCAATTCAGCACCAATCTGGTGATCTCAAATTGGACGACTGTGACCATTATCAGCAACCTTCCCAACAGCCCTTATCTGATTCAGGATTTGCAGGCAACCAACCGTGCGCGCTACTACCGCGCTTTCCTCGGGCCGTAATAAACCCGATCATGCCTGCTTTGCCGCCGGCGGCCCCGCGCTCCGGCTCTGGCCTGCCGCCACAATATCGCCGAGCAGGCCGGACTTATGCGGAACCAACGTGATGCCCGCCTGCCCTTCAATGATGTTCTGCGTTTCCAGGACTTGAAACAGCGCTCGTGAGATGTCCGCATCCTGCGAAATCTTCTGTAGCGCCGCGCCGACGATCTGCGGACGCATCGCCGCCGCTTTGGCGAACTCGATGGAAGCCTGCTGCTCCGCCGTGCTGGTGATGATGCTCACCTGGTTGGCGCCATCCTGCTTGATGGCGGCGGTGACCTGCCGCAGCCGGTTCACCACTTTTTCCTCGATCTGCTTGATCATATCGGCGTCACGGAAATGCACTTTGCGCACGTACACCGAACCGAGGCTGTAACCCCAATCCTGCGATTGCGGCGAAACTTCCGTCCGTACCGCCTGGCTCATGGGATGCCGGTTCTCCAGCATATCGGACAGCTTGAGATTGCTCAAACAGCGCACCGTGGAATTGCCCACATTGGCCGCCAACGAACCGCGCGGGTCCGCATTCTTGAACAAATACGACACCGGGTCGCTGATAAACATTTCGTACCATACGCCGATGCCCATCGGCGCGCCTTCCTCGGAATTGACCGGTGTACTGCGCAAATATTCCTGGTCCAGGCGCAGGTCCAGCACATGGCATTTGCCCAAAAGGTTGACCAACGGCGCTTTGATCCCCAGCTTGAAGATCAACAGGTGCAGTCCCGGCTCGTCGATCACCGCCACTACTTTGCCGAACAACACGTAAACTTTGCTCTGCCGTTCTTCCACGACTGTGTAAAGGCCCAGCAAACGGGCGATGCCGAAAAAGATCGGCACAATGATGAACATGCCGATGAACGTCACCACGGCAGCCACAATAAAGAGGGCGACCGGCGAACTAAGCGGATTATTATTCATGGTCCACCTCCAAAATCACTGACTTGGCTTCGTTGAACAGTTTCAGCCGCACATTGCGCACGTACGAATCGAGCGCTCCCGTGCCGCTCTTCTTCAGGTCGCCCAATTGCGCCGCAAGCGCGGTGATCGGTTGCACTTCGGCTTGTGCCTTGAGCGTCTCGATCTCGACCGCCCGCTTGGATTGCACGATTTTCTGGTCGGCAGCCGCCTGCGCCAGGCTGATGTCCGAGGATACCTGGTTGTAAGCGGTATTGATCGCCGCCAGCGCGGACTCCACCTCTTGCGGCGGGTCAATACCCGTGATGAGCGATGCGTCCAGCACCACACCGTAGCGGGCCGCCGAGCCGGCGCATTCGCGGTCCATGTGGTCGTTGATGTCCCGCAGATTCTTCCGGAGATCGTTGATGGAAATGCCCGTGGCAGCCGTGGCCATGTTCGTGTGCGGAGCCTGGTCATCCGCGGCTTTGGGCTGCGGCGGCGCTTCAAAATTGGCGATGCGCTCGCGCAATACCGAAATGAAATAGCCCATCACATGGGTGATCGGATGTTTCACGCCAAACACATAGGCGTAAAGGTTGCGTTCTGAAACGCGCCACCGGATCTGGCCCTTCAATCCGGTGTTCAACTGGTCTTTGGTCACTGCTTCCAGGATGGTTCCCTGGTAATTGGCAGAGGGATCCTCTGGGTCATGCGCCATATTCATCGTCTGCGTGGCCACGGATACTTTATAGACCTTCTCCCATGGCCACCTGAAATAAGGGCCGCCCGGCGGAATCACCCGTACTTGCGGGTAATCATAACGCTCTTTTTCCTCCGGACTTAAGGTCGCGGCGATCGGGTCGCTCAACGTCGTCGCCTCGCCCACCCGTTCCGCCCGCCCGAAACTGGTCTTCACCGCGCGCTCGTTCTGGTTCACGGTATAAAGTCCCGCCGCCAGGTACCGCACCAGGAACCAGACGACGAATCCAACCACGCAGCCGATAAATATTGTTGCCATAAATTATTTATGAGTTTTCCGAGTTATTAGACAGATACCATCCGCAAGCCCGTTGACAAGGGAAAAGGAATTACAAAATGCGTGGATTTTTGGAATCGTTTGAGAGAAATGGTCGGAGCGACAGGATTTGAACCTGCGACGTCTTGCTCCCAAAGCAAGTGCTCTAGCCAGGCTGAGCTACGCTCCGATACCAGCGGTGGTCGTCCGACCACACCGCATCATAAACCACCCGGACGTCTTCGTAAATCACAAATGCCGGGCGTATCAATGATTTGCTTTGGCGTAATACTCTGTTATTTGTCGCCCGTGCCAAAGGACCATCCGTCACGCATCATTTGTTTAAGTGCTGAAGCCGTTGAAATCATCTTCGCGCTCGGTTGCGGTGATCGCATCGTTGGCGTCACTGGTTTTGCGGTCGAACCACCCGCCGTCCAGCGCAAACCGCGGGTCAGCGGGTTCTCCAGCGTCAATTTTGAGAAAGTAGACGCCCTTGATCCCGACCTCATCATCACCTTTTCTGATGTGCAGGCGGAAGCCGCCAAAGAATTGATCCGGCGCGGCCACACTGTGCTGGCCACCAATCAACGTTCCCTCGGCGAAATCTTTGAAACCATCCTTCTCCTTGGCAATATCCTTGGGAAACCGGTCCAGGCCAAAAAACTCGCCGCCAAAATGCGCGGGGAAATTTTTCGCCGCCGGACTCGCCTGCGAAAGCGCCCCAAAGTCTATTTCGAGGAATGGGATGACCCGCTAATCAGCGGCATCTGCTGGGTGGGTGAATTGATCCAGGCCGCAGGAGGCAAAGATATTTTTTCCGAACTTCACAACTGTTCCCGCGCTCCCGACCGCGTGGTCAATAGCGATGAAATCATCCGCCGCCAACCTGACATCATCATCGCCAGTTGGTGTGGCAAAAAAGCCAACCTCGATGCTATTTGCCAACGATCGGGCTGGGACACAATTCCCGCCGTCCGCAATGGCCGCGTCCATGAGGTCAAGTCCGCCTACATTCTTCAGCCCGGGTTAAGTCTGCTCCAAGGGTTTCGCCAGTTACGCGAAATCATTGACGCCAAATCCGATTCAGTCCGTTGAGCCTTCAGTCACTGCTCGCAGCTATAACAGGTGGAGGATTTTTCAAGCCCTCGATGATTTTTTGCCGCGATTGTGTATCCAACCAACTCACATTGGCAGCATATTGTTGTGCCGCCATGGGGTCCGTCTGGTTCCATTCATCCAGGACGTGCATGAAACTTTGCAGCTTGAGTGTCGAATCTCCAATGCCCTCGACCCAACTCATAGCAGTGGCCGGAGGACAATTGGCGCTATCCGTCTTCGAGATGATGAGCGCGACCGCTTCGTCGAATTCCGTCCCCTCCGGCTGTTGGTTCAACCATGTCGCCATCGCCGCCGGGTCCTGCAATGACCAATTGTTGAGCGCCTGCTTCACTGCATAATCACGATCTGCGCCCGGGGACAGCGTGGCCCCATAAGCCGCCAGTGCACCGGGATCATCCTGGCTCCAGCCGTCCATGACCGAGTGAAATGCCGAAGCGCGCAGGCTCTCATCTGTCAGCGATGCCAAAGCCTTGATCGCTTGCTGCGGCTGAGTTTGTCCCCATCGATTGAACGTTGCCGCCATCCAATCGGCGCGGGATTCGGGGGAGGCGCCGTTATTGAGAAACTGTAAAATCACTTCAAATTGCTTCGCATTGATCAGCGCGGCGATCAACGACGGGCCGTATCCGTCCGGGTCGCTTGGATCATTGACAAGTAATTGGCGCACAATGGCCAAGGCCAGTTCCGGCTGTTGCGCCGCTCCATCCAATGCCGCTTCCATATCCAGGCGGCGCTCATCGTCATCCTGTCTAAGTACCCAGTCTATAGCGGTGGCCGGATCTTTCTCGCCCCATGCCTGGATGACGGCGGACAACAACCGGCGTTGCAACAACGCATCCGGCTGCGACCGTGCCCAGTCAATCGCCCGCAAGGGAAAATCCGCCACAGCCTTTCGCGCCAGCGCCAGCAACTCCTCATCTCTCGCCGAGGCATCCGGATTGGGATATATCGAGTCCGTGACAGCACTCGCAACTGTTTGGATGTTCTTGCCTGCGGACGGCGAAATTGCCGGCGCCACAACTGGTGCCCTGCCTCGGGCAGGCATCGTGCCCGAACGGTGCGACACATTCCAGGCGACGACTATTCCCAGGCTTGTTGCCAGAACAACGGTTCCAAATTTTGCAGCGGATGACATTTTATTTGAGCCGCTGCGGACAGCTTGTCCGCAGCGGCCAATGCTTTTATCAGTTATCCAATTCCACACAGTCGTAGGCGAACGACGCGCTCAGCCACGGACCGGAATCGCTGGAGCCGCTGGCCGGCGTGATGGTCATGGAGTTTGCGCCTGACACAAAATCACTGGAGGGAATGCTCCAGGAGAATGTGGTGTTGTTACCGCGATAAGTGCCGGTAGTGAAGGAGCGGTCCGATGGTTCGGTGGGGATACCGGGAACGCTCAAGGCATGGCCGTTGATGCTCACGCTGGGCCGGCCGTTCTCGTAAGCGTCGGTAATACCAATCTTCAAGGTACGCGCGGCTCCCGCCTGGGCAGACGTGAGGGTGAAGGTAACCGTCGTGGGACTGTTAGTGCCGCGGAACTGGACGGCCGGGAATTTGTTGATGGCGCTGCCCACTGCATAGGTCACCGGGCCCCATTTAGTATTACGGCTGTCGGATGGGTGCCGAATCATAATGGTTTGTCCGTTGAGGAATTCATTGGGCGTGCCGTCCCAGGTGCCGATCCGCCAGATGGTCGAGGTGGTGGTCGGAGAAGACCCGGTAAGATTGAGCGTGGTATTGCCGCCGGCGCTCACGTTTGCCGAGCCGGTGCCGATGCTCAATTCACCCTGGTAAAGTGTCGCAGTATAGGTTCCCGGCTTCATGCCGCTGCAGGTATAGGAACCACCGCTGACGGTCGTCCAATATTGGGCGGTACTGTTGGCGAATCCGACCATCCCGCTGGCGCCACTGTCCAGCCCGGAGGCCGACCCATGCACGGTCCCGCGGCCGGAAGAACTGACATAGCCCATCAGCCCCAGATTGGCGATAAAGCTCATGCTCGGCACGGAAGGAGTCCCGCCGGTAGTGAAGACGAATGCGTATGGGCCATGCAGCACGTTGACACGGAAGCCTTCGGCCTGGCCATTGATGGTCAGGTTGAGGTGATGTCCCGAGTTCATGTAATTGTATATCTCCTGGTCGCTGCCGGTGCCGTCGCCCTGGTTCTCAATGTCGCGCACGAATGGTCCGCCAGTGCTGCTCTCGCGGGTGCCGAACGCCGTGAATACTCCTACACCGCTGCCGGTGGCGCCTTGTACCGTGAGATCTTTCGCCCGGGCGCTGCCATAATACTTGGAGGTTGTCTGGCCGTTGCTGTGGCCGAACACATCCGTGCTCTCGATCGCGCCGGTATTGCCGTTGTTGTTGGAGTCCGCCGGACCGTTGGGCAGGACATTGAATTGTCCGCGGAAAATATACCGCAGCTCGCCCACGCTTGGTTCCGCCGTCGGATAAGTGGCCATGTAAATGTTATCCACGCCGCTTTGCACGATGTAATAATGCGTGAGAGTTCCGCCGAGCGCGGTGGAAACGCATTTGATAATAATGACATTGCCGCCGTTCGTCGTGCAGGTGACTGATGATGCGCCCAAACCGGACGCGATGCACGAGGCCTTGCTTTGGTCATTCAACTCCGTGCCTTTGTATTTGCACGATGGCATATCACCGGAGGAATTGACCGTGAAAACGAGATTGGCCCCGTCGTTCACAATGAATCCGCCGCTGCTCGGCGTGGCGCCGAACGCGCCGAGTGCTCGTGGAATGGCCAAAGCCAGACAGGCCAAGCCGACCACCAGACAGGTTATCCGCACGCGCAGGTGCGGCCGATGGGTTGGGTATTTTATTTCCATTTTTTATTCCTTTTTTGGTTGATGAACACGAAATCCTGAGGACGTGAGTCTTGTCTTCAGACATTCCGTGGGTGTTCGTCACAACAATAACAAACATACAAAAACTGACAATCGCCAGTTCGGACGAGGAGTATACGCCCTAGACACAATTGGCTATGCCCGCACATAAAAACAAATGAAACGACCCGGCAGATGAACCGGAGAAATCAAAAATGATCATATATCATACATGACAAATGCCGCTGGACGCCTCCCCCGTTCCTGTTAGATTACATACCATCATGTCAACCGAGGCTCCAGCCCCGCAAAAAAAGATCAACCTCCGCCGTCCTGACATCATGGAGGCGGTCCAGGCGCAAGTCCTTTCGCATTATCGCAGCGAGATCGTCGAGCGCATCCGCGCCAACGGCGGTGTCCTTTCCTCCGGCGACCTCACCGTGAAACTCGCCAAGGAATTCGGTTTCTGCTACGGCGTCGAACGCGCCATTGACCTGGCTTACGCGGCGAAAAAATATTTTTCCGAAGTCTCGCCCGACGTGCCCATCTATCTCCTCGGCGAGATCATCCATAATCCTGAGGTCAATGACCAGATCCGCCGCATGGGCATCAAGATCATTTCGCCCAAGCCCACGGATGAAGAGCTTTCGCAATTGCAATCCGGCGACGCCGTCATCATTCCCGCCTTCGGCACCGAAGTCGGCACCCGCAAAAAACTGGAGACCAAAGGTTGCGTGATGGTGGACACCACTTGCGGCGACGTGATGAGCGTGTGGAAGCGTGTGCGCCAGTATTCCAAGGAAAGCGTCACCAGCATCATCCACGGCAAAGCCAAACACGAAGAGACCAAAGCCACGACCTCCCAGGCCCGCGCCTACGGCAGCGGCCATTACCTCGTCGTTTTCAACCTCGGTGAGACCGATTACGTCTGCAATTACATCCTTAACGGCGGCGACAAACACGAGTTCCTTGAAAAATTCAAGGGCGCTTATTCCGCCGGGTTCGATCCCGACATCCATTTGCGCGCCGTCGGTGTTGCCAACCAAACAACAATGCTTCGCGGTGAGACCGAGGAAGTTCAGCGGCGTATCAAGGCCGCCATGATCAAGAAACATGGCGACGGCGAAGTAGGAAGCCACTTCCGTTTCTTCGATACCATTTGCGGCGCCACGCAGGATCGCCAGGACGCCCTGGAAAAACTGCTGCGCGAACCGATGAATCTGCTCATTGTCGTTGGCGGCTACAATTCCTCCAATACTTCGCATCTGGCTGAGATGGGTGAGGCCAAACTGCCCACTTACTTCATCAAGAATGCCGCCAAAATGGAATCGGATAAATTGATCCTCCATTTCGACCTGCACAAAAAGAAGGAGATTGAGACCCCGAATTGGCTGCCTTCCGGCAAGATCACCGTGGGCGTCACTGCCGGCGCAAGCTGCCCAAACAACTTGATTGAAGACACCATCCGCCGACTCTTCGAACTTCGCGGTATCTCCGTCCAGGAATTGTTAAAAGATTAAGATGATTTTTATTTTGATAAATGATGATAATTGCATCATTATGTCTCCATGAGAATGACCGTTGAACTGGACGAAAAAACTGTAGATGAATTGACGAAAGTCACTGGCATCAAAAAGAACAGTCCTGCCGTGGCTTTTGCGGTCAGGGATTTTATCAACAGGAAAAAGGCCAAAGACTTTGGCAGGATGTTGAGGGAAGGCAAATTTGACTATCCCGCCACCAACGAAGAAGTCGAGGCCAGAGATATTTGACCCATTGACTCTTAATTGAACCTTATATGGTGCTCGTGGATTCATCCGTGTGGATTGAAGCATTGCGCCGCGAGGGCGATCTTCACGTCAAAGTCGCGCTCGAAAATCTTTTGGAGGAATATGAGGCGGCCTGGTGCGGACCGGTGAAACTGGAAGTCATGGGCGGGGCGCGGCGGCAGGACCGGACGGCGCTGGAAGAGCATTTCGAGTGCATTCCCTATTTTCAAATGAAAGATTCCGCATGGGATACCGCAAAAAAGATCGCGTGGCGATTGCGTGATACCGGTTGTAATCCGCCGTGGAACGACGTCCTGATCGCCACGCTTTCCGTGCTGGCTGAATGTCGCGTCTATTCCATTGATAAACATTTCCAACAAATGGCTCAATCCGGCGCTGGCATCGTCCTTTATCAACCCGGCTACGGCGGAGCCTACAATCCCAAATAAAATGCCGCGCACGCGCCAGGAACTGGAACAGATCGAACGGAAGATTCTCGCCCCCTACGCGCAATTCAGCGGCGATTCGCGCGGGCGCATTTATGCCGAATCGCCGCCCCAGTGGCGCACCCAATATCAGCGCGACCGCGACCGTGTCATTCATTCCCGCGCCTTCCGACGCCTTGAATATAAGACCCAGGTTTTTCTCAGCGGCAGCGGCGACCATCTGCGCAACCGGTTGACCCATACAATCGAAGTCTCCGCCGTGGCGCGCAACATCGCCACCGCTCTCGAACTGAACACCGACCTCGCCGAGACCATCGCCCTGGCCCATGACCTCGGTCATTCGCCGTTCGGCCACAAAGGCGAGACCGTTCTCGCGCGCCTGATGAAAGGGCACGGTGGGTTTGAACACAATTTACAGAGCCTGCGCATCGTCGAATTGCTTGAGCAGAAGTATCCCGGCTTTCCCGGCCTGAACCTGACCTGGGAAGTCCGCGAAGGCCTCGCCAAACATCACACCTCCTACGACCACCCGGAACAGCGCAAAGGGTTCGAGGCCAAAAATTCGTCGCTTGAAGCCCAGATTGCCAATCTCGCCGATGAGATCACCTATTACAGCCACGACCTTGACGACGGTCTTGACTCCGGTTTGTTGTTGGAGAAAAAATTGATCAAGGACGTTCGCATTTTTGCGCAGGCGGCACGACAGGTGAAAAAGGATCATGGCCGCCTCGCCGACGAATGTCGCCAATACTTCATCATCCGCACTATCATTGACATGCAGATCCATGATGTTGTGGAAAACAGCGAACGGCTCATCCTTGCCGCCAAAGTGGATTCCGCAAACGAGGTGCGCCGTTATCCCAAAGCGCTCATCCAGCACAGCCCGCTCCGGCGCGAACTGAACCTGGAATTGCGCGACTACCTTTACAAAAATTTGTATTACAACAACGTCGTCCACGAGCCGAACAAGCGCGCCGTGAAAATGCTCGAGGAACTTTTCAATTATTTCCTCAAACACCCGCGGGACATTGGAGAAAGCGCGCAAAAACGGGTGAAGAAGACCGGGCTGCATCGCGCCGTGTGCGATTATATCGCCGGCATGACGGACCGCTATGTCATGCAGGAATACCAGCGAATTTTCGGTGAGTCCCCTAAATTTTTCTGAGCGATTCTTCACCAGAAACCTCCTCCAGCAATTCCAAAACAGTCTTGCTCTGCCCCGACAAAATCAGATCCGGCACGATCTCGCTTAACGGTTGCAGCACAAACTTCCGCAGATGCGCGCGCGGGTGCGGCAATGTCAGTTCTAGCGAGTTACGGACCTCACTCCCAAATGCGATCAAATCCAGGTCCAGCGGGCGCGGTTCGTTCATGACTTTTTTATCGGTCCGGCCGAACTGCTTTTCCAGCACCCTTAATTTCGCCAGCAACGATTCCGGCGTCTCGCCCGGCTTCGGAACAAAGGCCACGACTGCGTTCACGAATTCCGCCGAACCTGGCGGACAATCCACCGGCGTCGTTTTCCATAAGGAAGATTTCAGGACTGACCCCTTTGAGAATTCCTCCAGCGCGGTCATCGCCTCCGAAATGATCTTTCGCGAATCTCCCAAATTCGATCCCAATGCGATAATCACAAATGCGGAATCACTTGTTCTGTGGGAGCCATTCTTCATTCTGCATTCTCCCTTCTTCCTTTTTTACTTCAGCCCCAGAACATCCTGCATATCGTAGATGCCGGGTTTCTGTTTGACCACCCAGAGAGCCGCACGCAAGGCGCCGTTGGCAAAAGTGTCGCGGCTCGAAGCTTTATGGGTCAGTTCGATGCGTTCTCCGGTGCTCGCATAAATAACGGTGTGATCACCCACCACGTCGCCGCCACGAATGGAATGGACGCCGATCTCGGCTTTGGTGCGCTCGCCCACAATGCCTTCGCGGCCATGCCGCGCGGCTTTGGACAATTGTAATTTACGCACGTCCGCCAAAATTTCGGCCAGCGATTTCGCCGTGCCGCTGGGCGCGTCCTTTTTCATGCGATGATGCATCTCCACGACTTCCAGGTCGAAATCCGGCCCCAGGATCTCCGCCGCTTTGCGCGTGAGCCAAAACAGCGTGTTCACGCCGGTCGAAAAATTGGAGGCCCAGACCATCGGAATTTTCGCTTTCAATTTCCGGATGGCGGCCTGCTCCGCGTCCGAATGTCCCGTTGTGCCGATCACTACGGCTTTTTGGTACTTTGCGCACAACTCAACAATTTTAGGCGTGGCCGCGTGCAGGCTGAAATCGATAACCACGTCGCCGTCGGCAAGGGCAGATCCCAGGTCGTCGCCCGCGTCAATGCGGGCGGCGATTGTCAGGTCGCGAAAATTCGCCGCGCAACGGGTGAGCGCCTGGCCCATCCGTCCGCGCGCGCCGGTGATGATAATTTTAGTCACGGGTTATTGCGTTTAAGAAATTCTCGGCAAAGGGATTTCATCCGGCAACGAAAAGTTTTAAAATTCACATCTGGAAAAATCCCTGATACACGCTCGTCAAAAACCTTCCGAACCCTGCCTTCAAATGCAGTTTCTGCCTCCCCGGCGGTTACCGAGAACGGATCTAAAGCAAATTCAAAACGGTCAAAAAGTTCAGCCAATTCCTTTAGCTCAATTTTGGAAATAACCCCTTCGGAAGTTCCATCTTCTGACATGATGCCTCCTCTAAAGTTCCGGCGCGACGCTTGTCCGCTGCTGATTTATAATCCAGCACTAAATCATAAAGTTCTGGAGTGCCGCACTGGGAATATTTGTCTTTCAAATTGGCTAAAATCTGAAGGGCAGAATGGCAAAAATTGCTCATCTTACCCCAAATCTCAGCTACTTCATTTAAATCGTCCGCTTTTTTGGCCGAAGCTGCTGCCATTCCGTAAGTTAGAACAACGAATCCCTCCAATCGCCTGACTTGACGCGAAAATGCTGTGCAAGCCTCGACAGTGGAACCATCAGGAAAAGAATTTCCAACCCGCTGCATTTCATCAATTTGCGGTTGGTCCACCTGTAAAATATCATTAAAACTCAAACACGTTTTCATAGCCCATTCGGTACAAACTAAACGAAAAAGCTTCATACTACAAGGTTAATTCAAAACGCCGCAACGTTTCATGGTCGTGCGAAGCACATCCCAGTTTTTTGGGTTCATCGGCACCAACGGCAGGCGGTATTCCTCCTCGATGAACTTCATCATCGCCAGCGCGGCTTTCACCGGCACCGGATTGGTCTCGATGAACAAGTCTTTGAACAACGGGTAATATTTTGCGTGCAACTGCGCGGATTTGCGCGCATCGCCCTTGGTGAACGCTTTGACCATCTGCGCCACCTCGCGCGGAATGATGTTCGAGGCCACGCTGATGACGCCATTCGCGCCACAGGTCATGAACGGCAGCGTCAATGAATCGTCGCCGCTCAGGATGACAAATTTCTGCCCGAGCGCCGCGCGCAATTGTGACACGCGGTCGCAGCTTCCGCCGGCTTCTTTGATGCCGATGATGTTTTTGCAATCCGCCGCGAGCCGCTTCGTTGTATCCACGCCGATCTCCACACCGCAACGGCCCGGAATGCTGTACAGGATGACAGGCAACTCCGTGGCGCGGGCGATGGCTTTGAAATGCTGAAATAATCCCTCCTGCGTGGGTTTGTTGTAATAGGGGGACACCTGCAACGTCGCATCCGCGCCGACTTTCTCGGCGGCCTGCGTCAGGTCGATGGCTTCTTTCGTGGCGTTGGCGCCGGTCCCGGCGATGACTTTAATCTTGCCCGCCGCGAATTTCACCGAAAGCTCGATGATGCGGATATGTTCCTCGCAATTGACGGTGGGCGATTCCCCCGTGGTGCCGACGGGAACAATGCCATCCACGCCACCCTTGACCTGCATATGGATCAGGCGTTCGAGGGCGTCCTCGTCAATCGCACCCGCGCGAAATGGCGTAACAATGGCAGTATAAGTTCCAGTAAACATGACCGAATAGCATCTAAAATGGAGGCCTTCTTGGCGAGAACGAAATTTGGTGGTTCAACCACGGATGGACACAGATAAACACGGATTTAGAACAGGAGGGAACAGAGAGAACAGAGGTTTGAACCGCTAATTCATCCGAATGAACGCAAATTATCGGCACAAATTGGCTTTTTTCTTCATTCTTCACTCTAATTTCTTCCTTTCCAGCCTGGTCTTGGGTTCGTTTTGACGAAGTGCTTTTTGCAATGCGTATTTCACAAGTAACTATTCTTCAATATCTTGAATCTGAAATTCAGGTCGAAAAGCTTGGGTTCGTTTTCTCATTTTTAGGTTTTAATAGATTCAGGGCGTCGCAGAGCTTCGCCCTCCGAATGGTTTGATTGGGTTGGATTCGGTCGGATCGACTTGGACTCGTAAATCGTAAATCTTCATTCGTAATTTTCTGCGCATACATCTCATGGCGCGATTTAAGCAGAAAAAGAATGGAGCGTAATGTTGCCCGGAAACAAAAAATGAAACCACGGATGGACACGGACAAATGAAGGAAACTGAGGTTTAACCGCTAAGGAGATGCTGATTTAATCACCGGGTGATTGGTTTATTAGAGACGGCGGAGAGAGTGTTGCCTAAACTTAGGCATGACGCACCAGCCGAGTTTTTCTCAAGCCGAGTTTGCCAGCAAAAAGAAGACCACCCGCTGGGAGAAG
>DASXYX010000003.1:0-15405 GCA_036502245.1 Verrucomicrobiia bacterium
TGGATTGGTGGAGCGGCAAGCCCATGGATTCCGCCTGGCACTTAAAGAAATGTCGGAAATAAGCCCTTGCCTGGCCTGACCCCTCATCCTCGTTTCTCCACCGAAAGCATTCGAGGCCGATGCCACAATCGGGGCAGTGTCCAGATGCGCCCGGCGCGTCAAACGGCGCCCGGGACGGTCGCGCTCCCGAAAGACCTATCTCCGTTTCAATCGGTGAATCATGTTTTCTACAGAGCGGCGGAAAATTGGCTGCAAAAAGATTTAGGTGCGCCATAATATTTATATGGAGCGAGTGAATCCAAAGGCGCGGCTGGCGTTGCGCTTCGTCCTGATCATCGGCGTCGTCCAGTTGTTCGCGGATATGACGTACGAAAGCGCGCGCAGCATCAACGGGCCGTTTCTCGGCTCACTTGGCGCGAGCGCGACGGTGGTGGGTTTCACGGCGGGGTTTGGCGAGTTAATGGGCTACGGTTTTCGTTCCATCACGGGTTATTTTGCGGACAAAACGCGCAAGTATTGGGCATTCATTTTCGCGGGCTATCTCATCAACATGCTGGCGGTGCCGGCGATGGCGCTGGCGGGGAGCCTGATGTGGGCGGCGCCGCTGGTGGTGATCGAGCGCACCGGCCGCGCCATCCGCAAACCCTCCGCGGATGCGATGCTCTCGCATGCGGGCAGCCAGATCGGCCACGGCTGGGCGTTTGGGTTGAACGAATTTCTCGACCAAACGGGCGCAACGATCGGCCCGCTCATCATGGCATTGGTTTTGTACGAGCGCGGCGGGTATCGTCATGCGTTCGCGTTGTTGTTGATTCCCGCGCTGCTTTGCCTGGTGATGGTCGCCGTGGCGCGGGTGTGTCATCCGCGCGTGCATGAACTGGAAGAACGCGCGCCGGTGGTCCTGGAGACAAAGGGATTTTCTAAAGCGTATTGGCTGTATGCGGTGGGAGGAATGTTGATCGCGGCGGGTTTCGCGGATTTCTCGCTGGTGGCGTTCCATTTCCGAAAGGCCGGGGTGGTCGATCAAAGTGTTGTCCCGATTTTTTACGCCGTGGCGATGGTCACCGGGGCGATCTCTGCGCTGATTTTTGGAAGGCTGCTGGACAAGTTTGGAAGGCCGGTTGTGCTGGCGGCTTTTTCATTGGGCGCGCTGTTTGCGCCGTGCGTTTTCCTGGGAGGATTTCCGTTGGCACTCGTCGGAATGATTTTGTGGGGCGTGGGCATGGGCGCGCAGGATTCGCTGCTGAAAGCGACTTTGTCGCGGATGGTTCCGCGAGAAAAACGCAGCACAGCCTTCGGCGTATTCGACACAGCCTTTGGCGTGGCGTGGTTTGCCGGCAGCGCGGCGATGGGATTGTTATATGACAAATCTATCCTGGCCGTCGTAGTATTCTCCATGGTTTTGCAATTGGCGGCCCTACCCTTCTTCCTGACCGCCGGTAAGGTCAAAAGGTAAGATTTGAGGGACGGATAACAGCACTGGCTATAATCGTTGTATCTGTCTGTTATTCAAATAGTTATTAACATTTTCAGGCATTTTTTGTCAAAAATGTAGGGTAAATACCTACAAATCATTGGTGCTGAGAGGCATATAAAATAGGATAGAAATAGGGTACCCCTTGAAATTTAAGGTTTGTATAGTATATTATCTTACAGGTTTAGAAATAAGCGGAATTTCTATAAATGATTATGGATACCGTACTTGGAAAACTTTCGTTAAGCGGCATGTCAATGCCTGCGGATTCCTTTTTACTTTTTACGCCACTTTTTTATGTCTGTCGCCGCGCCTAAAAAGCCAGTGCATATCTTGCATTTGGAAGATGACGAGAATGATCGCATTCTCGTCCGTGAAATGGCTGCGGCCAACGACCTGGAAGCCGAGTGGTTCGCAGTGCAGACGCGCGCGGACCTGGAGTCGGCGTTGCGGCAGCGGAAGTTCGACGTCATCGTCTCGGACTACAGCATGCCGTCGTTCAACGGATTGAGCGGGTTGATGATCGCGCGCGAGATGGCGCCGGAGACACCTTTTCTCTTTTTCTCAGGAACCATCGGGGAAGAATCCGCGGTGGAGAGTTTGCGGAACGGCGCGGTGGATTATGTCATCAAGAGCCGGCCGCAACGGCTCATCCCGGCGATCCGGCAGGCGTTGCGCACGGTGGAGGAGAAGATGCTGCTGCAACAAACCGAGCAGAAGAACCGGGAGCAGGCCGAGCTGCTCGACAAAGCCACGGATGCAATTTTGGTTTGCGACCTGGCGAACCGGATCACTTATTGGAACCGGAGCGCGGAAAGAATTTACGGATGGACGGCCGAGGAGGTCGTGGAAAAAGATTTTGTTAAAATTTTGTTCCAGGGAAAGCCGCCGACGCAGATCCTGGAGATGAAGAAGAGCATGCAGGAGAAGAGCGAGTGGGCGGGGGAACTCCAGCAATTGACCAAGGATAACAAGCCGGTGCTCGTGCAATGCCGCGCGACGTTGATCCGGAACGCGAACGGCCAGCCCAAGTCTCTGCTGCTCATCAATACGGATTTCACCGAGCGCAAGCAATTGGAAGAGCAATTCATGCGGTCCCAGCGCCTCGAAAGCCTGGGGGTGCTCATCAGCGGCATTGCGCACGATTTGAACAACGCCCTGGCGCCGATCCTCATCGGCGTGGACATCCTGCGCCGGTCGCCCGAGAAAGATGACGTGCTGAAGACGATCGAGGTCAGCGCCAAGCGCGGCGCGGACATGGTGAAGCAGGTCCTTACTTTTGCGCGGGGCAGTGATTCGAACAAGACTCCCATTCGCATGGAATCGCTCGTCAAGGAAATGGGCAAGATCGTCAACGATACTTTTCCGAAAAATATCCATTGCGAAGTCAAGAGTGGCGGCGAGATCTGGAACATCATGGGGCTGGCCACGCCGTTGTACCAGGTGCTCTTGAATCTCTGTGTGAATGCCCGCGATGCCATGCCGGATGGCGGTTCGCTGACGATCATGGCTGAAAACGTGAGCGTGGATGCCGAGACCGCTGCGCGTTATCCCGATGCCAAACCCGGAGATTATGTCTGTGTCAGTGTCGCCGACACCGGCATGGGAATTCCTCCCGAGCAGATGGAGAAAATTTTCCGCCCGTTTTACACGACCAAAGGTCCCGGCAAAGGCACGGGCCTGGGGCTTTCCACCTCCGCGAACATCATTAAGAATCATGGCGGCTTCCTGGTGGTGGATAGCGCCGTGGGCCACGGCACGGAATTCAAATTCTATTTGCCGGCCGTCATCGAACGGTCGCCGGCCTCCGCAACGCCTTCCCCACTGCCGATGGGCAACGGCGAATCCATCCTGGTGGTGGATGACGAAGCCATCGTCCTGGTCATTGCCCGGACGGCGTTGGAAAATTACGGGTACCGCGTCCTGACGGCCACGAACGGTCTCGAGGCGATCTCGCTTTTGAATGAACGGTCCAAGTCCATTGACCTGGTCATCACCGATATGGCCATGCCCCTGATGGACGGGGCGGTCACCGCCAGTGCGTTGCGCCGGATCAAGCCCGGCATCAAGATCATCGCCGCCGGTGAATCGGGCACGGAAGCAGCCGATGCGATGGGCCAATCGGAGATGGACGCTTTTCTGGCCAAGCCTTTCACCGTCGAAAAATTACTTAAAACCGCCCAGGCAGTCCTGAAGAACGGGTCCCATAACGGTTCTCACAACGGTGTTCACAATTAATCCGCCGGAGCGCGGGCTTATTTTTTTGTCGGGCGGGAGAGACGCAACGTATCGCCCTTTTGCAAGTATGCTTCGAACAGCGGCTCGAATTCCTTGACCATGTCTTCAATGCCCGCAAAAGCTGCTGCGGACGCAAAACAATCCAGACCCACCAGCGCGTTGAGACTGGCGTCGCGCGGATTGATGCTGAGCAGGCGCTTGGTGAAGCTCAGGTTCACCGTGGCGATGTCCTCGTAAATTTTGGTGAAGTCTTCCAGTTTCCAATCCGGCGTCTTGCCTTCCTGCATGCGGAAATATTGCGCGAAGAGGTACATGGACGCCGCGCGATAGATCGTTTCTTCCAGCGACGAAAACGGCAGGTGCGTGTACACCATCGGGCGCAGTTTATCCATGATGGGGCAGCCGCTGGTGACCATGTAAAGCCCCATGAGGGAGCCGATGCCGTATTGCACCGTGGACCGCTTATGATACGTGCGCGATTCGCTGCGGATGGTGATGTCCGCCTCCTCGATGGAGATCGAGTCCTTGAACGACTCGATGATGTCCACGAGATTTGCGGCGATGGGGCAATGCGGATGCGTGACCGGTGACAGCGGGCAGTTGGAGCATTGATGATGTTCCAGTTTGGTCCACTGGCGGACGGTGGTGGTATTCTCCGAGACGAACTGCAATGAAGGCTTTTGCAACCGCACGGAAAACTGCTTCGTTTTGCCGTCACGGAGTTTGAATTCGTATTCTAACGTCAATACTTCTTCACTCATACAACTGCGGATGGGCAGTAAACAGCATACGAAATTGAAAGCAACAAAATAGTTGAGGAATATTAATACTCCATTTGGATTTCGATTATGATTTATTATAAAAAGTTGATTTCCAATGGATTCGATACATACATTTTGTGATCGCTATTTTTCGTATGGCGGCGGGAATGGCTGAAACTTCTGGCCAAGGCGTCAATCGATCAAAAATAAATTGTCCGGTTCTGCTTCTCCCGCTAGGCTGTCCGCTCCTATGCAGCAGGTCAACCTCGGCATGATTGGTGGCGGCACTGTGGGCAGCGGCGTTTTTCACGCGCTCCAACAGAACGGCAAGCTCTTGTCCTCGCGCATTGGCGTCAACGTCGTCGTCCGCAAGGTGGCCGTCAAATCCATCAGCGAGCCGCGCGCTTATCCCATCTCCCGCGCGTTGCTGACCACGGATTGGCGCGAGGTTGTCAACGATCCCGACATCCATATCGTGGCCGAACTCATCGGCGGCACGACCCTGGCCAAAGAAATCATTTTATCCGCGCTCAAACTCGGCAAGCCGGTGATCACGGCCAATAAAGCGTTGCTCTCGAAGCATGGCGAAGAGCTTTTTGCCGCATCGAAGAAATACGGCGCCAATCTGTATTACGAAGCCAGCGTGTGCGGCGGCATTCCCATCATCAAATCGTTGCGTGAAGGTTTTGTGGGCAACCGCATCCAGGCCATGTACGGCATCGTCAACGGCACCTGCAATTACATTCTCACGCGGATGAAGCTCGAGGGCGCGGATTTCTCCGAAGTGCTGGCCGACGCGCAGAAACTTGGTTACGCCGAGACGCCGCCCGATCTCGATATTGACGGGATAGATTCGCAACACAAGATTGGCATCCTGGCGTCGCTCGCACACGGATTTTGGATACACCCCGAAGAGATTTATGTGGAGGGCATCCGGCATATCACGGCGCTGGATATTAAGTTCGCCCGTGAACTGGGCTATACCATCAAGTTGCTTGGCACCGTCAAAAAATTGGAGGGCGGTTGCCGCGTGCAGGCTTCGGTTTATCCCACGCTCGTTCCCAACACACACGTTCTAGCCAGCGTGAACCAGGTATTCAACGCCGTGTTCGTGCGCGGCGACGTTGTCGGCGATACTTTATTTTATGGGCGCGGGGCAGGGAAGGACGCCACTGCCAGCGCAGTGTTGAGCGATATTGCCGATGCGGCCCTGGACCTGAAGTTTGGCACGCCCAGCCGCGTGCCGCCGTTTGTCTCGCACGAATGCAAAGGCGCGGTGGCCCCGATCGAAGAAGTGGTTTCGCAATATTTCGTGCGGCTCAACGTCGTGGACAAGCCCGGCGTCCTCGCTCGCATCGCAGCGATCTTTGGCCAGTCGGGCATTGGCATCTCGTCGGTCATCCAGCCGGAAGGCCATGAAGGCGCGAGTGTGCCGCTTATTTTCATGCTGCATTACGCCACCAACGGTGCGGTTGATAAAGCGCTGAAAAAGATCGGCAAACTCCTCGCCATCAAAAGCAAGCCGGTGATGTTGCGCGTGGAGAATTTTGAATAGGCCCGCCGCCAACTTCTGACTCATGTCCTTGCGATTTCACAGCACCAACGGCCAGTCGCCCGAAGTTGATCTGCGCGGGGCGATTTTGCAAGGCCTGGCGCCCGACCGCGGCCTCTATGTGCCGGACCGATACCCCAGGCTCTCGCCGGATGAGATCGCGGCCTTTGCGAAACTGCCGTATCACGAAATTGCGTTTCGCGTCTTGTCGAAATTTACGGATGGAATCATTCCCGATCGCGATCTGGCGAACATTTGCCAGGACGCCTATAATTTTCCTGTTCCATTGGAGAAGGTTTACGACCGTGTCCATGTGATGCGGCTCGACCAGGGGCCGACGTCGGCGTTCAAGGATTTTGCGGCGCTGTTCATGGCGCGGATCATTGGGAAATTTTTGCAGGACGACAAACGGCAACTGGTGATCCTTACCGCGACGAGCGGTGATACCGGGGCGGCCGTGGCCCATGCGTTTCATAATGTGCCGGGCATCCGGGTGATCGTCCTTTTTCCGATGGCCGAAGTGAGCGTGTCGCAACGCAAGTTGATGACGACGCTGCGCAACAACATCCGCACCGTGGCGATTGACGGGAAATTTGACGATTGCCAGGCAATGGTCAAACGCGCCTTCGCCGATCCGGCGTTGAAAGGCATTCCGCTTTCGTCCGCGAATTCGATCAACATCGGGCGTTTGTTGCCGCAAAGCGTGTACTATTTCTATGCCGCCTCGCGCCTGGCCAAACCGGGCGAACCGATCGTCTTCTCCGTGCCGAGTGGAAATTTCGGCGACATGATGGGCGGAGTGGTCGCGCGTGAAATGGGATTGCCGGTCAAAAAGATGATTGTCCCGGTCAATGCCAACGACGCCTTCCCGAAATTTCTCGGCAACGGCGCATACCAAAAAGTTTCTCCCTCGCGCAACTCGGTCTCCAACGCCATGAACGTGGGCCATCCCAGCAATCTCGCGCGGCTCGTCGCGATCTACGGCGGGCAGATGGATGAGACAGGCAAGATCAATAAGATGCCCGACCTGGCGGCGATGCGGCGCGACCTCTTTTCCAGTTCCATCTCGGACGAGCGTACACGCGTGACGATCAAAGAAGTGTGGGACAAATATCGATTGTTGCTGGAACCGCACGGCGCGGTGGCCTGGCGCGGATTTGAAGACTGGCAACAGGCGGAACCTTTGAACGGTTTGCCGGCGGCGATTTTGGAAACGGCCAATCCCGCGAAATTTCCGGAAGAGATCGAGAAGATGATGAACTGGTCGCCGGACATCCCGCCTGCGATGGAGGCCGCGCTGAAATTACCGGAAGATTTTGACCGCATGGACGCCGACTACGAGAAGTTCAAGGAGTACTTGCAGGAAAAATATTCCTGAGCGCGGCGTTTGTAGCGCAGACTTCCAAGTCTGCTGTATCGCGGATTTCCAAATCCGCTGGCTTCCCAATGTTTCCGTGCTCTGCCGACTTTGAAGTCGGCGATACAGCAGGTTGGGAAACCTGCGGTACGTAGTTTTGCAGAAGTCCTCTTTCCGTATCTTCTTTCGATGAGTCTGCACCGGAATTTCATTGCCGGACCAGGCCTTCGGCTTATCCTTCATCAACCACATGAAAGGAATGAACCTGTATGCACAGAAAATTTGCCTTCGTTCTGTTTATTGCCCTCATCACCGCCGGACTGACTGCGCCGGCTCAAACCAATAAAACTGCCATGACTTCATCCGCTATTGAATGGAATTCACTCGCTGTCAAAACGAACGCCACCGGTTCCAGCCGGCAATTTTTCCAGGGCGCAACCGCCAATCTCGATGAACTGGAATGCCACGCCAGCACGTTGAATCCCGGCGCCACCAACCACGTGATCCTCAAGCGTCCCCATGATGAGGTCATCATCGTGAAGGAGGGAACCATCGAGGCGTACATGGGCGATAAATGGGTGAGCGTGGGGCCAGGCTCCGTGATCTTTAACGCGGCCAATACCGACCAGTCCATGCGAAACGTCGGCACCGTCCCGGCCACCTATCATGTCATCGTGATCGAAACGAAACATTAAACTATGCCGGATCAACTGCATTGCCTAGTGTGGTGTCCCTAACATTTCTTTACTATGAGCCGCCAGATAAAAACCCCTCACCTCGCCCTGACCCTCTCCCCTCCCATCAGAATGGGAGCGGAGAGGGAACAGCGTTCGGACGCCAACGATTCTTGTAAATCCTGCCGTGGCCGGCCGTTGGGAAAAATTTTTCGTGACACCATATCAGGGATACTTGCTATTGTCCTGATGACCGCTGCCACTCTTCATGCTGCACCTGATACTGGCGTCACGGTCGTGCCCGACGAAGCTTCAAATCGCGTGGACGTGCTCGTGGATGGTCAGCCGTTCACGTCTTACATCTGGCCGGACACGTTGAAAAAGCCGGTGCTCTTTCCGTTGCGTACGAGCAGCGGCACGCTCATCACGCGCGGATGGCCTATGGAACCGCGACCGGGCGAACGCACGGACCATCCGCATCACGTGGGCTTTTGGTTCAATTACGAAAACGTCAACGGCGTGGATTTTTGGAACGACTCGACCGCATTGCCTGCCGAACAACAGGCGAAGATGGGCAGAATCGTGCATCAGCGCATCCTCAAAACGAATAGTGGTAAGAATCGAGGCGAACTCGAAGTCGAAATGGATTGGCTGATGCCGAGTAACGAGCTGATTTTGCATGAGACTGCGGACTTTATTTTCCACGCCGCTCCGGGCGTGCGCATTGTGGACCGGATTTCGACGCTTACCGCCCTGGACAAACCCGTAGTGTTCAAGGATTCGAAGGACGGGCTGATTGGCCTGCGCGTGCGGCGCGAATTGGAGCAGCCTTCCACTGATGCCGTCACCTACACCGACGCCAGTGGCCGGCCCACGACTGTGAAAGCCATGAACACCAACGGCGTCACCGGATTATATCGCAGCAGCGAGGGCCTGACCGGGGACGCCGTCTGGGCCACGCGCGGACGCTGGACGATGTTGACGGGCAAGGTGAAGCAGGAAGACATCACGCTCGTCATGTTCGACAATCCACTGAACGCCGGGTTCCCGACGTATTGGCATGCGCGCGGCTACGGTTTGTTCGCCGCCAATCCGCTCGGCCAGGCAGTCTTCAGCAACGGGAAAGAGAAATTGAATTTCACCATCCAACCGAAACAATCGGCCACGTTCCGTTATCGCCTCGCCATTATTGACGGCGCCGCAACGACGAACATGGTCGAGAAATTATATAATCAGTTCGTGAACGAAGTGAAATAAACCAATAATCCAAATCACGCGTATGAACAAAATTCCTCGCCGCCGGTTCATCCGCAATTCGTTGGTGGCGGCGGCGGCGCTCAAGGCGTGGCCGGTGATGGCGCAATCGGACGCAAAGGCGCGCATACTCGGCGCGAATGGTGACATCCGCTGCGCGGTCGTGGGCTTCAATGGCCGCGGCAAAAATCATATTGAAGCGTTCAGCAAGATGAAGGGCGCGCGGCTGGTGGCGTTGTGCGATGTGGACAGCGCCGTCCTGGGAAAGGAAATGCAGAAGGCATCCGATGCCGGGCAAAAAGTCGAAGGTTATACCGACGTGCGAAAGCTTTTGGAAAACAAGGACATAGATGTGGTCTCGTTCGCGACGCCGCACCATTGGCACGCGCTGGGCGCCATCTGGGCGGCGCAGGCCGGCAAGGATGTCTATGTGGAGAAGCCGGCCTCGCATGAGATCTGGGAGGGCCGAAAAATGGTCGAGGCGGCGCGCAAATACGATCGCATCATGCAGGTGGGGACGCAGTGCCGCTCCAGTGTGGGATTGCAGGAAGCCATCGCGTGGCTGCGCGAGGGCCATCTGGGCAAAATCATCCGCGCGCGCGGGCTTTGCTACAAACGCCGCGACAGCATCGGCAAAACGACCGGCCCGCAACCGGTTCCCGCGACCGTCGATTATGATCTGTGGTGCGGACCGGCTCCGATGGATCCGCCGCGCCGCAACAGCAAGAAGAACGGTACCATCCATTACGAATGGCACTGGTTTTGGGAATACGGCAACGGCGACCTGGGCAACCAGGGCATCCACCAGATGGACATCGCGCGCTGGGTGCTGGGCGAACCGGAGATTTCTCCGCGCGTCCTCAGCGTCGGCGGGCGGCTGGGATACGATGATGACGGCCAGACGCCGAACACGCAGATCGTTTTTCACGATTACAAGGCCGCGCCGCTCATCTTCGAAGTACGCGGGCTGCCCGCCGCCAGCGGCGCGACCGCGATGGACGATTATCACGGCGCGAGCATCGGGGTGGTCGTTGATTGCGAAGGCGGAACGATGGTGATACCGAGCTATACGAAAGCGATCATTTACGACAAGAACGGCGCGGCAATCAAAACATTCGATGAAGACGGCGACCATTTTGCTAATTTCATCCAGGCCGTCCGGAGCCGCAAGCGCACGGACCTGCACGCGGACATTGCGGAAGGGCAGGTTTCGGCCGCGCTGGTCCATAGCGGGAATATTTCATATCGCCTCGGCCAGAAACTTTCGCCGCCGGAGATACTCGACGCAGTGCGCGGAAACAGCGACCTGGCCGAGAGCCTGGGCCGGATGGAAGCGCATCTCGGCGCCAACCTGGTGAACCTGTACCAAACTCCATTGATGATGGGCGCGGCATTGAAGATGCATCCGGGGACGGAGCGCTTCACGAACAATGATGAGGCGAACAAGCTCCTCACGCACGAATACCGCGAGCCATTTGTGGTGCCGGAAAGGGTGTGATTTCGGGCTTGCCGTTTCTTCTGCTATGGCTCAGGTTTTGAATATAGGCCAATTCAAGAATTATGAGTGATTCGATGTTCTACTACTTCATCAAAGTTGTTGAATGGCTCAATCCGGCAGTTTATTTCATCGGCTTATGCATCGCTATATGGGCATTTCTTGGCTGTCGTAAGTACGGCTATCTCGTTATGGCAGCTTATTTCACACTAGTTGTTTTTTGGCTTGTTGCTTGGCCACCCATTGACCGCACTATTCGCGACCATCGGCCACCAGACGTTTCGGCTCAGACGCAGCAGAAGATTGATGCAGCCGTTCAAGACGCCATTCATAAAGTTCTCGTTCAGGAAGGTCATCCGGAAGGAGTCCCAGCGAGACGCAACGTTTATTTTCCTTTTGGCCCGATTTTATTAGTTGTTGGTTTGTGGCTTGTGGCCAGGCGTGAGGTTCATAAGTCCAATAATACACTGGAGCCGACAGCGAAATAATCTCAAACCGACCCCGCTCACACCCTTTTGGCCAAACGCTTGCAGAAAGGTGAGGCTGAATCCTGAAAGGATTCCAATCATTCAGCCCAGCGTTGGCGAGTCTGCGAGCCTACGCTGGGTTCACCGGAGAAAGAGATCAACTCCAACGGGGTTGCATCACCGGCAGCCCCGAATGGATTCAACCCTTTCAGGGTTGTATTCGTTGTGTCATCGCCCCAGGGTAGCTCGTTCCTCGCAACCCTGGGCTGAATGATTCAATCCCGTTGGGATTGCTGAACAGGCAAGAGTTGCAAGAAACTGAGATGCGCCCTTGGCGTAGGGATTTTCAGTCATTTTCCATTGGCTTTTTTCAAACGGATTTCATAGAGTAACTTGCAGGATTTAAAAGACTTGGCGCATGCAATCAACCACCTCCAATAAGACTGCCATCGGCGGAAAGTTCGGCCACGTGGCCTTCTGTTTTTTGCCGTTGGCGACCTTTGTGTTCTTTGCCCTGGGCCTTTATTGCCGGGGCTTTTGGCTGTTGTCTCCGGCGCTTTTCATGATGGTGATGATACCGGTGCTGGACCTCGTCACCGGTTGGCAGGACAACGCGCGCTTTGAGGCCGGCGAATTCAATCGCGCGGAACTTTTTCTGCTGCGCTGGAATCCCCGGCTGTACGCCATTTTTTACATGGTACTGATGATCTATCTGGCGAGGCACATCACGCAGTTCAGCATCGCCGAGGGCCTCATGCTGATCGCCTCCACGAGTTTGCTGGGCGGCATCGGTTTCGGGGCGGCGCATGAGCTGTTGCACGCCAAGGAAAAGCTCGACCAGTTCCTGCAACGCATCATGACCGTGTTCCTGTTTTATCCGCATTATAAGTTGATCCACATCCGCAGCCATCACGTCCACACCAGCACGGATTACGATGAGAACACGGCGTGGTATAACGAGACGATCTATTCGTACATCGCGCGGACGATCCCCGGCAGCGCCGTCCGTTGCTGGCAGATGGAAGCGCGGCAACTGGCGAAAGGCAAAGGCCCCGTCGCCGCGGTCTTCAAAAACAAAATGACATGGTATGCCGTGGGGCAATTCGCTTTTTTGGGAGTCATCTATTTGTTGGGCGGCCCCTGGGGATTTCTTTTCTACGTCGCGCACCTTGCCGGTTCCCATGTGGTGCTCGAGTCCGTCAATTACATCCAGCACTACGGGTTGTTGCGGGACAAGAACGAGGGCGAATATGAGAAGCCCGGGCCGGAACATTCCTGGGACACGTATCATTTCTTTTCCAGCTATGTCACCTTTCGTGTCGGCCATCATTCCTACCATCACCTCGCGGTGAAACCGTATTATCTGCTCGTTAGCGAGCCGGAGGCGCCGAAACTGCCGGTCGGATATTTCTGGGCCATCCCGATGATTTATCTGCCACCGTGGTGGCGTAGTGCCATCAATCCCAGGCTTAAAGCGGCGGGCGTTGAAATAAAGCCGGCGTGAGCTGAAATGAAACAGGGCAGTCCAGCAGGATTTATAAGCGGCAGAGGACTACCGCACTCCACAACGCAAGCGAACGCGGAGGCCAGACCAAATTTTGCGCCAGCCCTCTGGCGCTTATAATAAAATCCTTTTAATTATGGCGATTTTTAATCACGGATGGACAAAATGAAATTGCTATTTCCTCCAGTCGGTGGGATTTTTTAGCAGTGACAAAACACCATTCCCATTCGCATCAGAAATCAGATTTGTCCGGGCTGAAAAATCGCCTGCGCGGGCAGGCCAAGAAAGTCACCGGCCCGCGGGCGGCCATCCTGGAGGTATTGCGAAAACATCCGCATCCCCTGACCAATAAGGAGATCTTCGCCGAAATGCCGCGGGGCCAGTGCGATCTGGCCACCATTTACCGCTCGATGCACCTGCTGGAAAAAATGGGCATGGTCAAACGCTTTGATTTTGGCGATGGGGTGGCCCGCTTCGAACTGATCGGCGAAAATGATGACGGCCATCATCATCATCTGGTCTGCACGAAATGTTCGGAGGTGGTAGAGGTGGAAGAATGTTTTCCTGAGAGGGTTGAGAAGCAGATCGCCGCGAAAAACCGCTTCAAGAGCGTGACGCACAAATTGGAGTTCTTCGGGGTCTGCCCGGATTGTCAGTAGGGGAGCGATTGGACGGCGAGAGACGATTTTTCTTTTTTCAACCAATCGTTCGCAAGAACAAATGGCGTTTTCTGGACACCCTGGAAAAAAATCGGCGTTACGCCAATTCTTCGGCCAACCAATCGGCCATGTGGATATACTCTTTGATTTTCCTGCGCTCGTAGCGGTTTTTCCGCGATTTTTTGGGCTGGTGTTCGGTTTTTCGGAACGGATGTCTGGTATCGCGAATTGCTTCGCCGATGGCTTCAAACGTTTTCATCATAGCTCGATTCCTTTCAGGGGGTACGATATAGCGTAAACAATGCCAAACCATTTGACCTGCTCGAACTTTTTTCATGATTCAACTTTACGTTCGTACTCTAAGTTAGATGACCGTTGTTCGCAACTGTTCAAAAAATGTTTAAGCCCATTTTGGAAAAAACGCAAGACTTCAATTTTTCTTCAAATGCTCCAGTTTAAACAAGCCCGAACGCCATTCCTTTTCGGTTTTCACCAAAATCAATTTTAGTCCCTGCCTGGCATAAACCCTTTGCACATCTGCAAACTCAGTTTTCAAAATTCCTGCCAGCAGCAGCCATCCGCCGGGATTGAGTTGCGCCACAATTTTTTCCCGTTCGGCAATTAGCAGGTTGGAGATCAGGTTGGCGCAGACGACGTCAAAGCGTCTTTTCGGGTTGGTTTTTAGACGGCACACATCGCCCCGGGCAATTCGGAGTTTCACCCGGTTCTTTTGCGCGTTGGCCCGCGCAATCCGCACGGCGTCCGGGTCAAAATCAATGGCGTGGACGGGGCTAAAGCCCAGTTTTGCCGCGGCAATCGCCAAAATGCCCGAACCTGTGCCAATGTCGAAGAGGGCAGGCGCATCACCGGAGCCTTTATACCGGGCAATGCAGCGAAGACAAAACAGAGTTGTGGGGTGCTGGCCGGTGCCAAAGCTTAATCCGGGGTCAAGAATGACCTCGGCCTGGCCGGGACGCCGACGTTTGCGGCTCCAACTGGGCTTCACCAGGAGAGTTTTACCGATTTCGAGTGGCTGGAAATGCCGTTTCCACGATTCCGCCCAGTCTTCACGCCGGACTTTGGAAATCGAAATTCTACCGGAGCCGATACTTATCCCATAACTGCGGATCTCGTTGAGTCCCGTGCGAATTTCACTGCGAAGCCGGTCTGCCAACAGCTTTCCGGAATGATAGAGAGATACCAAGCTGACCTTTTTTTCGAGGTCAAAGTAAGACGAGGCATTGCCGCCAAAAATCCGGCCAAATAATTCCATGACCGCGTCCTCGGCTTCGGGCGTTGTGACCACGGAGATTTTCCAGAGCGGTTTCCGTGATTTCATTGGGGCGCGAGGTCCCGCCAGGGGGTGAAATTCAGCAGTTCAATCTCTGTATGGCGGGGATAGAGGGCGATTTGGGTGACGCTGGCATATTCCACTTCGAACATGTTCGTCCGGGGCAACGGCAGTTCCAGGAGAATGGACAGGATCATGCGGATGACGCCGCCGTGGCAGAAGACGGCGACGGTTTGGCCGGGATGATCTTTGATGATGTCGCGGATGCACGGCTCGACACGCGCCCGGAATTGGGGGCCGTTTTCACCGTTGGGCGCCACGCCGCGTTCAACGTGGTCGAGCCATTCATGCGTCAGCAGTTTGAATTTCTGGGCGACCTGCTCCCAATTCATGCCCGTCCAATCACCGAAATCCACCTCGCGCAAGCCATCCATGATTTTCTGCGGCGGAATGCCATGCTTCAGAAACGGCGCGAGCGTTTGCTGGACCCGTTTCATGGGGCTGGCATAAATCGCTTCGACGTTTTTATTTCGAAGGAAATCCGCGAGCATTTTGGCCTGTTCACGCCCGCGCACGGAGAGATTCATATCGATGCGACCGCCGAAGATTTTATGATAATTTTCTTCGACTTCGCCGTGGCGGATCAAAAGGAGTCGGGTTGGTTCCTGGGTCATGAGAC
>DASXYX010000004.1:0-49511 GCA_036502245.1 Verrucomicrobiia bacterium
AACAGAGAAGGCCATCGCGCCCAACGCGGCCAGCGGAGCGAGATACATGACGAAGCGCACGATGCCAAACAATCCCGCAAGCACGGAATCGATCACTTCGACGACGGGCCGGCCGCGGTCGGGCAATTGCGCCAATGCCAATCCGAATAGCACCGAGAACAGAATGATCTGAAGCATGTTTCCTTGGACGAACGCATCCACAACGCTGGAGGGAATAATGTTCATAAGGAAATTCACGGCTCCCTGCCCGTGAGCGGCAACGGTATAATCGGCAACTGATGTAGTATCGATGTTGGAAGCAACGACGTTCATGCCGGCCCCGGGTTTCATGAGATCCACGATGATCAAGCCGATGGCCAGCGCGAGGGTGGAGACGACCTGGAAATAGACGAGCGCTTTGAGGCCAACGCGGCCTACTTCTTTGATGCTGCCCATTTTGGCGATGCCGACGACGATCGTGCCGAAGATGATCGGCGCCAGGAGCATCTTGATGAGTTTGATGAAAGCGTCGCCGAGCGGCTTGAGCGCGACGCCGAAATCCGGGAAGCAATATCCGATAGCAACACCGAGCACCGCGCCGAGCAACACCTGAAACCAAAGCTGACGCCATAGTTGCGTCGATTTGCTGGTGTGGTCCATGGTGTTTAGTATGGTGGAATTTGAAACCGAGGAGTAACCCTCACCTCTCCCTGACCCTCTCCCCTCCCATCAGAATGGGAGCGGAGAGGGAATAGCCATTGAATCGTCTTCACGTTTAGGACTCAGTCGCTGAGCGATTTCATGACCTTGAAGAGTTCGGCTTTGGTTTCAAAGCCGATGCCCGGGACGTTCGGCAATTTCACGTAGCCGTTTTCCACGGCGATGCCGTCGGCGAAACCGCCGAAGGGCTGGAAGACGCCGGGATACGATTCGTTGCCGCCGAGGTGCAGGCCGGCGGCGATGTTGAGCGACATCTGGTGGCCGCCGTGCGGCACAACGCGTCGCGTGGACCAGCCGTGCTGTTTGAGCACATCCAGGGTGCGGAGGTATTCGACGAGGCCGTAGGAGAGAGCGCAGTCGAATTGCAGCCAGTCGCGCTCCGGGTTCATGCCGCCGTAGCGCAAGAGGTTCCGGGCGTCCTGGTGCGAGAAAATATTTTCACCGGTGGCCATGGACTGGTGGTAATGCTTCGACAGATCCGCCTGCAATGCGTAGTCGAGCGGGTCGCCCGCTTCCTCGTACCAGAACAAATTATAGGACGCCATCGCCTCGCCGTAGGCGATGGCGGTCTTGAGATCGAAACGGCCGTTGGCGTCCACGGCCAGAAATTTTCCGCTGCCCACGACTTCAATCACGGCTTCGATGCGGCGGATGTCTTCGGCCAGCGGCGCGGCGCCGATCTTCATTTTCACGACCTGATACCCCATGTCGCGGTAGCGTTTCATCTCGTCTTTGAGCGCGTTCAGGCCTTTGCCGGGATAGTAATAACCGCCGGCGGCATAGATCCAGACCTTGTCATCCGCCTGGCCGTTGCGGTAGCGCTCCGCGAGCAGGCGGTAGAGCGGCTGGTTGGCGATCTTCGCCACAGCATCCCACACAGCCATGTCAATCGCGCCGACCGCCACGGAACGTTCCCCGTGGCCGCCAGGCTTTTCGTTTTTCATCAGCGTGGTCCAGATGCGAAAGGGATCGAGATTCTGGCCGGAATCATCCACGAGCGTTTTGGGATCGGCCTCCATCAGGCGCGGAAAAAAACGTTCGCGCATCAGGGAGCCTTGCCCGTAGCGGCCGTTGGAATTGAAGCCGTAACCGATGACCGGCTTGCCGCCGCGCACCACATCGGTGACCAGCGCGACGACCGAGCAGGTCATTTTGGAAAAATCGATGTAGGCGTTGGTGATGGGCGAGGCGATGGAAACGGTCTTTTCCTTAATGGCGGTGATGCGCATTTTAAGTTCTCAATGAATGGGTTCAATTTTGCCGGGAAAGAGACCGATTCACAACGAAGAAACAAAGTGACAAAGGGAGATGGACGGATATTTAATCATTTTTGTTCCATTGCCATTCAGGCAGGTAGCGCAATTGGAGCGTGGAAGGGGTCGGGAAAATGACGGGTAAAAAAATGAACGAACTGTCCGTCATCCGGGTTTGATCGTGTCGCTCGCAGAGAAAGACGATCTGATCCGGCTGGCCTTGAATCGAAAAGGCATACGTGCCCTGAGTGTTGAAAGTCGTAGCGGTATCATCACCAATGCAGGGATCGCCCATGTCGGTGTACGGCCCAAAAATGTTGGTGGCACGGTAATAGTTGGCGCGATTAAATTTCCAACCGGTTTCCGCGGAGGTGACCAGGAAGTAATAGCCATTGTGTTTGAACATCACGGGCGCTTCGCGCCGGTCGGCGATCGTGATCTTGTAAAAGTTAGTCGTTGGGGCCAGGTAATCGCCGCTCAATCTGACTATATGGAGCACCCTTCCGAAATCCGGACCAGGCGAGCGGACATCGCGGTCATAGATAAAATACGCCTGGCCATCGTCGTCTTTGAAAAGCGTGCAATCACGCACCATTCCGCGCTCGTCCACGGGCCGAAATGTGCCGCGAAAAGTGTATTGCCCGTTGACGGTGTTGCATGAAGCCACTCCGGCTTCGCCAGAACCGGGGATCACACCATGATCGCCGGGATAGGCGACATAATGAAACCACATCACGTAGGTTTTGGTGCGCTCGTTGTAGAGGATCTTGGGACGCTCGAACCGCATCGGGCCGTATAACGGACTCCTGGGATCGGTTGAGCATTGGAGGATCACGCCCTCATACGTCCAGTCATAAAGATTGGTCGAGGAATACATCACCACACCCATTGTGGTTTTTTGGCCGCCTTCTTTCACGGACATCGGCCTCAACGCCATGCCGTACCAATGATATTTGCCATCGGCAAAGATGATCCCGCCGTCATGGGCGTTGATAAGGTCTCCCCCGGTATCAAGGAACGGCACCTGATTGGTGAGACCGCCGTTTTCGAAGGCAGAAGACACCGTGGTGGCGGCTGTTCCGCTGAAGGCCACGAGTGTGATGATCATGAGGATCCACGACCAGCAGCATGAAGTTTTCATGGCTGGACTTGTTGGACGACAATGTTGTCGAGTGTCAGGTTGGCGACTCCGTTGGTGTTGAGGACAGCATTCTGGGTGACGGTTACGTGAATGTTGCGAAGCGCGATATTATTTACAGTCGCTATAGGTGAGGCAGACATGGAGCCGAACGAACCGAATTTTCCTGAGATATCATCAACGGTGATGTTGGCAACTTTTGAGATCGGCGACTTGGGAGTGGGGACTTTGGTGCCGTGCGTGGGTTCGAGGCTCAGGATTCTTCCGACGCCATCGAGTTTGATGTCGTGCACATGGATATTGGCATAGTCCTGGCCGGCGGTGTCCGGGCGCAGCTTGATGCGGAGCATGGGCATGTTTCCCTCCACGGTGCTGCGTTTGAAAACCACATCCCGGATGATGGTCGCTTCCGTCCCGAGCGATAGCGCGCCCATGCCGCGGGCAAAGGTGCAATCTTTGATGACAACATTCTTCACCGGAGGACTTGCGGGCTTCTGGTCCAAGCCGTCATAACGGTTGCCTTTCAGGCAGACGCAATCGTCGTTCACCGAGTAATAGCAACCTTCGACGGTGATATTTTGGGAACTGTCGATGTCCGTGCCGTCGGTGCTTGGTCCTTTGCCTTTGGGCGAAATCTCAAAGCGACAATTCTTCACGACAGAATTTCGGCAGTTGTAAAAGTGAAGGTTCCATGACGGCGAATTGGTGAACCTGACGCCGCTGACCAGGACGCCCTTTGAATCGCAAATCTCGCAAAGGCGCGGTCGGCCCAATGGCAGATTGCTTTTCCAATAGGCCGCGCCCTGGCCATCGATCATGCCGGGGCCGGTAAGATGGAAATGATCGCAATGGTCCACATTCAGCAGCGAGGCGGCGTGGTCGCTGAAATGCCCCTCAAAGCGCACGCCGTGCAGAGTGGGAAAATCCGCGATGTTGGTGGACACCATCAACCTGGCTCCTTCGGCCAGTTCGATGTTCACACGCGGTTTAAGGAACAGCGCACCGGAAAGAAATTGACCCGCCGGAACGACCACAGTTCCGCCGCCGGCCGCCGAGCATTGGTCGATGGCCGTTTGGATGGTTTTGGTATTAATGGTTTCACCGTCACCAACCGCTCCGAACCCGATGATGGACATCCCCGACGGCTTTGGCCGGACGACTGAACACGATGACATCGTGAGCGCCAATGTCGTCAGCGATAAAAACAGGGCAACGGCTGAAAAGGCTTTTTTGTGAGAGATGGCGATGAACATTTTAAATTATGGGTTCACTTTGCCGGGAAAGATGCAGATTAACAACGAAGAAACCAAGGCCAGAAACACAACTTGAACATGAGGGAACAGAGAAAACGGAGGGTGGAGCGCGATCCTCCGATGAATGCTGCACCGATCACTTGATGGAGAATCAGCTTGTCCCCTGATTAGTTTAGGCGGCATTGTTCAAGCATGGCTTTAACTACGCGCCATAAACCAATCAAGTTTTCATAAGTGTTTGATTCAGAATTTATTGAATAGGAACTCATTGTGGAAGTTGTTGTGTGTCATGTGCTTAAAAAATATGCAAATTGGTCTAAAAAGCCTGGCTTCGTTTTCTCATTTTTGGGTTTTATAGATAAAGACCGGTGGCGGATAAAAGTAATACGGTCGGCAGGTTGCCGACCGCCACGGGTTGGTAGCCCGTTCCCCCCAGAACAGGAAGAAGTCAGAGCCTCGTTACCTCGGCTCCTACAAAAATATGTCTGCACACTTCGCATCCGCCTTCGCTGTGCTACGGCGCGACAAGCAGGTGACAGGAGACAAGTGGCAAGACGCACCGCCCTACGACTAATCAGGGGAAATTTTTGGTGGTTTGATTTAGTTTGATTCACTTTGATTTAGTCGGATTTGGTTTGATTTTGAGGTGGGATCGAGAAGACAGACAGAGAGACGGATGTTTCGAGCGAGACGCTCGAAACTGCGCCCGGGACGGGCGCGCTCCCCAAACAATATGTCGTTACAGTCATGCGGGGCGATTTAAGCATGAAACAGAGAAAGTGTAATGTTGCCCGGAAACAAATTCGGAAAGTTGGGATAATCATTTCGCAATCAACTCATTGTCACCTAAACGTCATATTGGAAATGTCTCGACAGATCTCCTAGAATATGCTCTAGATAGAGCTAGTTCCCTAAAGAACCAACCCTGAAAAGGAAGTCTATGAAATTAATGAGCAACCGATTGGTTTATAGTGTTTTGGCAGTATTTCTTGGATTTGCGGCGCGAGTGGGCGCGCAGACATTCAGCGATATTTATGATTTTCAGGATACTCCTGATGGCAAGAATCCTGATGCAGGGCTGGTCGCATCCGGTAACATGCTGTATGGAGGCACTGAGGCGGGCGGCGCGAGCAGTAGCGGTCCGGGCACCATCTTTTCTCTTCCCGATAGTGGCTCACCCCTGACCGTCCTTCGTTCTTTAACAACAGCAACGGATGGCGGCGCGCCATTCAATACTTTGACTCTTTCGGGCAACACGTTGTACGGAGTCTGCGCCGGCGGCGGCGCCAACAGCGCCGGGACCGTGTTCAGGGTCAACACCGATGACACGGATTTCACCAATATTCATAATTTTGACGCCATCAATGATAGTGGCCCTCAAGGACTACAAGAAAATGGGCTTGGCTCAAATAACAATGGTTCAACTCCCCATACAACCCTGGTACTGTCCGGCACCAATCTATTTGGCGTGGCGTTGTATGGCGGAGCCAATGGCAACGGGACGGTTTTCCGGGTTTCCACCGATGGTTCGAGTTTCAGTGTGCTTCATACTTTTTCAGCAGCGCCGACTGCCTTTGGTGCTACCAATACAGATGGAGGTTTTCCGAACGGGAACCTGGTGTTGGCCAACGGCGTTCTCTACGGAACGACATCGGCGGGCGGCAGCCAGGGTGATGGGACTGTCTATAGCATCTCGACCAACGGTTCAAACTTTACCGTCCTCCACACAATGGGCACGACCCCGTCGGGAGCGCCTTTCTCCGGCGATGGCCAAGTGCCCGAATGTGGAATGGTATTATCGGGGACGAATCTGTTTGGAACGGCACGGAGCGGTGGCGGCAACCTGGGAGGAACGATTTTCAAGATCAGCACCAACGGCGCAGGTTATACCACGCTTTACAGTTTTGCCAGCGGCAGCTCGCCACAGAGTGGTTTGACGTTATTGGGCACGAACCTGTTTGGGGTCACTTACCAGGGCGGCGCCCATTCCGAGGGAACACTCTTTGCCATCTCCACCTCCGGCGGCAACACGTACACCGATTATTATGATTTTGCCTCCCTCAACGGGAGCGGAGATAACTCTGGCGGCGCCGGCCCGTATGGCGGCCTGGTCTTTTCTGGCAACAGCCTGTACGGAACAGCCGCTAATGGCGGCGCATACAGTTATGGCGCTGCCTTCCAATTCACTGTGCCTGCCTCGATCCTGGCCTCGATCCCGCCGCAGCTCCAGACGGACGTGCAGACGCCGTTTTATGCCTTGCCTGGTGGGTCCACTTCCAATTCCGTTAGCGTCACCGGCTCCAATCTCGGATACCAGTGGCAATTCAATGGAACAAACCTGACCGATGGCGCGAATATCTCCGGTTCCAAGAGCAATGTGTTGACTTTGTTCAATGTGCAACTGGGGGAAGCCGGAAATTATCAGGTAGCCATCACCAATGCTGCCAGCTCAATCACCAGCAGTGTGGCGGCATTGACGGTGCTTGGCGGTTACCCGGCCGGCTTCGTTTCTTCCGGTTTCGGCTGGACCGGCAACCAGGCTGGCACGTTCACAACGTCAATCTTTTCAGGCAATGTACTGACCCTGACGGATAATGGCGCCACGGAAGCACGGAGTTACTTTTTCGATGTCCCGGAATATATCGGCGGATTTGAAGCGTCATTCACATACCAGGATGTGAACGAAGGAGTCGCGGACGGCGTGGCCTTTGTTGTGCAGAATGACCCGCGCGGAACGGCTGCTTTGGGGTCTGCTGGAGGTTATTTGGGCGTCGGCGGCACGGGCCTCATCACTCCGAGCGCTGAACTGGAGCTGAATCTATACCCCGAAAACGGCGAGCTTCCGGGTTATACCTTTTTGACCGGCGGTCTCACGGGTATTGGCGGCGCCAATGGCAACTACCGGTCAACCGGCAACGTCAATTTGAGCAGCGGTGATCCGATCAATGTCATCATGTATTATGCGCTTGGGCATCTGGCTTTGACTTTCACCGATACAGTGTCGCAGGTCACCTTCAGCACAAACTTGTACATCGGCAATCTCACCAATATCGTGGGCGGCTCGACAGCGTATGTCGGATTTACCGGCGGGGCGGGGAGCATTACCTCGATGCAAACGATCTCTAATTTTTCATTCACGAGCCTGCCATTGACGGGGATCAACCTCAGTTCCAAGAACACGGTCCTCTCATGGCCGACGTCGGTGACCGGCTATACCTTGCAGGCGAATACCAACCTGATCACAGGCACCTGGGTGAACGTGACGAACCAGCAAACGGTCGTGAACGGGCAAAATATGGTCACCATCCCGATGACGACCAGCAATGAGTTTTATCGGCTGGTCTTTCCGTAAAGATGGTGGGGATATTAGTTTGGCGCGAAAGCGTCTTGGATTGTGGTCACGGTAAATCGAGACCGCTTTCAAGCAACTTAAGTTTTCCAAAGCGCCAGAGGACTGGCGCACTCCAAAAGCTGGCGCAAAGTTTGGGCTGCGGTGAGGGGAAACACTTTGCCGCTTTTCGCACGCGATCGATTCGCTTAACCTCTGCGCATGAAATATCGCACACTCGGACGGACTGGTTGGAAGGTTTCGGAGATCAGCTTTGGCGCCTGGGCCATCGGCGGCGCGTGGGGTGACGTGGATGATAAGGAATCGCTGGCCGCGCTCCATGCCGCGCTCGACGGCGGCGTGAATTTCTTCGACACCGCAGATGTTTATGGCGATGGCCGCAGCGAACGCCTGCTTGCCAAACTCAGGAAGGAACGGCGCGAGCCGTTCCGTATCGCCACCAAAGCGGGCCGTCGTTTGCCCAAGCAGGTTCCAGAGGGTTACAGCCGCGATAATCTCACCGCCTGGGTCGAGCGCAGTTTGCGCAACCTGGACACTGACGCCATTGATCTGCTGCAACTTCATTGCCCGCCGACAAGTGTCTATTATATGCCGGAAGTTTTTGGTGTGCTGGATGACATGGTGAAGGCCGGGAAGCTGCTGCACTACGGTGTGAGTGTGGAAAAGGTCGAGGAGGCGTTGAAAGCCATCGAATATCCCAACGTCCAGTCCGTGCAGATCATCTTCAATATGTTTCGCCAGCGGCCGGCGGACCTGTTCTTCAAGCGGGCGCAGGAGCGCAAAGTCGGAATCCTTGCGCGCGTCCCGCTTTCGTCAGGCATGCTTTCGGGCAAGATCACGCGCAAGAGCACTTTTGCGAAAGATGACCATCGCATTTTCAACCGGCATGGTGAAGCGTTCGATCGCGGTGAAACTTTCTCCGGCGTGGATTTTGACACCGGATTGCGGGTGGTGGAAAAATTAAAACCATTGGCCCCCAAAAACGCGACCATGGCCCAAATGGCTTTGCGCTGGATCCTGGAATTTCCGGCGGTCACCTGCGCCATCCCCGGCGCCAAACGTCCGGCGCAGGTTGCGGAAAACATTGCCGCCTCGGACCTCAAGCCGCTCTCAAAACCGACGATGAGCAAAGTCGCCGCCCTGTACGATGCCAATATCAAACCGCTGGTGCATCAGTATTGGTAAAAATGGAGGCCTTTTTGTTTTCTCACCCCTCACCTTCCCCGTTGACCAGCCTTCGCCAAGGCTTCGGCGCGGCAAGGGGGAGAGAGAGGAAGCTGGCGGATATACTTCGACAGTCGGGTGGTAACAACGATGAGCGGACACAATTCGTTACCGTGCTGGAAATCCCGCGAGTGGATTCTGCTCAAAAAGCTGTCCAGGTTCAGATTGTTAAAGATGTGAAAGGCAATGAGAAATGAATGACATTCGACAAATACGTTTAGCCAGATGGGAGCGTATAAAAAAAAGCAGGATTTGGCGTTTTGTATTATTGCGCGGGGTACTTGGCTGGGGTCTCAGTATGGGCATAGTTAGTATTTTTTTGAGTATGTGTCTCGAAAAAATGAGGCATTTCCATGGTTTATTATTCTTGGAGGTTTTTTGATTGGCGGGTTTATCTGGGGTCTCGCAATGTGGTTTGTTACGATGCGGATCTACTCACGGGCTATAAAATCAAAACAAACTTCAAATTAGGGGACTTATATACAATTTCACAGTAAAAAACCCCTTTATTCAGGAGGTGTTTATGAGATTTCAAGGGGTGTCCTATGAGGGCGATGTTTCGGGGTCTGGCGGATATTTTATCCAAGCTGGTTCGCTCTCTAAAAAGAGGATACGGAGGGGAATACCCATGCTTGTCGCCCACTCGAACAGCTTCGTTAGAAATGGCATTCCATTCGCTAGGGGTATCAGCCAAACATTGTCGTGTATCCGTTGTATTCCTTCGACTGGCTTTAATTGATATTGGATATTGGTTAAAAACTCTTGCCATTTCCGCTCTGGATTCTGGATGTCGAGCGAATATACAGGCCGCTCGCAAACCACAAAGGCAAAACGAGAATTGTTTGACAGGTCAATCATGCACGCCAGAGAATACCCAAAAGGAAAGGTTGTCAAATGTCAAACAAGAGCTTCCGAACGGTCAAAAATAAGCCATTACGTCGCGTGCATACGAACATAATCCATCCCTTTGTTTGTAATGGCATATCTCCCATTCCATTCACCTGGGGCAGGGAAAACGGTCAAAATAAGTTCAAGACGCCACAATTCTTGGACACAGGAAAGTGCATCTTGGTGGCTCAATTGGCATATATGAGAAACGGTTGCCACGTCTGCCGCGCCAATTTCAGAGAGAGTGCTAAACCATTTCAACACATGAAAGGCCATCGGGCTTGGGCGATTGGCGATTTGATGAGCAAACTCATTAAGTTGCTGTCGCCTTCGATCCTGTGGCGTTTGTTCATTGGCTTTAGGCGGAAAAGGAACGTATGGGCCAATAGCGTCAAATACAATCCCCTTTTTGAATTGGTATTTTAACTTTAAGAATGGATAAAGAAATGCAACCGCAAGACAGAGAAATCCTAATAGATATAAGAACAGGCATCTGGGCCATACTTTGTTATCTGGGGGTACGAGATTCAATACAAACCCTATCACCGGCTGTCGCCATTGGGGTATCCGTGATACTAGGTATGTGCATAGTCCAAGCGCACAAAATCCCCCGATTCCTTGCCAAAACCCTTTCCAGAATAAATGATGTGGTTTGTAATCATTTGTGGGATTTTCGACGTTTTTCATGTGGCGGAGAGTCGCCAAAAAGCCAGAAAACAGAAAACTTGTCAAACTTTAATAAAACCATTGAAAACAAAGGGGGAAATGATAAAAAATAAACCGTTTTTATCATTTGACAACAGTGCTGATTTACTGTAATCTGCTTCCATAATGAAAACGATATTTGAGTTTAAAACGCTGACTGAGTTCACGGATTATTTTCAGGATGAGGCGACGTGTGTGGCTCACTTCACCGAGTCACGTTTCCGCAACGGCGAGTATTGTCCGCATTGCCACCATGACAAGATTTACAAATGCGGAGACGGCAAGCGGTATCAATGTTCCAAATGCAAGCAGGATTTCACTATCCGAACCAAGACCGTTTTCGGGGACAGCAAGTTGCCGCTTCGCAAATGGTATATGGCGGTTTATTTGCTTTCAAACACCAGCAAGGGAATGTCATCCGTTCAACTGGCCAAGCATGTTGGCGTGACTCAAAAGACGGCATGGTTCATGGCTCACCGAATTCGCGCCGCCAAGCTGCAAGGTAAAAATCAAATGACGGGCAAGATTGAGGCGGATGAAACTTTCATCGGCGGCTTGTCCAAAAACATGCACAAGAAAAAACGTGAAGCGGCAATCAAAGGAACTGGCGGGACTGGCAAGACGCCGATATTCGGAATGAAAAACCGTTCTGGTGAAGTTCGGGCCAAAGTCGTGCCGTCTGTCGGCATGGGAGATTTGCACAAGGAAATCAAAAGTGCCATAGCGCAAGGCTCGACACTTTACACCGATAGATGGGTTGCCTATCGCGGATTGAAAGCGATGTTCAATCACTCTACGGTTGACCATACCGCGAAGGAATACGTCAACGGTGATTGCCACACGAACGGCATTGAATCCTTTTGGGCGTTATTCAAACGCGGTTATCACGGCGTCTATCACCAGATGAGCAAGAAGCACATGCAACGGTATGTGAACGAATTTGCGTTTCGCTTCAACCGTCGCACTGAGGAAATGCAGGAAGTGTTTTCAAACGTGGTTGACAATATCGTTCAAACGCCGAACTTGCCTTACAAAACTTTGACGCAATCTATATGAGCAGACCGCAGAAAATAGTTCCGCCAGTGAAAGGCGGATTTCAAGACATCATCAATGCCGTTGCCGATGGCAAGGGAATGAAGCGAATGAAACGTGCCGCATCAAACGATAATGTTGTTCGCGCTTCCGAACCGGCAAAACCAAAGAAACCATGAAACTTTTTTTGAGCCGTTACTGTAGCTTTGTATATAAATCCCCAAATTAGGACACTACCCATTCCATCTTGTCACTTGTCACATGACATTGGTCGCGCTACCTTCAGTCTGCTATGGATAACTCGTTTTCTTCGTCGGAGCCGCCACCACCACCAGTAGCGCCCCCACCGCCAGTGATCTCCGCGCCGGCAACTCCTCCGCCGCGCAAAGGGCGGGGCTGGATGATTTTTTCAATCATTTTGCTCGTGCTCCTGATGTTTAGCGTATTCATCATTTTTGCCCAGGCTATTTCGGGCTTCACACGTATTGGCCGCAATTTTAATGAGGGCTTCAGCGGAAGTGCCAATGAGACCGGTCCCAAGCTGGATGAGGTCACCACCCGAAACAATCATTCATCGAATAAAATCGCTGTCATTCCACTCGAAGGCATCATCACCAGCGGGACCGCCGATCAGTCCGGTAATACCATGGTGGATGTGATCCGCGCTCAATTGGATCGCGCAAAAGATGATAAGTACGTCAAAGCAGTCATCCTCAAAGTGGATTCTCCGGGGGGCGAAGTCATGGCGTCGGACCAGATCAATCGCCTGGTCGTGAAATTTCAAAGCGAATCGGACAAACCGGTGATCTGCTCCATGGGCAGTCTCGATGCCAGTGGCGGATATTATATCTCCTGCGCCAGCCGCTGGATCGTGGCCAACCGCCTGACCCTGACCGGCAGCATCGGGGTCATCATGGAAGGGATCAATTATCGCGGGTTGATGGACAAGGTCGGAGTCGCGCCGGTCGTCTATAAGAGCGGTAAGTTTAAAGACATGCTCAGCCCGATGCGTGAAACCAACGAAGTCCCGGCGGAAGAACATCAAATGGTGCAGGATCTTGTCAATGACACGTTCCAGCAGTTCAAAGACGTTGTCCACACCGGCCGTGACGCCGCGCACAAAGCGAATGGCAAAGATGGCAAAGAATTAGTGGCAAACTGGGAAAGTGTCGCCGATGGGCGGGTGCTCTCCGGCCAGCAGGCCCTGGACATGGGATTCGTGGACCAGCTTGGTGATTTCGATGATGCGGTGGCAAAAGCGGACGACCTGGCCAACGACGGCAGCAAGGCCAACCTGGTCGAATACCGCGAACACTATGATATTTCCGACCTGCTTTCGATGTTCGGCCAAAGCGGCAAAGCGCCCGAAATCAAATTCGACTTCGGGGTGGAAGTCCCGAAATTAGTGGCCGGCCAGCGTTATTATATTTGGTTGCCGCCGTCCAACTAGATGAAGGGGGTCACGGTCATCGCGCACCCGCTCGTGCAACACAATCTTGCACAGTTGCGCGATAAAAGGACGAGGCCGCAGGAATTCCGGCGACTGCTGGGCGAGATCGCGTCGTTGATGGTCTATGAAGCCACGCGCAGTTTCGGTTTGAAAAAAATTTCCGTGCGGACGCCGCTGGCCGCGGCGAAGGGATCCCGATTGGAGCGGGAGATCGTCCTGGTTCCCGTCCTGCGCGCCGGCCTGGGGATGTTGGATGCAATTTTACAGTTGATTCCTCACGCGCGGGTGGGTTTCATTGGCTTGAAACGGGAAGAGACGACATTGCGGGCGCAGTTTTATCACAAAAGTTTTCCGAAGAATCTCGGAAATTTTGAGGTGGTGTTGATCGACCCGATGTTGGCCACCGGCGGCAGCGCCGTGGCGGCCATTGATTTGCTGGTGGAACAGGGAGCGCGGCGTATCCGTCTCGTCAACCTGGTCGCGTCGCCGGAAGGGATCAGGTGTATGCAGAGTCGTCATCCGCGCGTGCCCATTTTCACGGCGGCCGTGGATAAAAAGCTGGACGAGCGTGGTTATATTGTGCCGGGACTGGGTGATGCCGGCGACAGATTATTCGGAACGTGACCGCCGTAGGAGCGGAAGCAAGTGAATCGCAGAACCCGCTATCCGTCAGGAGGCGGTTTAAAGATGAGCGAAGCTTTATTGATTGTTGCTGACAGCGAGCGTGATGCGAACATGCTGTATGCCACCGGCTTGTTCGTACCCGACCCGTTCATCTACCTCAGTTTCGACCGGCGCCCCTTCCTGGTGATGAGCGACCTGGAGATCGACCGCGCCCGCGCCCATGCCCCGCATTGCCGCGTCGCTTCCTTGAGCGAGATCCAGCGCAAGCTCCGGCGTGAAGGAGTCAAGCAGCCGAAATTCGCCCACGTCATCCGGCATGTTTTGCGCGAGAAAAAGATTCGCCGTGTCGTGGTGCCGGACAATTTCCCATTGGGCCTCGCCCGCCAATTAAAAAAGCTCGGCGTCAAAGTCAAACCGGAGGCCAATGTGTTTCCCCGGCGCGAATTTAAAAATGCCGATGAGGTGCGAAAAATTTCCGCCGCGCTGACCATGGCCGAAGTCGGCATGGCCGAGGGGATGCAGGCGCTGCGGCTTTCGAAAATCGACAAGCGGCGGCGTTTGAACTATCGCGGTTCGGCCCTGACCTCCGAACGGCTCCGCGCCATCATTGATTGCGCCGTCCTTCAAGCCAGCGGCCTTGCGGCCAACACCATCGTTGCCGGCGGCAAACAGGGATGCGATCCCCATGAACGCGGGTTCGGTCCGCTACGCGCCAACGAACCCATCATCATCGATATTTTTCCGCGCTCACAAAAGACCGGCTATTTTGGCGACATCACCCGCACTGCCGTGCGCGGTCGCGCGAGTGAAGCCGTCCGAAAGCTCTACGACACCGTCCTGCACGGACAAAAAATCGCTTTTGCCAGGATGCGGGCCGGGACCGTGACCGCCGAGATCCATAAGGCCGTGCAGGACTTTTTTGTGCGCCGCGGTTACAAGACCGGCCGCCACGACGGCCATATGGAAGGTTTCTTCCATGGCACCGGACATGGGCTTGGATTGGAGATCCACGAAGCGCCGCGCGTCGGCGCCACTTCCGTGGGCAAATTGAAGGCCGGCCATGTCGTGACCGTTGAACCGGGTCTCTATTATCCGGAAATCGGCGGCGTCCGGTTGGAAGACGTCGCGCTCGTCACCGGGAATGGGGCCAGGAACCTGACGCGGTTTGAGAAAGTGTTGGAGATTTAAAACGAATGTTGACCAAAAAATCAAAGAAACCAATTAGTCCCAAAAACGATCCATGGCGTTCCGGCACCTGGGAGGGTGCACGCCGCGAGCAGTTGTTGCGCTGGAGCAAGTTACCTCTGCGTGAAAAAATGGCAGCGGTTGAGGCCATGGGTGAATTGGCGAATCGTTTCAAAAAAATGCGCCAATCATCCGCTGTGGCGCGTAAAGCCTAAAGCCCCTCAAGGACAGTTGTGCCATCTGCCCACTCAGATGAGTCTTCATGGCGCTAACGCCCCTGTCCTCAGATTGAATTTATTTGATTTTTCCTCGATTTTACTGTGGCATGAAACCGGCTGATTGAGTAACAGCAGCCAAAAGGTTGTCAACTGAAGTGATTATATGTTGTGGAATTTTTTTAACCCATGGTATTTCGTGATCATTGGCCCCGGCTTGTTGCTTGGCATCTGGGCGCAGATAAAACTCTCCCATGCCTATGGCAAATACAGCCAGGTTCCGGTGGATTCCGGCATGACCGGAGAACAGGCGGCGCGTGATATTCTCGACCGGGCGGGACTCATCAATGTTCCCATCGAGGAAGTTCCCGGCCATCTGACCGACCACTACGATCCGACCAAGCGCGCGCTCTTTCTGTCTTCGGATAATTTCCATGGCCACAGCATCGCCGCCGTGGGCGTGGCGGCACATGAATCCGGCCATGCGTTGCAGCATCAAGCCGCTTATGGGCTGTTTAATATGCGGATGGCATTGGTACCCATCACGCAATTCGCCAGTTCGATTTATGGGGTCATCGCTTTGCTTGGTTTTTTCCTGGGCCTCTTCAAATTTGCGCTGCCGATCATCATCATCACTTTTTCAATCATCACTCTGTTCCAATTGATCACGCTGCCCGTTGAATATGACGCCAGCCGCCGCGCGAAGGAACAGTTGTTCCGGCTCGGCCTGGTCCATGAGCGCGAACGCGCCGGGGTCAGCAAAGTTTTGGATGCTGCGGCTCTGACCTATGTCGCCGCGCTCGTCACTTCCATTTTGACGTTGGTATATTATCTCTCACTGGCGCGCGATCGGCGATAAAAGCGGATGTTTTTACTTGCCAGTTCGGTTTTCGCGCTTAACGTGGGGCATCTGCATTGAATTTTATGGCGGTGAAAAAAACAAAGGTGTCCAAACCCCGGCAGTTCGCGAAGGATTTAAAGCCTGCGCCCGCGCCAAAACCGTTCTCACCCGACATTGTTCCGCCGGCTCCCCCCAGACCTGAAGGCGACACCACGGCTTTCATCCGGCACGAAGTGGAACGTTACAACGGCGATACCGCCATCAAACTTTACCTCCGCGAAATCGGCCAGGTCAAACTGCTCACGCCCCAGGAAGAGATCGAACTGGCCGCGCGCATCAAGAAGGGCGACAAAAAAGCGCGCGAACAAATGATCAAGGCGAACCTGCGCCTGGTCGTAAAAATCGCCCGTGATTATGAAGGCATCGGCCTGCCGCTCCTGGATTTGATCAGCGAAGGCAACATCGGCCTGATGAAAGCTGTCGAGCGGTTTGATCCCAGAAAAGGCGGCAAACTTTCTACTTACGGCTCGTGGTGGATCAAACAGGCCATCAAGCGCGCGCTCGCCAACCAATCCAAAACCATTCGCCTGCCGGTGCATCTCGTGGACAAAATCTCCAAGATGCGCCGCGTGGGAATGAAATTGCAGGAAGAACTGGGCCGCGAACCCACCGACGAAGAGTTGGCGGATGAACTCGGCATGACCGCCACGCGGGTCCGCCAGATGCGCATGGCCGCCATTCGCCCGGCTTCGCTCGATGCCCCTATCGGCGATGATGAATCGAATAATTTTGCCGATGTCGTCGAAGACGAAAATGCCACCACCCCCTACGAAAATCTTGAGGACAAGACCGTGACCGGCATGTTGCAGGACATGGTGAAGCATCTGGACGAACGCGAAGCGACGATCTTGCGCTACCGTTTCGGACTGGATGGCGGCACGGAAAAAACATTGGAAGAGGTCGGCGAGAAATTCGGGGTCACGCGTGAACGCGTCCGCCAGATCCAGAATCTGGCCCTTAAAAAATTGCGCAAGATGATCGAGAAGCTTGAAGCCCAAAAAAACAAGGAAGACTAATGTCCAAAGTCACGCGCGCCGAAATCGAAGCCATTATCCGCAATGTCCCTGATTTTCCGAAGCCGGGCATCCAGTTCAAAGACATCACCCCCCTCCTGGCCGACGCGCAGCTCTTTGCCGGCACGATAGATCTGCTGTGTGATGGTTTCAAGCCCGGCACGGTGGATGCCGTTGTCGGCATCGATGCGCGCGGTTTTATTTTTGCCGCTGCTGCCGCCATGAAATTGGGCGCGGGTTTTGTTCCCGTCCGAAAAAAAGGGAAATTGCCGTTCAAGACGCACGAGCAGGATTACGCGCTCGAATATGGCTCTGCCACCGTGGCCATGCACGTGGATGCGCTCAAACCAGGCGCGCGTGTGCTGTTGATCGATGACTTGTTGGCGACTGGCGGCACCGCCGCAGCCGCCGTGTCACTTATCAAAAAACTTGGCGCGGAGATCCTGGAAGTCAGTTTTCTTATCGAATTAAAATTTTTGAACGGCCGTGAAAAGCTGAAAGGCTGCAAGATCAATTCGTTGGTGGCCTATTAATTTTAACCAGCCTCATTCTCCTCCTCGTCCTCAAAATTTGAATTCGCGGTCAACATTCTAAAGAGTGTTCCTTCTCCGCTTTCTTCGCTACACTTCGCTCGATGCATTGGCTGCAATCGCTCGATACAAGCCTGTTTTATTTTATCAACCACACGTTGAGCAACCCGCTCTTCGACCGGTTGATGCCCCTCCTGAGCGGTGGCAATGGCGTCATGCATTTTTTTGTTCCACTGGCCGTTCTCGCCGCGCTCGCCGCCATTTTTTTCGGAAATGCCCGTGCCCGGCTTTGCGCGCTGCTGATTGTGCTCGTCGTCGGGTTGGGCGATCCGCTCATCATTAACACCATCAAGCACGCCGTCGCGCGTCCACGTCCGTGTATTGCCTTGTCGGATGCCAATGTGCTTATTGGCCGCACCAATTCCGGCAGCATGCCCTCAGCCCATGCCGCCAACTGGTTCGCCGCCGCCATGGTTGTTTACCTGTTCAATCGCAAGAAGCGCTGGCTGACCATCCCGACATTGATCATGGCCGCCGCGGTCGCCTTCTCACGCGTGTACAACGGTGTCCATTACCCCGGCGACGTTTTGGCCGGAGCGATCCTCGGCGCCGGCTATGCCGTGGCGCTCGTCGTTATCGCCCAAATGCTGTGGAATTTCGCCGGTAAAAAATGGTTTCCCGCCTGGCATGAGCGATTGCCCGTTTTGGTCAATCCGCCCGACAAACCGCAAACCTCGGAACGTCCAGCCGAAATCGAATGGCTGCGCCTCGGCTATCTTTTGATTTTTGTTTCACTCATCGGCCGGTGGATTTATCTCGCCAGCGGAGTGGTTGAGATTGGCCAGGATGAAGCGTACCAATGGGTCTGGTCCAAGCACCTCGCCCTTTCCTATTACAGCAAACCGCCGGGCATCGCTTATATTCAATTTGCCGGCACCTCCCTTTTTGGTGACAACGGATTTGGCGTCCGCTTCTTCTCGCCTCTTTTCGCGGCAATCTTGAGCTTCATTGTGTTTCGACTGTTCGCCCGTGAGGTCAGCGCCCGCGCCGGATTCTGGCTGCTCTTCGCCGTCACCGCTGTGCCATTGCTTGGGATTGGGAGTATTTTGATGACCATCGACCCGCCGCTGGTCTTGTGCTGGACATGGGCCATGCTCGCCGGATGGCGCGCAGTCCAAGCCGGCGGCAAAACTCGCGATTGGGTGGAAACGGGCTTTGCGATGGGCCTGGCCTTTCTTTGCAAATACAGCGCGCTTTATCAAATTATTTGCTTCGCGATTTTCTTCGCGTTATGGGCGCCATCGCGCATCCACTTGCGAAAATGGGGGCCGTATCTTGCGCTACTGGCCTTCTTCGTCTGTTGGTCACCAGTCATGATCTGGAATGCGCAACATCATTGGATCACCGTCACTCATGTTGCCGGGAATGCCGGTCTGCATTCGCAATGGCATCCGACCCTGCGTTATTTTTGGGACTTCTCTTTCCAAGAACTGGGACTACTCAATCCATTTTTCGTGTTGGCATCCATTTGGGCATCCATCGCCGGATGGAAACTTCGGCAAAACCGTCCTTTATGGCTCTATTTCCTTTGCATGAGCGTGCCGGTGTTGCTTGGCCATTTGCTCTGGTCGTTCCACTCACGCATCCAGCCAAATTGGATCGCCCCCGCCATCGTTCCGTTCTTCTGTCTGGCTGCCATCTATTGGGATGAACGCTGGCGCGCCGGTTCGCGCATCCTCAAACCAATCCTCGCCACCGGCCTGATCATTGGCCTGGTCGCCGTAGCGTTGATGTACCAGACTGATCTCGTAAAAAGATTGGCCGGTAATTTTCTCCCCGGCGAAAAGGATCCCTCCCGCCGCCTCCGTGCCTGGAAACAAATGGCCGATACCGTTGAAAGCGAGCGCACTAAGCTGGCGACCAATGGTGTTCCCGCCTTTATCATTTGTGACCATTACGGCCCCACGGGATTGTTGTCTTTTTATTTGCCGGACGCAAAAGCCGCGCTCAAATCCGAACCCCTGGTCTATTCGATGGATTCGACTGTGCCGGAAAATCAGTTCTATTTCTGGCCGGAATACGATTACCGCGGCGTACGAAAAGGCCAGGATGCGATTTTTGTCTCCCAAATCGATCCCTACCCTCTCGAACAAGGTTGGGTGGGGAAGTGGCTTGCGAGCAAACCGATCGCGTATAAAACCAGTCCGCCGCCGGAATCCATCCCGCCGGAGATTCAGGGCGAATTTCAATCTGTGACCGACCTCGGTGACCGTGAAATCAAGGTTGGCGACCGGGTCTTTCACCGGATCCATCTCTGGGCCTGCTACGATCTCAAGTGATGACCGAAATCATTTTCCCAGCGCGAGATTATGATTTGTCCGCGACCCTCGATTCGGGGCAGGTCTTCCGCTGGCAACAAAAGGAAAATTCCTGGATCGGCATCGTTGGTAAAAATTGGGTCCGCCTGACCAAAAATAACGGCGCCATCCTGGCCGAAACCGCCCAGCCGCAAGCCGATTGGCATTGGTTGCGGGAATTTCTTCAGATTGACATCCAACTGGACAAAATTTTGCGGACCTTTCCTGATGATGAACCGATGAACAACGCAATCGCGGCCTGCCATGGTCTTCGTGTGCTGCGACAGGAACCGTGGGAATGCCTGGCGTCTTTTATTTTATCTTCCACCAAGCAAATCGTCCAAATCCGGCAGATTGTCGCGAACCTTTGCGAATGTTTTGGCGAACCGATCAAGGCCCCGATGGAATCGTCCAGCCTATTTTACTCATTTCCCGGACCGGAAAAGATTGCCCAACTTTCTGAAACTCAACTTCGAGACTGCAAGATGGGTTTCCGCGCGCCAAGTCTCCTGGCCGCAGCACAACGGACTGCCGGGGGCGAAATCGATTTGGAAAAGATCCGTAAAATGGATTATCCGACCGCCCGCGCCGAACTGATGAAACTGCGCGGCGTTGGAGGTAAAATCGCCGATTGTGTATTGCTGTTCGGCTACGGTTTTGATTCAGCTTTTCCTGTGGATGTTTGGATTGAACGCGCCCTGAGTCAGCTCTATTTTCCGCGCCGACGGGTGACCGAAAAGAAATTGCGCCATTTTGCCACAACACATTTCGGTCCTCATGCCGGCTATGCCCAGCAATATCTTTTTCATTACATGCGGACCAAACTCCGCTGACACTAATCAATCGGGAAATGTGCTGGGCCTTATCATTATTGCGGCGATCTATCGGCAAAACGCGCGTCAAGAATCTTCAAATGCTTGTCAGCATGATCTTCCCAAAATTTGACGGCATATTTGTCGCAAATGTGAATATTTACCCGGCGCCCTTCGCTGTCAGATTCTACATAGTCTGAATATTTTTGCGGGTTACCTTGAATAGCAACCAACCGGTTGCGTAATGAACGTTGGTCTTTGCGCGGAAGTATTTCGAGGAACTCAATGACTTCGTAATCAATGAGCAAGCGGTATTTCATCGGCGTTTGCCATTGCCAGACAACTTCAACCGGTGGTCCAATTCATCCAGCGTGGCAAATTCCGAGGCGGGCTTGTCGATCTTTTCAGCAAGTTTTTTACGGTAAGCGCTGTCCCGTTCATCCTGGAGAGAAACAAGAAAGGCCGTCAAATGCCGCTGGTCTTTTGCACCCAGGGCGGCAAGCTCCTGCTTCAATGCTTCAACACTCACGCTTTTATTTTACCGCTAATCCTTACAGAAGCAACACGTCAATCATTTCGCCAATAAGCCGATTTATGCTGGCAAGGACAGAAATTAAGTCAGAACATCTAGAAGATGAACATCGAAATCATCCTGACACCCGCGGAATTGCTAGATCTTGCCAAACGCGATCTGAGCGCCACGAGTTGCGTTGTCTTCGACGTGCTTCGCGCCACGAGCAGTTTTGTGACGGCATTGCATCACGGCGCCAGGGAAATCATTCCTGTCAGCGAAATCTCCGAAGCCCTCGCCATCCGGAAAAAGCAACCCGATGTTTTGCTGGGTGGCGAGCGTCACGGCGTGAAGATCAGTGCAGAGGGAGTTAATTTTGACCTGGGCAATTCGCCGCGCGAATATACGACGGAAAAAGTTCGCGGGAAGGCAATTGTTTCCACCACCACCAACGGCACCCGCGCGTTGCGCGCCTGCGCAGGAGCGAAGACAGTGCTGGCAGCGTCGCTTTTGAATCTCACAGCCACCGCAAAATTTATCCGGCAGTCAAATTGTGAGAAACTGGTGATCGTTTGCGCCGGCACATTTGAAAGGGCCGCGCTGGAAGACATCCTGGCCGCGGGCGCTCTTTGTGAAAGTGTTTCCAGCAACAACGACATGCTTTCCGATTCCGCACATACAGCCCTTCGCGCCTACCTCCATGCGAAATCCGATCTGAACAGTGTCATCCAGACCTCCGAAAATGCGCGACGGCTTTTATCTATTCCAGATCTGCGCGACGACGTTGCCTTTTGTTTGCGACGCGATGTCTTTGACCTGGTGGCTACAATGGGGCGCGAAGGCTCGTTACGAGCCATTTGAATCATTGCGCCGCCACATGATATGGCTGGTCCGACTGGTAGCATTTTATCTGCTCTTCGATAGCATTCGCCAGGCTGATGTCATGCACCACAGCAGCCCGCTCCAGCGCAAGTCCCGCAGTCGCAACGGCGTTTGTATATTGGCCATCTTCGGCATAAGCAGCGGCCAGCGTATGGATCACCAGGGGATTATTCGTCTCGGATAACCTGTTGGCGTCACCGGCCAATTCCACTGCTTTGGCTCCATTGCGCAACGTTGCGTCCGGGTCCGTGGCCAACGCCCACGCGAGGTTGTTTTCGGCGGCGAAATAATTGGTCCGCAAGTCGATCGCTTTTTCCCATTCTTTGATGGCATCGGCCACCTGCCCTTTCTTGCTTAATGCGTTCGCCATGTCGTTATGCAATTCCGGGTCGTTAGGCTGCGTCGCCAGGGCCTTTTGGTAATGCGCCATTGCGGCATCCACTTCGCCAAGCCGCAACAGCGCCATGCCGTAATTATGATGCACGCCGGCGTCATTGGGCTGGATCGCCAGCGCCTTGTCATATTCCACCATGGCGTCGGAAGTCTTTCCCTCGCGTGAAAAGGCCAGCGCGAGGTTGTTCATCGCTCCCACATCGTTCGTGCGAAGGGTCAGCGCGATTTGAAACTGGTTAATGGCGTCGCTGACGCTTCCTTCCTGGAGCAATGCGCTGCCGAGATTTTTTTGCGAGGCCTCATCATCCGGCTGAAGCTCCACCGCGCGTTGAAAATGCGGCAACGCATTCGTCGTTTCTCCGTGTTCGAGCAGGTAAAAACCCAGGTCGTTGTGCCCGATAAAACAAGCCTCGTTTTTCTCGAGGGTCGTGCTCCAAAGCGTGTATGAATTGCGATAAATACCGGCCTGCTGCCAGGTCAGCGTGCCCAGCACAATCAACAGCATGGCGCAAAATAACGGCCTCAACAATTGGTCCTGCGGCATGAATCGCGAGAGCCAGACCAATCCCACCGATGCCAGGGCGATGGGACCAATGATGGAAAAATATTGCCAGTGATTGGCTACGAGCGAGAAACGGAAGAAATAGATGTTCAAAAACCCCAGCGCCGGCGCATACATCAGCACCGCAAAACCCAGGGCGAACAGGACCGGCTTGCCCCAGCTTTTGCGGAAGATCCAACAAGTGGCAAACATGCCCACCAACAAGATCCCAGGCAGGTAAGACCGCGCATCCGTTGGATCGATGTGCCAATGCGGATAAATAGGCATGATATTTATGGGCAGAATGGTTTTGTAAAAATAAAACCACACCGCCCAACCTGCGGCCGCCAGGCGTGACCAGAAATTGTCCGTGCGCACCACGTCGTGACCGATGGCGACATGGTTTTGGAACCAGATGCTGACCAAACCCAGGACGAACGCCACGAAGAAAAAAGGAACGGTGCGGAAAATGTCTTTTAAGCCGATGCGACCGCGTTGCCACCAGGCGATCCCCAGAAGTATGCAGGGCAACGGCGCCACCTCGATCTTGCTCAACAGTGCCAGCAGGAAAAATCCAAATGAAACGAAATACCATTTCCAGGCTTCTTTCCCATCAAATCGCAAATAGGCCAGCACGGACAGGCAGAAGAACATCAGCGATAGTGTGTTTTTCAGTTCCGCGATCCAGGCCACCGATTCCACATTGACGGGATGCAGGGCAAAGATGAGCGCGGCCAGCCTGGCCGCTGTGCCCTGCCGGGGAATCAGACGAAGCAGTATCCGCCAGAACAGCAGCGCGTTCAACGCGTGCAGGAGAGTGTTGACGATGCGGTAGCCCGCCGGATGCATGTGCCACATGCGCCATTGCAGCCAGAAGGCATCAGACATGATCGGAAAGTAATCGGGCGTTTTCTTCGTGAACCAGACCTGATGCCAGCCGGCCGGTGATTTGACGTAGGGATTGGCCACGCATAACACGTCATCGTCCCAGACAAAGCCCAATTGTTTCTCGTCCGGCGCGGAAGCCGGCGCAGGCATCCAACTGGGCGAATAAACGACCAGCGTGGCGATGATGACCAGCAGGACAAAAACCCAATCACGGTTCCAGACCGGGATTGGTGGAGCCGGGGGCACAGGTTGATTTTCTGGCAATTCTTCCTTCAACGGCGTGGATTATATAGGAAAACCGCGATAATGGAAGAAAGACAAATAGTGGTTATGCTGTTCAAAAACGAAAGCTTACTCCACAAATTCCAGTTCCTGCCGGTGGGGAATCAGGCCGCGCTCGAAGGCCTGGCCGAGAAAACGCCGGATGCTGTCGCGTCCACGCGGCCCATAATCAAGGGTCCAATGGTTGACGTACATGCCTACAAATTTGTCGGCGAGATCGCGTCCCATATCGCGCGCGTATTGCAGGGCGTGTTGCACCGCTTCCGGGCGATGGTCCAGACTGAACTGGATGCTCGCCGTCAGGACATTTGAAATGGTCCGTCGCGTTTCCGGCGCAAATTTCTTGTGGATGACATTCCCGCCAAGTGGCAGCGGCAGGCCGTCGTTTTGTTTTCCCCACCAGACGCCCAAATCTTCGCAGACAACCAGCCCCTCGTTCTGATACGTAAGCTGGCCTTCATGGATGATGAGGCCGATTTCGGCGACGCCCTTTTTCACGGCGGAAAAAATCTGGTCGAAGGGAACGACAACGAAATTAAATTCTTTGGCCGGCTTGCCCAACCACAGTTGCAGGGCCAGGAAGGCGCTGGTCATGGCGCCGGGCACGGCGATCTTTTTGCGGGCGATCTCTTCGCGCGAAAATTTTTGTTTGGCCACAAGCATGGGGCCGTAGCCATCGCCCATGCTGGCGCCGGCAGGCAGGAGGGCGTATTTGTCGCTCACATAGGCATAGGCATGGATGCTGACGGCGGAAATGTCCAGTTCGCCGCGAGTGGCCCGCTCGTTCAGGGTCTGGATGTCCTGGAGAATATGTTCGAACCGGAAACCGTGCGTGGGAACCAAATCTTTGGCCAGCCCGTAAAACATGAAAGCGTCATCAGGGTCGGGCGAATGTCCAAGCGTCAACGTTTGCTGCATCGCAAGAAAGTAGAGGAATTAGAAGTTGGTTGAAAGATGGAATTATTTTGGCGGGCAAAGCCTGCCGTCTCCAATTAACCTTTTTTTAACAATCAGCGGTAATTTGTTTCACAAACGAATCTTGTTCAGAACAACAAATTTATATAGAGTAGCTGCATAGAAAGCCGACTTTGACGTGTGGCTATTTTGTTAAAAGTGCAATGGGTTGATCAGGCTGAGATACCGGCTCAATTTGAGTCGCACGACCGCATCACGCATATCGGCGGCGTGTCTGGAAAATTATCGTGGAAGCATTCACAGACCCAGGCCATTGAATCCATCGAAAATAATCTTTTTGCCTATTATCTCGAAAAAGACGCGCTGACGATGAAATTGAACGTGGCCCGGACTGCCGACGGCAAAAAATTCCTGATCGCCAATGGCGGAAACGAGCAGCCACTGCTTTCCCTGCCGGCCTTTCCTCCGGCGAACGCCCAGAGCGTTTGAAAAAAGTTCTAACAGGCCGGTGAAAAGCTTGCCGGTGAGGCCACCGGGCCTACAAAATGCGCGAATTCCGAATTCTGTAGGTCGCGTGCCCTCACGCGGCGTTTCCAGAGTTTTTTAACTAATTCCGATTTCAGACCGGCCCCGACTTTCTTTCATTGCATGTTGAATGCCTGCCCCGAAAACTTTCGGGGTTGAATGTTTCCACTGTCTTTGAAATTGGTTTGCCGGGTCGCTATTTCTGCGGCAAATTACTCGGTCATGGCCCTCACCGGCACACGATTACAGTCGCTGCGCTTCAACCGCTTTGATAACACGCGGTTGGCCATGGCTTTAGCCATCTCCGTCGCGGCGCACCTGGTGATTTACGGCGGTTACGAGCTGAGCAGGGAACTGGCCCGCATTCCCTGGGTGCATCTGCTCGCGCGAAAACTCGCCTTTCCCGCCCCCGCCCCGGTCGTAAAAACCCCGGAACAACCGCTGGAATTCGTCATGGTGCAGAATCCATCTCCTACCGCGCCGGACAAAGCCAAGTATTATAGCTCGCAAAACTCCCGCGCCGCCGATTCCACTCATCGCGATTCCGACATTGCGGAGATCAAGGGCACGCAAAACGATGTTCCGCAGACGTCCCAGGCGCCGCGTGCGGAATTCAACAAATTGATGCCCGCGCCCCAGCCCGAACAGACGCAACCGCAACCGACAACCGATCCCGGAGATTTGACGCTCGCCAAACTGACAGAATTGCGCACTCAGCAGCAGCAGCAACAGCAACAGCGCCCCCGCACACTGGCGCAGGTCCGTCCCTCCCCGCCTCCCGGCATGCTTGTACACCAGGAGGGCGGCGCACATGCAGTTGCGCTTCAGCCGACCCTGGATGCCAAGTCCACGGCCTTCGGCGCGTATGACGAGGCATTCATCGGCGCTGTCACCGCGCGTTGGTATCAACTCCTCGACAGCCAGCAATTCGCGCTCGACCGCACCGGCAGCGTGACCTTGCGTTTTCACCTTAATTACGACGGCTCCATTACCGACATGCACGTTTTGCAAAGCTCCGTCGGGGAACTCCTTGGCACGATTTGCGAGGATGCCATCAATGACCCCGCGCCGTTTGCCGCGTGGCCGGAGGACATGCACCGGATGGTCGGCGCAAATTATCGCGAAATCACTTTTACCTTTTACTATTACTGAAAAATTATGGGAGAAACTATCTATAGCGAACTGATCTATATCCTGTTGGGATTCACCTCCATCGTCGGCCTGGCGTTCATCGTAGAACGCTGGTGGACGTTGCGATGGGCGCGCGTCGTGCCGCCGGATGTCGCCAACGCCCTGCTCAAATGCCACACGCCCGAGGACGTCCAAAAGGTTGTGCGCCTCTGCGAACTCCGGCCCTCCCCGCTCAGCCGGCTGATCCAACTCGCCGCCGAACGACTCGACTGGTCCAAGGACGATAACGTGGACGCGCTGCAAACCGCCGCGCGCAATGAGATCGTCCGGCTCGAGCGCGGCCTCGTCATCCTGGAGATCATCGTCGGCATCGCTCCGCTGCTGGGATTGGTCGGCACCATCGCCGGCATGATGACCGTCTTCGGCGACGTGGGCCAGACCGGCCTGAACGACGCCGCCAAACTGGCTGCGGGCATCGCTTTGATCTTGCGCGCCACCCTCATGGGCCTGCTCATCGCCATCCCCGCGCTCGTCGCCTGGAGTTATTTCAGCAAAAAAGTCGAGGTCTTCGCCGTCGAGATGGAAGCCCTCTGCGACGATTTCATCCGCCGCCAATACACCCGGAAATGAACAAAGGTTACTTGTAACTTTTAACCTGTAACTAGTAACCAAATGCACTTTTACGTCCGCAAACGCCGCACCACGCCAGCCATCATCATCGTGGCTTTGATCGACGTGCTCATCGTGCTCGTGATCTTCCTGCTCGTGACGACCACGTTCAAGCAGCAGTCCGCGCTCAAATTGGCCCTGCCCGAATCCACGCAGGCCCACAAACCCGGCGCGAATGAAAATCCGCCGTTCGTCGTGAGCATCAACACCAACGGCATGTATTTCGTGGACAAGACGGCGGTGACCTTTGAGCAATTGCAGGACCGGTTGAAACAGGAAGCCTCCAAAAATCCCAACCTCGTCCTGGCCATCAATGCGGATGAAGATGCGCCCTGGGGAAAAGTCGTGAAGATCCGCGACGCCGCCGCCACCGCCAAAATCAAATCCCTCGTCGCCTTCACCAAAGAAACGCAGAAGCAGTGATAACGTTTTGGCTAAAGGCAATTGACTTCTAATGAGTGATTAGGGCATAAAGGTTGTATTGGTAATCAGAACATGAATTTCTTTAGGATTACATTATTCTTCACACTGATATTGATGGAACAATACTCCGCTCGTTCACAACAATGGGTGCAGGCGAACCTGCCTCAGATGCCTTTGAGTTCCGTTGCCTGTTCATCAGATGGAAGTATTATGGCTGTAACGACAACATTCAGCGGCATCTACATGTCGACAAAGTCAGGTAATTCATGGTTCCAAACAAGTGCGCCTATTAATCCTTGGATAACGGTTGCAATGTCGGCGGATGGGGTACGCATAATGGCATGTGATGAGAACGATGAAAATGGAAATCTTGGCCTTATTTATATTTCTACCAACTCTGGCAGTGTTTGGAATATAACCAGTGCTCCAAGTAATCATTGGAGTTGTTTAGCCGTATCAGCCGACGGGACAAAACTGGTTGCTGGAGTTAGCGGTGGCGGGGTTTATAGGTCAACCAATTCCGGATTTAGTTGGCTAATGACCAGTGCTTCAAGCAATTGGCCGGACGACGATTGGGTCAGCCTTGCTTCTTCGGCAGACGGAACGACCCTAATGGGGTCAAGTTGGGGTAATGTTTATATTTCTACAAATTCTGGAGTCAGTTGGGTGCAATCTCCTATCCAAACAGTACTCCTTGCGATCTGTTCATCTGCAAGCGGCCAATTTTTGACGGCTGCACTTCCGACTAGTGGCGAAGGCATGTTTGTTTCAACAAATTTTGGAGCAAATTGGACTTCGATTATAACTCCAGACCAAGACTGGAACGCAATCGCTTCGTCAGCGGATGGTAAAAGGATGGTTGCCGCAGGAGCAAATTGGGATAATTATCCAGACGTAATATATATTTCAACCAATTGGGCACAAACTTGGATCCCATCCGATAGTCCAACCAACATGTGGGGAGCAATATCGTCTTCGGCAGACGGGAATAAATTAATTGCAATGTCAGAGAACGATTCAGTACAAGGAGGTTGGATTTGGACGTTACAAACGGTTCCATCGCCGCGATTAAATGTTAACATCCTCGCAACAAATTTAGAGCTTTCATGGATTATACCCTCCACAAACTTTGTCCTCCAGCAGAGCGCCGATCTGCGAAATTGGTCTGCCATAACCAACCAACCATACCTGAATCTGACCAATCTGAACGATGAAGTCACATTGCCCATATCGAATGGGGACGGTTTTTTCCGGCTGGCAACGCCAAAATGAAATCTCTCGTCGTCTTCACAAAGGAAACACAGAAGCAATAGCCGTATTTACTTCAGTATGTGCGAGTTATAATTATTACTTGCAGGTTAATTATTTACTTGCAGGTTTTATATTAATGCTGCAAGTTAATATGAAATGAATGCAAAACCACTGCGAATTGCTCGATACGAGCATTCACCAGATGCACGAGTTGGCGACGACGTAATTGAAGTGAAGTTTGGGGTTGATGCCGTACGTACTCTGCGCACAAGTATGATGCAGATCGCATACGATATTGCCGGGATTCCCTCGGCACATGGGTACATCGTTCTCGCTGATTCACCAATCACCAGGGAACGTTTGCAAAGTGAGTGGGAACGCGCTGTTACGGTCTTACAGCCCGATCTTTTGCAAAGGCTCACCATTTGTCTATTTTCTGAGGAACGCATCATCGGAATCCCTCATGACCCGGACGCACAAACCTCGCAGACAATTACTAAGGTAGTACAAGTAGAACGCGGAACAACAAGGAACACAGCCCGCATCGACTACACTTTTGTGGTCCAAAAAATCCTGCTACACCGTCTGCTCACTTCTGGAGAACCAGTTACTTCTGAATGGATCGCTCGCACTGCTGGTTGCTCATATCCAGCCGTTGCCCGTGCGCTCGGCTCCCTTGGCAGTTTGCTGGAGCGATGTTCCGATCGCCGTGTCGTTCTCCGCTGGTTCCCTCGTGAAGAGTTCGCCCGCCTGACGGCTATCGCCACTCGCGCCCGTTTCACCGCTCGTTTTGTCGATCATTCCGGACAACCGCGCTCCCCGGAATCCCATCTTCGCCGTCTCGAAAAACTTAACCCGCCGGGGATCGCTCTCGGAGGAGTGCTCGGCGCAAGGCACTATTTTCCAGACATTAATCTTGTAGGAACGCCTCGCCTCGACCTCTCCCTTCACAGTCCGGGCAGGCGAATGGATCTCCAGTTCCTCAAGCAACTCGACCCCGCACTCAAGCGCGTCATGGACCCACTTGCTCCGGCGAATGTGGTAATCCATGCCGTTAACCACGCCGATTCCCTCTTCACGCGCCGGGATGGAGGTTTAGCCTGGGCTGATCCAGTGGAATGCCTGTTTGATCTGACTGAAGCCCGGCTGGACGCACAAGCTTCCCAGTTTCTTACCCAACTTGAGACACAGGCTAAAACCACTGTCAGAAAAGCGCTCGACGGGAATTAATTCCTACTTCTATATGAAACCAGAAACTAAAGAAGTCTCTCCGCACAAAGTCCTGGCCCAGGTTGCTGCTGCCCTCCCAGCCGATTTGCATTCAAATATAATTATCATTGGCAGCCTCGCTGCAGGCTATTGGCTTTTTCAAGGCAATGAATTGTTCGGTGTTCGCACCAAAGACATCGATTGTGTCCTCTCCCCTCAGGTCACGGCAGTCAAGAAAGGCCGCGTAATCGCCGAACGGCTTCTAACCGCTGGTTGGCGACCTAAAAGTGAAGGCGAATTCGGAAAGCCTGGGACCAAAGACACACCCATCGATAAACTTCCGGCTATTCGCCTATATCCGCCCAACGGTGGCGAATGGTTCATCGAGCTGCTCACTGAGCCTGCTTCTGAAGACCAGAACATGCGTATTTGGACTCCACTTCCTCTTTCTTCAGGTGAGGTCTATGCTTTACCCAGCTTTCAGTTCACCGGCATTGCCACTCATGACGCGCAAACCACAGATTTCGGTGTCCGCTGTGCTCGTCCCGAGATGATGGCGCTCGCAAACCTCTTGGAACATCGTCCGTTTTTGCCCGATCCGGTTCAAGGGACTGAGTATTTAGGCAGGCCACATAAACGCCGCAATAAAGACCTCGGTCGTGTCCTCGCTATTGCCGCATTGACCCTCGACGACGCTATAGAAAACGAATGGCCACAGCGTTGGCTGGAGGCATTGAAGCATTGTTTTCCTAATCGCTGGCAGCATTTAGGCATCAGTGTAGGCGACGGCCTTCGTAAGCTTCTCAATAGCGGCGAAGACCTCCAGGAGGCTACTTTTCTCTGCGCTAACGGCCTGCTATCACGACGCAACTCCACTGCGGAACAGCTTCGTGACATTGGGCTGCGGCTGCTGACTTTTGCTATTGAACCAATCGAAAAAAGTAGCAGATTGTGATTTTGGTCGTTTTTTGTTTCCGGGCAACATTACACCTCCTCTTTTTCCTGCTTAAATCATCCCATGAGAAGTGTAGGGACATATGTAGGGCAGGCATCCTGCCTGCCAGTTGTTCGGACATCTTGCCCGGCATTTGTTGACGGAATGAAACATGAAAAGAAAAACGTATGGCTGGAAGCCATTGTCACCGGCGGGCAGGATGCCCGCCCTACCAGCCCTGCAAATCGGACCCAAACCCAAAATTTTGTGATGCGAATTGATGCGAATTGACGTTTATGAATTCAACCAAAATTATACCAACTTCAAGAGACCGGGCCCTATGGCCACATCAAAAAAACTCGCCAGTCCCTTCAAAAAGCATATCCTATCCGGCCCGTGATTTATTTTGATTACAATGCCACCGCGCCGGTCATGCGCGAGGCGCGCGAGGCCTGGTTGAAGGTCACCGAGGAGATCGGCGGCAATCCTTCATCCATGCACCAGGCCGGCACCCGCGCCGCCACGGCATTGAGCGCCGCCCGCGAGGCGCTGGCCCGGTTCATGGGCTGCCAGCCGTCCGAGATCGTCTGGACCAGCGGGGCCACGGAGGCGAACAACACGGTGATGCATCATTTCGCGCGCACGCTCGATCCCAAAGCGGAGGTCTGGGTCTCCAGCCTCGAGCATCCGTGCGTGATGGAATCCTCACAGCATCATTTCGGCAAACGCCTGCGGCTCATCCCGGCCACGCCCGACGGCGTCATCGATTTTGACTGGCTCACGATGGAGCTGGCCGACAAGCGGCCCGGCCTCGTGTCCGTGATGGCGGCCAACAACGAGACCGGGGTCATCCAGCCCTGGCGCGAGATATTGTCCATCTGCCAGAGCTATGAAGTGCCGTTCTTCACCGACGCCGTCCAGTGGCTCGGCAAGATGCCGGCCAAAGATTTGGGCCAATGCGATTTCGTGAGCGGCGCGGCGCATAAATTCGGCGGGCCGCGCGGCGTGGGTTTCCTGAAAATTCCGCGCAAGACGCAACTGACGCCGCTCCTGTTGGGCGGCAAGCAGGAACGCGGCAATCGCGCGGGCACGGAGAACGTGCCCATCATCGCGGCCATGATCGCCGCGCTGGAAGTGCGCGAGAAACAAGTCGCCAACAGCCAGCATCTTTTGCGCGGTCTGTGGCGCGAGAATTTTGAGCGCGAGTTTTTGCGCATCCTGCCCGAAGCCACGATCATCGGCGCCAAATCACCGCGCCTGTGGAACACCGTGTCCGCCCTCATGCCCGATGGCGACCGCAAACACCTGTGGGTGGTCCGCCTGGATAAAGCGGGCTTTGCCGTTTCGACCGGTTCCGCCTGCACGACCGGCAAGGAGGAGCCATCGCACGTGCTTGCGGCGATGGGTTTCAAGACGGCCCAGGCGATGCGCGCGGTGCGTTTCAGCGCCGGCTGGGAGACCACGGAAACCGATTGGGACGCGCTCGCCAAAGCCCTGGCCCGCCTCCAAACCGAGTTGCATCCAACCAAAGCCTAGCCTGCATTTATCGGAATCTGAAACTGGCGGAAGTCATTATTGTCTGTTATCGTGCCCGCGATGGAAAATAAACGACTGGAAACCAAAGTCGGCCTGTTTGTGTTCATCGGGCTGGTTTTGGTCGCAGCTTTGCTGGTCCAATTCAGCAAGGGCACCAGCATTTTCCATGGCACTTACATCGTGCGCATGCACGCGTCCAACGTCGGCGGGCTTCTGCCGCGCGCGCAAGTGCTCCTGTCCGGCGTGCAGGTGGGCAGTGTCGAGGCGATCCAACTGGAGCCGGACGGCAAAAGCGTGACCATCGACCTGAGCATCTACAAACAGTACAACCAGATCCACAACGACGCGCAATTTGTCATCGAGCAGTCGGGTTTCCTGGGGGACAAATACGTGGCCATCGAACCCACGCACAACCAGGGCGACATTTTAACGAATGACGCTACGGTGGAATGCCTGCCGCCCTTCAATCTCCAGGAAGTCGCCCAGTCTGCCGCCGGGTTCATCGAACGGATCGATGATACTGCCCGGAAATTGGACGAATCTGTCTCGCAATTGCAAAAGGCCGTGCTCAACGAGCAGACGATGACCAACCTTTCCCTCGCCATCAACAACATGCGTGACTTTTCGCAGAATGCCGTGGGCGCCATGTACGACATTGACACTTTGGTTGCCACCAACCGGAACACGGTCAGCTCGGCGGTCAGTAATATGCTTTTTTTCTCGAAACAATTGACGCAATTGGCCGGTTCGGCAGATATTCTGCTGGATACGAACGGTGTGCAGATCACTTCCGCGATGAAGAACATTGAGTCAGCGACCGAAACTCTGACCAACCTGATGAACGGCATGCAATCCGGACAGGGGCTGGCCGGGACCATTTTGCAGAATCCCGATCTCTCATCCAACGTGCAGGCCATCGCCGCCAATCTCGCGATGACCTCAAGCAATCTGAATCGTTACGGCCTCTGGCATGTCCTCTGGCATCATGAAGAGGAAACCAGCGCTCCATCCCGTCGCGAACCAGAAGAAAAACGACCATGAAACCACTTTGGGTCATCCGCATCCTTTTTTTAAGCCTGTGCACAGCGGGCGGTTACGCCCTGAGCCAGGTGCGCCCCGAATTTGTCAGCCATCCACATAGCGGAATCTATGGGATGCTCATCGGCTTCGGCTTCGGCGGCCTGCTCATCGCGGTGGATGAGATGGTGAAAGGATTTTCCCTGCGCGCCTTTTCCGCCATCACCTTCGGGCTGCTCCTGGGGTGGGCCGTGGCGTTTCTTATCGATCATTCCGGCCTCTTTGAAAATGCCGATGACCCGCAGCGCTGGCTCATCCGTCTCAGCCTGTTCCTCGCTTTCGGTTACATCGGCATGGTGCTGGCCATGCGGAGCAATAAAGAGGATTTTTCGCTCATCATCCCTTACGTCCGGTTTTCCCCGCAAAACAAGCCCGACAACCTGCTCCTGCTGGATACCAGCGTCATCATCGACGGCCGTATCGCCGACCTGATTGACACCCAGTTGCTCGAAGGACTCATCGTTGTGCCCCGCTTCATATTGCGTGAGTTGCAGCAGATCGCCGATTCTTCCGATGCCATCCGCCGCGCGCGCGGCCGGCGCGGATTGGAGATGCTCAACCGCATCCAGCGCAACACCAACATTGAAGTGCGCATCCATGACGGTGATTTTCCGGACGAAAAGGACGTGGACGCCAAACTCGTGCGCCTGGCGCGCAACCTCAACGCGAAATTGTTCACGAACGATTACAATATGACCAAGATCGCCGCGTTGCAGAAAGTTCTTTGCGTCAATCTCCATGAAGTGTCCAAAAGTTTGAAGACGATCCTGCTTCCCGGCGAACTCATCCACCTGCGGGTCGTGCGCGAAGGCAAAGACAAGGGCCAGGGCGTCGGCTATTTGCCCGATGGCACCATGGTCGTTATCGGCAACGCCCAACAGTACGTCAACCACCAGGTTGAAGCCGAAGTCCAAACACTGTTGCAGACCGGCGCGGGCATCATCGTCTTTGCCGATCTGCGGAACGTCGTCAAGGGCGATACGGCATTCATCACGAAACCAAGCCAGAACGTTTGAAGAAAAGTTGTAGCCGCGCGGCTGGTTTAATTTTCACAGCGCCCCGCCCAAATTCCAAATAAGCGCTTTGCCGTCCAATCCTGACGCTTGACGCGTTAATCTAATTCTGATTTAAGTTACCTGTGCATTTTACGAAGCTCGCAGAAGCTTCCCGTAAAAAATCCGTTCCCCATTTAATGATTGGAATGGCATTTTTATGCGCCACTCTTTTTTCATCGGCCTCCGCCGCCCCCGTTCCGAATGACCAATCGACCGTCCTGGTCAGCTTTGAAGGCCAGGTCGAGGTTCTGCCCGCCGGTTCGACCAATTGGACGACAGCCGTGGTGGGGCAGCAACTGGCCGGCGGCTATCAATTGCGGACCGGCCCCAAAAGCCGCGCCCTCCTGCGCCTTTCAAATCTCAGTGTGCTGCGCGTCGGCGAATTGATGGAATATCAACTCGAACCGGCCCAAAACGAAAACGGCAAGCCGACGCTGCACGTCAGTTCCGGCGCGGCCTATTTTTTCAGCCGCGAGCAGCCCGAACAGATCCAATTCGACACTGCCGTCGCCAGCGGCGCGATCCGCGGGACAGAATTTGCCCTGAACGTCGCCGCTGACGGGCGCACAACCGTTGCGTTGATGGATGGCGCGGTTGATCTGGCGAACCACCAGGGGAGCATTTCCCTCAGCAGCGGCGATGAAGCCGTCATTGATGCCGGTGCTGCGCCGCGCAAGACGGCCATGCTGGACGCCGCCAACATCATCCAGTGGACGCTGTATTATCCCGCTATTTTGGACCCGGCGGAATTGGGACTGGATGCCGCGCATCAACAGATTCTCTCCGGTTCCCTGGCGGCTTATCGTAGCGGCGATCTGCCCGGCGCGCTCCGGGAATATCCAGCGGGCCGACAACCGGATTCCCCGGCAGAAAAAATTTATTACGCCAACTTGCTTCTGTCCGCCGGCCTGGTGGACCAATGCGAAGCGCAATTGCCGTCCACTTCAACCGGCGCGGACAATCTTTCACGACTGGCTGATGCCACGCGTGAATTGATCGCGGCGGTGAAATTCAAAGAGTGGCGGCGCACCGGCGGACCACAACTGGCCACCGAATGGCTGGCTGAATCGTATTATCTCCAATCACGTTCCCAATTGCCGCAGGCACTGGACGCGGCGCAAAAGGCCGCCGCCATCGCTCCCGATTCCGGCTTTGCGTGGGAACGCGTCGCCGAACTGGAGTTCAGCTTCGGACATACTGCGCGAGCCTCCGAAGCGTTGAACAAAAGCGTGGCTTTATCGCCGCGTAATGCACAGGCACTGGCGCTCACCGGCTTTCTCTTCAGCGCGGACAATAAAATGACCGACGCGCGCTCTGCCTTTGACCGCGCCATCCAGTTGGACGGTGCGCTCGCCAATGCGTGGCTGGGCCGCGGCCTCTGCGAAATCCACAGTGGAAATATCCAGGCGGGCCGTAAAGACCTGCAGATCGCCGCCGCCCTCGAACCGGACCGCTCTGTGCTGCGCAGTTATCTCGGCAAGGCGTTCGCCGATGTCCATGACGATGCCCGCGCCGAACACGAATTGCAGCTCGCGCGCAAACTGGACCCGAACGACCCCACCAGCCTGCTCTACCTGGCCCTCATGCACCAGCAACAGAACCAGATCAATGAGGCCATCCGCGAATTGCAGAATTCCGAAGCGCTCAATGACAACCGGTCGGTCTATCGTTCGAGGTTGCTCCTGGATGAAGATGAAGCCGTCCGCGGCGCCAATCTGGCGACCATCTACCAGGACGCGGGCATGACACAGGTCGCCATGCGCGAAGCCGTCCATGCCGTGAATGACGATTACGCCAATTATTCTGCGCACCTGTTCCTGGCCAACAGCTACGACCAGTTGCGCGACCCCAATCAAGTCAATCTGCGCTACGAGACCCCCTGGTATAGCGAATATCTCGTCGCCAATCTCCTCGCGCCCGTTGGCGCCAATACCTTATCGCAAAACGTTTCCCAACAGGAATACGCCAAATTATTTTCGCACGACGGCGTTGGAGTCGCATCGGACACGACTTACTTGAGCCGTGGCGCGTGGAGAGAAGCCGGTTCGCAGTACGGCACGTTCGGCAACATCGCTTACGCAGTTGATTTTGACTATTTATCAGACCCCGGCCAGCAGGCCAACAACCAGCAGGAGCAATTGACTCTCTCGGCGGAGATCAAAGACCAATTGACCGCGCAGGATTCCGTTTTTGGACAAGTGACCTACTACAACGCAACAGCGGGCGATTTGAACCAGTATTATAATCCTGCGAGCGCCAACCCCGGCCTGCAAACCAAAGAAACCCAGACGCCCCTGGCGATCATCGGTTATCATCATGAATTCAGTCCCGGCTCGCACTTTCTTGCACTCGCCGGACGCTTTCAGGACACGTCTCAGTTCACGAATCCCATTACCCCGATTTTGATGCTGGCCCGTGACGGTTCCGGAAATATAGTAGGCGTGCCCACCCCTGGCCTTCCCACTGCGGCGGAAAATTATCACAACGACCTCGTCATCTATTCAGCCGAGGCCCAACAGATCCTGGAATCTGGTGATTTCTCCGTCATCGCCGGCGCGCGTTACCAATACGGACAGTTCAACACTCAATCCGCCCTGGGAGCTTCGACTTCAACGTTGTTTGGCAACACCTCCACCATCTTTTTCGGAGTCCCTCCCCTGGCCAGTTCCAGCCTCAACCAAAACGACGTTTCAGTCATGCAACGGGCTGACACTTATGGCTATTTATCACTGGGAGGCGATGGCCCGTTGCAATTGTTTCTTGGCGGAAGTTTTGACTGGTTGCATTACCCCGACGACTATCTCAACCCGCCATTGGTGTCCGGCGCAAAAAATGAATCCGAACTTTCGCCCAAGGCCGGGTTCATCTGGACGCCGGCAAAAGATACGGTCGTTCGTTTTGCCTACACCCGCTCGTTGGGAGGCGTCAGCCTGGATGAAAGTGTTCGCCTGGAGCCAAGCCAGTTTGCCGGGTTCAACCAGGCCTACCGCTCGCTTATTCCCGAAACGGTCGCCGGTTCCATCTCCGGCGCCAAATTCGAGACCTTCGGCCTGGCCCTCGACCAAAAATTTTCCACCGATACCTACCTGGGCATAGAAGGAGATTGGCTTAATTCCGATGCCGGCAGGACCGTTGGCGACTTCGATGCGTATTCCTCACAGCCGTTTGTTCCCGACAGCACCCCGCAAAATCTCAAATACACCGAAAAAGATTTGCTGGTGACCCTGAACCAGCTTCTGGGCGACTGGTGGTCGGTGGGCGCAACCTACCAACTCAGTGACGCGACATTGAGGACTATCTATCCGCAGATCCCCGCCTCGGTCAGCAGCGCGAACGATGTCAAAAATTCCGCATTATTGAGCCAGGCCGATATGTTCGTGTTGTTCAACCACAGCTCCGGATTTTACGCCCGCGCCGACGCGCTCTGGTACGGCCAAAAAAATTATGATTACTCCCCCTCCCTGCCCGGCGATTATTTCTGGCAGTTCAATCTTTATGGCGGCTACCGCTTTTGGCATCGCCAGGCCCAATTGCAGGTCGGCTTGCTCAATATCGCCAACCAGAACTATCAATTGAATCCGTTGAACCTGTATTCCGACATCCCACGCTCTCGCACACTGGAGGCCAGCTTTCAGTTCTATTTTTAGCGCATGAAATTGTTCCGGCCACGACTTTCCGCGGGAATCTTTGCCGCAGTGCTCGCAGCGCTCGTTGGCTTCGTGCTTTTGTTTTTCCGGATCGGCGATGGCGTCACGCGGATGAGCTATGACCTGCCCCAGGCGCTCCGTAAAAATATTCCCGCAAATGATGTCGTCATGGTTTACATGGATGAAAAGTCGCATACGGAATTAAAACAACCGTACACTGCGCCGTGGGACCGTTCCTTGCATGCGGAACTGGTGCAACGTCTCAGTACCGCCGGCGCGAGAGCCATTGTCTTCGATATCCTGTTCACCGACCCGTCCGAAGACACGCAGGTGGATGCGGAATTCACCGATGCAATCAAACAAAGCAGACGAGTGGCGTTAGGCGCAAATTTTGTCGAACATGAGACGATGCCCGGAGCTAATGGGCGTTGGGAAGAATTTCCCTATGCACCTTTCCGCGCCGGAGCGGCCGCCTGGGGCAATGTAAATTTTATTCAAGACCCCGATTATGGCATCCGTCATTGCTTTCCCATCATTCAAAACCTGTCGGGACAGGATAATATACCCTGGCTCCCATTTGCTGTGGCGCAATTTGTCGATCCCTCAGCTGCCCAATCTTTTCCCCAGGATGCAAAGAACGTCTGGCTCAATTATTTTGGCCCGCCCGGCAGCATTCCCAGTGTCAGCTATTTTATCGCCCTGCAACCGAATGGCCCGCCGCCGGATTTCTTTAAAAACAAAATCGTTTTTATCGGCGCAGAGCTTACTGCGGATTTTTCCGGCAAAGGCAAAGATGAATACCGCACACCGTATTCTTATGGGCGGAATGGTTTTGCACCCGGGGTAGAGATCCACGCGACCGCCACAGAAGACATCCTGCATCACCTCTGGCTGACGCGGATGCCCTTGTCGTTGGAAAGCCTGCTGGTGCTGCTCGTCGCAGCCGGCGCCGGGTTCGGCCTCATACGTTTTCAACCGCTTACAGCCACACTGGTTGCCCTCACCGCATGCCTACTGGTCATGGCACTGGCATTGGAAACAGCCTGGCACAGCCTGATCTGGTTCGCCTGGCTCATCCCAATCCTGGAGATCGCCATCGCGTTGTTGTGCGCCATCATCTTCAATTCGCTTCGGCTTTATGTCGAAAAGCAACTCGTTGAGCAATCGCTGGCCTTGCATCTCTCTCCAAAGCTTGTGAAACGGCTCCTCAATGACCCCACAGCCCGGCAGGTCGGCGGCTCTCAACAGGAGATCAGCATTCTCTTCACGGACATCGCCAATTTTTCGCGCATCAGCGAGACTATGCGCTCCGACGATCTGGTCCATCTGATGAACAAATATTTTGAGACCACCCTGCAATGCATCCATGAGACCGATGGCACGGTCGTGAAATTGATCGGCGACGCCATTTTTGCCATCTGGAACGCCCCGCTGCCCCAGCCGGACCATCGCAAACGCGCCGCGCTGGCGGCCCTGCGCCTGCGCGAGCAACTCGTGCGATTCGATGCCACAGAGCGGACGCTGCCATTGCGGACGCGCGCCGGCCTGCATACCGGTGAAGCATGTGTGGGCAACATCGGAAGCTCCACGCGCTTCGATTACACCGCCATCGGCGACAGCATCAACCTGACTTCCCGGATCGAGGGCCTCAACAAACAGATGGGCACGCAGGTGCTGGCCACGCGCGAGGTCCAGCGCGAAGTCGAAAAGGATTTTGTCTGGCGTCAGGTCGGCCATTTCAAATTCAAGGGCTTTGGACGCGCCGTTGAGATCTTCGATCTCGTCGGCCCGGTTGAATCGGCGGAAAAAACCCGGGCATGGCGCGAAAAATTCGCCGACGCCCTCCAGGATTTCCGGCAGAGAAAATTCGACAGCGCCGCTGAAAAATTTCGCTCCGTCATCCAGATGCGCCAGGTCGTTGAGCCGGAACTTGCCGAAGAGACCAGTTTTCGGGTGGGCGACGGCCCGTCTCATTTTTATCTGGAAAAGATCACCATCCTGCGCGCCAACCCGCCGTCCTACGAATGGATCGGCGAAGTCGAATTGACCGAAAAATAATTCACAAAAATGATTGAACCAATCATCACCTCAAATAATATCCTTCATTAGAAGGCCAAGCCCATGAACAAGCCATTTGCATTCCCTGCAGGCAGGTTTAAGAAAGTGTTGTGTTTTCTTGCCGTAAGTTCTTTTGTCTCTCTTGGCCTCGCCCAGTCCTATAGCCTGAACATTCTTTGGACCAACGTGGCGGGTGGTTTTTGGAGCAACCCTACCAACTGGAGTCCTAACCAGGTTCCCGGTCCCGGCGACGATGTTTATATTATCACTCCCGGAGCATACACCGTTGATCTTGACACCGACACGACCATTGGCAGTTTGACCGTCGGGGTGTCCAGTGGCACCAACACCCAGGCATTTCTCACCCAGGGTTATGAGTTGACCGTTACCAACTCCCCGGGCGACCTGTCTGCAACCGTGACGATTAACCAAAAAGGAGAGGTGCAGGTCGGTGATGGCACCGGCAATGGCTCTCTGCTCGTCCAGGGACCCAATCCATCTGTCAGCGGCGGGATCCTCAAAACATTCAATGCTCCGGCTTTGTTTGAAACCAGTCTGACCTTGCTGTCCACGGGTAATCTCCAGGTGGATGTTTTTTCCAACACAATCTTCGGCGCTTTCACGATCGATGGCACGTTTACCATGGCCGGCAAACTCACCGTGGGTCTCGAGCATGGACTGGCTTCAGCCGGTCCCGTTGGCACCCAATTCCAGGTCCTTTATTGGCCTGATACTCTATCCCGGCATGGCGGTTTCAGCAGCCCATCAACCGACACCATCGAGATCGGCTCGGGCCTTCATTTGCTGGGATTTGCCGATGACGCCGGCCTGCATTTTGTCGTCGCGCCTGACACCAACTCCTCTGCTTATACGACAACAAACCTGGCGGACGAAAACGCGCTGGTCAACAGCAACGCCACTTTCCTGATCACCCCTCTGGGCCAAAGCCCATTCACCTATCAATGGTATTTCAACGGCATTCCCATCAGCGACGGCCCCATTGGAGATGGAGCCATCTATGTAGGTTCCACCAGCAACGTATTGAATGTCATCAACGTTCAATCCAACGAAGCAGGAGATTATTGCGTGATCGTGATGGATGCCAATAGCGTGTCCAATACCTATTGCGCCGATTTGAGCGCCTACTCTCCCGAGACCATCGGGTTCCAAACCGGCGACCAGGCCCTTTCTCCCGGTTCCTCCGATGAAATGTCTGTCAGTACCTGTTGCAATGATACTTTTCAATGGCGCCTCAATGGCCAGCCAATCAACGGCGCCACCAATTCATTTTTTGTCATCAGTAATGCCCTACCGCAGAATGCCGGGACTTATGACGTGGTCTGCGCCAATCCCGTCAGCGCCGTCACCAGCACCGGCATGCTCGTGACCGTCGTCACCCAATCACTTGCCTTTGCCGATGATTTCACCAATGCCGGCTATGCGTTCGGCACAAACTTTATCGGCGCCGGCAGCAATACCCTGGCCACGCTCGAGCCAGGCGAGCCTCTGCCTGACGGCAAGCCCGGCGGCCATTCCGTATGGTTGAATTGGTCGTGCCCCATCAACGGCGGCGTCACTATCAGTACTACCGGCAGCTCCTTTGACACTTTGTTGGCCGTCTATACCGGTTCGAGCGTCAGCAACCTCACTTCGATCGCGGCTGACGACGACAGCGGAGGCTTTCTCACCAGCCAGGCCAGCTTCAATGCCATTGCTGGAACCACTTACCATATTGCCGTGGATGGCCTGGCCGGCGCGACCGGCAATATCGTTTTGTCCCTCTCTCAATCATATTTGACCGTTGCACCTCAAATTCTTGCCCAGCCATCGGACATAGTCGTTCCAGCCGGCAGCAATGCCACTTTCAGCGTCGTGGCCACCAATCTCTCCGGCCAACTGACTTACCAGTGGTTATTTAACAATTGGATCGCGATTAAAAACGCGACCAATTCGACGCTAATGGTCAAAAATGTCACGATCAGCAACCTGGGGCCTTACAGCGTCGAGATCATCAACACCAACGGACAGGTCGTGGATAGCTTGTCAGCGCGGCTGGAGATTGGGAACCCGGCCTACGGGCATACCTATGGCAAGGTGGCGGATTTGCTGTCCGGAAGTGCGGACAACAGCTTTGTCCGCAGCGCTGATGCGTCTCTTTCCGCCGGATTATTCGGTTCATTGAGCACGTCTGATTTTCAAAGCGGCGCGCCCCAGAATGCGTTGACCACAAATATTGACGGCACTTCCTATTACAATTCCAACTACCGCTTTTATGCCTTCGATGCGAATGCCAACGGCATTTGTGAAGTGGACACTTCCAACAGCCAATACTCAACCTGCCTGCAGGTTTATCCTGAAACAGCGGGTTTTGTGGCCCCGACACTGATTGCGGCAAATGTATTCGCAGCGAGCGGAGTCACATGGCCGAACAACATTTCATGGAGCCGGGTGACTTTCCCCGCGACCAGCGGTGTGAATTATCTGATCTGGGTCGGCGCCTTGAATCAAAGCGGGAGCACGGCCAACCAGGGTGTCGGTAATCTGACGATCAATTGGAAATTTGGCGTCCCGCCGGTCGCGACCAACTCGGCAACCATTTTGTTCCCGACCATGGGCACCAACCTCATGCTTCAAACCAATAACCCCGCCGGCCAGCCGACACCGTCCTATCAATGGCAACTCAACGGCGTGAGTATTACCGGCGCGACCAATGCCAACTATATCACGAACAATATCCGGATTCTGCAAAGCGGGACTTATTCTGTCATCGTGAGCAATCTGATGGGCATAGTCACCAATACTATTGCTACAGTCTATGTGCAATCGCCTCTCTCAATCCAATTGATGGGGACCAATTTCCTCCTCAGCGGCACCCTCACGCAGGCCTATCTCCTGCAACGCGCTACCAATCTGAATTTGCCGGTCTGGACGCCGCTGGAAACCAATAACAACCTCGCCACTTTGTTGCTGTACACGGATGCGCCTGCAGCGGGCCAGCAGCCGAAAGCCTTTTACGAACTCAGGTCCACCCCGCCGCCATAAAAGGCTTCCCACGCTTATTTTTTCTTCTGCACTTTCGCCGCCACTTTCAGGCGTAGCGCATTTAACCGGATGAATCCGGTGGCATCGTCCTGGTTGTAAGCCTTCGTCGGGTCGGCTTCCATCGTCGCGATATGCGGGTTGTACAGGCTCACCGGCGATTTCCGCCCGGAGACCATGATGTTGCCCTTATATAATTTCACGCGCACGGTGCCGGTGACATTCTTCTGCGAATCCTCCACGAGCGCCTGCAATGCCATCCGTTCCGGCGCGAACCAATAACCATAATATACCAGTTCCGCGTACCGCGGAATGAGCGTGTCCCGCAAGTGCATGACCTCGCGGTCCATCGTTAGCGATTCCATCTGCCGATGCGCAAAGTGCAAAATCGCGCCGCCGGGCGTCTCGTACACGCCCCGTGATTTCATCCCCACGTACCGGTTCTCCACCATGTCCACGCGGCCGACGCCGTGTTTGCCGCCGAGCTTGTTCAACGCCCGCATCACGCCGAGCGGGGACAGTTTCCTTCCGTTCACCGCCACGCAGTCGCCTTTCACAAATTCCAATTCAACGAACTCCGGCTTGTTCGGCGCGTCCTCAGGCAACACCGAGAGCGTCGTGAAATGATTCCGGTTCTTCAGGTCGTAGGAATCGAACCATGGATCCTCCAGGATGCCCGCCTCGTACGAAATATGCAGGAGGTTCCGGTCCATCGAGAACGGTTTCTTGGCGCTGGCCTGCACGGGAATCTTGTGCGCCGCGCAATAATCGATCATCTCCTGCCGTCCGGGAAACTCGTTGCGATATGAAGCGTCCCGCCAGGGCGCGATGACCTCGAGGTCCGGCGCCAGCGTGGCCGCCGTCAGCTCAAACCGCACCTGGTCGTTGCCTTTGCCCGTCGCCCCGTGCGCAATGGCGTCGGCCTTCTCCTTTTTGGCGATCTCCACCATCCGTTTGGCGATGAGCGGCCGGGCGATGCTCGTGCCCAGGAAATATTGTCCCTCATAGATCGCGCCCGCGCGGATCATCGGATAAATGAAGTCCCGCGCAAATTCCTCCTGCAGGTCGTCGATGTAAATCTTTTCTGCGCCGGTTTTTTTGGCCTTGGCCTTAAGTCCCGTCAACTCGTCCTCCTGCCCGATGTTCGCGCAGAACGCGATCATCGTCGCGTCATACTTCTCTTTGATCCACGAAAGCAGCACTGAAGTATCGAGGCCGCCGGAATACGCTAAAACAATTTTCATGCGAGCACATTAAACAGAGAAAATCCCGCGAAGCAAATGGAAATCAATCTGCAAGAACATCGACAGAAAAGATGTAGTGTTGATGGAAATGCACTATGGCCCATTCGGATCCATCCAATTGGTCATGACGTTGTAGCCAAACGTCATGTCCCCGGCATTGAATTGCTTGTACCATTTGGAGTGACCGTCGGCAAAAAGAATGTTCTGCCCTTTGCTGTGCACCTGCCAGTATTCCGTTATGGACGGGTCCGCCGCTCCACCCACGCAATTCTGTGTGAAATCGTCTTTGTCCGCGTTCAGCGGGTCAAAAAGAATCGGGCCATCCACCGTGCCCGCCGTGTCACCGCTCAGAACAAAATCGGACGGAAACATGATTCTGGTTTCCTTGACCGCCGCATACTGCCCGGCGTCGATATAGGCGGCATTGCATCCGTTAAAATAGTTGTACGGTCCCTGATATGGCGCTCCCAACCGGATATTGGCGGGGCAATTATATACATTAGTATTTTGCACATAGTGATAAATCTGTTCCAGCCAACTGGCCTTCCCCGTCTTCGAATCAACCTGGCCCCAGTAAATACCCCCGCCGGATTCTGGATACAATCCGTCGTTATCGTCCGCAAACATCTTCATCCCTATGCCGATTTGGTGCAGATTGGAAATACATTGCGTCGTCCAGCCGCGCTGTTTGGCCGACGACAATGCCGGCAGCAACAGCGCCGCCAAAATGGCGATGATCGCAATGACCACGAGCAGTTCGATCAACGTGAAAGCGCGCGCCGTGCTGGGTGATTTTGTTTTCATCCGTCTAACTATAGTGTCCGCTCAAGGCCAAAACGTGACAAAAAATGTCTGGATTTTATTTCCGTTCAAACTGCTTTTTACTGATTCCAACTATATTGACACCAAAAGACGAAAACAGTTACAAAAAATGTCTAAATTTATAATAATAGACGGTACCCCGGCTTGCCCGAAGTGTTCTCTACAACGAAAAGAAAAGATTCTATTTAACTAGCTGACAGGAACTTATGAAAACTTCGCAAAAATTTTATTCGCTTCCTCCAGCGTCTCCCTGGAACCAATGTCGTACCATAGCCCCGGCACGCGCCACGTGTAAAATGCCGTGCGCGGATAGAGCCATTGCACCAGGCGGCCTGGCTGGTCGGGATTGTTCCCCTCGGCGATATATCGCTGGATGAGCGGCAGCGCTGATTTCGGATAGTAATAAAGCGCGATGCCCGTCAGCGTGCTTGTCGGCGCCTTGGGCTTCTCTTCGAAAAACGTGATGCGCCCTTCACCGTCAACCGTGATCGAATTGTATTTCTTGATCTGCTCCAGGTCACCCACGTCATACAACGCCAGCACCGGCGCGTTTTTCTGGCGGATAAATTTTCCGAAATCATCCAGCTTGTTGCTGAATAGATTATCGCCCGCCACCACGATCAAGTCATCGTCCACATTTTGCGTCTTGATCACGTAGTGCATGTCGCCAATGGCGCCCAGCTTGTTGTTGTCGTCCGTGGAACCGTCATTGACCACCGTAAAATCAAACTTTGATTTGGTGACGCGATACCCTTCCGACCATTTTTGGAAATGCCCGGCGAACTTGGCGTTCGTGACCACATAGACGCGGTCGATTTCGCTGATGGATGCCAAATTATCGAGCACGTGCTCGACCATGGGTTTGCCCGCCACCGGCAACAGCGGCTTGGGTTGCGTGAGGGTGAGCGGATACAATCGCGTGGCGTATCCTGCGGCCAGGATGATGACTTTCATGGTTAATGATCTATGTTTCAACCCCCGGCCTTGTTTGGCGCGAGAAGGCGCGCACAATCTATACTATCAGCCGGTTTTTGCGATTATTTTCTGCTCTCAAACAGGCTCGGCGCCGTCGCGCGCGCCAGCTCCTGGCAGCGGGCATAGATTTCAGAGGGAGATTCGGATTGCAGGGCAAATTCAGCCAGTTCCTGCGCCTCGCTCAATTTCAACCGCCGGATGATATATTTGACCTGCCCCACCACCGTCGGCGCGGCGCTCAATTCGTCTATACCCAGGCCAATGAGCAACGGCGTCAGCACCGGGTCCCCGCCGATCTCGCCGCAAACCCCGGCCCAGATGCCGTTCTTGTGCGCCGCCTCCACCGTCATTTTGATCAGGCGGACGATCGCCGGATGCGTCGGCTCGTAAAGGTGGGAAACTTTTTCATTCGTCCGGTCCGCCGCCAATGTGTACTGGATCAAATCATTGCTGCCGATGCTGAAAAACTTCACGTGTTTGGCCAGCGTATCAGCGATGAGCGCCGCGGACGGGATCTCGATCATCGCCCCAATCTTCATGTCTTCGTTGAACGGAATGTTTTCGGCGCGCAATTCGGCCTTGCACTTTTCCACCATCGCGTTGGCCTGCCTCAATTCATCCAGCCCCGAAATCATCGGGTACATCATCTTCACCTTGCCGGCCACGCTCGCGCGCAGGATGGCGCGGAGTTGCGCCCGGAACATTTCGGGTTGCGCCAAACAAAACCGTATCGCCCGCCACCCGAGGAACGGGTTCATCTCCTGGGCCAATTGCAGGTGCGATGCGAACTTATCTCCACCTAAATCCACCGTGCGGATGATCACCGGGTGCGGCTTCAGCGCGGCCGCCACGTCCCGATAAACTGTGTATTGCTCTTCCTCGCTCGGAAGACTCTCGCGGTTGATGAACAGGAATTCCGTGCGGAACAATCCCACGCCCTCCGCGCCCTGCGCGATGACCTGTTCCACGTCGTGCTGGTCCTCGATGTTTGCCGATAGCGTGATTTTTTTTCCGTCGAGTGTCAGGGCCGGCTGCGTCGTGATCTCCCGCAACTTTTCATCGAGAGACGCCTTGATCTTCGCCAACTGTCCGTACTCAAACAGCGTTTGGTCCGTTGGATTGACGATGATGGTCCCGTTATAGCCATCGATCAGCGCATAATCGCCGGTTTCCAGGTCTTCACTGGCGGTTTTCAATCCCACGATTGCAGGAATGCCCAGCGAACGCGCCATGATCGCCGTATGCGACGTCTGCCCGCCGATGTCCGTCGCAAACCCGAGCACCATTTTCTTGTCCAATTGCGCGGTCGTGGACGGACTAAGGTCGTGGCTGATCAAAATGCACGGCTCGGTGATGTGATGCAGGTCGAATTCGTTTTTTACTTCGAGCAGGTTGTCCAGGACGCGCCCGGTCAGGTCGTGCATGTCCGCGGCGCGCTCGCGCAGGTATTCATCATCCACGCCGGCCAGCGCGGTGAAATAACGATCGGCTACGGATTGAAAAGCGTATTCCGCGTTGAGTTTCTGGTCGCGCACCAGGCGGATGACTTCATCCACCAGCATCCGGTCTTCCAGCATGAGCAGGTGCGCCTCAAAAATATCGCCTTCCTTGGCGCCCATATTTTCCACGACTTTGCGCTGCACTTCGGAGATCTGTTTGCGCGTCTGCGCCAGGGCTTTCTCGAACCGGCCTACTTCGGCGGGAAGTCCATCCACGGAAACCTCGCGCCGGGTGATCACCCGGCGGGTACGATGCACGACAAGGATTTTTCCACGGCAGACGCCGGCTGAGACGGCAATGCCGCGGAAAATCAATTCTCCCTTTGTCTGGGTTGACATCGTGCCTTAGCAATAGCCCAAAACGAAACAATTGAAAAGCAAATCCAACTCGAAAAATGCACTTTTTCGCCAATAAAAAAGCCCGCGCAAGGCGGGCCAGGATTACACCAATAAGTTCAATAATCGGCTAGGCGCGTTCCATATATTTGCCGGTGCGCGTGTCCACCTTGATCTTTTCGCCGGTCTTGATGAACAACGGCGCCTGGAGCGTGATGCCCGTTTCCATCGTGATCGTTTTCTGGACGTTGTTCGCCGAATCACCGCGGATGCCTTCCGGCGCATCGGTCACTGTCAAAACAACGGATGAAGGCAATTCGACAGAAACTGCTTTTTCTTCCACGAACGTCACGGTGACCTGCCCGTTTTCTACTAAAAAATTTTTGGAATCAGATACGAGTTCATCCGCCAGCGTCACGGTCTCGTACGTTTCCGGGTCGGTGAAAACGTAATCAGCGCCGTCCTTATAACTGAATTCCATTTTCTTGGCGATCATCGGCACCGGCTCAATCTTTTCCGTGGAACTGAAACGCACATCGGAAGATTTGCCGGTGCGGATGCTGCGCAGGGTCGCCTGCACAAAAGCGCGCAGGTTGCCCGGGGTGCGATGCTGCATATCAAGCACTACGGAGATGTCGCCGTTATAATTGATCGCCATCCCGCGGCGAAGATCGTTTGCTGTTGCCATAAATCAAAATGTGTGTTGCGCGCCAGAATTTTTGCTAAACGCGAGCCGAAGAAAGTACCTCATTTCAACTCGAAAGCAAGTGCGGTTTTCTGTTGATAACGAGTCCTTGACATCCCCAACTATTTGTGGGATACAAGAGTCCGACCACCATTAGATGTGGTTTTATGCGTTGCCCTAAGTGCGGTTGTCAGGAAGATAAAGTCATTGATTCGCGCGCCTCGCGTGAAGGCGCCACCATCCGCCGCCGCCGTGAATGCACCAAATGCGGGCATCGCTTCACCACTTACGAAGAGGTGGAACACGAAGGCCTCATGGTCCTCAAACGCGACGGACGGCGCGAAGAATTTTCCCGC
>DASXYX010000005.1:0-56355 GCA_036502245.1 Verrucomicrobiia bacterium
TTATCTGAAGATCTTATCCTGTGGGCTACCGCAGAATTTAATTTCATCAAGATCGCTGACGCCTACACCACCGGTTCGTCGCTCATGCCCCAGAAAAAGAACCCGGACATCGCCGAACTGGCGCGTGGGAAATCCGCCCGCGTCATTGGCAACCTGGTCTCGCTCCTGACACTGCTCAAGGGGTTGCCCATGACCTATAACCGGGATTTGCAGGAAGACAAAGAGCGGCTCTTCGATACCGCCGACACCGTCCGTGCCACCACACGCCTGCTGGCCGCGATGCTCAAGCATACGACCGTAAACAAAGCTGCCTGCAACGCCGCGGCGGCAGACCCTGCGTTGCTCGCCACCGATTTAGCCGATTACCTCGTGCGCAAAGGCATGCCGTTCCGCAAAGCGCATCACGTGGTCGGCGCAGTTGTGGCCCTCGCGGAAAAAATGGCCACGCCGCTGAATCGGCTCACGCTCACCCAATTGCAATCGGTGGATAAGACATTCGGCCGTGATGCCTCGTCTGTGTTCAATCTGAAAAACGCGATGGCTAAACGCAACCTCACCGGCGCACCCGGCACCAAAGAAGTCGCAAAACAATTGGCGAGATGGCGGAAGCAGCTTTCGTAAAGATTCTGCATGAAAACATGCACCTATTGCGGCAAAGAATATCCCGATGATAGTGTGTTGTGTCCGGTGGATGGCAATCCTCTCTCAAACAAAGAAAATCCGACGCCTGAAAGCACAAAGGCCCCCCCTCCAGTTCTTCCTCCCCCGTTGCCGCGAACGGTTTGGACTGATCGTCAAATTCGAATTTTTGAACTCATACTGATTGGCACCATAGCTTTTGGAAGCAGTATCCTCTTTTCCACGGCGTCTTTTTTTGGCTATTACTCTCATAATCCGACAGGAGGGGCATTAAATTGGAGCGCAAGAATCCTATTGCAGGTATCGGTTCTGGGGTTGCTTTGGTATGTTTTACTGCGTCGGGACAAATCGTTTGCAGATCTGGGCTTGTTCTTCACGGCAAAAGACATCGGTTGGTCCGTTATTATTTATTATCTGGCATCCTATTCCCGTTATGCATTCTATCAGATCCTGTATTCTTCTGGTTTGACCACAATCAATCTGAAAACGTCTTCGGAACATGTCGGTCAATTTTTATTCGGTGACAGCATCTTCATTTCAACGATGTTGTTTCAATTCGTAAATCCGTTCTTCGAAGAATTGATCGCCCGGGCCTACGTCATGACGGAAGTAAAACACCTGACGAACAGCATGACAAAGGCAGTCATTATCAGCACTCTTCTACAAACGAGTTACCATTTTTATCAAGGAGCCCCGGCCGCTTTATCTAATGGCGTGATGTTTCTCATTTTTTCGATTTATTATGCTAAAACAAATCGAATAATGCCGCTTATTCTCGCGCACCTTTATATGGATGTAGGCGCCACACTCCATTATTGGCTCCAACACTAATCTTCTGTATTTGCAGTTAAGGTTCGCTCACACGCCTCCACCACTTCATTGATGGTAATGGCTTCCGCGATTTTGCCAGGCGCCGGCTCGATGGCCCAGTCGAGATGTTGGTAAGGCCGGGTGGGGGTTCCGGGGTTGGGCATGAGCATAACGACACGTTTGCCCACGGCAACCGCCAGATGCAGCAACCCCGTATCACCTCCAACAGCCAGCGTGGATAATTTGACCAGGCCGGCGCTCACAAGTAATGGCACCCCGGCAGAAGCCACAAAGCCCGCATCCAACGCCGGTTTCAATGCCTCGCGCTCGGATGGCCCCCCGCCGAAGAGGATTTGGAACCGGGGCTGAAAATGCCGGGCCAGCGCCAGAAAATTTTCCAATGGCCAATTATGGCTCGGAGTACTGGTAAACGGCTGAAGGAATAATGTCGGTTTCTTTTCGTCCAGGCCGTTTTTCTCAAAAAATTTTCGCGCCTCGCCCATCGCTTCCGCCGGAAGTACGTATTCGTTTTGGATCTCGCCTGACCGCAAACCGCATCGTTGCAGAAGCAACAAATGCCCCTCAGCCGGGTGGGCCGATTTCCCACGCCATTCGCTGCGGGTATAAGCCCAGCCACGCGAGTATCGATAAACGGTGCTCCAACGTTCCGGCGCGCCGCTCAACCAGCTCAACCATGCCGTCTCACCATATCCCTGGAGATCAATCACCAGGGAGAATCTTTTTTCGCGCAATCCGCTCACCAATCTGAATAGTTGTGGGCAGGTCTTCAAGAGGGACTGGGACCGGAAAGCAGAACGGTCGAGGCCTATCACCTCATCGATCTCCGGAAACCCACGAAGCAATGGCACGAATTCCTTCGAGACCATGAAATGCAGTTTCGCATCCGGAAAGTTTTGGCGGACCATATGGACGGCAGGCAGCGTAAACAAAATATCGCCGATGGATTTGAGGCGGATGATCAGAATGTTCTCGGTCGCGTTCACGGATCGGTTTGGTGATTCAGGTCCTGCGGGCGTCCAAGAATGCGAAAAAATCTCGCCAAGCGGAAGCGCAAATGACCATGATGCTGCTATACATTGATGCGTAAACCACCGCAAATCGGGATCGTCGGCCTGGGCTATGTTGGTCTACCTCTGGCGTTGCAGTTCGCCCGGTCGAACTGCCGCGTCCTGGGCCTCGACATTGATGGGAAGAAAGTGGCAAAACTGAATGCCGGGCGAAGTTATATTCTGCACATCCCCAAAAAACAAATCGCCACCGCAATAAAGCGCGGGCGGTTTTCTGCCACAACGGATTTCCGCCGGGTCAGCGAATGTTCCGCAATCATCATCTGCGTGCCGACGCCGTTGAAAAAAAATCGCGCGCCGGATTTGGATCATATCTTGAAAACTGCCCGCGAAATCGCTCCCTATTTGCAACATGGTGCCCTGGTTGTGCTTGAATCGACCACTTATCCCGGAACAACAGACACGGAACTGCGGTCGGTTTTGGAAAAATATTCCCGTCTCCGCGCTGGAAAGGATTTCCATCTGGCCTTTTCACCTGAACGCGTTGACCCAGGCAATCCGCAAAGCAACATCGCCAAAGTCCCCAAAATCGTTGGCGGCCTCACGCCCGAATGCCGCAAACGCGCCGCCCAGCTCTATCGGCAGGCCATCAAACAAGTCGTCCCAGTCGCATCCTGCCGTGTGGCCGAAGCGGTCAAGCTCACCGAAAATGTTTTCCGCGCTGTGAACATCGCGATGGTCAATGAGCTCAAGGTCGTCTTCGAAGCGATGGGCATCGATATTTGGGACGTCATCGCTGCCGCAAAAACCAAGCCTTTCGGCTTCATGCCGTTTTATCCGGGGCCGGGCCTGGGCGGACATTGCATTCCCGTTGACCCATTTTATTTGTCATGGAAAGCGCGGCAGTACGGGCAGGAGACACGTTTCATCGAACTGGCCGGCACGATCAATATGGCCATGCCCGCTCATGTCGTCCGGCGCGCCGCAAAAGCTCTGGCGGCGAAGCGAAAAAAATTGAAGGACAGCCGGGTGCTGCTGTTGGGCATCGCTTACAAGGCCAATGTGGATGACGATCGCGAAAGCCCTGCCTATGCCATCTGGAAATTGCTTGAAGCGGGGGGCGCAAAAGTTGCGTTCCACGACCCCCATATTCCCGTGATCCGTCCCTCGCGAGAGCATGCCCGTTTTGCGGGCCGCCACGGCGTCGCCCTGACTCCACGCGCAATCTCTAACGTTGATGTGGTCTTGATTGTGACACCGCACAACGCAGTAAACTATTCGATGGTGGCAAAACATGCCCGGTTGGTTGTGGATTCCAGGAATGTCCTGGCAGGATTGATGCGAGGGAAACCCAATTATTTCAAAGCCTGAATTAAGTTTCGAGAGGCGTTCCAATCCATTTAACAACACGCAAGTTGCTTTGCGGATACTTCTCACGAAGTTCTTTGAGGATGGTCAACGCCCGATCCTGGCCTGGTCTCATAATCGAGTGAAACATGATCCAGTCAGCCGAAGCCTCAATTTCTATCGTAAATTTCTCCATAATGTCACGTCTGGTTGTTTTAACGGCAACAGTGTCATGCGCCGATCTGTTTATCAATCACGCCACAGATCTTTTGCGACCAGCCTTTCAAACTCTTCTCATCGCGTCCTTCCAAAAGCAATCGCGCCTTGGGTTCAGTGCCTGAATAACGCAGCAGGACGCGTCCGCCGGCAGATTTCAACTCCGTTTCCGCGGATGAAACCAGCTTCAAAAGCCCGTCCAATTGTTCAAAGGGCACTTTCTCACGAACTTTCACGTTCGTGACCAGTTGCGGGAACCGGGTCCAACATTTGGCAAGTTTAGATAGAGACGTCTTTTTCTCGCGCATGATGCGCAGAATCTGCAAAGCCGCCACCAGGCCGTCGCCCGTCGTGCTAAAATCACGGAAAATGAGATGGCCGCTCTGCTCACCGCCAAAGTTATATCCATTCTTCAACATCTCATCGATCACGTTCCTATCACCCACCGCAGTGCGGATGATTTTTCCGCCCGCGGTTTTAATGGCAGCCTCAAGCCCGGCGTTGCTCATCACCGTCGCCACCAATGTCTTTTCGGCGAGTGTCTTCTGCGCCAGCATGTCCAGCGCGGCGATGGCCATGATATCATCGCCATCAATCAGTTTGCCGTTTTCGTCGCAAAGCAAAACGCGGTCGGCATCGCCGTCGTGCGCGATTCCGAGGTTCGCCTTGTGCTCAACGACTTTCTGGCAAAGTGCTTGCGGATACATTGAACCGCAATTTTCATTAATATTTTTCCCGTCCGGCTGGTTTGCAAAAACAATGACTTCCGCGCCTAATTCGCGCAAAACGCATGGCGTGGATTTGTATGCGGCGCCATGACCGCAATCGACAACAATGCGAAAATTCTCCAACGTCAGATGTTTCGGGAAACCGGCTTTGGCAAATTCGATGTATCGCCCCAGCGCGTCATCAATGCGCACGGCCTTGCCGATCTCTTCGGCGGCGGGACGGACTTTCTCAATTTCACCGCTGAAAACCAATCCTTCAATCTGGCCTTCAATCTTGTCATCCAGCTTATAGCCGTCAGCACGGAAAAATTTGATGCCATTGTCAGCATATGGATTATGCGACGCCGTGATGACAATACCCGCATCGGCCCGCAGGCTGCGGGTGATGTATGCCACGCCCGGGGTCGGTAACGGCCCGATAAACAGGACATCCACGCCCATCGAGAGAATGCCGGAGGAGATGGCATTCTCCAGCATGTAACCCGACAGCCGCGTATCTTTGCCAATAACGATTTTGTGTTTGCCATAACCACGCGCCTGCTTGTTCAGCTTTTTAAAGACATGCGCCGCCGCCCGGCCCAGTTTTAAGGCAGTCTCGGCTGTGACCGGTTCGACATTCGCCGTTCCGCGAACGCCATCTGTTCCAAAAATTTTTTTAGGCGCGATCATTTCGTTGTAGTAACTGTTACTGCCGGTGGATTGATGCTCAACACGGTGACCCGCGGCGGCGTAGCCACTTCCACGCGCCATTTCATTTCCTGCGCTGTATCCGCCCCGGTGAGATTGACAAAAGCATGAATACGCTCGGAATCCAATGCTGCCATGACATCAGGCGATCCACTGACCGCGACCTTCACGACATCCGGCTCAACCCGCACAGTATGCACGTCTCCTGAGCCTGAAACAACGGCAACAGTCAGGTTGGTATAGGTGTCCTGCACCGAAAGCAGGCCAGGTGTCGGCGCGCCTTCCCCGCTGAATTTATGCACAGTCAGCCAAATGCCCAGGGCCATAAAAACTGAAAAACCTTTCCAATAAATATCGTTGATGAACCAATCGCGCATTTGAAATGATTAAAAATTAAAATGAGGGGTGGTTTTTCTCATTGTTTGGCCGGATATGGCTCATTCTTTGTGACCACGGCAGAGCCCGGTTTGTGGTGTTCGACGAGCTGGGTGCGAATCCACTCAAGCCCGCCGCGTGATTTGGGTGATTGTATGATGACGGAGGTCAGGAACGCGCGTAATTCTTCTAAAGTCACTCCGCGTGTTAATTGCCCCTTGTAAGCGTGCGAAATCATCCCGGTTTCTTCCGAAACGGCCACCACCACCGCGTCGGTCTCCTCGCTCAAGCCGATCGCCGCGCGATGCCGTGTGCCAAGCGATTTATTGAGGTCCTGACGCTGTGTCAGCGGGAAAATACACGCAGCATAAGCGATTCGGTCGCCTTTGATGATAACTCCCCCGTCATGGATCGCGTTGTTCGGGAAGAAAATCGTCTCCAACATCTCCGGCGTCGCCTCGCAATCCACCGGTACACCGGATTCAACCACTTCGTGGAGCTGGATGCTCTGTTCGATGGCGATGAGCGCGCCGATCTTCACGTCGGAAAGGCGCTCGCATGTTTGGATGATCACCTCAATGCTTTCCCGCTGTTCATGCGCCGTGGTGAATAACGGCAGGTTGCCCAACTCCGCGAGCAGACGCCGCAACTCCGGTTGAAAAATAACAAGGACGGCAAAGGCGAAGAATGCCGAACCATAGCCCAACAACGAGCGCAATACCTGCAGATTCAACACCTCTGTTATCAACGCCAATGCGAGCAGCAATACGACAAAGCCAATAACCACCGGCCACCCCCGCGTACCCCGCAAAAAGCGGGATGTATAATAGATGACCACCGCCAGGATAAGAACTTCCAATGCGGGCCGCCATCCGTTCTCAACGTAAGGCCAGATGATGTTGATATTCTTGGTCATTTTTTCTTTTTTCCCAAAACTGCCCCGGCCATGCGGACGGCCTGGACCGTTTCTGCCACGTCGTGCGCGCGGATGATTTGCGCGCCTGACTCTATCCCCAAAATCGCGCAGGCAAGCGACGCTGGCAAGCGTTCATTCGCGTTTCCGCCAATTATTTTTTCGATGAAAGACTTGCGCGAAACACCCAAAAGCAGCGGGCGTTTCAGTTTTGTAAACAACCGCAACTGTCCGAGCAATTGCAAATTTTGTTCCGGTGTCTTCCCAAACCCAATTCCCGGGTCAAAGACAATTTGTTCTGGCAGAACCCCTACAACTCTCATTTTTTTCATCCGCTCTCCAAAAAATTTTCCGACCTGCTCAACGATATTCTTTCCTGCCGTCTTCTTGTGCAGAGTCAACGGGGCATGCATGCAGATGTAACCCGCCCGGAATTCAGATACGATTCTCCACATGCTGACGTCAGAACGGTTTGCGCCGACGTCATTGACGATGCTGGCGCCAGCGTTGAGCGCAGCCCGGGCCACGGCGGGTTTCATTGTATCGATTGAAAGCGGAATCTTGACCCGGTTCGCCAGACTTTTGATGACCGGCAACACCCGGCGCAGTTCCTCTCGTTCAGACACCGGCGCGGCACCCGGTCGGGTCGATTCGCCGCCGATATCCAGCAGATCCGCGCCCTGGTCAACGAGCTTCAGCGCATGCGCCACCGCGGCGTTCCGTCGCAAAAACTTTCCGCCATCAGAAAATGAATCGGGCGTGACATTGACGATGCCCATGACAAGCGCCGGTCCCGGAAAATTGAAATTGAATTGGCGCGCGCGAAAAAGCATTTGCGCCTACGATTTACTATTTGCGACTTGTCCGCAAACGGTAAATTTGAGCGTTTTCAGACCTTCGATCGAAAATATGTGATCGTGCCTTTCAAACCTTCGGCCAGCGACACGATGGGCTGCCATTTCAAAATACGCTTCGCCTTTGAAATGTTTGGTTTGCGCTGTTTCGGATCGTCTTGTGGCAATGGTTTGTGGACGATTTTGCTCCGGGATTTTGTCGCGCGGATGATTTCCTGGGCAAACTGCAACATGGTCAATTCCACGGGATTCCCAATGTTCACCGGCAAACTGTAATCACTCATCATCAGCCGGTAAATGCCTTCGATCAGGTCAGATACATAGCAAAAACTACGCGTCTGTTTGCCATCACCGAAAACTGTGACCGGCTTGTTTTTGAGCGCCTGGCTGATGAACGCCGGAACCACCCGCCCATCATTGATACGCATCCGCGGCCCATAAGTATTGAAAATTCTCACAATGCGTGTCTCGACCCCATGCTCATTATGATAGGCCATTGTCATCGCCTCGGCAAAACGCTTGGCCTCGTCATAACACCCGCGCGGGCCGATCGTATTGACATTGCCCCAATATTCCTCTGTTTGAGGATGCACCAGTGGGTCACCGTAAATTTCGGAGGTTGAGGCTATTAAAAAGCGGGCCTTTTTGTTTTTGGCCAACCCCAACGCCTTGTGCGTACCCAACGAGCCGACCTTCAAAGTTTGGATCGGCAATTCGAGATAATCAATCGGACTGGCCGGGGACGCAAAATGCCAGACATAATCCACCGGACCATCGAGAAAAATGAATTCCGTCACGTCCTGCTGGATGAACTTGAAATCCCGGTTGCCACCCAAATGCGAAATATTGTCCACGCTGCCGGTCACGAAATTGTCCAGGCCGATGACCTTGTGGCCGCGAGAGAGCAAAAGGTCCGTCAGATGTGAGCCGAGGAACCCGGCGCCGCCGGTGACAACGGATATGGGTTTGTTCTTTTTCATCAAATCAGCTTTCAACCACGACGCGCAAGAATACCCAAAGAATTTTAGGATTCAATGATTAACAGTTCCCCTGCTCGTTTTCATTTGGCCCCCGTTCCGATAAAGACCGCAGGAATCGTCTTGAACAGGATTTTCAGATCGAGCCAGAGGGACCAATTGTCAATGTATTCCAGGTCCAGCCGCACCCAGTCCTTGAAGTCCGAAATCTGGTTGCGCCCACTGATCTGCCATAGGCATGTCAAACCGGGCTTCACGCTAAGACGACGGCGATGAGCCAGGTCATTGAATCGCTTGACCTCGTCCACCGGCAGGGGCCGGGGACCGACCAGGCTCATTTCACCGCGCAAGACATTCCAGAGTTGGGGCAGTTCATCGAGGCTGTATTTGCGCAGAAATTTTCCGATGGGCGTTACCCGCGGGTCATTGGTCACCTTGAAGACCGGTCCCGTCATCTCGTTCATCGCGGCAAGTTCCGCTTTGAATTGCTCGGCATTGGTGACCATCGTGCGGAATTTATAGAGAGTAAAGGGCGATCCATTTAGGCCGGAACGCTCTTGTTTGAAAAAAATCGGGCCTTTGGAACTCAGTTTGATCATCACTGCGACCACGAAAAAAACCGGGCTGGCAAAAACCAGAGCGACGAATGCTCCAACAAAATCCAGCGCCAGTTTGACGAGGCTCTGCCATGAAGTTTCCGGGACGGAACTGAAAACAAGCAGCGGACGCCCGAACAGCTCATCCAGGCTTGTGCGGGAGATGTGCGTCGTAAAAAAGTCGGCCAGGAGCCACACCTCAACCCCTTCCAGTTCGCATGATTTGATTATGGTTTCTACTTGTTCAAAATAAGTGTGGCGGGCGCTGAGGATAACTCCGTTGACCGAGTGCTCGTGAAGCATTTCAACAAGGTGCGGCAATGGTTGCGCCAGGTCGAATTGGGCCACAATCGCGATGGAATCATCCTTCCTGCCCTCCAGATCATGACACATTTTCTCTAATTCATTGGCCGAACCCACCAGCATGAATCGGCGCTTATATTGCTTTTGGGCAAACTTGCTCTTGAGCGCCATACGCAACACCTCCTCTTTCGCATAGATAAGCAGAAAGCTCATGATGCCAAAAAACGTCGTCACGCCGCGCGGCATCGTCAGATGGAACACATAGGTAGCAAGGACCAGGCAACCTGACGTGATCAGGCATCCTTTAAACAGCGACCACAAAATGGTGTGACGCGGCGCCAGGGGCGGATGATTATAAAAATTTTGCGATTCCAGGATCAACGCGGCAACCGGCATCAATGGAAGGATCAGCCACTCTGCCTTGCTGAAGGAATCAATCGGAATGACATCCAGTTTGAACAGGGTTGCGATCGCTGGATCAGCCCGCAAAACGAACCCGACGTAAAAACTAACCGCCACCAGTATGGCATCGGCCAATTGGTTGACCTGGGCTCGAATTTGTCGGTCGCGCCGTAACATGGTTCAGAAAACAGACTATTAGATTTACGGATATCAGGCGAACTTAAATTTTCTTCGACGGCGGCAGTTGGAATTCAGGCACCGATGCGGCAATCAATTTCTTTATCCGCTCAAAGGTCGCATCCTCCTGGCCGGGTTCACATGCTGAGAAATAGTTGACATAGGCCCATCGCTCCATCTCGCCGGTTTTCAATAAATGACCCGCGAGCTTCTCCATCATCTTCAGATGGTCCGGCGTCTGGTCGCCGTCAGCCACAAACCAAAAAACATAAACGCCATTTTCTTTGACGCTTTCTCCGTTGGGCCGTTGAAAGGTTCCGCTGACCTTCCATTCCGATACCGGCAGTGCATAGGGGGTCGAACCCCCGATGGGAATATTGACGATGCTCTTGGCGAATGGATCCAATCCCTGGCCAACCAGGCAATAATCTGCGTTATGGATGCTCGTCCGGTCAGTGCCCATCAATACGATGATGCCTTCGATCGGAATCGGGCTGTCTGGAGATTCATAGTGCCGTTCAACATAGCTTGAGTCATGCGGCAAATAACCCAGTACAACCGCCGGTTCTGGCACATTGGTGGAAATAAAATTCGACACGCCAGCCGGCAAATCAATTTTCATCGCCACGCTTCCCGGGATTGGCTCGGCCCTGATGCCCGGCTTGCCCAGTTGCGGATGTTTTTTCATCCCGGCCAGCAACGCCGCGCTTCCGGCGATCGCCGCCAACATCACACTGAATAAAATCCATTTCTGGTTTTTCATGCGGGTATTTTTCGTTCCTCGCTTCTTTCCAGCCATCGTCCGATGAGCAGAAAACCAATAATGGCCGGCACATAAGGCATCAGGCTGGTGAAAAAGTTTTCATGGACAAAATTTCCGGCGCTTTGCCCTCCCATGGAGGCCACTAGGATGATCATCAACATCCGCAGTAAATTTCCCAGCACGGCGAACGGCGCCGCCAACACCATGAGCAATGCTCTTTTCCAGGGAGATTTAAAGATCACAAAACTATACACCGTCGCCAGCAAAAAGATGGCCGTCAGGCTACGGATGCCGCTGCACGCCGCCGCCACTTCATACCCATATTTTCCGGAAGGATCGAACAATTGCGTTCCGATCCGGATCACGTCCACGCCCAGAAGATGTGCGCACTGTTCCGTCAACCACGAAACCAGCCGTTGCAATGGGAAAGTGATCGCCTGGCCATATTGTCCCAATGGCACTGAAAAGATGAACAGCCAAAACGGAAAAAACCCGTGCCGCAACCATTCACGCCCCCAGGCCAAAGCCATTAATCCCCATAGGCCGATGATCAGTGCTGCTATCGATATAAATTGTTGCTGGATCAAAAAACCAAAAATATGCAGGAATAGCGCGCCCATCACGATTAACATCCCCGGCCACCAGATGCGCAAAGGCAGGGCCAGAAGCTCCTTCCGCTTGCACCAATAAAGAATGATCACCAGGAATGGGACCAATTCGCAATAGTCATCGTCCATTGCCGGACTTTCATAATAATTCCATAAGACGCCGAATAATGATGGTGAATGCACGTAGCCCAGGATGGGGTTGCCATAAAACTGGAATAACGCGATCCACGCAGCCAATAGCCCGAAGAAAAAAGCCTTGTTCGGCAGACGATGCCAGCATTCCACAGTGTCCTGCCACCAATCCAGCGGTGGCCGACTGGATTGCGACGACACTCCGCCAGGCTGCGCTGACTCGTTATTCGGGGTTCCGTTCATTCGAATGAGATCACTGCTATATCACAAAACGCATCAATTGACGTCAAAATGGGTCAAACCATACGTTATTGCGCAAAACTGCATTATTGAGATTACTGAATGGCCATTTTTACTCAATCAAAAAACGACAATTCTTGCAGCCTATCCCGTTTTCAAGCATTGATTTCCGTGTTAAATTAAAACGCAGGATTCTCCGTGAACGAAGTCATCCGAAAGAAAATCAGCACGTTGCCGCATAAACCGGGCATCTATTTGATGCGCGACCGGCTGGGGTCGGTCATTTATGTGGGTAAGGCACGCAATTTGCGCAAACGGGTCAGCCAATATTTTCAAAAGAGCCGGCGGATGGGCTGGGATCTGAAATTCAATGCGCTTGTCGAGGCAATCTGCGATTTTGATTTTCATCTCGTGCGGAGCGAGCCTGAAGCGCTGCTGCTCGAAGGCAAACTGATCAAAGAATTCAAGCCGCGTTACAATATCAGTTTCCGCGACGACAAAAGGTTCCTGATGCTGAAAGTAAACCTGAACGATCCCATCCCTAATTTTTCCTTTGCACGATTCAAGAAAGATGATGGCGCCCGCTACTTCGGCCCGTTCGTGAATGCCACGGCGGCGCGAAACGTGGTCACGCTGGCTCAGCGGCAGTTCAACCTGCGCGGTTGCCGGGTCTTTACTCCCGGCGAGGCTGATTATAAACATTGCCTCTACGCGCACTTGAAATATTGCACCGCTCCCTGTGTCGGCAATGTCACGCGTGAGCAATACCTGGATCAGGTCAAAGCTGCCTGCGATTTCCTGGAAGGCCAATGCCGCGAAATGCAGGAGCGACTCGAAGCTGAGATGAAGAAAGCAGCCATGGCGCAAGATTTTGAAAAAGCGGCCAGCCTGCGTGACCTGCTCCATGACTTGAAAGATACCACGCGCCGCGTCGAAAAATTCGAGCGCATTCCTTATTCTCTGCCGGGCAATGTGCAGCCGCAAAGCGATCTGCAAGAGCTGGCCGACGTTTTGAAATTGCCGGCGCCTCCGCAACGCATTGAGGCCTTTGATATCTCGAACATCAGCGGCACGTTCGCCGTGGCTTCCATGGTCAGCTTCAAGAATGGACGGCCCGACCGCGCCAATTATCGTCGGTTCCGAATCAAAACGGTCGAAGGCCAGGACGATTTCGCCAGTATCGCCGAAGTTGTACGGCGGCGTTACACAAGGGTATTGAATGAATCTGCTCCAGCGCAAAAATCGAAGAATGATGAAGTTGGAGAAGCTGTGCCGGAGGAATTACAAAAACTTGTAGATGAGACCAGTCGAAAGGTGCGACGAGGCAGGCGAGTCAAAGACGAGGATGGAGGATTGAAGATGGAGAATGGAACGGCAGGCGCAAAACCATCTTCCCTTCCCGATCTTGTTTTGATCGATGGTGGAAAAGGCCAACTGAGCATGGCGGTTGGGGAACTAAAAAAGCTCGGCCTGGAAAACATTTCGATCATCGGCTTGGCCAAGGAATTTGAAGAGATCTATCTGCCGGACAAGAGTGCGCCATTAAGATTAGGCCTCGATCATCCGGCCACGAAATTATTGCAGCGCATCCGGGACGAATCGCATCGCGTAGCCAATTCGTACAACGCGCAATTGCGGCTCAAGCGCATTTCGGAGAGTGTTCTCGACGATTTCCCAGGCATTGGCGAACGGCGCAAGGCGGCGTTGCTGAAAAAATTCGGCTCGGTGCGCCGCTTGCAATTGGCGACGGTTGAACAAATTTCGGAAGTCCCGGGCTTCGGCGGCAAGTCGGCCCAGGAATTGAAGGAGTTTTTGACAGCGCGCGGTTAAACCGCTGCAGGTTTCCTGCGCGCAGCTTTTTCCAACCCAAAAATAATTGCACCAAGAATAGCGACGATGCTAAAAGCCCATAGAAATGAAACAAAAAACCAACCGCGTGATGTCTCTGTTTTAAAAGCCCATACAAGGAAATTCGGGAGGAGATGGATGAAAAATTTCATCCAGAGAAAGCCCGCAACACAGCAAACTGTCCCAAGCGCCGCCCTGACCCACGAATGACCGATGACGGGAAGGAACTTATAGTTGTATCTCCAACTCAAAACGGTCGTCACGACCGCGGCCAATCCGAGCGTTTTCGTTATCAAGCTTGTTTCAAGGGTGAAAAGAAAAGGCAGAATCCATAATGAGAACAGGAAGGCGATGGCGGCGACAGCAAATCCTACCAATTGGGCAAATCGTATTTCCAGTGATTCACCTGCTTTTTTAAATTCTCTTTTAAGCCCGGGCGCATCGCCGATTTTTCTTTTAGCAGCTTCAAATGCTTTTTGCGGATCCATTCCCATCTTCATTTGCCCATCAATGTCTTCACGCAAATGGCCTTCCAATTCCACCAGCGTCGTTGGTTCGATTCCGATGGCCAACATTTGTCGCCGCCATTCCTTGATGGATTCTTCGAGGTTAAACATATTTGGTTGCGAGTCTTTTGCGCCCGGGAATTTTGAAAACCGCCAGAAAAAGCAAAAGGAACGATAAACACCAAATGTAACAACCGATTTTCAGGGAGGGTCCGCCGCCGGTCGCGATCAAAGAAAAAACATACGACCATACCAGAATCAAAGCGGCAAGACTGGAAAAGCGCACCCATTTCATCACGCGATCTTTTTGAGAATAACGCAGGACTAAAAAAACAGAACCGACCATAAACACGTTCGCCAGGGTCATTGACGCCAAACTAACGCTCCACGATATAGCGGTAGCAGACAGACCAGCACATTGCCATCCCCACGTTGCGTTACAAGCGGGAAGAAAAAATGAAATGACAAAAGATCCCCACGCTATCCAGGCAAGTGAATGACTCACATGGTTCGTGTCAATTTTTCCAAACTCTGTTTTGATTCCCGTGGCCTCGCCGATTTGTTGGACAGCAATTCTAAAAGCGTCCCGCCCGTTTATTCCCATCTTCATTTGCCTTTCAATATCTTCACGCACATGGCCTTCCAATTCGTCCAGGGCCGTCAATTCGATTCCGGCAGCAAGCATCTGCTGCCGCCATTCGGTGACGGATTTTTCGAGGTTAAGCATGTTGAAGAGGGGTTCTATGGGTTTTGCTGATTTTCACCGTCGAAAGGCAAAGTGGCAGGAAAGAAAAACCCCAAACATAACATCCGACCATCAATTCATTTCCGTCTTCATGCGCGATCAGATTCAGGATGAAGGACCAGACCAACACCAATGCCGCGAAAAAGGACAAACGAAGCCATCTTAAAGAACGAGGGCTTCGCGACCAACGCCACAGCAAAAAAGGAGAAAAGATCATCAACAGATTGGCGAGCGTCAGTGAGGCCAAGTGAATGTCCATCCAATTTCCCCGCCAAAAATCAACCATGACCGAGGCCGACAAGCCGGCGCATTGCCACCCCCACCCGCCTTTCATGGCAGGCAGAAAAAAGGAGAGGACGAACATCGACCAGGCCACCCATGCGAACGGACGGTTCCAATTTCCGGTTTCAATCTTCTTGAACTCCGCTGTCAACGGCGTGACGTGGCCGACCCGCTCTGCGGCAAGTTCAAAGGCTCGCTGTTCATTTCCAATCATTTGGATCTGTCGCTCAATTTCTTCGCGTAAATGACTGTCCAATTCTTCCAATGCTGTTGGGTGGATTCCGGCGGCCAGCATCTGCTGCCGCCATTCGGTGATGAATTTTTCGAGATCAAACATATTGTTCTTTTTTGAGTCCGGCCAAAACCGAATGGACGAGCGACCACTGTTCCTGGTGTTTGGTCATGGCGGCTTTGCCGTCCTTCTTGAGCGAATAGTACTTTCGTTTTCGTCCGGTTTCGCTTTCACCCCAGCGGGCCTTGATCAAGCCACGGCGTTCCATGCGGTGCAAAACAGGGTAAAGCATTCCGTCCGTCCATTGTAATTTGCCACCGGAACGCTGTTTAACCTCCTGGATGATGGCATAGCCGTAGCTTTCTCCTTTGGCCAGCAGCGACAAAATCAACGGCTCAGCCGAAGCGGCCACGAGTTCTTTTCGAATCATAGGGACACTATACATAGAGACTAAATGTATGTCAAGCCGGGAATCGGCGGAAAGTATTTTCGTGCGAATCCTCCTTGTTCGTGTCTTAATTTCCACATGAATATCCAGGTGGCTGTCCTTTGCGACGCTGCGACCGATGACCATGGCAAATTGAACATCCTCGGCGCGTTCGATTCCATCCTCGCCGCGCAACTGCCCGTGGTGCATCCGCAATGCGCGGTGGCCCTGCGGGTCACCTTCATTTCCGGCGACGAAGGCAATCGCAGGCTCAAACTCAATTTCGTGAATGCCGATGGCAAAAACCTGATTCCGGCGATCGATATTCCCGTTCCCGTCGAATTTCCTGAAGATGCGCATTTCGTGACGCGCAATTTCATCGTCAATATCCAGGGGCTGAAATTTCCCGAATTCGGCCTTTATTCCGTGGATGTGCGGCTCGATGAGAAATCCCAGGCCAGCATACCGCTTTGGATCAAGAATCTTCCGGTACCCGGTTAAAAGGTTGGACTTGGAATTTGACGATTCGAACAAATCGGTTGAAGAATAGCCAATAGCCGATAGCACATTAACCAATGGCATGGCAGTTGGATGGTTTGCGAAGTTGATTTGGCTATTGGCTATGGGCCATTGGCTATTTTCGTTGACCGCAAACCCGATCAAACAGGAGAATAGTATGCCGAAGTATGAAAAATTCGAAGACCTGCCGGTCTGGCAAGAGGCTGCGCGGCTATACAACAAGGTGCTCGATCTATTGGAAGAACCTGGCGTGCCATTGACAGCCGGCTTTCGCAACCAGCTTGATCGCGCCGCACTTTCTGTATCGAACAACATTGCGGAAGGTTTCGAGCGCGTGACCACGAATGAATTAACGGCCTTTCTTGCTTTTGCGCGCGGTTCGGCAGGCGAGGTGCGCTCGATGATAGCCGTGGTCAAAGATCGCCCGAAACTAAAACCAACCCTGCGGCGGTTGCAGGAAATTCGTCTACTGGCTGAATCGTGCGCCAAACAACTGACCTCATGGGCGTCTTCGATTGAGAACTCTTCCGTACAGGGCAAACGGCATTTGACCAACGAGACGAGGCAAAAGCAGGAAGTGGCAGCCAAGGCGCGGGAGTTTCGCGTCAACTTTCTGCGCAAGCTCAAGCCGAACCATCCCCTGTATAACTCGCCAGAAGCCCGTGTCGCGCGTGGTGAATCCGTTGAAGAATAGCCAATAGCCGATAGGCAATAGCCAATGACAACGCCAGTCAGCGGCCTTGTTTGGAGATTGAAATTCTGCTTTCGAGAAGCTAATAATCCTGCATGGAAAATTCCAACAACCAAACCGTCCTGCAACTTGAACTGCCGGGCATCAAAAAAATCAAGAGCGGCAAGGTGCGCGAAGTCTTTGACCTCGGCGACAGTTTTTTGTTTGTGGCCTCTGACCGCATCTCCGCTTTCGATGTGATCATGCCCAATGGCATTCCGCGAAAAGGTGAAGTGCTCACGCAGCTTTCGTATTTCTGGTTCGCGCAGACCGAATCGTTCCAGCCGAATCATTTGATCTCCCGTGCCGGGGACGCATTGCCGAAAAATCTGCAACCGTTCGCCGACAAAATCGGACGCCGCTCGATGATCGTGAAGAAATGCCAGCCACTGGCCATTGAGTGCGTCGTGCGCGGTTATCTGGCCGGCAGTGGATGGAAGGAATATCAAAAGTCCCAGACCGTTTGCGGCATCAAGTTGCCCGCTGGTTTGAAAGAATCGTCTGAATTGCCTGAACCAATTTTCACGCCTGCGACCAAGGCTGAAACCGGCCACGACGAGAATATTTCGCTCGAACAGGCGAAGAAAATCGTGGGTGATGAGATCGCCGAGCAGGCACGCGCTTCCAGCCTGAAGATCTACAAAAACGCCCGCGAATATGCCCGCAAACGCGGCATCATTATTGCCGACACAAAGTTCGAGTTCGGCATGGACAACGGAAAGTTGATCCTGATCGATGAAGTGCTTACGCCGGATTCCTCGCGTTTCTGGCCTGCAGACCAGTACGCGCCGGGCAAAGGCCAGCCGAGCTTCGACAAACAATTTGTCCGCGATTACCTGGAGACGTTGGATTGGGACAAAAACCCGCCGGGACCAAAATTGCCGGATGATGTCGTGGCCAAGTCCACGGCGAAATACCTGGAAGCCTACGAAAAAATCACGGGACATAAGTTATAACGCGGACGGTCCATAGCCCGCAGTCGCCAGGCCACATTCCAAAATACGAACGGCCTCCTCTCCCCAAGCCCTCTCCTCCATCGGCGATGGAAGAGGGGGAGAAATTAGCTTCGTATTCAAGACTCACTGGTTTGATTTGGTCGGACTGGGTTTGATTGAGAGTTAAACGTCAATTCGCGTCAAAAGACGTCCATTGACGTCATGATTTGAGTTTGTCTTGGGTTCGTTTTTGAGAGCGTCGTTTTCTGACTGAATTTTCATAAAATGCTTATTGATAAAATTTTGGATCACAAAATTGAGGTGAAAAGCTTGGCTTCGTTTTCTCATTTTTGGGTTTTAATAACACAAATGAACATGGATTCTTATGAAACGTGTGAGCAGACGAAAAGAACGGCTTGGATGGCGGGCAGGCTGGAAGCCCGCCCTATGATCGTCGGGGAGAAATTTTGGCGGTTTAATTTGGTTTGATTCACTTTGATTTGGTCGGATTTAATGGGTTCTAGCGGATAAGGTCTCGGGTTCGGCAATTTGGCTTCGTTTTTGGAAAGACATTTTGAGCGCGAGGTTTTGTTAGCGCTTGTTAATGAGGTGTTTGTCATTGAAAATGGCCTGAAATAATTTGGCTTCGTTTTCTCATTTTTGGGTTTTAATGGAATGCCCTTACAGGGCGATGACAATTCTATGGACTTTCCCCGAGGGCGTTGCCCTCGGCTACTATGGAAGCGGCTTTCAGCCGCTTTTTGGCGGTTGGCCGTCAATTTGATCGATACGATATTAATTATCTTTTCCATTCATCTACGAGTGAAGCAGGAAAAGGGGGAAGTGTAATGTTTCCCGGAAACAAAATCGGAATGGATTGGTGGATAAACGGGGATTTAACCATCAATGGACGCAAATATGACAATCCAGTGGCCAATCATATTACGCCTAAATGGGACGGATACGACAGATAGGACGAAGGAAAAGGCGGTCGGCAGGTTGCCGACCGCAACAGGCTGGTAGCCCGTTCCCCCCAGAGCAGGAAGGAAATCGATCGCGATTATGGTCAAAAGTTCGACGCGAGGGCGCGTCGAACGGCAGCCGAGGCGGCTGCGCTCCCCAAAAGCTCTGTTTAGGGCCGGCCTACGCCCGCGGTATGTATTCGATGCGGTCGGCCCAATCCCAGTCTGAAGCCTCCTGCCAAAATTCCACCAGCAGGCGGGCTTGTTTGCCATATGCGACGCTGGGAATTGAACGGCGAAACAGGATGATGCCCGCGTGTCCCAAACCTTCGCGGGTCAGATCGCCCGCATGCATCGGCAGGCTCGCCCGGTCGAAACTCACAAGCACCAGTCCGGCTTCGCGTAAGCTCATCAGCAAAGCTGGATCTTTAACGGATAGATATGCGCCATCCTGCCAATCGGAAATGTGGATTATTGGGAAGCTGTCCTCGATTTGCCGGCAAGCCGCCACCATACGATGCGAGGTGTTCTCATCGGCCAGCAGCCGCGGCTTCACGCCGCCACCTCGGCCTGGCGTTGTTGCGCCAGTTCTTTGGCAAACTCCTTCGCGTAGGCCAGCGCGCATCGGACCAGCGCCGGCGGCCAGCGAAAGTGGTCTGCTGTTTTGGCGATAGATTTGGTTTCCCGATGCACATCAGCCACCTCCCATACAGCGACACGGTGTCCCTGCAAATAAGCTTCCCGGCCGCCGATCGAATCGCGGAAGCCGATGCCCGGGTATTCCTCCTCCAACGCCTTTTCTTTCAGGTAAAGGCTGCTCAGGGTGGACACTTCCAGGTTACGGCGTCTCGCTTGACGCGAGAGCAATGCGGCGTGTTTCGGCTCGATCCGGCAGGATCGCACGGTAGTTGGCATGGGGATAGTGTCGTTTACATTGTATACAGTGTCAAGGTTCGTTTTGCGGAGCAGGTTACAAAAGGTGAACAATCATTGACCAGGAACACGGAATATGTCGCTCCTGGCGGAGCTATGAATTTTTATTGGACGGATTTCTATAAACATGCCGCGCCTACGGCGCTAAAGCCTTGAAAATTCAAGGACACGACAGAGTCTTGCTCACGGAGAAAATTGAGAGGGCTGGGAGAGTCCAGCTTTACGTAAAAGAACAGTTTGGACATCATAGCTGAGTCATGGGAATTTTGAATTAGAAATGTCTGATTACCGTTCATTTCGTCTTTATCGGTTTTCGCCACCAGAAAAGACTGTTTCTGATTATTCAGAAGCAGAAAGGGAAGCCTTTCGGGAACAATTCAAGCCTGCCGCAAAAAATTATAAGGTTACCACCAGAATTTTTATATCAATTGGGATAGTTTTTTTTGTGGGATTTTTCATTTCTGAGAAAAATAATTCCCTTCTGAGTTATTTGATGCCATGGCTCTTTTTAGGATACATCGTTGTTTTTATTTCGTTTCTTCTTGTGTCCTCACCCGTTTGCCCGGCCTGTAAAAGAAAAGTTGATGATCGAATCGAAACATTTTGCCCTGAATGTGGCGGCAGGGTTCGACCAAGGAGTTTTTTAAAGTCTGCTCAATGCCTATCCTGTGGCGAAGATTTGTGGCGGGGAAGACGACGCTCTTTCCGGATCAGATGTTGCACTCACTGTGGAGTATTCCTCGACGTCAAAGGACTCTAGGTTTTTATACTCTCCGAAATAAAAACGCCCCGCAGTTTCCTGCGGGGCGTTGTGTTTTCAAAAATCCGTTAGGAGCCGACGCTGGCGAGTTCTTCGCCGTTCTCGACATTCACGATCTTGAACTGTTCGGCGTGCATGCCGGTGTCGGCGCGGAACGATAACTTGCCGAAGTAGCGTTTCTCCATCTCAATGAGATGTTTTTCATCTTCGGTGCGGAGGCGATCCATCACAGTAGGATGGACGACGATGCGGAGCTGAAAGTCCGATTCGTCGCGGGTGCGTTTCTTGAGGATCTCCTGGAGCTTGCGCTGGATCTCGACGCTCATGGTGAGGGCGCTCTTGACCTTGCCGCGGCCTTTGCAATACGGACAATCGTCATAGACGGCGGAGCGCACGCTTTCACTGTGGCGTTGGCGTGTCATCTCCATGAGGCCGAGTTGCGAGATGGGCAGGATATGGGTCTTGGCCTTGTCGCGGCGCAGGCCTTCTTTGATACGCTGGTACACCTGCTGGCGGTCACGCTGGTGTTTCATATCAATGAAATCGAGCACGATCAAACCGCCCATGTTGCGCAGGCGCAATTGCCGGGCGATCTCTTCCGCCGCCTCGATGTTCACGCGCAGGATGGTGGATTCCTGGTCGCGCGAGCCTTTATGACGTCCGGTATTCACGTCGATGGCCACAAGCGCTTCGGTTTCATCAATGACGATGTAACCGCCGCTCTTGAGGTGGACCTGGCGCGAGAAGGTATTCTCCAATTGCTTGGAGATGTTGAACCGGTCGAAGACGGGTTGCGCTTCGCCGTAGAACTTGATCTTGCCGGCGGAACGTTTCGAGATCTTCGAGATCATCTCGACCATGCGGTCGTGGGCTTTCTGGTTGTCCACGACGATGCGTTCGACGTCTTCGGTAAGGAAGTCGCGAACGGTGCGTTCGATAAGGTCCGGTTCCTGGAAGACACAGGTGGCCGGGGGCTGTTTCTTGATCCTCTCGGAAACGGCGCGCCATTCTTCGAGCAGCAACGCGAGGTCGCGCACGAAATAACGGACCTGTTGTCCTTCGCCGGCGGTGCGCATGATGACGCCCATGCCTTCGGGGATGTCCAGATTGCGCAGGATCTGCTTGAGGCGCTTGCGCTCCTCCTGGTTCTCGATCTTGCGCGAGATGCCGGACTGGTCGGAGTTCGGCAGCAGGACGAGGTAACGTCCGGGCAACACCAGGTTGGTGGTGATGCGCGGGCCTTTGGTGCTGATGGGGCCTTTGGTGACCTGCACGATGATCTCGCTGCCGGGCGGATAGAGCCGGGGGATGTCTTTCTGCGTGATCTTGGGCCGGTCGCGCCGGCGGCCTTCGCGCTCGACGATCTCGACGCCGCTGTCGAACTGGTTGGGGACGATGTCCCAGTAATGCAGGAACGCATTTTTCTCGAAGCCGATGTCCACGAAGGCGGCTTTGAGGCCGTCTTCAAGGTTCCGCACGCGCCCTTTGAAGATGCTGCCGACAAGGCGTTCTTCGGTGGTGCGCTCGATGTTGAATTCCTCAAGCTTGCCGTCTTCGCTGACCGCAACGCGCGTTTCGAGCGTCTCGGCGTTGATGATGACTTCCTTGTGGATCTTCTTTTCCGGGCGGATGAGCCGCTGGACCTTTTTGACGAGGGTGGTCGCCACGTTTTTGATGGAATCCAGAAGTCCCTTGGACTGTTGCTGGATGGCCACAGGCTGGAATTTCTCCTCCTGCACTTGCGGTGGAGTCTCAGGATGCGGCTCGCGAAACCCGGCTTTTTCCGGAGGTTCGACGGGCGCCTCGGCTGGATGGGCTTCAGGCGGCAGACCGGCGGCGATATTTTCGGCGCGCTCGATCTCCTGGTAATGGCGCTTCTCAAAAACGCGCTCGTTGCCGCCCTGTTCGCTGATGACCTCGGCTCGCGCCTGGGTCGCATCGCGGTCCTGCCTTTGGGGCTGGTTAGCCAACCCGCCTTTGGGGCGGAAGCGCATTCCGCCACGGCGGCGGCGCGAGAATCTGTTATCACTCATAGTTCAGTATCCTTTCCGATGGATGTATACGTTTTGCATCAGTCCCAGCGCGATCAACGAGCAAAGCACCGAAGATCCGCCGTAAGAAAGCAGCGGCAGTGGTATGCCCGTCACCGGGACGATGCGAATGTTCATGCCGATATTGATAAACACGTGGCTGAACAGGAGCGTAACAACGCCCACAGCCAGGAGTTTGCCAAGGCGATCGCGCGCCTGGCCGGCAATCCTCAATCCCGTAAAGAGGACCACCGCATACAGCGTCAGCACTATAAAGCTGCCGACGAATCCTTCCTCCTCGGCAATGACGGAGAAAATGAAATCGTTATGCGCCGCACCCGCGGGCAAAAATCCCAACATAGTCTGGCTGCCATGCCGCCAGCCTTTGCCCAGTAACGCGCCCGAACCCACCGAGATCAGCGCCTGTTTGCCCTGGTACGAGCTTTTGGCCTGCAAGGCGCGGGCTTCCGCCCGTTGTTCGGGCGAGGCTCCGGCGTCGGCAAAACTCGCGCCGAAATAGACCAATAACCGTTCGCGCTGATATTCCTGCACCGGCAGGCGCAAGGCGCGCGGCGCGAACAAAAGGTCCGCCAGCGCCAGCACCGCCAGTAGCCCCACGGCCCCGCCCAAAGTCAGCAAATAGCGTTTCGGTGTGCCCGCCACAAACATCATGATTACGCCGGTTGGCACTAATACGAGGGCTGAACCGAGATCGGGTTCCTTGAAGATCAACAGAAAGGGCAGCATCATGAGGCCAATGCCCTTCCAAAAGATAGGCCATTGCTTCAATTCCTCCGCGGGGCGGCTCAAAAAGTTCGCCATGGCGAGAATGAAGGAAAGTTTTGCAAATTCGCTCGGCTGGAACTGGAACAGCGGCAGATCAATCCAGCGGCGCGCGCCCCATCCGTTGGTCGAGCCGATCTTCGGAATGAGGACGGCGACGAGACAGATGATCATTCCCCAATAGACGACGAGCGACCAGCGAGCCAGCTTGTTGTAATCCACCAGGCAGAGCGCCGCCGCGGCGCTCGCGCCGATCACGTACCAGAGCACCTGCCGCATCCAAATCTGGTTATACCACGCCAACCCGACAGATTGCGTCCGCTCGGTGGCGCTGAACACGAAGGCCGCGCCGAGGAACATCAATCCGACAAGCGCAATCAATTGCAGCTTGTCCAGCTTGCCACCGTGGTCGTTGATGGATGGATTTACCATGTTAACAAAGGCAGAAGGCTGAATGATGAAGGCAGAAACAATCCAGCGCGCTTCGCGCGAGAATTGTTGTCTGCAATCTGTATTGTCGCTGTTTCATTTCAACATAGCCAACGGCGGTGGTGACGCCTGGTCTTTCTTCAAAAGTTCTTCGTAAATATCGTGCGCGATGGGCGCACAGGTCGGGCCGCCGAAGCCATCGCGATTTTCGACCATCACTACGACCGCGTAGTGCGGGTGCTCGTAGGGCGCATAAGAAGCGAACCAGGTGTTGCGCGTGATCTCGCGATTATGCGTGTCCATGACTTGCGCGGTGCCGGTCTTGCCGCAAATACGCATGGCCGGGCCGACCACAGCGTTGTGGCCGGTGCCTTCGGGGTCTTCTGTTTCCGCGAGCATCGCGCTGCGCAAAATCTGCAAACTGCGCTGGCTCACGCCGATATGATCGCGCACGACACCGGCCGGAAAGTTTGTGGTCATACCGCCGCTGGTCGGGTCTTGCGGTTCAATCTTCGAAACCAGCCGCGGCCAAAAAATTGTCCCGCCATTTGCGATCGCGGAATACGCCACCGTCATTTGCAACGGCGTGACGGCCATCTGGCCCTGGCCGATGCAGATGTTCGCAGAATCGCCATCACGCCAGTCGTCTCCGCTCACCTGTTGCAGGTTCGGAAAGTGGCCACCGATGTCCTGGCCCGTCGGCAGGTCTGCCTTCTGGCCAAAATGGAATTTGTTCGCCAGCCTGACGATATTCTGGATGCCCGCGCTATGCAGGCCGATGGTGACAAAATAAGTGTTTGATGAATAAATGATGGCGCGTCGCAGATTGTATTGTCCCGGTGGCGCCAGATCACCGATGTGCCGGCGGCCCACCATGACATAGCCGGGATTGTCCACGATGGAGTCCGGGTTCAGGCCGTTCTCCAAAGCAGCCAGGGCGATGACAGGTTTGAAGATGGAGCCGGGCGCATAATTGCCATACGTCGCACGGTTGATCTGCGGCTCAAGGTTCGTATCATCCAAATAGGCGGCGCTGTTCTGCGAGAAAATCGGGTTGATCGCCGGCGATGAAACCATGGCCAGCACATCGCCATTGCGAACATCCATAACCACGATGGCGGCCTTGGCATCGGCGCCGCGGTGCGCCAATAGAGATTGTTCCGCAACGCGCTGGATGTCCAAATCGATCGTCAATTGGACGTTCTCGCCGGGTTGCGGCGCGTCGAGGATATTTTCGGCCTGCTTATAGCCGTAATTATTAACTTCCACTTCTTCATCGCCTGCGCGGCCGTGCAGGACGGAGTCGAACCCGCCCTCAATCCCCACGCGGCCACTGTAATCGGGCAGACGATATGAGAAGTAGGCGTTTTCGCCCTCGATCGATGCGCTGTCTTCCGCGACATATCCCAGGAGATGCGCCGCGGTATCGCCATACGGATAGAACCGGGCGGGTTGCATATCGAGGTTCGCGCCGAGGTTAGGCGAGAAATGTTCTTCGAAACGGGCGATCTGGGATACGTCGAGATTTTGCAATACAGGAAACGGCACGTAGAGGCGCGTCTCGTAGGCGCGCTCGAATGTGCGCCAATCCATCAAGACTGGTTGTCCAAGATCCTGGCTCAATCCGGCTGTGACGTTTTGAGCGACGCTCCAGCGCGCCTGCACGGCCAGCAGACTCAATTGTTTGGTCGTGAACGCATATTTCTTGAGCTCGTCCTTGCTCAATGAGCGGTGCAATGTTTTTTCTTCGGTCGAGATCTCGCGCTGTTGCAAGGCCAGCCCCTGCCGGTGCAATTGTTTATAGGCCTGGTCGAAGCGGGTGCTCAAATCGTCCAGGTAAAGGCTCAGGTTGTAGTGCGCCTGGTTCTCGGCGAGGATGCGGCCTTCGCAATCGAGAATTTTTCCGCGGACGGCGGGCACGCGCACGGAACGGTACGATTGTGTCTGGAGGTTCGTTTGATATTCGCGCGCGGAGACGACCTGGACCCACCAAAGCCCGGCGAACAAAACGACGAGACCGACGACGACCATCACCGCAACGAGTTGCAGTTGCGGGTCGTTCTTTTTCAGTTCGTCAACGATGAGCATTTAATTTTTAACGCAAAGGCGCAAAGGCGCGGAGACAGCAAAGAGAAATCGATCCCTTGCGTCTTTGCTTCTTCGTGTCTTGGCGTTGAATTTCATTTTGATCTCTTGTCCCGCAAAATTTCGCGGTCCGGCCGGAAACTTGTTTCTTTGATGGGCTGGTAACCCAGCGCATGGTTGCACCAGTCGAAAAATCCAAAAATGATTGGGGTGGCCAACGCGCCGCCGGCGGTCATCACGACCAATTGCCAGAGCGAACCCCAGCCGATCAAAGGCTCGTAGCCGCCGGTCAAGAGCAACAACACCGCCAATGCGGGCGCTACGGCGCTCGCGCCCGCGCCCAGCACAAATTGCGCGAACGACAGCTCGCGCAACAGCAGGTCCCGCAACCACCATGTGGGAAAGCCAACGGCAAAAAGCGGCAGGATGGAAATGCCCAGCGGATTTTCTGAAAGCGAATCGAACCACAGGCCTCCGAAAACCGCCAACAGTGAAACCGTGAGGATGTCCGTATTCAGCGCGGCATAGATCATCAGCACGGGCAGCACGTCGATCTGCGCGCCGAGCAACCGGTGCGGCAGGGAGAACGCAGCCTCGATGAACACCGCGAGGAACGCAGCGGCCAGGATCAGGATGGAATTGAAGATGTTCATTGCAGCACCACCCACACCTGGTTGAGCGCGCCGAGATTGGCGGAGAGTTTCACGCGCGCCTGGGTGTAAAGTCCGTCATCCACCTGCCATGAATCCACCACCTGGCCGATAGCGATGCCTTCAGGAAAAACGCCGCCCAGTCCACTGCTCACCACTGGCTGGCCGGATTTGAGATTCGCATTGCCCGAAAGATAGGTCAGTTCCGCCAAAGAATTATTCAGCGGCCCGCTGGCGCTCAAGACGCCCACATCCCGCTGCGGATCCTCCACGAGCGCCGACACTTTGCAGTTCGGGTCGCCCAATAAGACCACTTGCGAACGCACGAGGCCAGCGGAGGAAACTCTGCCGACCAACCCCCCGGAGGTGAGCACCGGGCAACCCTCATGCACGCCGTCCCGCGTGCCGGCATCGATTTGAACTGTTTTCCACCAATTGGCCGGGTCGCGCAATACGACGTTCGCCAGCTTTAATTTCCATTTCTGCTGCCGTTGCCAACCCAACTGGGCGCGCAATTGATTGTTTTCCTCCTGGAGAGAATCTGATTGTTGTTGGCGGACGAGAAGCTCCTGGTTTTGCTGGCGGAGCGCGTTGAGTTGCTTGACGAGTTCGCTGCGCGGTGTCAGGTCATCGATAGCGGAGCCGGGGAGTTGTTGAACGTTGCCAGCCAGCCCGAAGAGAGGCAGGAACAGGGCGCTGATGCCCGTCTTGAGGTGTGAGGCTGCGGGCGCCGGCAGGTTTAAAACCAGCACGGCGACGAGTGTCACCACGCCAAGCGCTACGTAATGTTTTTTTCTGAACATCCTGCTATGCGGCATTCGCCGCCCGCAGGTGAAGGAACCCGAAGAAAATCAATATTTGGTCGTGGCCGCGACGCGTTTGAGAAACTCAATCTCCTGCAAAACGCGGCCTGTGCCTTCAGCAACGGCGCTCATGGGATCGTCTGCCAGATGGACTGGCAAACTGGTTTCCTCGGCGACAAGCCGGTCAATCCCGCGCAACAACGAGCCGCCGCCGGCCATCACCAGGCCGCGGTCCACAAGGTCGGCGGCCAGTTCCGGAGGGCAACGTTCGAGAGTCAGGCGGATGGATTCCAAAATGCTCGAGAGCGGTTCTTGCAACGCTTCGCGGATCTCCTCGGAACGGATGGTCAAGGTCTTGGGCAGGCCTGTGCTCAGGTCGCGGCCTTTGACATCCATGGTCAATTCCTGTTCCAGCGGGAAAGCGGAGCCGATGCGTATCTTGATTTCTTCAGCGGTGCGTTCACCTATCATCATGTTGTAGGCCCGTTTCATGTGCGCCACGATCGTGTCATCAAATTCGTCTCCGCCCACCCTCAGGCTGCGGCTGAAGACGATGCCGGCCAGCGAGATGATTGCGATTTCGCAAGTCCCGCCGCCGATGTCCACGATCATGTTGCCCGCCGGTTCATGGACCGGCAGTCCGACGCCAATCGCCGATGCCATCGGCTGGTCAATCAATATGACGTCGCGCGCTCCCGCGTGCATCGCGGAATCTTTGACCGCCCGTTTTTCCACTTCCGTGATCCCCGAAGGGATGGCCACGACAACGCGTGGCGCAATCAGTTTCCGGTGGTGGACCTTCTGGATAAAATGCCTCAGCATTGCCTCGGTGATCTCAAAGTCGGCGATGACGCCGTCTTTCATCGGTCGAATGGCGACGATATTGCCGGGCGTGCGCCCGAGCATCCGTTTGGCCTCTTCGCCGACAGCGAGCACATTGGTCGTGCCCGCCTGGATGGCTACCACAGAAGGTTCGCGCAGAACGATTCCACGGTCTCGCACATAGACGAGGGAGTTAGCAGTCCCGAGGTCTATGCCAATGTCGTTGGAAAACAGGCTTTTTAATTGCGCAAACATGAATTTACCTACTGTCACCAGTCATTAAATCCTTTGTGAGGACAAAGGTCAAGCGGTGAATAACTTGAGGGCGGTAAAAGAAATTTTGCTAATGCACCTCTCGCGAGAGATTAATTGGCAACTGTTTATGGACGCTCCTTTTGACCAAGTCTTGCGCTTGCGCAACTGCGATTTGCCATTAGACTTTCGATATGAGCCTTGAGCAACTCAAGCAAGAAGTGACGGCTTTGACCGACGGCGAACAGGCGGAATTGATCCGTTACACATTGCGACTTCGCTATTCGCATGATGCCGAATATCGAGGCGAAGTGACCGACCGGCTTAATGACGGGGACCGGTCACATTGGCTGTCTCCCGATGAATTTGAGCGTCGGCTTGGGAAAAATTAAGGCTCATGCAGCCTTACGCAATTTATATCATCGTGTAATTTCTTGTGTTTTCCCAAAAAGACGCTATAATGAGCGTATGAAGACTCTAACAATCACAGAAGGTCGTGGACGGCTTGGTTATTGGCTCAAAAAAGCGGTTGCCGGTGATGACATTGGTTTTATTCTAGGCAATAAAATCGTGGCGTTGCGTCCTGTGGAGGTCCATTCAGACGATTATGCGTTACAGGAATATAGGATTGCCCCGACGGAAATGCAAAAGGCCGAGCGACGTATCCGCGCCGAAATCAAGGCAGCCCGCGCACGCGGCGAAGTGACAAAATTTACCGGGGGCAAAGATGATTTCCGTTGAGCTTTCCAGACGATTCAAAAAAATTGTCAAAGAGGCGAAGCGTGAGGACGAAGTATCGGATGCCATTAAACGGGTTATTGAAAGGTTCGGCAAACCGCATGTTCATTCCGGCATTGCCATTCGCAAATTGGGAAAGAAGCTTTACGAATGCCGGACAGGTTTGGATTGGCGTCTTGTCTTTGAAGCGGATAAGGGCGTCCTGCTGTTCGACTTCGCCGGCAATCATCAGGATGTCCAAAACTATTTACGTGGCCGGTAAAAAAGATCTCTATCGATTTATTTCCTTCCAGGCCTTTACCTTTATTCGCTAATGGAGTATTTATTTAGTTATGCAAAATTTCATGGTTCCTATCGTCGTTGAACAAACCGGCCGCGGTGAACGCAGTTGGGACATCTATTCCCGGCTGCTGGTTGACCGCATTATTTTCCTGGGCACGCCCGTGGATGACACGGTGTCCAACATCATCATCGCGCAATTGTTGTTCCTCCAGATGTCCGATGCCAAAAAGGACGTGCATCTGTATATCAATTCCCCCGGCGGCAGCGTCACGGCAGGATTGGCGATCTATGACACGATGCAATACATGACGTGTGATGTGAACACGTATTGCGTGGGCCAGGCGGCGAGCATGGGCGCAGTTTTGCTGGCGGCGGGCACCAAGGGCAAACGCTATGCGCTGCCGAACGCCCGCATCATGATTCATCAACCCTGGGGCGGCGTGCAGGGCCAGGCCAGCGACATCAGCATCCAGGCCAAGGAAATCCTGCGCCTGAAAGACCGGCTCAATTCCATCCTGGCAAAGCATTCGGGTCGCACGCTCGAAGATATCGAGAAGTCCACCGACCGTGATAATTTCATGTCTTCCGACGAGGCCAAGACCTACGGCCTGGTGGACCATGTCGTCCAATCACGCCGTGAGATCACGGGCGGGGTGGAAAAGACTTCGGCGACTGCCTGATATCATTTCGTTAAAACTTTCGGCGTTCCCTCGAATAAAGGGAACGCCGTTTTTCTTTGCCGGCCCTGCAAAAATTAAATCGAAACAATTTTTTGAACAGACCGCCGTTGTCGTGTATCAATAGTAGGAACAAAGGGGGGAGGAATATTTTTATGCGTTACATCATCAATTCGACGACGACACGGATCAAGGGGTGGCAGGCGGACTGTTGGAATTGGGCCAAGGCGAACAAACCGTTTAAATTATATGGGATAGGACCTGAACATGAGCACTTTTGCCAGGCGGTCGCGGCGAGCTGCAATTGCAAATTTCATTCCCATATGCTGCGCAACGAATCCGTGGCCACTTTTTTGCCCGCGCCAGCCGCCGCGTAAAGATTTTAGCAGGTCATTGAAAAACGGGCCCGGTGAGGCCACCGGGCCTACAAAACATGCAAATCACGGATGGATTCTGTAGGCCGCGTGTCCTCACGCGGCGTTTCCATGGGTTTTTCAATAGCCTGTTCGACACATCCTGAAGCCCGGAAAATATTTCCTTTCCAACTGGAAATAACAGGAAAGAGGTGTACAGTAGGCATCACAGGTAACTGGCGTTTTGCCGGTTATGTTATTTTTAATCACATGGCACGTCCGAATAATATCACTATGTGCAGTTTCTGCGGCAAATCTCACGCGGAAGTGCGCAAACTCATCGCCGGTCCCGGCGTCTATATCTGCGATAATTGCATCATCCTTTGCAAAAACGTTCTCGACCGCGAACTGCAGTTGCAGAACCAGAAGAAGCAGCCGAAATTTTCCGTGCCCAAACCCGCGGAGATCAAGCGGCAGTTGGATCTGTATTGCGTCGGGCAGGAACATGCCAAAAAAACGCTGGCCGTGGCGGTCCACAATCATTTCAAACGCATCCAGCCGGAACATCACGTTGAGGGCGAGGAAAAGCACTCTCGGCGACATGCCGACGTGGAGATCGAGAAGAGCAACATCCTGATGATTGGGCCGACCGGTTCAGGGAAAACGTTGCTCGCGCGCACCCTCGCGAAAATCCTCGATGTGCCTTTTGCCATTGCCGACGCCACGACTCTGACCGAGGCCGGTTACGTTGGTGAAGATGTCGAGAACATCGTGCTGAGACTTTTGCAGAACGCCGACTTTGACGTGAAACGCGCGCAACGCGGCATCGTATACATCGATGAGATCGACAAGATCGCCCGCAAGGCAGAAGGACCGTCCATCACGCGCGATGTCAGCGGTGAAGGCGTGCAACAGGCGTTGCTGAAAATTCTCGAGGGCACGGTTTGCAATGTGCCTCCGCAAGGCGGACGCAAGCATCCGCAGCAGGAATATATCCGCGTAGATACGACAAATATTTTGTTCATCTGTGGCGGGGCCTTCGTCGGCCTGGAAAAGGTCATCCAACGCCGGTTGGGCCGCAACGTGATGGGTTTTGGCGCCGGGGACAGCTTGCGACAAAATATCGGACGCGCGGAAATCCTCCAGCACGCTGAACCGGAAGATTTGCTCAACTTCGGTTTCATTCCCGAATTCATCGGGCGCCTGCCGGTCGTGACCACGCTGGCTGAATTGACTGAAGAGCAACTGGTTTCAATCCTGACCGAGCCAAAGAATGCGTTGACGAAGCAATTCGCCAAACTGATGGCGATGGAAGGTGTGGATTTGGAATTCACGACTGATGCATTGCGTGAATTATCCGCGCTGGCCCAACGCAAAGGCACCGGTGCGCGCGCGTTGCGCGGCCTGATCGAGAAGATGATGCTGGACTTGATGTTCGATGTGCCCGAAGTAGCGGACATCGTTCATGTGAAAGTCACCGCCGCCGTTGTGCGCGGCGACAGCAAACCCATCGTCCGGCGCAAGCAGGATGCTGAGGCGGCGTAAATTAGCTTAACTGGGAATTATGGGAGAAGAATTATACACAATATCTGGTGGCCTGATGCACTACACCACAACGCTTTTCTCCCCAAGTATTCTTTCACAAAAAGAACTAAACTATGTTTTTTTATAATTAACTTTAAATCATAAAAGTTAATTATAAAAAACTGTATTATACTTTTCAAAAACTCTCTGTTTAACTCCTAAAAAGCTCAAAATATCCATCAAATTGGTATAATCTATTTCGTCTAAATCCAGTGATTTCACGAAAAATTCCTGCATCTTCAAAGCTTTTAATCAGTTTATTGGCTGAAACAGTGCTTATTTTTAATTCTTTTTTAATTTCATTAGCACTCATTAAAGGACGCCGGTATAGGACCGATAAAAGCCGCTGAGCATTTTTGGCTCGACGGCCCATTGTTAGAATTTTGGCCTCCACTTTATTGCGAATTGCAAGAATCTCATGAAAGGTTCTTTTTCCCTTTTCAGCAGTTTCGATGACAGCTACTAAAAATATTTTTATCCAATGAGCCAAATCATTCGAAGCACGCACCCGGGTTAGCGCGTCATAATAAGCTCCTTTATTTTTTTCAAAATAGTCCGAAAGATACAGGGACGGCTTATCAAGAAGTTTATGGCTAACAAGATAAAGCGTGATCAGCAACCTTCCAATTCGACCAGGGAGAGAGCGTGGAATATAAAATACAGCGTGAATAGGTCTTTGCCGTGAGGCGTCCCGCGTTTTCAAGGCAATTCATTTCGGCGTGATGAATCACGCTGCCGCGCTGGACCCGCTGGTTGTGGCCGCGACCGATGATTTTGCCGTTGCAAACCAGCACGGAACCGATGGGGATGCCGCCCTCGGCCAGTCCTTGTTTGGCTTCATCAATGGCGGCCTGCAAGAATGCGTCCATATGGCCTTTTAGTCGTTTATCTTCATTGAATCCAGATTTTTTCCTTGAACGCGTAAAAAAATCCGCGAGTTTAAAGCACCTTGAATATACCCACGGTATCGATGAGTTCGAGTAGCACGCTCCAGACGGAAAGTCCTTTGCGGGACCTGGAGGCCATCGTGCGTTCGCGTACGCCGCTCATTGCCATGGAGAGCAACGAGGAACCGCAGATCGTTGCCATGGTCCGTGAGATCGCCAGGAGACACCAGCTTAAGGCATTTCGATGGACGATCACGGATGGTTTACAAGCATTCGACCCTGCGGACCAGCCGTCGCAAGTGGTCATGAAGTCGCAGGAGGTTTTGAACTATATCAAGAATTCGTCGTTCAATTGCGTCTTTGTGCTGTTGGATTTCCATCCGTATCTCGATGACGCCGTCCATGTGCGCTATCTCAAGGACATCGCATTGGCATATCCGAAACATTATTCGACGGTCGCGCTCGTGGGTTTTGCGCTCAAGATACCGGAAGAACTCATGCCGTTCACCGCGCGTTTTCGCCTGCCGCTGCCGACACCTGATGAGGTCCGGGCAATCGTGTATGACGTCGCCGGAGAATGGGGCGCAATGCATGGCAAGCGCGACGTGCAGACCACCAACAAGGCGCTCGATTCTCTCGTGCGCAATCTGCTTGGGCTTACAGCCACCGATGCCCGCCGCCTCGCCCATAAAGCCATCAACGACGACGGCGTCATCTCCGAATCCGAGATGCCGGAAGTGATGCGCGCCAAATACGAATTGCTCGAGCAGGACAGTGTCCTCACTTTTGAGTATGAAACCGCGAAGTTCAACGAGATCGGAGGCATGGTGCGATTACGGAGCTGGCTGGAGATGCGCAAAGATTTTTTCCTCGACGATACTGATAAGCTCGATGCGCCGCGCGGCGTCCTGCTCCTGGGCGTCCAGGGCTGCGGCAAAAGCCTCGTCGCCAAAGCCACCGCCGGGATTTTTGATGTGCCGCTCCTGCGCCTCGATTTTGGCGTGCTTTACAACAAATATTACGGTGAGACGGAGCGCAATTTGCGTAAAGCTTTCGAGACCGCCGAATTGATGTCGCCCTGCGTTCTCTGGATGGATGAGATCGAAAAAGGTGTGGCTGTCCAGGACGATGACGACGGTTTGTCACGCCGGATGCTCGGAACGTTTCTCACCTGGATGGCCGAGCACAAAAAACCGGTCTTCATTGTCGCCACGGCCAACGACATCATGCGGCTGCCGCCTGAACTGGTCCGCAAAGGCCGGTTCGACGAAATCTTTTTTGTGGACCTGCCCTCAGCGGAGAATCGCCGCGATATCTTCAAGATCCATTTGTTGAAACGCTCGCTCAAGCCGGAGGATTTCGACCTGAATGTGCTGGTCGATGCGGCTAATGGATTTTCCGGTTCAGAAATTGAGCAGGCGATTGTCTCAGCCATGTATTCTGCCCGCGCCAGGCAGCATAATCTCACGCAGCAGGATTTGCTTACGGAAATCAAACAGACGCGCCCGCTCTCGGTCGTGATGGCGGAAAAAGTGCAAGAAACACGTGATTGGGCCTCGAGCCGCACGGTCCCCTGTGATTAGTCGTTTCCTTGGCGTTTCTATACCTGACAGAGGGGCTTGTAATTCAAAAAAGATTTTTTACGATTCATTTCGTGAATCCAACTGGCAATGCCCGTCGGCTACGACGCGATCAAACGGATGAGGAAAAGCAACTATGGCGTGCCTTACGGGCAGGACGTTTCGCAGGATTCAAATTTCGCCGCCAACATCCGACTGGCAAATACTATTTGGATTTCTACTGTCCGGCTGCAAAACCTTCCATCGAACTAGACGGCTCCCAACATGGGATGCCAGAACAGCAGCAATGCGATATTGAACGCAAAAAATTTCTGGAATCAAATGGAATTGAAGAACTGCGATTTTGGAACCATGAATGGCGGAAAAATCGGAACGGAATCCTCTTAGAAATCTGGAACGCAATACACGAACGGACCGGATGTGTTTCGACGACAAGAAAACTTGAGAATCATCGGTTTATCCCTCCAAAACCCGGCCAATTGATTAAGCCCAGGCAAAGAGAACATTAAAGCGCCTCCTCTCCTCATTCCTCTCCTCCAACAGAGTTGGAGGAGAGGATGACCATATCGAACATTTTCCCAGTCTGAATGCATCTGAAATGTTGTACCCGCATCGCAAAGAACTCCCTACGTCTGAACGCGCTCACACTGTTTTCCTCTCCCTGCGTTCTACGCGGGGAGAGGATCAAGGAGAGGGGAATTTATAAAATCATTCTCATGTCTATCGGCATGCCTCAAATTCACCTCGTAAAAATCTGGCGGATGACATCTTCGATCGGCACTTCCTGGATGTCGATATCGGTCACTGACAAATTATCGAGCAATGATTTGCAGACCTGGATCACGCGGTCGCGCTTCACTTTGAAGGTGATGGCGCTGTCTGTCTTTTCCTGGACTTCGCCGTATTGGGCCAATTTGTCTGCGGTATATTCTTTCGCGTGTTCACACTGGATGGTGACCAATTTGAAGTCGGCGAACCGGTCAACGATCTCGCTGAGTTTGCCATCGAAGAAAATTTTTCCGTGGTCAATGATGATGACGCGTTCGCAAAGCGCCTGGATATCCGCCATGTAATGGCTGGTCAATAATATCGTCGTCTTTTGTTCGGCATTATGACGGCGGAGGAATTCGCGGACGGTTTTCTGCGAAACCACGTCTAGCCCGATAGTCGGCTCATCCAGAAAAAGGACTTTTGGCTGATGCAGCAATGACGCGATGAGTTCCATCTTCATGCGTTCCCCCAGGGAAAGCTCGCGGACACTGACATTCAATTTTTCTTTGACGGCCAGCAACTCGGTCAGATCGCCGACGGTTTTCTCAAACCGGTCTTTGGGGATGCCATAGATCTTTGCGTTCAATTCCAGCGACTCGCGAGCAGGCAGGTCCCACCAAAGCTGATTTTTCTGTCCAAGCACAAGCGCGAACTGGCGGCGATAGCCGTCGTTGCGCTCCCAGGGTGTATAACCGAGGACTTTTGCCTCGCCACTCGTCGGATACACCAATCCCGCGAGCATTTTCAAAGTGGTCGTTTTGCCGGCGCCATTCGGACCAAGAAACCCGACCAGTTCGCCCGGCTCGATCTTGAACGTGACGTCGTTCACCGCGATGGTCTGCTCGTATTGACGGTGAAAGAGGCCGCGGATCGCGCCGGAAAATCCGGGCTGCTTCTTGTAGGTGCGGAAAGCTTTGGTGAGGTGATTGACTTCGATAACAGGCATAAATCAAAAAAGTTCGCGGCTAAAATTTTGGATGGCGGCGCGCCACCACGGCGCGAGCGTTTCACCCGCGCGCAACCAGGCCTGCTGATGCAGCCAGACCATCACGCGCTGATCGGCCAACACCAACATCTGGTCGGAATCACTCAGATTGTCGGGGCCTTCAACAAGTAGTCGTTCGCCCAGATTTTGGATACTCTCGCCGCCAACGCCCATCTGCGCAAATTGTTCGGCATACGCGGGGTTCAATTGTTTTTCGCGCAATAGCGAGACATGGATGGCGTTGACATAGGGATCGAGCACCGCCTCGGCAAGGCCGGGATGCGGCAGGCCGGGCGGAGGGTCGCCGGTCAGCTCGTTGATCTTCGTTTGCGCGCGGAGTGACATCAATTCTGGCGGCGGCGCGATCTCTTCCGGTGTCAGGAAAATTCCCCATGCGCGCGCACGCGCGCCCAAATGCCGGCGGCTGGTGAACACGCTCAACGGAATGGAAAGGACCATCCCCGCCAGCACGGGCGTGAACCACCAGAACAACTCGGGTTCCAGCCGCCACATGAAATAGCCGCAGGCCAGCCCGATCAGGGTATGGCCCCAATGCCGCTGGATGGATTGCCACCAGGAGGTACCGTCGGCATCGCGTTGCTGGGTGGACCAGCCTACCCCGACGCCCATCAGGTTCGCAAAAACGAATCGCGTGTGCCAAAGCATTTGCAACGGCGCGTGCAACGTTGAAAAAATCGTTTCACCCACCACGCCGGCGGTCGCGCGGCCCAACCCGCCAAAAGCGCGGCATCGTTGCGGATTGCGGGCCAAATCGATCAGCGCGAGGAATTTTGGCAGCATGATGACCACCATGCAGATGACGAAAATCAATAAGGCGTGCGCCCGCCCGCTCAAGTGGATGACATGCGCGCGAACCAACGGCAAGTCGGAAAGACCCGTGTAGGTGTGATACGCCCGAATCCAGACAAAGGTTATCAAAAACATGAGCCACAGCGGGCCGGCCAGATATCCGCAAACACCCAGCAACAGATGCAAACGGCTCACACCGCGCAGCCCTTTGGCAAAAAGCACCAGGCCGTGCTGTAAATTTCCCTGGCACCACCGGCGGTCGCGCTGGGCGTTCTCAATTATGCCCTGCGGCGCTTCTTCATAACTGCCCTCGAGGTCATAGGCCAGCCACGCTTCCCAGTTCTCGCGCACCATGAGCGCGGCTTCCACAAAATCATGGCTTAAAATCTGTCCGCCCAATGGACGACGACCGGGCAGGTGCGGCAGGTCGCAGAACTGCATGAACGGCTCCGTGCGGATGATGGCGTTGTGCCCCCAATAATTTCCCACGTCCATCGCCCAGTAATTCAACCCGGCGATAAAGATCGGCGCATAGAGGCGATTAGCGAATTGCTGCGCGCGCCCAAACAACGATTCGGCATTGACCAGCGCCGGGACGGTTTGGATCAAACCAACGCCCGGATGCGCCTCCATCAACTTCACGAGGTCCACCAGGGTGCTGCCGCGCATGACGCTGTCGGCATCGCACACCAGGAAATAACGGTAGCGACGCCCCCATGAATTGAGAAAATCCCGCACGTTGCCGCTCTTGCGGCCTTCATTGTTGAGGCGGCGCCGGTAATAGATCTTGCCGAGGGCGTTCAGATCGCGAATGAGTTCATACCAACGCCGCTCCTCCTCGACCCATTTGTCCGAGTCGGTCGAGTCGCTCAAGATGAAAAAGTCGAAACGCTCTAATTGCCCGGTGGCTCTCAGCGACTCGAACGTGGCGCGAAGTCCCGCATAAGCGCGACTCACATCCTCATTATAGACAGGAAAAATGATGGCGGTGCTGACGCCGGAAATGTCCTGGTCTTTGTATTCCTTCAACTGCGTCAACCGTTGCCGGGTGCCGAAGGCGAGCAACACAAACCCGAAGAACCCATGCACGCAGCCGATGGAGACGAGGGCAAAGAGAATGATGAACAAAACCAGCAGGATGGCGCGGGAAATGGACCATTCGCTGCGCCAAAGCAGGTCCGCGAACATGAGCGAGACAATGCCCGTGAGCACCAGCGCGCAGGTATAAAAAATAAAGAGCCGCCAGCCGCGCTGGATGCGCGGCATCTGCGTCACTTGTGGCGGCGAAGACGTCGTTGCCATGAGGCGGGGAAACCTTAAGCGATAACGACGTGATTTTCGAGTCTGAAATCCCTTTCCTGAAACCGGCTGCCTATCTACCGCGAGGTTTTGGACTGCGCCAGCCCTCTGGCGCTTTGAAAGATACGACGCGTTCGAAAGCGGCAGAGGGCTGCCGCAGTCCAAGACGCTATCGCGCTGACAGAAGCATCTTATAATGGGCACATCGCCAATCTTCGTGAAACGCGAAAAAATCCCTTGCTGTTTATTCAACCACGACGCATTTTTCGGATGTTAAGCCGCACTCATACCCTTATGAAATCAAAACGTTTGCTCCATCTCCAGGTTTGGACGGTTGTGTTGTTGGTTGCCTATGTATTGTTTTCGAGCTATTTGTTTTTCTTGATTCCACGTACCGGGATGCCAATGCGGCTTAGCGACTCGGTATCAAAACGGGAAGTTCAAACAGACGATTTGTCCCAACTTCAGAGCGACTTTAGTTTTGCCGCTTCCTATGCGAGGGAGATTCAGCTTGATAGGAGTGAGTCACTGATGATTTGCTTAGTCGCGTCCATTGGAGTTGTTAGCTTTCTGACTTGGAACATTTTTGTCATCAGTCGCGTCAAAAGGGAAATTGACCCCGCTGCCTGACACCCGTGTTGGATCTAATATCGGAATAATCCCAGACCGGCCCGCCCGCCCACCGCCTCGCGGCTTGCATCAGGCCAGGCAAAGCACAGAAAGGCAATCGACAGCTTATTCCCTCTCCCTGCGCTTTGCGCGGGGAGAGGGCCAGGGAGAGGGGATTTTATCTCTTTCTCAATTTTTTGATCGCCTCCTCTCCCCCCGCCCTCTCCTCCAACAAAGTTGGAGGAGAGGGAGTTAATGCCCGGCAATTCGGTTCTTCTTGTCTCATATAAGCCAAAAGCGCATTATCTTGCCCAACTAGACGCCATGAAAAAATTTCTCTGGATCCTCCCGGTTCTCGTCGCGAGCGTTCTCTGCGCTGCCGCCGCTGCAACGGATACCAACGAACCACCCGCTGACAAAAAGACCGACGTGGCCATGATTCCCGATGCCAGCCATAAGCCGGTCTTCACAACGAACACCATCACCATCAATGGCGAACGCGTCACCTATCAGGCTGAAACGGGGATGCTCCCCATCCTTTCGCCCACTGGCGAAGTGCGCGCCTCGGTTTTTTACATCGCCTACACGCGCATCGACAAAAATAAACCGGACGATGCCAAACGGCCCGTCACATTTTGTTTCAACGGTGGGCCTGGTTCGTCCTCAGTCTGGTTGCATCTAGGCGCGTTGGGACCGCGCCGCGTGAAGATGAATCCCGACGGCACCCTGCCGCCGCCGCCGTTCAGCCTGTCGGACAATGATTGTTCGATTTTGGATGTAAGCGACCTGGTTTTCATCGACCCGGTGGCCACCGGCTTTAGCCGGCCCTCAAACGGCCAAAAGAAGGACGACTTTTTCGGCAATTCCGCCGACCTGGATTCCGTGGGCGAATTCATCCGGCTCTGGAGCACGAGGCATTCGCGCTGGCTTTCTCCGAAGTATCTTTGCGGCGAGAGTTACGGCGTCTTTCGCGCGTCCGGGCTGGCCCAATATCTGGCCGACCATTATGGGATGTACCTGAACGGGTTGATCCTGGTCTCCGGCGTACTGGACTTTGAAACCATTTATGATCGCCCGGGCAATGATGTGCCCTACCCGCTCTATTTGCCGGCCTACACCGCCGCGGCGCAATTCCACAATAAATTGCCGGCTGACCTGGAGACGAACCTCGACGCCGCACTGGCTGAATCACGAACTTTTGCCAGGGGCGAATACGTTTCAGCGCTGCAACTGGGTGATACACTGCCATCCGATGAGCGCGCCAAGGTGGTCACGGAACTGGCCCGGCTCACGGGGTTGACGCCGCAAGTCATCGAGGACAACGATCTGCGGATCGACGAGGGTATCTTCCGAAGACAATTGCTGCATGACCAGGGCCTTATCCTTGGCGCCTACGATGCGCGTATCACGGGTCGTGACTATGACCCGACCGCGCAGGGTCCGGACTACGACCCATCCGCTGCCGCCACGGAAGGGCCTTTTTCCGCAGCCATCAACAGTTATGTCCGCGACGAATTGAAATTCGAAGACGACCTGCCCTACGAACTGCTGGCAGGCGTACAACCGTGGAATTATGGTGATGACAATGGTTTCGGCTACGCCGCCGGACGGCTCGCCACCATCATGAACGAAAATCCCTATATGAAGATCCTTGTGCTGGGCGGCCGATGTGACCTGGTCTGCCCCATTGATACAGTGCATTACGCGATTGATCATATGCAATTGGCGCCGGAATATCGCACCAACATCACTTACGCCCAGTTCGATGCCGGGCACATGATGTACATCAATTCCCCCGACCTGCAGAAGATGCACGAGACGATCGAAACGTTTCTGAAGCCTTGAACAAAGCGATAGCTGAATTTTGTCCCGTTTCAAAAAAATTCTTACCGCAGAGGAGACGCGCGCTTCGCGCGGCTTCGCAAATAGCAGCTATCGTTTTGGGACTGGATACCCCGGGCAGCGCTCGCAAACTCGCTCGCCCGGGGCTACCAGCTTATCACCCCCTCCGGGGGTTTTGATTCAGTGGCTGCGCCGCACATATTTTTCAAGCCAAAACCAAGCATAGAAACTGACATGGCAAATGAATATCACTTTACCCGGTGACTGGCTTAAGCCTTTTGGTTGGAGCGCGCGATTTCTTCTTTGAATTTCTCCTGGCACGAGGGACAGATGCCGTGGGTGAAGGTAACGTCCGCGCGCGAGCGGACATATTGTTCCACCGTTTGCCAATAACCAGTGTCGGAGCGCACGCTCTTGCACCAGCCGCAGATCGGGATCAGGCCGGAGAGCGCTTTGACCTGCGCGAGCGCTTCACTGAGCTGGACCACCATCTTTTCGCGCTCCAGCTCATACTTTTTCCGGTCACTGATGTCGCGGAACAGCCCAAGATAGCCGACCAGTTTTCCTTTAACATCCATCATGCGTGTGACGACTGCCGACGCGGGAAAACGCGATCCGTCCTTGCGGACGTAGGTCCATTCCCCCTGGTCCAATTTGTCCAACTCGATCTTGGCGATGATCGTTTCAAACGTCGGACGTATCGGATGCCCCATGCGTTCGGACAATTTCTCCGCGCGTTCGGCGGTCTCCCTGGCATCACGCCAGACCATGGGCGTGGTTTTGCCGATGACTTCAACAGCCATATAACCAAGGCAACTTTCCGCCGCCGGATTAAACGTCTGCACGATGCCTTCTTTATCCGTGGTGACGATGGCGTAGGTCGCGGAGCTGATGATGGCGTCCTGCAACAACTTTACTTCGTTTAACTTTGTTTCAACCCGGCGGCGCTGGTTCAATTCGCGTGTGGCCAGATAATTCGCCAGCAACAACAACGCAACCGCCACCAGGCTGCCGACCACAAGCAAGCGGGCCAGGGTATGATAATTTTGTTGTTCGGTGGCATCGCGGGTATTGAGCAGTTTTTGTTCGGTATCGTTGAATGATTTCAAGTTGTCAAAGACCTTGGCGTAGAGAAGCCTGCCCTTGCCGGTCTCGTCCAAATGCAGGACGCCTTCAGGTCCGTTGACGTCATAGGTGGCGATCATGAGATTGTCGTATCCAATCACGCGTTGCACCGCTTCGGACGTCATTTTGAGATGCGACCGCTGGTCGGGATTGTCCTTCGTGAGATCCGACAATTGAGTGATCTGTTGCAGTTCCAGGTTGGTATCAGACTGATAGGCCGCCAGGAACGATGGCGTGCCCATGACCACGTAACCGCTGGCCGCGCGCTGGATGTCGACAAAATTGTCCTGGAAGGCCTGCGCCGCGAGGATGACATCAAAAGTATGTTTGCGCCAGTAGGTCGCGTTCCTGAGTTGGGAAATCGTCACGATCGACAGCACGGCAACCATGAGCATTAGCGCCATCGAGCCTGCCATCGGCAGCCAGCGGGGCATAAAACTGTCATGGGCCGTTGATTTAGACGGCGACGGGTCCATGACAAAAAATAATGAAATAAGCCCCGTTTGAAAAGCGCTAGTTGCCCTAGCGATTCAGTTGCGGGAGGGAATTTTTTGCTTTTTCACCTTCGGGCACGCTTTTAAGCCCGATGGATGGGTTCCAGGTTTTCCAGGCATCATCTTCTTTTTCGTTCAGCGCAAAGACCATCCCGTTTGTCACTGCCGGCCCGTAATTGGGCGGGGTCGCAAACGCAATCCCCCCGCTGACAACGGTCTGTGCGGATTCCGCGGAGATCTGGATGCCGCTGAAAAGCCCGGCGTGCACATTGATGCCTCCGGCGTTCCAAAATTGTGAATCCACCCGGACCAACGGCGCATATTCTTCGCGGATCCGCGCATCAACGACGACGTTCTTTGCGTCATCAGACAGGTGAAAATCTGTCACTTCACCGACCTGGATGCCCCGGTAAAAAATGGGTGATTCTGTTTCCAATGAGCCGAGATCATTCATGATCAACGTGATTTCCACGCCTTTGATCGGCGGCAAGGGCGCCTGCTCTGCGCCAATGAAACTATTGGTGCGCGCGCCGCTGCCGGGCTGCACCGTCACATAATTACCCGAAACAATCGTCCGCAATCCGCTGATGGACCCAAGTTTCAATTCCGGCCGGACGATCCAAAAGACCGATCCCTCCCGCGCCACGTCCCGCGCCGAATAATCGAGCTTTGCCCGGACGGCGACCCGGAACTGCTCGCCGGTCAGTTTGAGCGATTCGATCTGCCCGATTTTTATGCCGCGATACATCACCATGGAGTTCTGCGCCTGCAATCCATCGGCGTTGTCGAAATATAGGGTGATCGTGGGGCCGCTAAAGATCACATCATGAAGCACGAAATAAAGGCAAATGCCGGCCGCTGCCACCGGCAGGGTCCAAATCGCCCACGTCAAAAAACTCCGTTCTATTTTTGCTTTGGGCAATCCATGGCTCTTTTCATTCATAGCGTTTTTTCTCCTTTGGGGAATCCCACAATAATCGCGAATCAAAACTATACGTCGCGAGCAAGGTCAGCACGACCACTGCGGCAAATGAAAAGACCCCGCGGCCCGGATGCACCGTCGCCACCTCGCCCATTTCCACCAGCGAAACACCGATGGCCAACAGAAAAACTTCCAGCATGTTCCACGGGTCAACCCACCGGATGATTTTGAAGGCCCACGTCCGCGCCTTCTTCCAACGGGTCCAGTCCAGGGTCAGGGTGATGAAAATCAGGGTGATGATCTTGAGCGCCGGCGAAAAAAGGCTGGTGCAAAAAACCAATGCACCGATGAAGTATTGCCCGTGTTCCCATAAGCCCTTGATCCCCTGGAAAATAGTCGTCTGGTTGTATTGGCCCTGATATTCAACCGTCACAATGGGATAAAAATTCGCGGGAAAATACAGAATGGCCGCGGCGATCGAAAACGCCAGCGTTCGCATGCGGCTGTCCACATTGCGATGAAACAACTCAAAATTACAACGCGCGCATTTGACGACGCAGTTCCCTGGCACTTCACCCGCTTCTTGCACCAGGCCGCAGGTCTGGCACGCGACCACCTTGTCCATGGTATAAAGTCGCCGAAAACGCGGAATTTTCAAGTATTCGAAAATCCGTTGCGAAATCACCCCCCGCCGCGCAAACTAGGGGGCTATGAATTTAGACTCGCTCTACTCCGAATTGACTTTAAAGACCAATGCCAAATTGGTCCTGCTCGTTCTCGACGGCCTCGGCGATCTGGCGACCAAACAGCAGAATCATCTGACACCGCTTGAAGCTGCGACGACTCCGAACCTCGACAAACTCGCCAAGGATTCCGCCCAGGGCCGGATGATCCCCGTCGCGCCCGGCATCACTCCCGGCAGTGGCCCGGGCCATCTCGGCCTCTTTGGCTATGACCCGCTCGAATTCCAGGTCGGCCGCGGCGTGATCGAAGCTCTCGGGCTGGGCGTGGAACTGCGGCCCGGCGACGTCTGCGCCCGCGCGAATTTTGCCACCCTCGACGACAAAGGCATCGTGACCGACCGCCGTGCCGGGCGTATCGCCACGGAGATCTGCGAAAAATTGTGCGCCAAACTCGCGGCTAAAATCAAAAAACTCGGCGACACTGAAGTCATCATCAAGGCCGGCAAAGAACATCGCTTCGTCGTTATTTTCCGTGGCAAAGGATTGGAAGGCCCCCTGACCGACGCCGATCCGAACCGCGAAGGTTTTGCCGTTCCCACAGTCCATCCGCGTGACGAAAAAAATGCCGGCCAGAAAAAAATGGCCGCGCTCATCGCCGACTTTTACAAAGCGGCATTGCCCATCCTCGCCGGTGAGAAACCTGCGAACGGGTTCCTCATGCGTGGCATCGCGCACCAGCCGCATATCCCTCTTTTTGAGGAACGTTACAAATTGAAACCGGCCTGCCTCGCCGTTTATCCGATGTACAAAGGCCTCGCGCAATTGGTTGGCATGAAAAAGATCGAGGCCCAAACGATCCAACAGCAATTCGAATTGTATTTGAAGGAATACGACAACTACGATTTCTTCTTCATCCATTACAAATACACCGACAAAGCCGGCGAAGACGGTGATTTCAACGCCAAGATGAAAGCGGTCGAATACCTCGATGCCGCCCTGCCGATTTTCCTGCGGAAAAAACCGGATGTGCTCGTCGTCACCGGCGATCATTCCACGCCGGTGGCGCTCAAAGGCCATTCGTGGCATCCGCAACCGGTCATGCTCCACTCCGAGTACAGTGGCTCGGACAAATTGGAACGCTTCACCGAGACCGGCGCCAATCTGGGCTCGCTCGGTGTCTTTGAATCCAAATACCTGATCCGTCTCATGCAGGCCAACGCCAGGATGTTCGACAAATTCGGCGCGTAATGAATTTGCCGAACAAACTTACCGTTTCACGCTTTGTCCTGACGGCCTTGTTCATCTGGGCGATGCTGGCGCCTATTCCGTATGGCAAGACGCTCGCGCTGTTTTTGTTCGGCTTCGCGGGCATTACGGACTTTCTCGATGGCCGCATCGCCCGCAGCCGCAGGCTCATCACCAATTTCGGCATCCTGATGGATCCGCTGGCCGACAAGATCCTCGTCTGCTCGGCCTTCATCCTTTTTGTCGAAAGTTCGCACACCAATCCGTCCGCGCGGGTCAAAGTCGCGGCATGGATGGTCATCGTCATTGTGACGCGCGAATTGGCCATCACCGGCTTGCGCCTGCTTGCCGCGTCAAAAAACCTGGTGCTTGCAGCTGAAAAATTCGGGAAGCACAAAACCATCTCCCAGATCTTCACCATTATTGCCTTGTTGGTGGTGGAAGCCGGGCCGGAATGGCCCGTGCCGCTGCAAAATGTCTTTACTGGATGGGCGCCACAATTTGCCGCCTTCATGCTCTGGGTAACAGTGGTCCTGACGGCTATTTCCGGGTTGATCTATCTCTGGCGCAATCGCGCGCTGTATATGGAAGACGTCTAACGCGAGTCGACCCTGAAAACTTGCCTTTCTTTACGCCGGGCGCATCTGGACACTGCCCCGATTGTGGCATCAGCCTCGAATGCTTTCGGTGGAGAAACGAGGATGAGGGGTCAGGCCAGGCCAGGGCTTATTTCCGACATTTCTTTAAGTGCCAGGCGGAATCCATTGGCTTGCCGCTCCACCAATCCAGGCATGTCCTCTCGCTGTTCCTTCTCCTGGAGGAGAAGGTTAGGATGAGGGGTGAGACAACAGATAGGCGCACTTCCCGCCATTTCATTGAATGTTGGATGTTTCCCTCATCCTCATTCTCACTTCGGCAACGGCAGGGTATTGCCGTTGTTAGCCGGTTGATAAACCGCCGGCGGCAGGTTGGGTGTGGAATTTTTCCCATGGGCGTGGCGGATCACTGAACCGACCACCACTACCAGCACGACCAATCCCACCGCGCACCCTGCAATCATCAGGACCCTCGCATTCACCTTGGAGAGCCAAAACATGATATGGTCCACAAATGATCCCGATTCCACGACCAGCGGGGGCGGTTCGCTGAACTTTTCCGTGCCCTTCAATTCCGCATCCAACGACGCCATGATTTTGGGAACGTCCAGCTTGAGTTGCGTAGCGTAATTTTTCACGGATCCGCGGATATAGATCGGCGCCGAGAAGGCGTGATAATTGCCTTCTTCCAGCGCGCGCAGATGGTCCGTGCGGATTTTAGTCACCTCCGCCATTTGCGGAATCGTCATCTTACGCGCTTCCCGCGCGGCTTTGAGTTGTTCGGCAACCGTTGGCACTTCGCCAATTTAGTGCCATTGACGCCGGATTGGCAATCTTCGAAAATGTGCCTGACCCATTGAACCTTTTGACCGCCAATCCATTCTACTTGAAAATGCCGGCTATGGCTGAAAGCGAACGGTTGCCCGTGCCATCCGCCCGTGAGGGAAATCCGGAGGCATGGAACGCGTTGTTCCGCCGTTATCAATTGCCGCTTTACGTTTATGTTTTTGAACTCGTCCGCCATGAACAGACCTGCCTCGACGTCGTCCAGGAGACGTTCATCGCCGCCATCCGGCATATCAGGACACTGCGCGAGGATAACAAGTTCGGAAGCTGGCTCTTTGGCATTGCGCACCAGAAATGCCTCCAGCATTGGCGCAAGCGAACGGAAGTTTTGGTGGATGAAATTCTCGACGTGCCCGGCGAGTTTGAAGACAGCCCGGATGATTTGCTTATCCGTCAGGAAGAGGAAGTTGAATTTATGAATCTGCTCAATCAATTGCCGCTGCCGCAACGCTCGGTATTGCTGTTGCATTTCGTTGAAGATTTTTCACTGGAAGAGATCGCGCGCATCACTGAAACCCCGGTCGGCACCGTGAAATCCCGGTTGCACTACGCCAAACAATCGATGCGCAAATTGTTGGAGGAGAAAAAATGAAAACGCCACGTGAAATTTTATTGGAACGGCACAAGGCTGCCATACCGCAATTGGATGCACTCCGCAACCAAACGATCAACGCCGAACTTCGCCGCAAGCCATCTACCGTGATCGTAGATTGGTTATCACTGCTTTGGCGTGAGTTGATCTGGCCTTGCCGCGGCATTTGGACTGGACTGGCAACTGTATGGATATTGATATTTGCAGCAAACATCGCCATGAACGGAGGATCGCATCCCGTCATGGCCAAAGTCGCCGCCTCACAAGGTGCCATCGTGGCCTGGCAACAACAGCAGCGATTGCTCTCGGAATTGACCGGTATGGACGACGCGCACATTGCCCTGCCGACCAGGCCATTTTCACCGCGGCCCAGCAGCCAGAGGCAATTCAACGAATTAGTAACCTGATATGGAATCAACCACCAACACCAAACCAGGCTGGAGAAAACTGCGCCGGATTTTAGCCACCTGCGCTGTGCTTGCCACACTTATCGCCCTTTTTTACACCGAGGAGGATTGGCGCGGAAAACGTGACTGGGAGAATTACAAACACGCATTGGAAGCCAGGGGTGAAATCTTGGATTGGGACGCCCTCATTCCGCCGTCCGTGCCCGATGACCAGAATGTTTTTGGCGTGCCGGAAATGCAACGATGGTTCATCAGGGGCGAGGATACCCCGACCAACGGGTTGAACGGTATAGTCACTAATGCCGACAAAATCGCAATCATCACCACATCCGCCGCCGCGCAAAAATTTCTGGCCTTGAGCGATCAATATCAACCGGTATTTGACTTGATCGAGCGATCGCTGCAACGGCCCGATACCCAAATGGATGGCGATTATTCGATTCCATACATAATCCCGATCGCCAATTTCGTCAATGTCCGGGCGACCGCCCAGTTCCTCGCGCAACGCACGAAATGTTATTTGCTGCTGGGCCAGCCGGACATGGCGTTGAAACAATTAACCCTGCTCAATGATTCGCGCCGGATCATGGAACGCCTGCCGACCGGTCATCCGATGACATTGGTGGATGCGATGATCAATGTGGCGGTCACCGGATTATATGCGGACACCATCGCCTATGGCCTGCAACATCACGCCTGGCAGGAGCCGCAACTGGCCGCGTTACAGGCCCAGCTTGCGGCGATCAATCTACCGCCATTGGTAAGTACCGCCTTCGATGATGAGAAGGCGGCGGATGGCAAGAACCTGGAAATACTTTCGTTCAGCAAGATGACGAGCATTTCCCAGAACAATGCTCCCAAAGGCTTCCTCCAAAAATTGAGACATCCGGAGGATATTTTTTACAGCCTCATGCCGCACGGTTGGCTCTATCAAAACATGATCGTGATGGTTAAGGCGGTCGGGAAAGGGCAAGATGGTTTTGATCTCCAAAATAAGATGATTTCCCCAAAAATAACTGACACGGCTATGCGTGAAACAGAAGCATCCATTCACCATCGTTCGCCTTTTAACCTTTGGGCTAGTATTGCAGTGCCGAATTTCAGCAAAGCGATCCAGAGGTTGGCCTTTAACCAGGATGAAGTGAACGAAGCCCAGATCGCCTGTGCTTTGGAACGTTTTCGCCTGACCAATGGCATTTATCCGGATTCACTCGATAGCCTTGTGCCGAAATACATGGACCAGCTTCCCCATGACATCATCGATGGCGGCTCCTTTATTTATCGCCGAACCAATGACGGAAAATTTTTGCTCTATTCCATCGGCTGGAACGAACGGGACGACGGTGGCCAGATAGTCCTGGCCAACAAACAATTGCAATACCGGCAAGTTGTTGAAACCGAAGGCGATTGGGTCTGGCAGAATTAATAACTTGCCTCTATCGTCTGGGGGGAACGGGCAACCTGCCCGTTGCGGTCGGCAACTTGCCGACCGCTTGAACCGTCAAGCTGCTTTCCGGCTTTTGAACCTTGGACGTTGAGCGTTGAATGTCCCCCATCCATCTTCAATTTTCTATCCTCGCTGCTGCGCCCCACCACTCACTCCCCGCCTTCCATGTGGTAATACATGGTTTGCAGGGCGACCTTGCCCGGGCCGGTGAAACGGTTCCAGCAGATTTGTCCTCCACTGGCGAACAGTCCCGTCGAAAGTCGCTGGAACATCGTCTGCATCTGTACCGATTGATCCTTGTAGATCCATCCGCCTGGTTCGATGTCGATGGATTCGCCGGGCGCGAGCGTCACTTCGAACACATTGCCGAAGCCGTGCAGCCAGAGAATGCCTTCCTGCGAGGGACTGGAGAAGGTGTCGATGAAAAATCCCGTGCCCCCGAGCAACATGTTCGCCGCGCCGCGCACCCGTGAGAAGGTGTACTCCACATTATCGGTCGCCGCGAGCCATTGATGCTCGCGCACGTCCACGGCCATGCCGGGCTTTAGATGCAAGCCAAAGACGTGGCCCGCGCCGTCGCGGCTGAAAGCGATGCGGCCCGGTCCGTTTGCGCCCGTGAGGAGAAAGGGCATCCCCGCGAGCATCCGCCGGAGCGCGCCTTTCATGGGACGGATGGCGACCTGCACCGAAGGATCTTTCCACAGCAAAATATGGTGCTCGAAATAGACGCCGACGTTGCTCAATTCCAGGTGCAACGCGGGCACCAGTTCGCCCTCGATGTGGTAAGTGACGCCGCCGAATTTTTCGTTTTGGACCGCCGTGGTTAAGAGCGTGGGAACAGCCATAGGTTTTGTTTGGGTTATTTGATTTTGATCTGAAACACGCTCGCGTTGGTGATTTTTCCAAGGTCGCCGCTATAAAACTTCTCGCGATACTCGTCCGTCTCCAAAAGATGTTGCGTCAATTCCTTCTTGTCACGCTTGATGATGAATTTGAGTTCGTCCATGTCGTCCGACCAGGTGAAGCCGTTGAAGAATTGCGCGCCCGCGAATTGGGTCTTATACAGGGCTGTTTGAGAATAACAGGTTCCAAGATACAGATGCTTCGTGTCGCGCTCGGCGAATAGCTCTACTGCGGAAGTCATCATGAACATGCCCAGGTTGCGCGCGTAATAATTCAGGTCGTAGAACGCGTAATAATAGAACGCCAGCGATTTGCTCTCCACGTACAAGGTGGCCACGCCGATTTCCTTGCCGGTTTCAGTATCTGTGAAGACGAGCAGATGCGAAATGATCGGCGCGGCGAACAACGAGTCCAACCGCTCAAAGGACATGGTGTCCTTGCCGAACTTGATGTCCGCGTAATTCTTGAAAAACTCCCGTCGCTCGGGCGTGTACTCATATTTCTCTCGCGGCACCAGTTCCACGCCAATGCCCTTGCCCTTGCGGATGATGCGCCGGTTTTCCGACGATGGTTTGAATTTCTGCAAATTCACTCGCACCTGCCGGCACATGTAGAACCGGTCCAGATTACGTGACGACGGCAAAAAGCCCGCGTCAAAAATATCCGACGGCAATTCATCTTTTTCCGGCACTGCCCAGATCGCATACGGAAACTGGTAATGCTCGTAGTCGGAGTTTTGTTCGGAAAAAAGGAGTTTCACTTTTTTATCCCCAGGCTGCGCCTCACTTCCGCGCGTAGCGATTTGCAGTCTTTTAAAGCGAGTTTCGCTTCGGTCGCTGTCGCGTTTTCACCGGGATAGCGAAAATTCACCGCGTACCCCATCATTTTTTTTGCGGCCACTTCATAAGATTTCCAAAGCGGTTCAACAGCCTGCAATAAATGCAACAATTCAAGAAGATCATGTGTCCTCGGAAAAACTAAACCGGCCTCGATCAAACGCGCCTTGAGGTATTTTTCGATGGTTTGTTGACAGTGAAAACACGCTGAATTGAGGGCGCGATTCTTCTTCCTGCGCATAATTTGCGAGGCCACAAGAAAATCTTCCTCCGCTTTTTTCACCCATTCAAGCGTTGGGGGCTTCATAAAGCACTTTGCCTTTTTCGATGATTTCGCACATGAATGGATCCCGCCAGCGCAGGCGCTTTGCGATGTGCGCCGGTGTTCGCACCAGTAAATCCATTGGAAATTCATGCCGCATCGCGAGTCTAATGCGGATGGACATCCGCTCGCCGCGATAACGCGTGCGACTCATCACCACCAACAAATCCACATCCGAGTCTTTCGTGGGCCTGCCATAGGCATACGAACCGAACAAAATGATTTTGCGCGGACGAAATTTTTTCGCCACCTCGTTGCAGAAATTTTTTATTTTGACGCGCTCAACCATGACCCAAACTTAATCGGAGTTTTGTCCAGAGAAAAGGAGTTTCACAAAATTCAATTGATTGTGTTGTCGGAATGGAAACCAAACATCCAGGCGCAAAGGACCCATCCCGCGATTCCAATTGGAATTGAAAGATACGCCGGAACTTTAGGCCCAACAACCCATAGCCCAAGGACACCAAGTGCACAAATTCCAATAAACATTACATAAAGCCATATAACTGAAAGATGCCCTTCGGATGTCGAATTCAAAAACGATTCAACGGATTTGCTCCTCATAAAAAATATCGTAATAAACGGTACGATCGCGACAATAAACCAGCCCTTCCGCCTTTCAACCTGGTCTGCGGGTGTGTAGGGATCCTCATTCCAATGCACCGGAGTCCCACCAAGAAATGAAAGCAACACATCAACGATGCGTAAGATTGTTCTGACGAATTTGTTGTGTTGGTTTAGTTGCATTTCATTTCATTACTACTGCTTCAGATTTTGATGCAGCTTTTGCATTCACATTCTTCCTTCGCAATCGCAGACGCCAATTCGTGAGCACATCGTAGGTGACGGAATTTTTTAGTTTGGCGATGTCGCGCACGGTGATCTCTTCGTTGCCCTGGCGGCCCATGATGACGGCTTCATCCCACATCTGCGCTTCGGGAATATCCGTGATATCCACCATGAGCGCATCCATGGCGATGCCGCCGATGAGCGGGGCGCGCTTGCCGCGAATGAGCGCGCCGCCTTCGTTGCGCACGCGCGGGAAACCGTCGCCATAACCGATGGGCAGGATGGCGATGCGCCGCTCCGTTTTTGCGGTGTAACGCATGCCGTACCCAACCACTTCGCCGGGCTTGAGCTTTTGGATGCCCGCAATCTTCGCTTTCACTGACATGATCGGTTCGATGCCTTCGATGCGGCGGCAAACCTGCGAGGGGAAAACGCCGTAAATCAAGATGCCGGGCCGCACCAGGTCCAGGTGCGCGTGCGGCAGGTCCAGATAACCGCCGCTGTTGCAGGAGTGACGCAACTTCACGTGGACTTTCTTTTTTTCAAGCGCGCTGAGCACTTCGTTGAAGCGGGAGAATTGCAGGTTCGCAAACGTCTTCTCTGTTTCGTCCGACTGCGCGAAGTGGGTCATCACGCCTTCAAGTTCCAGCGATTTTTCGGCAAGGATCTGTTCGGCCAATGGCAGCGCTTCGTCCCAGCGCACGCCGTAGCGGCTCATGCCGGTGTGGATCTTCAGATGGACGGGGACGCGCTTGTTGAAGTCGGCGGCGATCCTGGCGAGGGCGCGGACGTTGTTCGGTTCATTCACGCAGACGGTCAGATCATGCGCCACGCACCATTCGAGTTCGGGCACCTGCCGTTCGCCGAGCAGCACGAGGGGCGCGGTGATACCCGCGTCGCGCAGGCACATGGCTTCTTCGAGATTGCTCAGGCCGAAGCCCCAGGCGCCTTCCTCCATGGCGATGCGCGCCACGTCCAGAGCGCCGTGGCCGTAGGCTTCGTCCTTCACCACTGCCATCAATCGCACGTGCTTCGGCAGGTCGCCCCGGATCAACTGCAGGTTGCGGCGGAGCTTGCCCAAATCGATCTCAGTCCAGGCGGGCCGCAACGGGAAATTACTCGAATCAAAATTCATAAACCGCACTCTTTTTTTACCACGAGATGGAGAAAAAACACGAAAATTCGGCTTACTTCGCCGTTTGGATCAAAAACACCCCATAACGATTTTGTTTCCGGGCAACATTACATTCTCCATCTTTCTTGCTTTACTCGTAGGTGAATGGAAAAAATAATTACCATCGCTCCGGCCAGGCTGGAGGCCAACCGCCAAAACACGGCTGAAAGCCGCTTCCATAGTAGCCGAGGGCAACGCCCTCGGGGAAAGTCCATAAAATTGTCATCGCCCTGTAAGGGTATTCCATTAAAACCCAAAAATGAAAAAACGAAGCCAAGCTTTTTTAAGCCATTTTTGATTACAAATCTCTAATTTCCAATTACTAACAAAACCCATGCTCCCAAAATGTCCTCGCAAAAACGAACCCAAGACAAACCCAAGTTTTTGGGAGGCGCTCGCTCTTACCCCCTCTCTTCCATCGCCGATGGAGGAGAGGGCTTGGGGAGAGGAGGCGTTTATACTCTCATCTATCAACTGGACCAATCCCTGCCAGTCCGACCAAATCAAAGTGAATCCGACTGAATCCGACTGAATCCGACTAAATCAAACCTGATCGTGCCTGATAAAACCAAAAAAATTTCCAAATCACACCTTTCCCGGCGGCCACAGGCTCTTGCCCACGTCGGTGCGATAATAACTGCCGACGACACGGATCTTGCGAATGTTGGCGTAGGCTTTGGCGATGGCCGCGTCCAATGTCGGCGCGAGGGCGATGACATCGGCGATGCGATGGCCGGTGGAGACCAGTTTGCCATCCGCGCCGCGGGCGACTTCGTTCCACCACACGTCGCAATCGAACTTGCCGTCCACTTCCAGGGGCAGATGCGGTCCGCGCACTTGCGTGAAGGGGTAACCGTAACCGGCCAAGGTCAGGGAGCAACCGAATTTGAAACCGTCACGGAATGCCAGCTTGAGCTTCTCGTTACGGGCAGTTTGAACGACGGCTTCCACCGGGTTCTTGAGCATGCGCAGGATCATGGGGCCGGAAGTGACACCGATGCGGATGTTATATTCGATGACATGCCAGCCTTTTTTGGTATTGATGGCAGTCACCTGGATCGGGCCATTGTAGTTCACCTTTTTGAACCATGGGAGCAATGGATGGAGGAGTTCGCGGGCGAGGCCATACTTGTCGCGCTCATCACGTTCGATGAGGCCGCCGAGCGGCGCGCCGGCAACGATGCCGAGGTTGCCGTTGAAGGCGTATTTATATTCCTGGTTGGTGACGAGCGAATGGATCTCCCCGCCGCTGACGAGCGCGATGTGCCCGGCCTCGGCGCGGCCAAGATATTCCTGGAGGAACACGCCCTCGGCATAATTAACGTGGCGGAGCCATGCGCGAGTATCGGCGACGGTCTCGCACAGGATGGTGTGGATGGGACTGGTCGGCGAGCAGAGCGGGTTCTTGATGACGAACGGTTGCGGATGTTTCGCAAGGATCTTCTCGGCCTCGATGCGGTTGGAGGCAACGAAGGATTTTGGAAACGGGACTTTATATTGTGCGCACAACTCGCGCGCGAAGTCGCGTTCGCGTTCGATGCGCATGGCCTCGCCCACCGGCGAAAAGATGCCGATGCCCGATGTGCGCAATTCGTCCGCCCACGGTTGTTGCGCCCAATCGATGGATTGGGGAATGAACACATCCACCTTGTTCTCTCGCGCCAGGGGTATGGGACTGGGATGCGAATCGCGCACGAATGTTTTGCCGACGAGTGTGGGCGGGTAATGCCCGTAATTGCGTGTGAGATAAGTAGAGACGGTTGCGCCGACATCGGCAAGGGCCGAGCCGATGCTGTGGGCGAACGAGCCGACGCCGAGGATCATGGCGTTGGTTGCGGTCTTTTTTAGTTTCTGTGACATGATGAAGTCGCTATCCGACAAATTCGGGCTTCCATATTTTGAAAAGCGGGATGCGTGAAAGCCCTCTCCTTGGGGAGAGGGTTTGGGTGAGGGAGAGCTAAATACTGATTTTTGAATTCTGGATTGGATTTGAAATGGAGAGCGTTTTTAAAGCCCGCCCTCATCCTGGCCTTCTCCCCCAGGAGAAGGAACAGCACGGGGACGTTTTTGGATTTGCGAAAATGTCCTCTCGGCTGATTCAGGTTATTGCAGCTTATTAATGACACCTCATCAGTCTTTCCCAATTTTGGGCCACGTCAAGCACAGTGCGGCGACGCGATAATGTAGATACAAAGAACAAACGAGGATTTTAATAAAAGACCCCTCTCTCCGGCTCTCTCCCCGCTCAGTCGCGAGGAGAGAGAGTAAGCCAGGAAGTGCCACTCAAATTGAAGCGTTGCTTCGTTTTCAATGATTATTTAGGCGGGAAAAATTCGATGTCAGCCCGGCGGGAATCAAACGGCTTGCTCAAACACGCAGTCAGAGTTTCTCTTCCATGAGGCCGATGAGGTTGCCGTCGGGGTCGCGGACGAAGGCGGCCCATAATTCGTGGTCCGGCATCTTGGCGGTAAGCTGGGGAGCGCGTTCGTTCCTGGCTCCGCGCGCGATGATCGCGGCGTGGGTCGCAATGATGTCCGTGACTTTGAAATAGAGGAGCGAGTTGTGGCCAACGGTCCCCGCGCCTTGCGGTGTGCTCAACATAATGCGCACGCTGCCGGCCGCGAGAAAAGCGAGCGTGGGCGCCGGACTGAAGAGGAACGTCAGGCCAAGGACATCGCGATAGAACGGCAACGCGGTGCCGATGTCGCTGACGGTGATGGCGATCTGCCGGATTTCTGAAAGTTTGGGTTCGGCGCTCAATGCTCCAAAGCTTGGCTGCGACCGAATAAACGGCAAGCTTGAAATAGCCGCAAAAGGACACAAGGAGCACGAAAAGATTTAACAAACCCCTCTCTCCGGCTCTCTCCCCGCTCAGTCGCGGGGAGAGAGAGTAATTCGCGCGTGCAATTCAATTTGGAGCGCTATCCCAGCTTTGAGTAGCGTTTGATGATCATTGTTTTGCGCTTGCCGTCCTTTGAGTTGAGGAGCAGTTTTAAAAGGTCAATTGGCGTTATGCAAATATCGAAACG
>DASXYX010000006.1:0-3979 GCA_036502245.1 Verrucomicrobiia bacterium
CTGACGGAGTTCATCAATCACGCCAGCCTGGCGCAGGATAATCTCGACGAGTTGATCGGGCTAGCAGCGCAACTCTTCCAATACTTGATGTAATGTTGATGGATCGCTCAACGCGATCATTTACAACATGTTGGCTATAAAGCACAAGGCAAACGATGGACCTTGTCAAGAAACTGGATGCCGGACCTCGTTTGAAGAATCCAAGTCTTCTGACAGTTTTCCGCCTTTATTGCGTCAATAACAAGTCGTCGAGGGAAATTGCCCTCCACTGTCGGTGGTTCGCCAGGGTCGCTGTTGACGGTCAGTTTCGATCTGCCTGGATTCGGTTCTTATACGATTGACTGCAATCCGATGGACAATGCAGACGTTGCGGACTTCGCAAGTTGGTTTCGTAATTTGGTGGAGTGGCTGGTTGGCCTGGGATTTGTTGGAATGGTATTGCGTGATGGGACTGAAGCGACACGCGGGGCTATTCAGACTCCACAGGGGAAATTTCCAAATCTAATAGTGTTGGGAAACAGCATCGGCTGGCCACTGGCTGCGGTTTACATCGTTGCCATTGTAGCTGCGATTGCGGCGGTTCCATTCACCATGGTGACCTGGTTCTCAGCGGGTAGTCCCGGCCACATGTGGTGGCAACAGATTGCCGTCAATCCCTTCTCCTGGCAGGGCGTTGGCAGGGCGGTAGGTCTTTCATCGTGGCTGGCGGACCAGTTCCTTCCGATGAGTTACATTGTTTCCAGCGCCCTTTATTACATTGCCTTTCGTTTCGCCCTCAATGGCGTGGTCATGGTGGCCGCAGCAATCGTCCGGGCTTTGATGTCATGAAAACCATACTGACAACCATTGGAATGGGAGTTGCGCTGACAATGTCGGGTCAAACAACAGGCGTACCTTGGACACCTGTAAATCTAACCGGCTCTCCAATCACGGTTTCGGTTGTGGACAGCTTCGGCAACGCACAGGGCTCTTTCGTTACGACGACAGGTCGCGGAGAAACATTGTGGGTTCCGGTTCCTTCTGGCGGCGGCTTGCAATTGGGAAGCCAGGTCCTGGCTCTCGACACTTCGGGAACAAACGCGAATTACACCGTCTTTTTCGACAGCACCAACGGCACAGTGATGTCGTTGATTTCAAATGCGCCGGCGATTTCCTCGGATAGTTGGCCAAATGTGAATTGGGAATGGTTTTGGGCCGGGTTCGGGATGTTCGCTTCGTTCTTCGGCTTCACCTGGTCGCTGCGTTTCACCAAACAAATCGGAAGGGTCAATCCTGAGCCATGAACGCTGAAATTTTGGCCATCGAATGTCGTGAGTGCGGCTTTGTCGGCGGAATCGAATTCGTTCTCGAATCGTGGCCAATGTTTGTATGCCCCCATTGCGATTGGGAGTGGGAAGAACCTCAAGGTCTGACGCCGCCTCAGCACGAACTGATTCGATTACTTGACAATGTATGAGCCTTTACTTCGTTTGCGGAAAAGTCGGCGCTGGAAAATCATATCGTGGCGTCGTTTCCATCGTCGATCAACTTGTTCACGATGACCGTTTGATTGTCACCAATCTGCCGGTCAACCTTGGCAAGTTGGCCGACTTCCTCGCCAAGCGTTATCCAGAGCGCAACATTTGTTTGCTCGACCATCGCAGACCAGCAAATCCAAGTGAAGAAGCGGATGCTGACGGGATGGTTTTTGAGGCTTCGCGGGTGCGAGTCCTCGACGAAGGCGAACTGGCCGAGTTTTACCGCATTCGGCATCAGGCATCTGAAAAAGTACCTCGCATCGAGCGTGAACGAGAGGACCGCAATCCTGTTTGCCTGGATTTCTCGCAATGGCTCAAAGGCGGCAAGTTTTCGGGTCGCGGCATCATTTATCATCTGGACGAACTCCAATTATTTTACAACGTGCGGCGTTACGCTGACGCGCCTGATGAGTTTCCGTTTTACCTGTCGCAACATCGAAAGCTCGGTGATGACATTTATGTTTACACTCAACAACCGCAAAACGTGGACAAGATGTTCCGCTCGTTCACCCAGGAATTTATTTACGTCGTCAATATCGGCAAGAAGAGGGTCGGACCCTTTGCCGCGCCAAAGATTTTCCGATTTGCCGCCTACCCGGAACCGTGCACCGGGCAGATCGGCCAAGTCTGCCAATACTCCGGCTATTTCCGAATGGATTACGAATTGGCCGCAACCTACAACACGGCCGCCGGCATCGGCATCGAAGCCGCAAAAGCGGACCTCGGCTCAAAGGTCAAAGGTCTGGATTGGCGTTTGCTCTTGCTGGCGCCCTTGATTCTTGCGCTCTTCTTTTTCGCCTTCCGCTGGGGCGGCGGACTTTGGGTCAAGTCGGTGTTGCCTGAAGTCAAGGGCAAGCCCGCCGCGTCCAGGGTGCGCTCCATTGTCGCGCCGTCAACCGGCCAGTCTAATGCGCCATTGACTGCGCCCGCCGCCGTTCCTGACAAAAAGCCTTATAGCGCAGATATAGATAGTATTGACACAAACATTTACATGGTTGGATGGGCTTTGGAAGGGAAAAAGCCGCATGTGGCGTTGTCGGATGGACGCTGGGCGGGCCAGGAGGATGGCCTGACGCAAGTCACTCCAAATTATTGCATCATCCACGGCCGCATTTATCGGATGCGCTCATTGGATGAGCGGTTGCGTGACGAAGAACGCGCGGCTGCACGTCTTTTTCATGAGGCCACGCGGTCGGTAACTTCCGTTCATTCAAATCCATAGAAAGCCAAATGCTACCCGACAAAGAACGATTCTTAAATCTCAAGGTGGTTCCCGCGCGATTAACGGCAGAGGAGGCAGGTTGGTATTTGGGCTTTGCGGCGCATGATATCCCTGTGCTCACGGCCAACGGTTTGCTGAAACCTCTCGGCCACCCGTCGGAGAGTTCGGTCAAATTCTTCCCCGTAGCTTCATTGGAATTACTCCGCTCTGACGTGAAATGGCTTGCCCGCGCTACTGATGCGATCCTGGATCATTGGCGAACCAAAAACGCCCGTAAGACCTCAAGTAGTGAAATGAATTCGGTCAGTCAAAACTAAAAGCGATACTCAAATGCGGTTTGGATCGAAAATCAAGACTTCGGCATATACCGTGACTCGTCGTTGTGCAAAGGCATCTTGTTAGGTAGTTGAATTGTCCGTTTCGCAGTTGCCACAGCGTTTTGCAAAGCGGTGTGAAATTGTTCGGCAGCACCAATGAAGTGCAACGGAAATTGAATTCCCCCCACGCCTGTCGCAATGACAGTGCCAAACCCAAAAACCCGACCGAGAAAAGGTTCATGTAAAAAGGTCGCCTCTACGTTTTCGAGGGGTAATTCGCCCGAAGTCTTGGAAAGGACTCCCGTTCTGAACATCAGCCGCCGATTGGTCAATGTGACAAGTGATTTGGAACGAGCGATTTTAACGATTGCGAAAAGAATTGCACATGTGCCGAGCTGTACAAACGAGAAGAAATAAGGAAAAATAGTTAGCATCAGCGATTGCGTTCCAGGGACAAGTGATTGTGTCATGCTGCTGAACATGTGGCACACAAGAAACTCCGGTATCATGAGCACGACAAAGCTGACCGTGAAAAGCGCTGGAAACAAATAAATTCCCCAATGCATTCGTTCTTGCAGCAGCGTCGTTTCCTGGGTGCTCGTGTTCATCTTCGCAAAACCAGAGTCATCCCCAATTTAACGGCAAATATAGCTTGCGACCTTAGCCGTAAGCACTGCACGGAGGCAGACACCAAAACGGACACCAATCGGATTAAAAAAAGTATAAGAAAGTAATCCAAATTATATTGATTTACGAGGGAAAACGGGTAGAATGTGTCCGTACGCGTTGACTCAAATTAAAAGACACCGGGGAAGGAAAACGGGGAGGCCGAAAACAAGTCGTTGACTCATGGGAAAAAGACACCGGAAAAAAGCGGTGTTAATGAACATGAGTCGAGAGATCAAAGGCGATTTACTACCGAG
>DASXYX010000007.1:0-1628 GCA_036502245.1 Verrucomicrobiia bacterium
CCTGCCCGGCAGAAAAATCACGCCCCAACAAATGGCCAGCATCAGTTTGAAACCGGGGCGCTTTCATGGCGAATGGAATTACGTCATCTACCCCAATCAAAACAGGAACTTGTAAATGTTATTTATTGACGCCGCCTTACATCAGTCCATCCTACGAAAAGGTTTGGGGACGCACCTGCCAGAGTTTGTACGAAAACCCCAGGTCGTTCATCGAAGGCATTCACGAGGCGGACAGGCCTGGCGTCTTGGCAGCGGTGAACGAGTTCAGCCGTGGCGCACAGTTCGATCTTGAATGTCGGGTTATGCAGCCAGATGGAAAAATCCGCTGGGTCCATGCTCGCGGAAAGGCCATTCCCGACACATCGGGCACCATCTACCGCCTCGTCGGCATTGCCGAAGACATCACACAGCGCAAAGAAACGGAGCGGCAGTTTCGACAGGCGCAGAAAATGGAAAGCATCGGCCAGCTTGCGAGCGGAGTTGCGCACGACTTCAACAATCTCCTCGCGATCATCGGGGGCAATCTGGAATTGTTCTTGATGACCGCAAAAAACCTGGACGCGGATGGCAAAGAATATCTCGAACATATTGCGCACGCCGCCGACCGGGCGGCGACCTTGAATCGCCAATTACTCACCTTCAGCCGAAGTGAGGCGATGCAAATGCAGCTTGTGAGTTTGAACGACTTGACGGCCTCCTTTAGCAAGATGCTCCGTCGGATAGTCGGCGAACATATCCGGGTGCAAAACGATTTTGCTCCAACGCCGCCCCCCATCAAGGCGGATCCCGGCATGATTGAACAAGTGCTCATGAATCTAGCCGTCAACGCCCGTGACGCGATGCCAAAAGGCGGCCAACTCATCATCGGCACCGAAGTGGTGCCGATTGAAGCATCCCGCGCCAAACTTGATCCCCGGGCGAAGGTCGGCAGTTTCGTCTGTTTGAGCGTGCGTGACACCGGCACTGGAATTGCGCCGGAGAACATGGCTCGCATTTTTGAGCCATTTTTTACAACCAAAGGTGTTGGCAAAGGCACGGGATTGGGCCTCGCAACGGTATTTGGAATCGCTGAACAACACAACGGATGGGTTGAGGTGTCGAGCGAAGTCGGGGTCGGCACGATCTTTCGAGTGTATTTGCCCATCAGTTTGGAAGATTCTGCCGCCGCAAGTCCAACCATCGGCCAAACCGTTAGGGGTGGTTCCGAAAAAATTCTTCTTGTCGAAGACGAAGAGCTTCTGCGCACCGTCTTCCTTCAAACACTTGAAAACTATGGTTATGTGGTCGTGGTGGCAGATTCAGGGATTTCCGCACAGAGAATCTGGCTCGAACATGGCGGCCGATTCGATCTACTCGTGACCGATATGGTCATGCCTGGGGGATTAACCGGTGTGGAACTATGGGAACGGCTGCGCGCCCAAAAGCCCGGATTAAAAGTCATGCTGACCAGCGGATACAGCGAAGAGTTGTCCGGCACGAACCTGGCTAAGAGCGTGTTTTGAAAATGGCACATTCCTTCGTTAACGTTAAAGTTGTACCATGGTCGCGTACAGTATAAATAATGCGGATGCAAACGCATCCGACGAAGTATACAACTGACCTGAGTGATGAAGAGTGGAACCAAATCA
>DASXYX010000008.1:0-30033 GCA_036502245.1 Verrucomicrobiia bacterium
TGCTGCCGGTAACGGCCCACATCGGGCGCAACGGTCGGCTGATACAAAATGGGCGTCAGGTCCAGGCCGCGGGCTTTCCAGTGTTCAATGGCCTTCCATGGCGAAAGCTTGTCCGTGCGTCCCACCATCTCATTCAAGGTGCGAAAACCCAGTTTGGCCATGATCTCGCGCAATTCCTGGGCCACGAAGCGCATGAAATTCACGACGTGGTCCGGATCGCCGGTAAAGCGCTTGCGCAAACGGGGGTCCTGGGTGGCAACGCCGACCGGGCAGGTGTTCAAGTGGCAAACGCGCATCATGATGCAGCCCATGACGACGAGCGGCGCGGTCGCAAAACCAAATTCCTCGGCGCCGAGCAACGCAGCCACGGCGACATCGCGGCCGGTCTTCAACTGGCCGTCGGTCTCGACGTAGATGCGGCTGCGGAGATTATTGAGCACGAGTGTCTGGTGCGTCTCGGCCAGGCCCAGTTCCCAGGGGCCGCCCGCGTGCTTGATGGACGAGAGCGGCGATGCGCCGGTGCCGCCATCATGGCCGGAAATCAAAACGACGTCCGCGTGCGCCTTGGCGACGCCGGCGGCGACAGTGCCAACGCCCACTTCAGCAACGAGCTTGACGCTCACGCGTGCGTTGCGGTTGGAATTCTTCAGGTCGTGGATCAACTCGGCCAGATCCTCGATGGAATAAATATCGTGGTGCGGCGGCGGCGAAATGAGGCCGACACCCGCGGTGGTGCCGCGGACCTTGGCGATGGGCGGATAAACTTTCTTGCCGGGCAACTCGCCGCCTTCACCGGGCTTGGCGCCCTGCGCCATCTTGATCTGGAGTTCCTGCGCGTTGACGAGGTAATGGCTGGTGACGCCAAACCGTCCACTGGCCACCTGTTTGATGGCGGAATTTTTCGAGTCGCCGTTGGGCAGCGGAACGTAACGGTCCGGGTCTTCGCCACCTTCACCGGTGTTCGATTTGCCGCCGAGGCGGTTCATGGCAATGGCGAGCGTCTCGTGCGCTTCTTTGGAGATGGAGCCGTAGCTCATCGCGCCGGTCTTGAAACGCTTCACAATGGACTCGACCGATTCGACTTCTTCAATCGGCAATGGTTTCTCCGCAAATTTAAATTCCAACAAACCGCGCAGGGTACAGAGGTTTTTGGCCTGGTTGTTGATCAGGTCGGCGTACTCGCGATAAATCTTTTCGCTGCCGGTGCGGCAGGCGTTCTGCAATTTATGGATCGTCTGCGGATTGAACAGGTGATACTCGCCGCCGTCGCGCCATTGATACTGGCCGCCGGCATCGAGCGCGGTGCTCACGGGCCGATCGGGGAACGCATGGCGATGGCGCACGAGCGCTTCCTCGGCGATGACATCGAGGCCCACGCCCTGGATGCGCGAGGGCGTCCAGGTAAAATATTTATCCACGACATCGCTGTTGAGGCCGACGGCTTCAAAGATCTGTGCGCCGCGATAGCTTTGGACGGTCGAGATGCCCATCTTGGCCATCGTTTTGACGACGCCTTTGATGGCCGCCTTGATGTATTTTTTTACGGCCGTCTTGTGATCGGTCTCAAGGAGCAGCCCTTGCGCGATCAGATCATCCAGAGTCGCAAACGCGAGATACGGATTGATGGCGCTGCAACCGTAACCGATGAGCAGCGCAAAATGATGCACCTCGCGCGGCTCGCCGGATTCAAGGACGATGCCAACACGTCCACGAGTGCCGGCACGGATGAGATGGTGATGCAGACCCGCAACCGCCAGCAGCGCGGGGATAGGCGCAAACTCCGGCGAAATATCGCGGTCGGATAAAATTAAAATATTGGAGCCATGGGCGATCGCCTGGTCTGCGGCGGTAAAGACCTTCTCCAAAGCGTCGGCGAGATTTTTCGCCGGGGTCCCTTTGGCCTCGAAGAAAATTGGCAGCGTGGCCGATTTGAAACGGCTCCCGCCCACGAAACGCAGTTTTTCCAGCTCGTCATTCGTAAGAATGGGATGCTTGAGCTTGATCAACCCGCAACTTTTCGGGCCGGGATCGAGCAGGCCGCCGCGGGCGCCCACCATCGTTTCCGTGGAAGTGATGATCTCCTCGCGGATGGGATCGATCGGCGGGTTGGTGACCTGCGCGAACAGTTGCTTGAAATAATTATAGAGCAGTTGCGGCTTCTGCGAGAGCACCGCCAGCGGCGTGTCCGTGCCCATCGAACCGAGCGGCTGCACGCCGTCCCGGCCCATCGGGCCGACGATGAACCGCAAATCTTCGAAGGTGTACCCGAACGCCTGCTGGCGTTGGATCACTTTGCGATGGTCCGGTTGGGTCCGTTCCGACGGCTCCGGCAAATCTTCGAGCAGCACGTGGTTCTCCTCCAGCCATTTTTTGTAAGGGTGGGCGCTCGCGTATTTTTTCTTCAGCTCCTCATCGGCAACGATGCGGCCCTGTTCCGTGTCCACAAGGAACATGCGGCCGGGCTGGAGGCGGCCTTTCTGGAGAACGCGATCGGGCGCCACCGGCAATACACCGGCCTCCGACGCCATGATGACCATGTCGTCTTTGGTCACGTAATAACGCGACGGGCGCAGGCCGTTGCGGTCGAGGCACGCGCCGATGATCTTGCCATCGGTGAACGCCATCGAGGCCGGGCCGTCCCACGGCTCCATGAGGCACGAATGAAATTCATAGAACGCACGGCGTTCGGCGTCCATGCTCTCGTGGTTTTCCCACGGCTCGGGGATCATCATCATCATGGCGTGGGGCAGTTCGCGCCCGGCCATGACGAGCATCTCCACGCAATTATCGAACTGCGCCGAATCGGAGCCATCCGTATTGATGACGGGAATGATCTTCTTGATATCGTCGCCAAAGAGCGGCGATTTGAAATTGGCCTGGGCGGCGTGCATCCAGTTCACGTTGCCGCGCAAGGTATTGATCTCGCCGTTGTGCGCGATGTACCGGTTCGGATGCGCCCGGTCCCAGCTTGGGAACGTGTTCGTGGAAAAACGCGAATGGACCAGGGCGAGCGCCGATTTCATGTCCGCGTCGTTCAAGTCGGGATAATATTTGCCCACCTGCTCCGGCATCAACATGCCTTTATAGACACATGTGCGGCACGAGAGGCTGGACACGTAAAACATTTCGCCACCGGCGATCTTTTTGCCGTAACGGATCTGCTGCTCGGCGAGCTTGCGGATGATGTACAGTTTCCGCTCGAACGCCGTTTCGTCTTTCAAGGCCGCATTGCGCCCGATGAAGACCTGCATCATGTGCGGCTCGGAATTTTTCGCGCCGTTACCCAGCGAAGCATTGTCCGTGGGAATATCGCGCCAGCCGAGGACCGCCTGGCCCTCGTCGGAAACGATCTTCGTGAACGTCTTTTTGACGCCCTCGCGCTCGGTGGCATCGAGGGGCATGAACAACATGCCGACGCCGTATTGACCGAAGGCGGGAAGCTTGAAACCAAGTTTGCCGGTGGCCCTGGCGAAAAACTCGTGAGGCACCTGCATCAGGATGCCCGCGCCGTCGCCGGTGTTCGCCTCGCAACCGCAGGCGCCGCGATGGTCGAGGTTCAGCAGGATCTGCAGGGCGTCCTGGACGATAGTGTGGGATTTTTGCCCTTTGATATGAACGAGAAAGCCGACGCCGCACGAGTCATGCTCGAACTGCGGGTCATAAAGACCTTGTTTCACCGGCGCGGAAATTTTTGTTTTCGCGGGTGTGGGATTTTCATCTCGATTCGTCAGGTTTGGTCTCATCTGGCAAACAGCCGTCGTCCCTTATTTTTGGCTCAAAACGCGCTGTTACGCAATAAATGTTTTTATGGAAAACGGCAGGGAACCCTCCGTATTAGCCTTCCTTTATTAACTTCGCGATGGATTAGCCGACCACCGGCTTCGTCCTGGCCCTCGCCGCAATGCCTTTTGGCTCAATATGCACGAGCACGTCGCGGACGTTTGGCATCTGCGAACGGATGCGGTCTTTCACATCGTGCGCAATTTCATGCGAGCGCAAGACGGTCATTTGCGGGTCCACTTCGACGTGCATCTCCACAAAAAACAAATGGCCAGCCTTGCGGACAAAACATTTTTCCACGCTGGCCACGCCGCCAACTTCCGAGGCCAGTTGCCGGATGCGCGCAACGATCTCCGGCGCGGGCGCACTGTCCATCAATTCGTTCATGGCCGGACGCAACAGGCTCCATCCGCTGTAAAGGATGATGAAAGAGGCGAACATGGCCGCCGCATCGTCCGCCCAGGAATAATTGTGCCCGCCAATCATGGCGATACTGATACCGATGAACGCCGCAACCGAAGTGATGGCATCCGCGCGATGATGCCAGGCGTCGGTGCGCACGGCAGCATTATCCGTGGATTCGCCCTCGCTATGCACGAAGCGGAAAACCGTCTCTTTGGTGACGATGACGACGACCAGCACCACGAGCGTGAACCACTTGGGCGATTCGTGAGGTTGCCGGATCTCGATCGCGGCTTTGACCAGGATCCATATCGCCGCCACAATGAGCATGATGGCGCCAAAGGCTGCGGCCAGCGGCTCGGCCTTGCTGTGGCCGTAGGGATGATCCTCATCCGCAGGCGCGTCTGCCACCACGATGCCGCGCCAGATAATGAGGGAATTGAAGATGTCCGCAAAAGATTCGGTGGCGTCCGCGATCAACGCATGAGAGTGCCCGATAAGACCGGCGGCGAGTTTCAAAGCGCCGAGCACCACATTGATGGCAATGCCCAAAAAGGTGGCGCGCAATCCGCGTTGGAGACGAGTCGGCACGCGCAAAATGTCGGGGTTCGCGCGGCGCGTGTAAAATGGAAAATCGTGAATAAATGCGCCAACGCGTTCAACCGGCTTTGATGGCGCCGAACGCCGCAAAGCAACTGTTCTTGTGCAGCACCTCAACTTCGCCGAAACCCACCGATCGCAATAGGTCGAGTTGGAACATCAATGGGCGCGGTGAATCCTCCTGCGTGACATACGCAAAAACATGGTCGCGATAAGCCGTGTCTTTGAGCCGCGTGAGATAATCACCATAACGCTCCCACATGAGAGCTTGGATGCGGCTGTCCGAATGCTCGATGAAATCGGCGATCCAGAGGGAGCCACCGGGCTTAAGCGCGGTATGGAATTTAGCGAAGACCGCGCGCCATTGCTCATCGTCCCGCAAATGATGCAGCACGGCTGCGGCGCAAATCACATCGAACTGCGACGTGCCGGGTTGCAACTCCCGGACGTCTCCCTGCAACGCGGTGATCTTGCCTGAGGTTGCCCGGCCGACACGTTCAACGGCACGATCCAACATGGGCCGACTCAAATCCACCAGCGTGACATTGAGGTTGGGCAAACGTTCCAAAACTTTGAGGGTGTAATTGCCCGCGCCACATCCGATATCGAGCAAAGAACTGGCGCGGGGATTGATGCGTGAAGCGGCGGAAGCGATCAGTTCCAGGGACAACGGCGCGTCAATGGTGGCGCTCTGCCCGGTCTCAAGATTGGAAAAGCGCTCGACGTCCTTGTCGAAACGCGCGCGGATCTGTTCTACCGATGATTTGGTCATAAAACGGCCCCCAATATAGTAATCCCAGGAATACCACCTGAAAAATATTCTTTTAGAGCGTCTTCGCACCTTTGCACCTTTGCGTTAACGTCCCAATGCCGTCCTGGACTGCGGTGGCTATGACACCGCTTTGGTTTTTGATTAGCGTCCGTTAGCGCGGATTAGCGGTTAAAATTCTTCGCGTCTTTGCGTTAAAAAAATCCGTGTTTATCTGTGTTCATCCGTGGTTGAACTTAAATCATGTGGCAGAACATCGCGTCACGGAGCTTTGGCTCAAACCAGGTGCTCTTGGGCGGCATGATGCCATCGGCATCGGCCACGGCGATCAAATCGTCCATGGACGTCGGGAACATCGAGAACGCACAGGCATATTCGCCGCTATTTACAAGCTTCTCCAACTCCGCCGGGCCGCGGATGCCGCCGACGAACTGGATGCATTTGCTCGTGCGCGGGTCATCAATACCGAACACCGGGGCCAGGATGTGCTTTTGCAAAAGTTCGACATCCAGTTTTTCCAGTGGGTTGGTCGTCTGCAAAAATTTGGATTGGAACGTGAGCGTGTGCCATTGGCCCTGGAAATAAAATGCCAGCTCGTGCTTTTGTTTGGGCGATGGGCTGCCGCCTTTTGAGATGGTGAAGACCGATTCCAGTTTTGCAAGCAGTTGCTCAGGCGTAAGACCGTTTAGATCTTTCAACGCGCGGTTGTAGGGCAGGATCTGCAATTGTTTGTGCGGAAAGATGACCGACAAAAACCAGCCGCTGCTACCTGCGCCGTTGCGGGATTTAAAGACCCGCCCTGCTGCCGCGCTGCGATGATGGCCGTCGGCGATATATAGATATGGGATCCTGGCGAACGTTTGCTCGACGAAAGCAACCTCTTTCGGATCGGAAATCGTCCATGAGGTATGCCGCACACCGTCTTTGGCGGTGAAATCAACGGCGGGCGCACCGGCGGTTTTATCTGCGATAAATTTATCCAAAGCGTCGCCGCGATAGGCCAGGAATACCGGACCCGTTTGCGAATTGAGCGTTTCGATATGGCGTACGCGGTCGTCTTCTTTGTCCGGGCGCGTGAGTTCGTGTTTTTTGATGATGCCGCGCAGATATTCATCACAACTGGCCACCGCTACGAAGCCGGTCTGCGAATGTTTGCCCATGATCTGACGATAGAGGTAGAAGCAGGGTTTGGCATCCTGCGCGAGCGCGCCCTGCGCGATGAGGTTGCGGAAATTCTCGGCGCCCTTCGCATAAACTTCCGGCGCGTATTGATTGGTGCCCGGGGGCAGATCGACTTCCGGTTTGCTGACATGAAAAAAACTGGTCGGCTTGCCGGCGACTTGCGCGCGGGCTTCGTCCGAGGAGAGAACGTCGTAGGGCAACTCGCAGATTTGCGAGGCCAGTTCCGGTTTGGGCCGCAGGGCGGCGAATGGTTTAACACTTGCCATAAAGCGGCGGGAAGATACGGGCAGTGCATGAGAGAATCAACGAAAGACCGCGAACCAATAATTTTTACAGAAGAAAACAAAGGAAACGAAGAGAAGTGGAAAATGACCTCCTATGGTTTGGCTCGGACCCCGAAAGTAAATTCGGCGCAGCCGCTGAATCACAACCCCGGCAGGGGTGACAGCTATTAGCCCCGGATAAGCGAGTCTGCGAGCGCCATCCGGGGTATCCAGTCCCGAAACAACAGCCGCCATTTGCGAAGTCGCGCGAAGCGCGCGTCTCATTTGCGGCCATAGTTTTTATTGATGCGCTCTAAATCCTGATGACGAATTCAACCATGAATACAATCCAACCAGGGCGTCGCGGAGCTTCACCCTCCGAAAAATGGGATTATTCAGGATATAAATGCGGCATGGGATGGGCCGCGCAATTCTGATCTACGTTTTTTTGCGCCACGTCCCATCCGGGAACGGAGTCGTCCACATTGAAACGGCTGGAAATTCCAAATACGTAATCGTCATTGTGCCACATTTCATAGATGACGCCACCCGCGTACTGATCATCTACAAATTTGCCGTGATGCATGTCATCCCACTGTTGACGTGTAAAGATAAAGATCGGGATGTCCTGGTATGGCTTGCCGGTTTTGCCCTGCGCGCCGCGCAAAATATCGATCATCTGCCCATGAGTAACGACCTCGTCCCTGTCCGTAGCCTGCGCATAGGTTATGCCGTTCCACTGCCGCGTCTGTACCAAATATCCATGCCAATCTGCCGGAAGATAAAATGTGAGATTGTAACGTGAATTATGATAGGCGACAGGCAAGACGGAAGGACGATGCGTTGAACAACCGGATAAACCGGCAGCCAGAAGCACGAGGCAGAGGAGGAAAGTGGCTTTCACTTTTCAATATTCCGGTTCGGTGACATCGTATGGCGCAGGGCCAAGGTTGCCACGCCAATAGTTTTTGGGAGACGCGTCCTCGCCATTTTGAATAACACGGATTTCCGCGGCAGAGGTCCAGGGCAGGCCGTTGATTTCTGAGATGGCCTTGAGTTTAATGAAACGGCATTTGATCGGCTTGAAAGTTTCAATCTTTTCTCCCTTGCCCGGTCCGAATGCGCCCCGGCCGACAGGTTCGCCAAAATTCGTGCTGTCGTTGCTGACGTAAAATTCATAGTCCTTGATGTCGCCGTGGTCCGATTCGTCCTGCCGCGGCAGATACGCGAAACCTTTGATGATGGATGGAGGAACCAGTTCAAGAACGATTTCGTGGGGAAGTCCAGGGTTGGCGCCTTGCCACTGGGTATGCCAATAGGTGTTGGGGTTGCCATCCACGGCGTTCGCGCCGCGACCGTCCTCGCCATTGGTTTCCTCACTGTCCGCGCTTACGAACTTGAGTTTTACAGAGGGGGCCTGGGAGGATCGGGCATTGGGTATCGCATTATTTAACAGCGCCACCTCGCACGGTTCCGAAACCGCTTTTCCAGTCCAGCAACCTTTCAAATAGCCCGGCGCCGCATCTGTATTCGCAGTCGTTGCGAATTCCAACACAGCGCGAAGGAACACCCTGGTTTTGGTATTGGTTACCTTGATATTCTGTGGAAAAGGAAATGTTCCCCAATCCCGGTCATAATAAATTTCCTCCACCGTCGCCTGGCCGGGCGGCACCGCGACTTCGTTTACAACATACTTTGTATAGACTTGTGGCGACCGGCTTATGGTGATTGTCTTGTGATCTGCGGTAACGATTTCAAATGATAAACCGAGGATTTCGTCATTCCCTTCTGCCAGAAAAATTGTTTTGTCAGAAACATTTTCAACGATCACATAGAAATGATCACTGCCAGGATAGCGATTTTCGAGCCAGGGCGGCTCGCTCACCTTCCCATCCCAACCGTAGGCCGGAATATCCATCATGATTTTGATGTCACTGGCGGCCAGGCAACCCGAATCGGATAGACCGGCCAGAACGAGCGTGAGGGTGAGGAGGAGTTTGAGGTTCATTGATTGTCTTGGCTTGCCTGAATTGTTTCTTCCGTGAACCCAAGAGAATCTGTTGAAATGTCAAATGGAGCCGTTCCTCCTGGCACGAGTTGATTGAGCTTCAGTTTCAGGGAAACCAGGTATTTCCCAGGTTTAAGGATAAATAAGGTCCCAAGGTCCACATGCCATTCGTAGTGTTTCCCTGGCTTCAGCTCTAAGAGAAGAGGAGTCGCGTAATATATGCCATTATCTATCACAGAATCCGGCCCCCTCTTTCCGCGAGGTGTCATCTCGGGCATGGCATTATTTGAATCCACAAGATGGATTCCTAATGTGCGAATCCAATCCCAGTAGAAGATTGACTTTGGCCCGGCGTTGGTAACATTCACGACCATCTCAACCGCTTGGCCCGCTGAAACTGCGCCAGGCAGTGACACCTCGACAGTCACACCATTTTTTCCCGAGGATGTTTTCGCAATTGTTCCATTGAGTAATGCCTGGCTGGATGAACAGCCAAATAAACTGCCGCTCAAAAACAGCGCAAGACACAAGAGGAGTTTGGATTTCATGGCCGCACGGTTTTGGACGCAAAAAATAGCCAATCTGTTCATGGAAGGTTTGACGGAAGCCAATCCAAAAAACTCCCAAAAATCAGTCAACCGCGAATGGACGCTAATCAACGCGAATTTAACCACGGATAAACACAGATAGATACGGATAAAATCAAGCCAGGGCGTCGCGGAGCTCCGCCCTCCGAAAGATTTAGATTGAAAAGTCTTCCGAGAAAATTTTGACGTTCTTGAGTTCCACAAAGACCTCTTCGCCGACCTTCGGTTGCAATTGCGAAAATTCTTCCTTGCTCAACTGCGCTGAGAACGGCCCGCCGCCGTCCATGCGTTCCAGTTCCAGGTTGGCCAGCGGACCGGCGGCATTGAAATGAATGACCCGCGCGGGAAAAGTCTTGTGCCCGTTCGCTTCACGCGTGATGCGGATATCGTGCGGGCGGACAAAGGCCACCGTATCTGCTTCCGTTTCGCCGGCGGTTTCCGGGACATTGAACTTTGATTCACCGATCTTGACCTCGCCCTCGTGCACGCGGCCGCTGAAGAGGTTCACGTTGCCGAGGAAATCATAAACGAACGGGGTGGCGGGATGGTCGTAGATCTCTTCCGGCGTGCCGATCTGCTCGATTTTGCCATCGCGCAAAATGGCCACGCGGTCGGCCACTTCGAGGGCTTCTTCCTGGTCGTGCGTCACAAAGAGCGTGGTGATATGGATCTCCTGGTGCAACTGGCGCAACCAGCGGCGCAGTTCGCGGCGCACTTTGGCGTCAAGCGCGCCGAATGGTTCATCGAGCAAGAGGACCTTTGGCTCAACCGCCAGTGCCCGCGCCAATGCCACGCGCTGGCGTTGGCCGCCGGAGAGTTGCGCCGGAAAGCGTTTCCCGAACGGTTCCAATTGGATGAGCTTCAACAGTTCGCTGACGCGCTCGCGGATCTTCGATTCAGAGGGACGCGTGCTTTTCGGTCGCACGCGCAGGCCGAAGGCGATGTTCTCGAAAACGCTCAGATGCCGGAACAGCGCATAATGCTGGAAAGCAAACCCGGCCTTGCGCTCGCTGGCGGGGATCTTGGTGACATCCTGGCCGTAGAAAAGCACTTGCGAGCCGTTGGGATCGGGAAATTCCAATCCCGCGATGACGCGCAGGAGGGTCGTCTTGCCCGAACCGGACGGCCCGAGCAACGCCACCAACTCACCGGACTCGACCTTGAGGTTGACCTTTTCCAGGGCCACATAGTCGCCAAACTTTTTGGTGATATTTTTTACTTCAACACTCATGATTCAATTGAGAGAAACCACGAAACTAAAGATGAGCGCCCTCCAGCAATCTAAAAAAGAATTGGACTTGAAATGGAGAACGTTTTTCAAGCCCGCCCTCATCCTGGCCTTCTCCCCCGGGAGAAGGAACAGCGCGAGAACGCTTTTGGATTTATCGGAATGTCTTTCCGACCGATTCAGGCTTTCCATATTTTGAAAGGGGGGATGCGTGAAAGCCCTCTCCCTGGGGAGAGGGTTTGGGTGAGGGAGAGCTAAAAACTGATTTTTGCATCCTGAATTGGATTTGAAATGGAGAACATTTTTCAAGCCCGCCCTCATCCTGACCTTCTCCCCCAGGAAAAGAAACAGCGTGAGGACACGTTTGAGTTTTTGGGATGGTCCTTGCGGCTGACTCTGCCCCTCCAATTTTGACAGGCGGATTTGATGGAAAAGGGAAGAAGCCGGCGGACACGCCTTTGCATAAAGTGGCTCAGGGCCGACCATATCACATTTTTTTTGTTTTCGTGTCATTTCGTGTGTTTCGTGGTCCATTTGGAATCTTCATTCAATTTCGCTTTTTCGAAACAGACGCGGGGATCACCGCGCTCGGGCCAATGTGTTTAAATTCAATCCATGTTTTCAACACCAGCGTGACGAGCGCCAAAAATGTCAGCAGCGATGCCACGGCGAATGCGCCGGCAAAATCGTTGGACTCGTATAAAATCTGCACGTGCAGCGGGATGGTGTCGGTCTTTCCCTGGATATGGCCGCTGACCACCGAGACCGCGCCGAACTCGCCCATGGCGCGCGCATTGCACAGGATCACCCCGTAAAGTATCCCCCATTTGATATTGGGCAAGGTCACGCGCCAAAAAGTTTGCCAGCCGCTCGCGCCCAGCACCCGCGCCGCCTCCTCTTCAGTCCGGCCTTGCGCCTGCATCAGCGGAATCAATTCCCGCGCGACGAATGGAAAGGTCACAAAGATCGTCGCCAGCACGATTCCCGGCACCGCGAAAATGATTTTGATATTATGGTCTTGGAGCCAGGGACCAAACCATCCTTGCGCGCCAAAAACCAGGACGTAAATCAAACCCGAAATCACGGGTGAGATCGAGAACGGCAAATCGATCAGCGTGAGCAAGATGCTTTTCCCGGGAAAATCGAATTTAGCAATGGCCCAGGCCGCGCAAACGCCAAAAACACAATTCAACGGCACGGAAATTACCGCGGCGATGAGTGTCAGTTCGATGGCATCCACCGTGAAAGGATCGCGCAAGGTATGGAAGTAATAGCCCACCCCCTGCCGAAAGGCCTCGGCAAAAACGGAAACGAGCGGGATGACCAGGAACAGGCCGATGAAGGCCATGGCGATGAAAATGAGCACCCCGCGCATGAACGGCGATTCCGTCATGCGATGCGGCGCGTTGATTTTCTGTTCGTCGGTCATGAAAGTGAGGTTGCGTTATAACGATTGCTCCACCATTGCAGCAGATTGATGGCCAGCAGCAGGATGAAGGAGACCACCAACATCACGACCGCTATCGCCGTCGCTTTGGCGTATTGGAACGAATCCAGTTCGCTCATGATGAGGAGCGGGACGATCTGCGTCTTCATCGGGATATTGCTGGAGATGAAAACGACCGAGCCGTATTCGCCGAGCGCGCGGGCGAACGCGAGCGCAAACCCGGTTAGGAGCGCGGGGCTGATGGTCGGCAGCAGTACTCGCGTGAAGGTCTGCCAGCGACTCGCACCCATGCTGGCGGCGGCTTCCTCGACCTCCGGGTCCAGATCGGCGAGCACCGGCTGGACCGTCCGCACAATGAACGGCAATCCGATGAACGTCAGCGCCACAAAAATACCCAGCCGGGTATAGGCGACCTTGATGCTCAGTGGCACCAGTAGATGGCCGATCCAGCCGTTCGGCGCGTAAAGCGTCGCCAGCGTGATGCCCGCCACGGCGGTTGGCAGCGCAAAAGGCAGGTCCACCAGCGCGTCCATCAATCTTTTCCCATAAAAATCATAGCGCACCAGCACCCAGGCGACGATAAGGCCGAAGACCGCATTCACGAGCGCAGCCAGGAGGGATACGCCGAAGCTCAAACGATACGCCGCCATGGCCTGTGGCGAGAAGACTGTGTGCGAAAATTGCGCCCAGGAAAGTTCCGCGCTCTTGGCGAACGTCGCCGCGAGCGGAATGATCACGATCAAACAAAGGTAAAGCAGGCTATAGCCCAGCGTGAGCTTAAAGCCCGGCAGGACTCGCACTTTCTTCGCTCCGAGTAGTGGCGTCGGCACAAATCTTATAGGTTCGGCGCGTAAGCGATAAATTTTCTATACTCGATCAAAATGGTCTCCAAAGCTGCCACAAAAGCGAGTTCCTTCAAGTAGTCGGGCGGCGATTTCGGTGTTTCCAGGATAATTTCGAAGGGACGAGGCCGCACTTTCAGCGGCGCGCTCAAAATGCCGTCGAAGGTGTCGCGGATAATACCGTTGCGCGCGGCGAAGCCGTCGATGACCGGGCGGCCATCGCGCGGCAGGAACCCTTCCGCCGCGCGCAACGCCGGCTCGATCAAATGTTTAGTCAACGTCGCGCCGCGAACGATGCCGTAAAATCCGTCGCTCGTATCGTCCGTGTGCAGCGCGATGATGCCCTGGAACGACCGTGAAACCAGCTCGGCCTGGAGCAGGCGCACTTCCGGTTCGCGCGACGCCTTCCAAAATTCGCGGTTCAAATCCTTGCCGCGACGCGATAAACGCGTGGCGTCCTCAAACCCCGTCGGATTGCAGACCGGATAAAACGACAAATAATAGCCCGCCGCTATCTCCGGATTGGCTTCCAGCAGTTTGATGAACCGCACGATGGCGCGGACGCCTTCCGGTTCGTCGCCATGGATGCCGCCAAAGATACCCACGCGGATGGGCGTATCGCCGCCACGTGGGCCGACGAACAGGTAGCGCGGCAATTCATACGATTCACCGCCGGCCTCAAACCGCGCCTCGTGGTTGGCCACGAGGTTCGGCGAGGCCGCAGCGATCTCCTCCAATGGCGCCAGCAATTCGGAAAGTGAACGGCGCTGTTTGCGCGGTTTTTGGACGGCCGTTTTGAGCGGTGAATCGGCGATGGTCATATTATTGCGGTTGATAGATCTGGTCGAACACTCCCCCATCGGCAAAGTGCGTCTGCTGGGCTTTGGCCCAGCCGCCGAATTCGGCGTCCACCGTGACCAGTTTCAGTTGGGGAAAATTTGCCGCGTATTTTGTGGCAATGGCCGCGTTGCGGGGACGATAAAAGTTTTTCGCCTCGATCTCCTGGGCCTCATCCGAATAGAGATATTGCAGATACGCTTGCGCAACCGCCGTCGTACCGTGACGTTTGGCGTTCTTGTCCACCACCGCCACCGGCGGTTCGGCCAGGATGCTCAACGCCGGCGTCACGATCTCAAAACCCTGGCCGGCAAATTCCTTCTGCGCCAGGTGCGCCTCGTTTTCCCAGGCCAGTAACACGTCACCGATGCCGCGTTGGGCAAATGTGATGGTGGAACCCCGCGCGCCGGAATCGAGGATCGGAACGTTCTTGTACAGTTTGGTGATGAAATCCTTCGCTTTGGCATCGTCATGGCCATAGGTCTCCAGCGCGTAGGCGTACGCCGCCAGATAAGCCCAACGCGCGCCCCCGGACGTCTTCGGATTCGGCACCACAATGCTCACCCCGGGTTTGACCAGGTCGTCCCAATCCTTAATGCCCTTGGGATTTCCTTTGCGCACCAGGAATACAATGGTGGACGTGTACGGCGTGCTGTTGTCCGGCAGGCGGGTTTGCCAATCCGGAGGCAATAACTTCGCCTGTTTCGCGATCGCATCAATATCGTACGACAACGCCAGTGTCACGACGTCCGCTTCCAGGCCGTTGATGACCGATTGCGCCTGTTTGCCGGAGCCGCCGTGGGATTGGTTGACAGTCACGTCATCGCCCGTCTTGGCCTTCCAATATTTGGCGAAGGCGGTGTTGTATTCCTGGTACAACTCGCGAGTGGGATCGTAGGAGACGTTGAGCAGGCTGACCTGCCCCGCCCCCGCCCGGTATCCGAGGGCGAGCGCGATGATGATCAAAGGGATAATTTTTTTCATGGTCTCGATTCCTTAGCAATTAAAAGGCCAATTGTACGCGGGTGAAGAGGACATTTTCCGGCTGGGCTGTGACCGGGCCATTCCCGGTTGCGCCGCCGCCGCCGCCAAAGGTGGTGCGCGAAAAGCTAGTGCTCACGCGGAAATCCCGGTTCAAATACCAGTTCAAACCCAACGACCAGGCGCGCGCCGCATTGGCCGATCCGGCCGCCGCAAAGGTTGTGAACCGGTTATCATCGATATACAGGTTCGCGTAACGCGCGACCAGTTGCCATGCGCCCCACCCGCCCTGGTGCAGATCAAACGGATGACGCGGCGTCACACCATTGTAGGAGGCGTCCTCTCCCGTCAGCACCCAGCCGACGGTGACTTCCCAGGCTGAATTTCGGATATCCGCCGAAGAGACGGGTGCGGTGGTTTTCGTCACTTCCTGGTCGGAAATGGCGTATTCGCCCAACAAGCTGAATGGCCCATAGTAATAATAGCCTTGCGGAGACAAACGCCAGTGCGTGCCGTTGGCGATCACGCCGGTCGCATAGGTATAGAAGCTCTGCTGGCCATCCGTCTTGTAACCGCTGGTCAGGTCGGCGGCGGTTTTCCGGTCATCCTCATAACTGCCCCCAACTCCAAAGCCGAGTCCTTGTAGAAAAGTCGCATCCGTGTGCTTGAATGGTTGCAGGAACAACCGTCCCTCGAATGCCTTGTCATCGTCCGCATCCTGGTCGGGGAAACCCGGTGTGCTGTAATCCGGCGCGCCGTTGAAAATGCCGGCGGCATAACTTGCCGTTCCCCCGAACAGATCACCATGCAATTCAAAACCGATATCGCGGTTCGGAACCAGGTCCGTCACCAGCGAGCGTTCATTGAATGACAACCATGTGTCTGTTTGCAACGCTTCCAGGCCGACGGGTGATTTGAAACGGCCACCCTCGATCTGGAACGCCGGATTGTAATGATAATTCAGATATGCATCGTAGATCGTCGCGGCGCTGCCGCCAAAGTCCGGCGTAAAGTTGAAATCAAAATCATGGAAAACGGTGCCGGTAAAGATCGGACGCGCGCGCCGGAGCAAAAAAGTGTTCTTCCCCACCGTGCCGCCGCCATCCGCAAAAAAGGTGCGGCTATCCACCTGGATGATTCCGTGCAGGCTGGCGACGAAATTCGAATTGGCCGAGCTGAAGCTAAAACCGTTGGCATCCAGCGTGATCTTGGGCTGGGTCTTGGCTGCGTCAGCCGCCGTCTGTTGGTCAATCTCGTGCTGGCGTTCCAGGATGCGGACTTTTTGGTCGAGTTCCTGGACCTGAGCAGCTTGCGGAGCCGGGCTGCTCGGCGCGGCCTGTTGTTGCTGTTCCAGCGCATCCACTTTTTGTTCCAATGTCTGGATTTCCTGTTTCAGCGCGTTGATGTCCGCGCTGGAATTGGTGTCCTGCGCCAGGACCGCCACGGGTAATTGAGCGCCGATAATCACTGCTGTTATCAATCGTTTAGACTTCATATTTCTGTTTTCTTTAGGTTTTCCAACCGACTTGCTCATCGCATTTTGTTTTTTCGTCGCCGTCAAATAACGACTAATTTAGTCGTTATTATGCCGCGGATTTTGGAATCGTCAACCACTTTTTTGAAAAATCTTTTTAAATGCCTTCTCCGCCCATAAAACCAGCGGAAACCTCGCGTTTTGTGACCGGGGCGGCTTTGGCCACATCCGCCAGCGTGGCACGGTCCATGGCGCTGGCCACATAATTCCTCACATCCAGGAAAACCCTGCGAAATTTGCAGACCGGTTCCTGGGAACAACGTTCATAGCCAGTGACAGAAACACAGCCAATTGGGGCTAAAATACCATCAAAAAAGCGCACCACCTCCCCCATCGTGATCTTGTCCGGCTTCCGGGCCAGGACATATCCCCCACGGATTCCGGCCTCGCTTTTCACCCATCCCTGGGCTTTCAGATCGAGCATGATCTGCTCGAGAAATCGCTTGGGCACATCATTGCGCCGCGCCAGTTCGCGGATGGGGATAGGTGCGCCGCCGAAATGGTCCACGAGCGTGAACAGGGCGCGCAGGGCGTAATCAGTCTTTTTTGAAAGACGCACATTAATATACGACTCAATTACTGTATTTTAGTCAACAGAAAAATGTCATTCGCACGCCCCGTTAATCGACTTAACTGACAATCCTCCGGCCTTCGTCGAGGAAGATGCCCTTGAAGTTCATTTCCAATCCCTGCGGATTGCTCGATTTGGACAATGCTTCCTTCTCCGTGACTTTCCCGCTCTTAACCAGATTGAACAGCGATTGGTTAAAACTCAACATCCCGTCCTCCGTGCCGGTCTCAATAGCGGCATGCAGTTTGTCCAGCCGGTTTTCTTCGATCAATTTCCTGACCAGGGGGGTGTTCAACATGATCTCCAGTGACGGGGTCATCTTGCCGTTCACAGTATTGACCATGCGCTGGCAGACGATGCCGCGCATGCAACCGGCAAGCTGGCGGCGGACCTGCTCGCGCTCGTCAGCCTGGAAGAAATCGAGGATGCGCGTGACGGAGAGTGCTGCGGTAGTCGTGTGCAGGGTGGACAGGACCAAATGCCCTGTGTCGGCGGCGCTCATGGCGGCGCCAAAACTGACGTTATCGCGCATTTCGCCGATCATGATGATGTCCGGGTCCTGCCGCAAAACATGCTTCAGCGCGTGATGATACGTCAGGGTATCCAGGCCGATCTCACGCTGCTCAACCACCGACTGATTGTCTTCAAACGCATATTCGACCGGGTCTTCGAGGGTGATGATGTGTTTTTTGAAATTGGAGTTGATATGCTCGAGCATGGCCGCGAGCGTGGTGGATTTACCCGAACCAGTCGAACCACCCACCAAAACGATGCCGCGTGGTGATTCAGCGATCTTTTTGATCTGTGGCAGCAACCCCAATTCTTCAAATGACGGCACCTGGGTTTTCACATAACGCATGGCCAGGCACCATTGATTGCGCTGTTGAAAAAGATTGGTTCGGAACCGGCCTACTTCGGGCACAAAATAGGAAAAATCGATCTCACGCTCCTCATCCAGCCGTTTCTTGAGGTGCGCGGGCGCGATGGCCTCCACGATCTTGTTCATCCATTCGGAGGTGGGAAACGGTGAATCCACGGCGATCAACTCGCGATTGATGCGGAAAATGACCGGGCCGGCGATTTTCAGGTGCACATCCGAAGCGCCGCCCTCGACAGCGGTTTTCAAAATTCGATGAAAGAGGTCCATTCGCAAACAATAGCAAATGATTGGCTTAACGCCAGTTCTAAGCTCATCGGACAATGTTCTGATATGGTGGGTGCGAGCGTACTCGCGAGTTGCAGTCGCTAAATTAAAACCCCGGCAGGGGTGACAGCTATTAGCCCCGGATAAGCGAGTCTGCGAGCGCCATCCGGGGTATCCAAGTCCCAAAACGACAGCCGCCATATGCGTAGCCGCGCGAAGCGCGAATCTTATCTGCGGCCATAGACTGAATAAAGCGCCGGTGAAAAATGTGAACAAAATCTGGTTTTCGGGCGGTTGGGGAACGGATACGCTGTCGGCGCATGTCAAATCATCGAATCGGCATCATCGGCGGCACCGGCCTTTACAATATCGAGGGCTTTACCAACCAAAAATGGGTAAAGGTCAAAACCCCGTTCGGCCCACCCTCTGACGATTTCCTTACCGGCAAACTTGGCGGGCGCGACGTGGTGTTTCTGGCGCGGCACGGGCGCGGTCATCGCATCATGCCCAGCGAGTTGAACCATCGTGCAAATATCTGGGCCATGAAAAAACTGGGCGTGCACTGGATCATCAGCGTGAGCGCCGTCGGCTCGCTCCAGGAGAAATACCAGCCGTGCGATATCGTGGTCATCGACCAATTTGTGGACCGCACCAAACAATCGTTGAATCACACGTTCTTTGGACGCGGCATTGTGGCCCACGTGGCTTTTGCTGCGCCCATTTGCGAGGAATTGCGCCAGATCATCCTTAAGACGGCGGAGGACGAAGGCGCCAATGTGCATGACGGCGGCACCTATGTGTGCATGGAAGGCCCGGCGTTCAGCACCCGCGCGGAGTCATTGACGAACCACAACGCGGACTACGATGTCATCGGCATGACCAACCTGGGTGAAGCCAAATGCGCGCGCGAAGCGGAAATCGCCTACGCGACACTGGCGATGTCCACCGATTATGATTGCTGGAAAGAGGAAGAACACGTAACGCTCGAAATGATCATCACCAATCTTCATAAGAATGCGGACACGGCAAAAAAGATCGTGGCCAAAGCCATCCCGCAAATCCCCAGGGAACCGAAATGGCCATGTCATTCAGCGCTGAAAAACGCGATCATGACCGATAAAAAATTTTGGCCGGCGAAGACGAAGAAAGAATTGCAACCATTGCTGGCGAAATATTCGTGAGTGATGACATTTCATGAACTTTGAATTGACCGAGCACGCAAAAAAAGTGCTGGCTGAACGCCAAATTTCCATTGAATGAGTTGAACAAACATTGTCCAGCCCGGAATTAAAACAACCCGACCCTGACGATGTTGAAGTTGAACGCTATTTCCGCCGGATTACACAATTTGAAAATCGTGTGCTGCGGGTGGTCGTTAATATCACAGTTGAACCACCTCGGGTAGTGAGTATATATTTTGATCGTAAAATGAAAGGCAAACTATGAGATTGCATGTGGACAAAGAAGCAGACGCGCTTTATTTGCGACTCGATGATTCAAAGATCATCGAATCTGAAGAAGTATCGCCGGGCATCGTATTAGACTTTAACGAACAAAATCAGGTCGTCGGCATTGAGATGCTTCATCTCTCAAGACGTAGCCCGAAGTTGAATTTACGGGAATTGCAGTATCAAGCAGCGTGATCATGGCCGATAAAGTAAAAGTCTGGTTCGATGCAGAAGCCGATTACTTGGAAGTAAGGTTTTCGGATGCTACCGGTCATATGAAAGAAACACGCCACGATGCGGTGATGGAGCGCGTGGACGCCAATGGCCATGTCATCGGTTTCAGCATCCTTGGAGTAAGCCGCTTCAAAAAAGACAAACCTCTCGAAGCAGATTTGGCCGCGGCTTGATCGACGAGAGCTTCAGATTTTCGGACCAAGGCCCTTTCACCAATCCGTCTCTTTGTAATCCTTCAGAAATTTTCCCCAGACGTGTTCGCCGGTGTTGAAACCGGCGATGATCGGGTCCACGATGCGCGCCGCGCCGTCCACGATATCCAGCGGCGGATGGAAACGATGCTCCGCTACTTTGCGGTCGGCGATATGCGCCGGGTCTTCATCCGTCACCCAACCGGTGTCCACCGCGTTCATGTGGATGCCGTCGGCATGGTAATCAGCCGCCGACGTGCGCGTCATCATGTTCAACGCGGCCTTGGCCATGTTCGTATGCGGATGCCGTGTGGTCTTGAACTTCCGGTAAAACTGTCCCTCCACCGCTGAAACATTGACGATATGTTTGTCACGCTCCGGCGAGCGCAACATGAGCGGCTTGAGCCGAGCATTGAGGATGAACGGCGCGATGGCATTGACGAGTTGGACCTCCAGCAGTTCCACGGTCGGAACCTCCGCCATGAGCAGCCGCCAGGAATTCCGATCGCGCAGATCGACTTGCTGCAGGTCCTGGTCGAGCCTGCCTTCGGGGAACAGCCCGCGCTGGGCTTCAAGTTCCTCCGGCAAGAGCGGTAATTGCGAGAGCGCCGCCGCATGAGTGAGGCCGGTCACTGTCGAAAGTTTTGCCTCCATTGGCGCCGTCACAGCGGCTTCCGGCAAAAGATGATAGCCGCGCAAACCCTCATAAGCGCCAAGCAGTTTTTGTGCGCTTTCCGGCAGATCATGCAATGGGCCGTTTTCACGCTCCATCATGTGCGCATAAAAATCCGGCGGACGGCGGACGGTCTGGCAGGCATTATTGACGATGAAATCGAGCCGCTGATATTTCGTCATCACATGGCGGCAAAACGCCTCGACACTGGGCGTATGGCGCAGGTCGAGTCCAAAAATCTCCAGCCGATGCCCCCAGCTCTCAAAATCCGCTTCCTTCGCATAACGCATCGCCGAATCACGCGGAAACCGGGTCGTGACGATGAGATGCGCGCCGGCCCGTAAAAGCTTGATGCCTGCCTGGTAACCGATCTTCACGCGCCCACCGGTGAGCAAAGCCACACGCCCACGCAGATCCGCCGTCTCAGTGCGCTTGTGAAAATTCAATTCCGCACAGGCTGGACAAAGCTGGTCGTAAAAATGATGGATGGTCGAATAATCTTTTTTGCAAGTGTAACAATTCTGCGGTTCAACGACCTCGCGAAATTCGGGATCGCCAACAACTTCCTGCTGGATGAAATTTTTCGGAGAGACCAAGTTGGGCGTGATAAAGACTTTTTCGCGGCGCAATTTGCGGATGCCCGTTTCGTTTAGCCTGGATTCGTCGCGTTGGATTTTCTCCGCCTTGCGCCGCCGCACCTTGGCCTTTACCAGGCGCCGGCGTGCGTTGACATCCGGACAATAGAGATCGCCAGCCGCCGTGAGCAATCGGGTCCGCTCCTCTTCCGAAAGTTCTGCAAGCAGGGCGCGATCGCCTGCCGCCTTTTCCAAAATTTCGGCGGCGGCCTTCAATTGCGCGGCGATTTTACCTGTATTTCCGTTATGGTTCTGATGGGCGGACATTTTGTTCGAATACGCAGGATAGCATTCACGCTCTTGCCGGGCGAATGAAAAGCAAACTACAGCGTTGGAAAGCTTTTATTTATCGTGAACCTGCTGGCTTGATTTTAGGGCTATCATGATTCAGGTTTGCACCATGACAAACAAGCAAATGAGGCTGTTTGCTTTACTGGGAGTCGCTATAGCGCTGTCTGTTATATCGTATTTCTTTAAAAGCGATACTAGCGTAGCGCAGGACACTAGCGAGGAGATTTTCATGGGTTTCGTAGCGATAAGTCCAATTAGTATCCTTATTGGATTTATCGCCTTCTTTTCGAAGAAAAAGGAACTTGGTTTGTGGCTGATTTTCACTCCATGCATTGTTGTAATAACAATGCTTTGGGTGTCCTTCGGCCAATAATAATTTCGAGCTGACCCGCTACCGCAAGTCGGCATACCTTGACGCCGCCAGACAAAAGCGACAGACTTCCGCACAATTTTTAACCAATATAAATTATCCCATGGCAACCAAGACCATCATCAAACCTGCGAAATCACCCGCTGCTGTCGGACCGTATAACCACGCCGTGCGCGTTGGCGACTTGCTATTCTGCGCCGGGCAGATCCCGATCGATCCCAAGGACGGCAACCTGATCGCCGGCGACATCAAAGCGCAGACGGACCGTGTGCTGCAAAATGTGAAGGCGATTTTGGACGACCAAAAACTGACTTTTGAGAACGTGGTAAAATCCACGGTCTTTTTGACCAACCTCGCGGATTTCGCGGGCATGAATGAGATTTACTCCAAGTATTTCACGGAGAATTTCCCGGCACGCTCGACCATCCAGGTCGCTGCCTTGCCCAAAGGGGCGAATGTGGAGATCGAAGTCGTGGCGCATTTTTAAATGAATCTGCCCGTTGCCATCCAATGGCTGATTGCCCTGCTCGTTGGAGGAAGCATTGGATTTTTGATGGGCTGGCTAAAATGGGGTGGCAAAAGTCCTGGCGGTTCCGACGCGCGGCTGGAGAACGAACTGCGCCAACAGATCGGCCAGCGCGAATCTGAACTGGAAAAATTGCGCGGGCAATTTTCCGAAGCCGGAAATGCGCGCGCCGCCGCCGAAGCCAAACAGGCCGCGGCGGAAAAATTATTGGCCGAGCAGAAATCACTCCAGGAAAAAGCCCTCGCTGATTTGCGCGATTCCTTTCGGGCATTAAGCGCCGAGGCATTAAAACAATCCGCGCCGGAATTTTTGCGGCTGGCGGAACAATCCTTTGGCAAATTCCAGGAAACGGCCAAAGGCGACCTGGCGCAACGCCAGGAAGCCATCAAAACATTGGTCGAACCGCTTAAGCAACAATTGGAGTCCTACCAGAATCGTTTGCAGCAGAGCGAGACTGCGCAATCCTCTACTCTGGGCGAAGTAAAAAAACAATTGGAACTGCTCTCGCAACAAAGCCAGACGCTGGCCCAGGAGACCCAGCAATTCCGCATGGTACTGCACTCGAACCAGGCACGCGGAAAATGGGGTGAGGAGACATTGCGACGGGTGGTCGAAGCCGCCGGCATGAGCGCGCATTGCGATTTCACGGAACAGAACCAATCCGGAGACAACCGCCCCGACCTGGTCGTGCGTCTGCCCGGCGAGCGCGTCATCATCGTGGATGCCAAGGTGCCGGATTTTGATTTTCTGAACGCATTGGAAACGGCCGATGCGGCCAAACGCGCAGAATCATTGGCGGCGCACGCGGCAAAGCTCAGGGGGACCATCAAGGCGCTGGCGGACCGGGATTATCCAAACGAATTTCAAAATGCGCTGGATTATGTTGTTCTGTTCGTTCCGGCGGAATCACTCTTCAGCGCCGCGCTGGAAGGCGACCACGATCTGATCGTGTGGGCAGCAGAACGAAAAATATTGCTGGCGACGCCCGCATCCCTGATCGCGTTGTTGCGTTCCGTGGCAGTGAGCTGGCAGCAACATGCGCAAACGGAAAATGCGCAGAAGATTGCCGGAGCGGCGCAGGAATTGTATGCGCGTGTGGTGAAGTTCACTGAGCACTTTGAAAAGATCGGCGCCGGGCTGGAGCGCGCAAAGACGGCGTTCAATGATGCCGCAGCCAGCTTCCAATCGCGCGTGCGCCCCGCGGGAGAACGGTTAAACGAGCTTGGCGGCGGCAGTTCCACAAAAGAATTGCCCGACGTGCGGCCATTGGAATCAACGCTGCGCCTGCCCGAAGGCAACTAACTTCACTGCCCCACCGCAGCCGGCAGACGACCAGAGGTCCGCTTGCTCAAGGCCTTATTGATGGCGTCAATGAGAGATGAAACATCGTATGGTTTCAGGAGCACGCACTCTGAGTTTGGCAGGTTGTTATTGCTGAAACCGGCGCTATAACCCGTGGAATAGATGACCGGCAGGCCGGGTTCCTCCTGCAAAATACGCGCAGCCAGGTCCTGCCCGCTTAATCCGCCAGGCATGACCATATCGGTCAGGAGCAGGTCGATCTTATCGCGATGTTGCGCCCAAAGCTCAAGCGCCTGCGGGCCGTCCTGGGCAACAATGGTCTGGCAACCCAGCCGCTTTAAAACCTTTTCCGCCGTGTCCCTGACCGCCGCCTCGTCTTCCACCAGGAGAATGGTTTTGGAAATGGGAGCGCCATTGCCGATCGCCGGACGCGTTTCGGGTTGGGGCGAAGGAACGGTCTGGTCCTGGGAGACCGGCAGAAAAACTTTGAACACGGAGCCGGTCCCCGGCGTCGATTCCACTTCGATCCAGCCCTGGTGCTGTTTGACGATCCCATAAACGGTGGCCAATCCCATCCCCGTTCCTTTCCCGATCTCTTTGGTCGTGAAAAACGGCTCGAAAATTTTAACGCGCATCGCTTCATCCATCCCGGTGCCCGCGTCCACCACACTCAGGCAAACATAATTTCCTGGGATCGCATCCGGAACTTTGTCCTTATAATCCGCTTCGATCGTGACCGGCATCGCGGAAATGATCAACGGCCCTCCCTCGGGCATGGCATCGCGCGCGTTCACGGCCAGGTTGATCACGATCTGCTCAAAATTGACCGCATCGGCAAACACATGCGGAAGATCGTCGGGACATTGGATCTTTAGCGTGATCGTTTCTCCCAGGACACGGCCCAACATCTTGCCCAAACCATCCAATGCCGCATGGACGTTCAACGGACGCTGGTGGAGCATCTGTTTCCGGCTGAAGGCGAGCAGTTGACGGACCAAAGACGCGGCGCGCGCCGAAGCCCGGTTGATCTCCTGGAAAGATTCCCGGGTCGGCTCGGGCAGTTCTCCGCCGCACAGTTGCAATTCCGCGTGGCCCTGGATGACCGTGAGGATATTGTTGAAATCATGCGCCACCCCGGCCGCGATCTGTCCCACGGCTTCCATCTTTTGTGCCTGACGCAATTGCTCCTCCACGTGAATGCGATGAGTGATGTCCTGGACGGACATCAAACAATGCGGACGATTTTCCAGGTCAAAGATTTGGGTGGAAACCAGGATCTGAAGATTTTTGCCGTCCTTCGTCCGAAGCGCCCCTTGCACGTTGGCGATGGGGACCCGCTCGTTCAAGGTCTGCATGATTTGCCACAAAAATTTCAATTCCGGGAACAGGTTCAGTTCCACGTGAGTGCGCCCCACGACTTCCTCGCGATGAAAACCCGTCAATTGAAGAAAGGCATCATTGACATCGACATATCGCTGGTCGGATGCGCTTTGCAACATCAAGGCGATCGGACTGGCGCGAAAGGCCTTGGCAAATCGTTCTTCAGAACGACGGAGCGCGTCGTTGGCTTCTTCGAGATTGCGCGTCCGGGATTGCACCAGCTTGTCCAGCTCTTCGATGTGTGAGCGCACCTGGCGGCCCAGCAACCATTTCCGGGTCAAGGAATGGGCCATCTGGAGCACTTCCACCGCCTCGAACGGTTTTCGGAGGATCACCAGGTTGTCGGAATAACCCAGTTTCGACATCATTTCCGACCAGGAATAATCGGAGTAAGCCGTGCAGATGACCACGGGCAGTTCGGGATATTTTTGCCAGATCTGCGTGACCGTTTCGACCCCATCCCATCCCGGCGGCATGCGGACATCCACAAAAGCCAGCGCATACGGCCGCCCCTCCTGCGAAGCTTTTTGAACCATTTTGAACCCTTCCTGCCCCTGCGATGCGCAATCGATCTCATACACCGTCACCGGCCGGGTGGTGGGCGAAACCGGTTGTCCAAACAAAAGTTCTTCGGCCGCTTGAAGAGCAAATTCAGATTCTTTAGGCGGCGCCAAAATTTTCCGGAAATCGGCATGGATAGACTGGTTGTCGTCTATCACCAGAATCCGATTTGCGGACGGAAGGGCTGCGGTATTCATAATTCTGGCTTGGTTAATAAACTATCACCGACCTGACCGGTTCGCAAGGGTTGCCGGGCAGCAGGCAACTCCAAAACAAAGGTTGCCCCATGTCCGGCGCCATCACTCAAAACGAATAGGCGACCGTCCATTTCTGTGGCGGCGTTGGCGCCACTGTGCAGCCCAAACCCATGGCCGCCCGGGCGCGTGGTAAACCCGAGCATAAAAATACGTTCCAGATTTTCCGGTGCGATACCCATGCCTGTGTCCGAAATCTCAAAGTGCACGTGTTCGGGGCCGGCGGAACAAATACGGAAAGTGACTTGTTTTTTCGCGGCGCCGGCCAGCGCGTATTTGGCGTTGCTTAACAGATTGATAAGGATCTGGAGCACCTTATGCCTGTCAGCCACGATTTGCGGGGAATTGTCGTATTGCCGTACGATTGTGATTTGGTGGCGCTCATAAGCATCGCGGTTGATGGCAAAAGCATCTTCCATCACGTCCGCCGGATTCAGTATTTCAGCGATGTTGGAATTTTTGACATAATCCTGTTGCAGCGCCACGATCGCCTTGACGTGGTCGATCTGTTTGATGAGCGAATCGACTTCGTCCTGCAAATTTTTTCTTTTTTCCATCATGACACCGGCCAGATCGCGCAAATAACCCGGCAATGCGCGTCCCCGCGGGTCCTCCGTCAGAAAATGCACCGGGTTGCTGTTGCCTTCATTCAATAGAGCGATCGCCTTGGCCAAATTTTCGATCCGCAATTGTTGGACAGAATCACCGATGACTGAGGCGGAGACGTTCACGCTGTTGAGGACATTCCCCACGTTGTGAAGAACGCTGGTGGCCATCTCCGCCATGCCCGCCTGACGGGATGCCACCATGAGGCGGCTTTGGGCTTCGGAGAGACGTTCATTGGCCAGTTCCCTGGCCTTGACCTGTTCGCTCAGTTCACGGGTCCGCTCGCGCACACGTTCTTCCAATTTGTCCCGCGCGGTTTTTAATTCGGCCTGAGATTGCAATAAGAGAACACTACGGTGCTGGCTCTGAAGCGCCCACATAATGGCAACCAGCATGATCAACGCCGCGCCGGCCAGGACCCATAACAGCCGGGACAACGTCCACCACGGCGGAGGTTTTAAAACCTGAACGTCTTTGATGTCGCGCAGGGTCAACTGGAAAGCCCGCACCGCGCCGTATTCGTCCCGTTGAATCCGATAGACACCAGTCAGGGAAAGGCGGCTTCCAATTTCGAACTGATTCGCAGGCAGCACCGGCCCATATAGTGTCGCTTGAAAAATCAGGTCTTTGGCCTGGATGATCAGATCTGTCTCGTCTTTTCTTTCGACCAGATCCAGCAACTGCCCCTCTGAACGCACGAGCAGCGCATCCAAATCTTCAGAGACAGGCGGTGTAGATGGCCGTTCCAACGGGGCGGGATCGGCGCCCGACGAAATCCGCCGGTACACTGCTTCACGCAACAGGAACCCGCCGCCTTCATTGCCGCAAAAGCCAACGACTTCGACACGGTCGCCCGGAGCGAGCGCATTCGTCAGTTCACTGAATGCCAATAGACCGCTATCACCGTCCTGGATATATAGATAACGTCCGGGAACAGCCAGCGTGACAGTGCCGGATGTGCGCACGCGTTCGTCCAAAGTGTTGAAAGGGTTATATTGTCGCAAGCTGGCCAGAGGATGCATCGGGAGGGCAAACAAATCCGCCGGCGGAGACTGTTCAATCTGAACATCGTCAATCTGAGGCGACCAAATTTCGATGCCTGTCAATTGACGGCGGGAATCGGCGTTGGCAACGCAAACTCCTTTGACCAAAACTACCGAGCCTTGCAATGTCTTGAAACTGTTGTCAGCCGGAACCGTCGCGCTAAAATTTCCATCCGAGGCAACCAGGCGAAGCCGGAGGGAATTATTCCCCGCATTGACTCTGCGAACATAACCGCGCATTTGGATCCAGCGCCCGTCATCCGACCCGGTCATGGCTTCCGCCAGGCTTACCAACGGCGCATCGGGCAGGCTGGTATCGCCAGTCTGTTGCGCCACGGCATTGGTGATCACCGGAGCATAACGGCCTTGCGCAGTGACACCGTTCACTTTGACCACCATGCCGACTCTCATCGGCCGCTTGTTCTCAAAACTGGTTTGGAAGACCCGAATGCCGCCGCTGCTGTCCATTATGTAACTGAACTGGCCGCGGCTCACCCAGGTCACCACTCCTTCGAGATTGACCGGCAGATGACGATCCAAACTTTCCTGGTCCAGGCTGCGGACTTCCGCGGCCAGACGCAGTTCGGTTTGATTTGTCGAAAAGCTCATCGTGTTCGTTGTCACGCGAAAGATCCCGTCCTGCAAAACACGGTCAATGCCTTCAAGCGCCGGATATCCGATGGCTTCGATGTGATCATTGATCTGCAATAATTGCTGTTGTTTGGTCAAAATACGGATCTGGCCGGCGGCATCCCAAATAGTCACTTCTTGTCCCGATTGCTGGCTGCGAACCACGCCCTGGACCCGGATCATGGCATGAGAATCTGCCGATCCGAAATCATCGGAAGTCGTCAGGGGAATTGAATCGCTCGAGAACCGCGGATCATCATCCAGCGAACTTGTGACCTTGACGTAATTCAAGCCGGGTGACCAAAAGGTGATGGTCGCGACTTTGCCATCGATATCAAACGTCTCTGAGTAAACGCCGGTGATCCGGACAAACTTCCCGACCAGCGCCGGCACCTGGTCTCCCTTTCCGATGGGAACATAAACTTCAACATTGAAATCCTGCGCGAGCAGATTCAGGCGCAGCATGTTCGCCGATGTCATGGTTTGTGAATCGACAAGCGCATCGATTTGCACCATGTGTTTTTCCAGCGCCGTGGTATCGAAAAGCCGATCGTTACCGGAAACAAAAGGGAGTGAATTGGATTCGGAAAGGATTTTGACGGAAGTTTTGTCCCAGAGAAACTCCTCGTTGACCGGAAGTGCCACCCCATCCAACAACACTTTGTCTCCGCTCTTGAGCGCCACCGGAATCCCTCTGAATGGCAAAAAGGTATCCAAATCATCCGAGCGGCCCCAAAAAACGCCCCAGTCGGGGTTACAATAATAAACCAGCAATTCCATCCGGGCATGATGGAGTTGGTTCTTCTCCGTGGCCGGCAAACTCCAAAACTGGTTAAGGTTGGTGATGAGCGTGGGACTGACAACGTCTGTCGTTGCGGGGGCGGCCATCGCTTCTGAAGCTGCCAACAATCCAAACGCCGAAGCCACGATGAATCGGGCCTTTGCAAAGGAGCGCCAAATTTTAAGAAAAGCGGGCACTTTGCCAATCTGGGTTTGCCCTTAATATCAGCCGAAATCCGAAAGACACAAGGCAATAATAGGCAGGATTTGATCAGGTTTAGGGCAATAAAAAGGCCGAAACATCAATTGTTTCGGCCTTTTTGAAAGACTGGCGGCGACCTACTCTCGCGGAAGCTATACAACCACTACCATTGGCCCTGCAGTGTTTGACGGCCGTGTTCGGAATGGGAACGGGTCGGACCACCGCGGCATTGCCACCAAATTGATTGCACGGTTTTTAGCCGTGCTAAATTTTAAAGATCGTGCCCGAAACGGCTTTGCCATCCGGCGATTCTCTGAAAACTACACACAGGGGAGGAAAGTTATTGTGGGGCTACCACAATTCGCGAGTTGAAATTGCATTTCCGAAAAAATCGGAAAAAAGCAATCAAGCCGCACGACCGATTAGTACCAGTCAACTAAATGCCTCACGGCGCTTACATTTCTGGCCTATCAAACGGGTAGTCTGCCCGTGGTCTTTAGGGAGCTTACGCTCCGGGAAACATTATCTTGGGATGAGCTTGGCACTTAGATGCTTTCAGCGCTTATCTCTTCCGCACATGGCTACGCAGCGATGCCCCTGACGGAACAACTGCCACACCAGAAGTGCGTCTAACCCGGTCCTCTCGTACTAAGGTTAGAACCCCTCAAGTTTCCTGCGCCCACAGTGGATAAGGACCGAACTGTCTCACGACGTTCTGAACCCAGCTCGCGT
>DASXYX010000009.1:0-51899 GCA_036502245.1 Verrucomicrobiia bacterium
CTCGCTGGTCTTCTGGTAACGCCGCAAATAATTGCCGTTCACCGCGTCCGTCACCCGCGGATTGTAAAAATAACTCGACCGCACCACCCCCTTGATGTTGTCCGACGTCAACAACGGCTCATACATCTCCGATGAGTACGGCCCGGAGAACAGGCATGGACAAAAATAGATTTTTCCATCGCCTACATATTTTGCCGGGTACAGATACCCGCCGTTCTCGAAATGACAATCTGTCGGTTGTGCCACGCTGTTGCCCACCTTCCAGGTCAAATGCGTATGGGCTTCGTCCAGCCAGACGTACCGGCTGTAATGCGATGCCACCATCAGGTTCATTTTCCCCTCCTGGCTATACGGTGGATACGCGCGCCATGGCGGCAAATAATCGTTGGAATCTCCGGCATAAACCATCGAGCCGGTACCCATCTGCCGGAGATTGTTGACGCACATCAAACGACGTCCTTTGTTGCGCGCGGCGGCCAATGCGGGAAACAGCAGCGCCGCCAGGATGCCGATGATGGCAATGACCACCAGCAGTTCGATCAGCGTAAAGCCCCTCGAACCTTTCCTGCGACCTTCACCGCATAGTCCTGGGATAGACATGAAAACCCTGCCTGGATTGCTCACGATTAAAAACGCCTCACTCCCAATTTGGCAAGAATATTCGCCCCACCGGGATAAAGGATGAAGGCAGAATGAAGAATGTAGAAAGCGGAAAGCAGATTAACAACAAAGGAACGAAGGGACAAAGACAAGACGACGAAGATGGATGATGGCGGGTGGAGAATGGATAGGAACTTCATGGACACGGACTGCACGGATGGACACGAAATTTTTAGCCGCAAAAGGACGGAAAAAAAGCAATCTTGATGGAATTTAGCGCAGGCTTACGCCTGCTGCTACGATTAAGGGACGGCTCGACAGAGTCTCGCCCCACGGATAGGTTAACAACAAAGGAACGAAGGAACAAAGACAAGACGACGAAGATGGATGATGGTGAATGGATAGGAACTTCAGACATGGATGAACAGGGATTTTTAGCCGCAAAAGGGAACAGAAAACGCAAAAAGGATGAGTGGGCAGCTGGGACCGGCCTTCGCCGAGGTTACTCCCCGGCAGGCAAGATGCCCGCCCTGCGAAATATCTCCTCATCAGAACTGGCGATTGACAATCTACCCCCCCCCCTTACAAAATCCACGAACTTCCCAAGTTGTATCAGGGGAACAGGCAGGTATTTGGGTTTGGAGTGGTTATATAGGCATGCCGGACATTTAAAAGACCGGCGTGGTAATTGGAAGGACGTGGTATGGCGGGACTCGGAACAAAAACGATGCAGATACAACGTTGCCCGGTTCGCGGATTCACGCGGATCGATGCCTCCTTTATTGTCGTTGCCCTGCTTCTCCTCGCGGCGATCGGATGGGCTGGCATCGGTGCCGGCCGGAACGAATGGCAAAGCTCCGTCTGCGCCCGCCACATGACTACCCTCGGCCAGGCCTTTACCGCCTACGCCCACGACCACGATGGCGCCTTGCCCGCCGCCATGTACAACGACGGACACACCAGCAATACCTGGGACGTCGTCATTGCCGGCTACTTGCTTCCGCCCGCCGGGAATAAATCGTCTCCGCTCACTGCCGATCAGCAAAAGCAGATCGCCTACCTTTTCCAATGCCCCGCCGACCACGAACCGCGCTGGGTCGGCACGCCCCGCAGCTACTCAATGCCCATCTACGACATCAACCTCGCCAACTGGCCACCCGACGTGAATTCCCTCGGCGGCCTGGGCCTATCTCTCGACCGGCGCACCCTTCGCAAAGCCCATGCCGTCATGCCCCCGGAACAGGCCAAAACCGTCCCCGCCATCACCACCTCCATGGTCCCGGCCCCCACCGACACCGCCTTGCTCGTCGAATGCGTCAACAGCATCAACGTCCTGTGGCAATCCCCGTGCGCCTGCATCGCTTCCACGGACGACCAGTTCAAAGCCAACACCTTTAAAGTAAAAGATTTTCACGGCGGCAAAATGAATTACCTCATGTTGGATGGCCACGTGGAAACGATGTTGCCCGTCCAAAGCGGCGGCCATCTCGCCTCCGGCGATCAGGGTGTTTGGACCATCCGCCCCGGCGATTAACCCATGAACACCGAACAAAAACCAACTCCAACCTTCCGCCTGTTCCCGGGCTTATGGATTGTTCTGGGAATTTCAGTCCTGCTGGCCGCGCGCGTCGCTTGGGTAAGGCCGCATGACCAGGGAAACATTGTGCAGCTCGCCAAAGAATTTTCTTCCATAGATGCCTTGCGGGAAGCCCCCGTCTTCAATCATGCCGGGACATTGTTTGGACTCGTCCACAATACGGACAATGGCATGGGCGTCTTTGTTGCCAATATAACAAACCAGACGGAACAATCTGTCTGGCAAACAAATGACGCCGACAACATCGGCGATCCCGGTGTTATGGGCTGGTCTCCGGACGACAGCGTCGTGGCTTACCGGTTGAACGAATACTTTTATTTTCAGAAGACAGGTGAAACGAATTATTCCGGCGGCATTCCAGCGCCCAACTTCCAATCCTTCACCTGGTTATCTTCTGATAAATGTGCGTACATTGACAGCAGCCCGGATGACCTAAGCTCCACGCGATTGGCCGTGGCCCAGGATGTGAATGGAGCGTGGCAGGAAACAGCCTCATGGCCTTTGACCGGCTCCAGTTCCAGGTCACGCTCAATGCTCTCGACTGGACCGGACACCGTCGTCTGGCAGACCGGTGATCGTATATGGCAGATGGACGTCACCAAAGGCCAGCCCGCATGCTTGTACACCACCACCAATTCCATTAGCAGCCTGACCTATTCGCCGGATGCGAATGCCTTCCTCCTCGCTGAAGCTGCCCGGCGCGCGCACAATTATTCCTTGTTCAGTTGGTCAAACGGCTCGACAAAATCACTGATGACGGGAAAATCCCCGATCACCGATGCCCAATGGATTGACCACGGTAAAGGCTACGCCTGCCTGATTTCCGGTGACGAAAACAATTCACTGTTTGTCCAAACTTCTCCAAAAGATAAGGAAAAGACATTCTTTGCCGATTCCCAGATTGTGGATTTTTCCTGTAACAGCGAAGGCTCCCGCATTTTTGTCTTCGGTTCCTATACCAATGAAGCGCCGGCCGTATGGCAATGTAATGCTGATACCGGCGATACGCGCCGCATTTTTTCTCCTTGGGGTTTCGCAGGCAATGATGATGTCCATTTCCAGCCGGCCCTGCTCGGCTATGCTGCTATGCCCGATAAACATCGAGAGAAGTTTATGCTCATTCCGCCCGCCGATTTTTCACGTCACAAAAAGTACCCTCTCATCATCGGCTTGCAGGGATACGATTGGATGAATGTCCCCCAAGCCACCTATTGCCAGGCTCTCGCAAACAGTGCCGCCTATGTGGCTTTGACGGGTTATCATTACAAAAAAGAGGATTCATTGGAGTCGCTTCTCGCCAACACCAATAAAGTTTTGGCGATTTACAATCAAATGATACAAAACCCCAATGTTGACCCGAACCGTGTTTATCTCTTTGCCTTCAGTTCCAGCTCGATTGTTATGAATAAATTGATCGAGGCTTATCCTGGCCGATGGCGCGGTGTCATGCTCTTTAATCCCGCCTCCGATCTTCCCATGCCGGATACTGGACCAGTTCCTGCGTTATTGGTGACCGCTGGCTCGGATGAAGACTGGCTGTCTCAAGAATTAGCCAGCTATCAAATAACCATGGCCAAAGCAGGCGTCCCGATGGATTGGTATGTCCACTCGGGCGAAGGACATATCGAACGCGCTAAAGATGTAATGTACCAACGAAGCTTATTGATGCACAAAATGATCTTTGGCGACCTTTCAAAACAGTAGCAGCGGATGTGAGTCTGCTCTGATTAAGTATCGCAACCAAAACAATGAACACGGCCAACTTGAACAACAATCAAATAATTCTGAAAACGGTTAGCAAATGTTTATCCGCAAATACATTCAAATCCTTCGCCGGCGCAATTCTGTTCTTCTTGGGCGCCATGCTTTTGATTGGAGGTTCATCTCCCTCCGAGGCATCATCTTTGTCCGATCCTGTCTTCAATCTGCCTTTCAATACCTTAATGCTTCTCTTCGGAGGCGCTTGCCTGGCAATTGCTTTTGTTTGTTTATTCCTCGACCGGAAAACCATGGGATTACTTCTGACGGGATGGTTGTCCGCAATCTTGATCGCCTACCGGATTGGCCTCTGGACGATGGATTGGCGGCATTCCGACGGCTTTATGGTCGTCCCCCTAGTGTAGTGGACAAAATGCACAAGCGATGCTCAGGCTCAGCATGACGACAACTGCATTCCTTCTTCAAAGGCTACCCAGGCACAACAGGATAGTGGCGCTGCAGCTGATCAAAATCAAGAGGACGCTAATGCAAACGCTGCTTACACTAAAACTACTGTAATGGCAGATGATTGGACACTTGCGATTTGCAATGGTGATGCTCAGACTGCATATAATAATTGCTTATTAAAAGCCGATTGCACTGCAAATCCAGCGCCAGCTAATAACTGCTGTGTCGATGGTTGCGATGAAACATATAACTCAAGCTGTGAATCTGCTTGGGATACGCAAGCAAATACAATTGGGCAGGCCAGCGCGCAAGAACAAAGCGATTTTATCACCATTCCTGCAACACAGGCTCACGGTGATGCCATAGCTCGGGCGCTGTATACCTTTACTACCGCTCAGGATAGTATCACCAAAATTACAACGGAGGCGCTGGCGGGTGATGTTTTGGCACAAAGTATATCTACCGACCAGAACCAGTACACTGAAGATGCCGCAAATTGTGTATGTAAATATCCTACTGACCAAAATCAACAGACGCTCTGTGTAACTGCCGCAGCTACAAAACAAACAGGTAACGATAAGACTGCGCAAGCTGTTTATAATGCCGCAGCTGCAGAACCTCCGGTGAGCCCGGTTGGAGCTGCTTATGCAGCGTGTTACAATGCAGATCAAGCTGCATTGACGGCTGAACAAACTACTCTTACGACGGATCAAAACACATGTAATGCCAACTTGACAAAGGCACAAAATACATTTAACAATGTATGGAACACGCAAATAGCCATTTATAACACTGCAGTGAACAAGGCAAGCAAGGCCCTAAACTCCTGCAAAAAAGGCTGTGGCGTTTCCTAAATACAGCTTAGGATTCTCTCGACATCATGTGGATTAATAATATGTGTGCCCGTTTGTGTCGTTTTCTGGGCAACCTGTTATTATTGATGGCTTGTGTTAAAACAGATGCTCAACCTGCTTCAAACCTCATGCGGCTCGCTCCTCCTCCGTTAATGCTTCCAACGCAGCCTGCCAATAGTCTCCAAAACACAGTAACAACCCAAACCGGAACCAATACAGTCCCAAAGGATCCACTTGAAATAACATTGATACGGTCCATAGATGATACAAAACGGGAACTCGATCAAACGAACCTTAACCCTACTTATAGGAAGAGCTTGGAACATATCTTGATTATGTCACAGGAACAACTGTCTAATCATGAGGCACAGGTTCAGGATAATTCGGCCTATATTCAGTCAATACAAGAAGATCCAAAATCGTCTATAACAAATAAACCTGACCCATTGGTGCAAGCCATGGCTTCAATCATTAATAGATACCAGGCTGAGCTTACAGATACAAACCTTGATCCATATAGGAGGAAAGCCGATATAATGATATTGGCGGATTATCAAGAAAAATTGGCGGATCATATGACAAATATCGCTTTATGGAATAACGTGACAGCTGCGCAGTCAAAAAATGATTCGAAGGGAGAAGCGAAAGCCCAACAGCAGTTGGCCGATTATCTTTCAATCAAACTTGGCCAGATGCAGGGCAAAACGTATCCCAAGGGAATGAGCTTGGATGCCGTCATGGAACAATACCGGATACAGCTTGGTGGAAGCAGATTTGATCCCAGAAAAATTATCATAGGCGCGCTCATATTAGTGACGCTTTTACCGCTTTTGTTTTTATGCTATAAAATGGCGAGAAGACACAAAAATTAAGTTATGCATTTATGACTGATTGTGCAAGCAGGCCTCAGCCAGTTTCAATCGCAATTTTTTTTATTTTGCCGGTGTTTTATTATTACTGACTTCCGCCGCAAAACTAATTAGCGCTACCGGAAGTGCGCATATTTTAGAAAACCAAGACCCCATTTTACAGATTTCCTTTCGCCGTATTTTTGAGTTTGCCGGATCATTGGAGCTTGTTATCGCCCTGGTTTGCTTTTTTGGAAAAAGGCTGGTATTGAAAGCGGGCCTGATAGCTTGGCTATCTACATGCTTTTTTATTTACCGGCTGGGCTTAAATTGGGTTGGCTATACCAAACCGTGCAGCTGCCTTGGCAATCTCACTGATTCATTACATATCGCTCCTGATGTTGCTGATTTGCTTATGAAATTTATTTTAGCTGTTTTATTTTTTGGCAGTTATAGTCTTTTATTCTGGCTTTGGTTTCAAAAAAATAAATTGCAGCCGGTTGGCGCGGCCAACGGATGACAATTCTCGATTGCAATGGTACTCTTTTGTGAGCCGTAGAACGAAGATTATTGTTTTAGGTGTCATTTTCTTATTCTTGTTTGGCGCTTTGCCTATTAGTGATTTTTCACTCCCATTATTTTCATACATTGCAGGTATTTTAAAATCTATTGACGTCATTTTTACCGACTCCACCATTCAATGGGAGGTGGCTTTATGGCTGGCTGGCTGTTTTGTGATATTTTTAATTTTAGAATATCAATTGTCGTCGCAAAACAAGTTGCGGTGGAACATTGCGAATATCTGGCTGATTGCGTTGATTCTATTAGCGCTTTTACCTTATATGCGCGCGTATGAAATTGCATGCCAATCTACGCAGGTTATTATTTTCTTCTCAGGCATTGTTTTTGCTAAGGCAATTTTCATTTGGGCGCAATGGCGCAGCAGCAATGTCGAACAGCGAATGAGAATTTTGATTGTTTTATTTGTTGTTTTATTAGGAGGCCTGGCATTGTGTCAACCGCACACAGCAAGAGAATTTCAATATCACAGAATTATTCGGTGGAGCGGTATTTGTGATAATCCAAATACATACGGGATGTTGATGGGAGCGGGAACGCTCCTCGCTATCGCTTTGCTTGTCAGCAATCGGCATTTGGCCATCATTCTTGTTAGTGCAATATTGATGATGGGAACGGGATTAGTGATGAGTTATTCACGCGGAGCTTGGTTGGGAACTACAATTGGTCTGCTTTATTTGGCAAATTCTTACAACAAATTCAACTGGCGCTCTCTCAAATTTCTTCTGCTTTCCGCTTTCTGCTTTCTGGTTTTGCTTTCCGTTGTTTGCTTCTTTTGGAAAAACACATCTGATTCCGCTCCCTGGTATATCAAGCGCATGGATCTAAGCCGTCCTTCGGCCCAACATCGTGTCGCAGCCTGGAAAGCCGGCTTTGAAATCATGCGGGATCATCCTATGGGTGTTGGTTGGGGTAATACTACTGATGTTTACCAAAAGAATTATTCCCCTCCTCCAGATGGCGCATTGGCTATTACCACTAATGACTATTTAATGTTGGGAACCCAATTAGGCATCCCCGCTTTGCTCTGTTTCCTTGCCTATGTCGCCCTATGCTTTCGTAAATTAAGAATGCAGAATGCAGAATGCAGAATAAAAACCGCTTGTCGCGCGGCAGTTTTAAGCCTTCTCATCGCCTTTTGGTTTGACCACGGCTTATTTGATCTTCCCACCGCCGTTGTCTTCTGGATTCTCCTGGAACTCGGCGCTTACGAAAGACCGAGATTAACAACCAAGGAACCAAGGAACGAAGGAAGCTGAAACCACGGATTGCACGGATGAACACGGATTTTGAGTCGCAAAAGAGCACAGAAAACGCAAAAGAATGAAGAGGAGGATAACCAATAGCTGATAGCCGATAGCCCATGAAAAGTAAGAAGGAAAAATGAAGAGTGAAGAAAGTGGACAGCGGAAAGCGGATTAACAACAAAGGAACGAAATAACGAAGGAAGCTGAAACCACGGATTGCACGGATGAACACGAAATTTTTAGCCGCAAAAGAACGCAAAAAGCACAAAAGGTTTCAGGGTCTCGTGGAACTCGACCCTCCGAATTTGAGGGATGAGGATGAGAAGATTTGGGTCCAGGATTTGGCGTCTGGGGTCTGGGAAAGAAGGATGAGGCCAGAAGGCAGAAGTCAGAGGGCGGAGGCCAGTGGGGAATCGAAGATTTGAGATTGGAAATTTCAGCAGGCAAGTCCATAGCCAATAGGCAATAGGCAATAGCAGATAGCCAATATCGAACGGTTCATCACACTTTGCTTTCGCGGGTGATGCCCAGTTTCTCCATCAGTTCGTAAAACGTGGGGCGGCTCAACCCCAATTCCACGGCGGCGGGCGCGATTTTCCCGGAATATTTCTTCAGCGCCTGCTGCACCATCTGGCGCTCCACGGCTTCGCGGGCATCGCGCAAGGTCACCGCACCGGCAGTATTGATGGCGCCGCTGCCCAACTCCAGGTCCTGGACCGTTATCCGGTTGCCCTCGGCCATGATGACCGCGCGGCGGATGCTGTTCTCAAGCTCGCGCACGTTGCCCGGCCACGGATGCCGGCTCAGCGCGCGCAAGACCTCCGCGTCAAAGGTCATCTCGCCTTTGTTCGCTTCCGCCGAAAAACGTTGCAGGAAAAACTTTGCGAGCATCAGGATATCGTTCTCGCGCTCGCGCAAAGGCGGCAGGGAGATCTGGACGACCGCCAGGCGATAGAACAGGTCTTCGCGGAACGATCCGCCGGCCATGTTCTTTTTCAGGTCGGCGTTGGTGGCCGCGATCACCCGCGCGTTGACGCGGATCTGTTCGCGCCCGCCGATGCGCTCGATGGTCTGCTCCTGGAGGAACCTCAGCAATTTCACCTGCAAGGGCGGCGGCATTTCGCCGATCTCATCCAGGAAAAGCGTCCCGTCGTTCGCGGTCTCGATCCGGCCTTTGCGCTGGATATGCGCGCCGGTGAACGAACCTTTTTCATGCCCGAACAACTCGCTCTCGAGCAGGTTTTCCGGGATGGCGCCGCAATTGATGGCCACAAACGGGCCGTTTTGGCGGCGGCTCTTCCGATGAACGGCGCGCGCCACCATTTCCTTGCCCGTGCCGCTTTCGCCCAGGATCAGGACGGGAGCATCGGCCGTGGCCACTTTGCGGATGGAATCAAAAACCAGGTTCATCCGCTGGCTGCTGCCCAGGATGCCCTCGAACGAATCTCCGGCGATCGTGTTTTGGAGGCTGGAGAACTCCTTCTCGAGCCGGGCCACGTAATAACACCGCTTGAGCAGGAACCTCAGTTCGTCCATATCAACCGGCTTGCAAAGAAAATCATAGGCGCCCGCGCCAATGGCCTGCAAGGCGATCTCCTTTTCGTTTTGTCCAGTGATGACGATGACCTTGGCCCGGCGGTCCTGCGCCAGCAATTCGGAGAGGGTGGCCAAGCCTTCATCGGGCGATCCGGGGTTCGGAGGCAGTCCCAGGTCAAGCAACGCCACCGGCGGTTTTTCGGTCCCGAAGAGATTCGTCGCGCCCGCCCGGTCTTCCACCAGCGAGAGGTCGTAATCGCCCGCCAGCGCCCATTTCATTTGCGCGCGAATCTCTTCATCATCATCCACTATGAGAAGTTTCGGTTTCATTTTTTTACAGGTAAAAAGATTTTGAAAGTCGTGCCTTTGCCCGGCTCGCTCTGCACCTCGATCTTTCCGCGATGCGCCTCCACGATCATCTTGCTTTGGAACATCCCGATGCCCAGCCCGTTCTTCTTGGTGGTCTGGAACGGGCGGAACAGCGAACGGTTCAGGAACTCCGGTTTCATCCCGCAACCATGGTCGGAGACAGAAAGGATTGCCCAGCCGTTGACCTGTTGCGTGCCCACGCGGATCTCGGCGTCACGCGGCGAAGCCTCCCGGGCGTTCAACGCCAGGTTGGTGAGCACCTTGAACAATTGTTCGGGATCAAAGGGAACTTTCGGCAACGGCTTAAATTCTTTGACCAGATTGACGCCGGAATTATTTTCAAAATCGGCCAGGGTTTTCGAGATCCACTGGTTGAGATCGCCTTCAACGGGCCGAATCTTCAATTCGTTGCGAAGCAGGCTCAAACGTTCGACGAGGCGATTGATATGGCCGCACGTCTTCGAAACCCCGCGCAACGCGTCCTCGCGAAACGCCGGATCATCCAGGTGCGCCGGAAGGTTTTGCAACATCAGGTTGAGCGTGGACGCGGCATTCTTCAGATCGTGCACAAAGAAGGCGGACATGGTCTGGAACGCTTCAAGCTCCTTGGCCTGCAATAATTTTTGCGACAGCCGCGCCGCGAGCAGGCTCGCGGCGATCTCATCGCCCACGCACTTGAGAAGATCAAAATCCTGGCCGGAGAACGGGATGCCGCCGATGCGATCGCCCAGGATCATCAGGCCGAGTAATTCGCCGCTGACAGACAACGGGACACAAATACGGTGACCGCCCTCTGAAAACGTTTCGGGATGGATGCCGCGCAAGGCAACCGCCCAGGGTTGCCGCGAAAGATCCAGGTTGACCGGTTCAGGAAGTTTTTCCAGCGCTTCAAATATTTTCGAAACGGTCTCTTTTTCCAGGCGCATTTCCCTCGCCTGGGCTTCGGACAGGAACGTGGAAGTGGCAAAATTAAGCTCCTCATTTTTTTCATCCGCCAGCCAGACCGTGACCGAGAGCGCATGAAAAACGTCCGTGGCCAGTTTCATCGTGGCCTGGCAAAGTTCGCGCTGGCCGACACACGCTGCCGTGCTCCCGGTAAATTTTCGCCAGACCGCGCGATAATCGTATTGAGGACGCTGGAAATGGCGGCTGACAAACCGGCCCGTCTGCAATCGGATACGGTCCGAAAGCAACAACACCGTCAACAGCACGATCGCCACCAGGACAAAAAAGGCTTTTATCGTGAACGCATCATCCCCGCCCAATGAAGCCACCACGTTGGCAAAAATGCCGATGACCAACAGGTAAACTCCCGCAAGCACAACCGTAAGTGAATTTTGGAGGATCGAGTGCGAGGGATAGATGTCCACATCGAAATGGTTCGCCCGCCACAAGGAACGAAAGATCAATCCGCTGGCGGCCAGCAGCGCCACGGCATTGACCGCCTGCACCGAAAGGTCCATGGCGTGGAACAGGAGCACCTGGCTGGCCGCATAACAGCGCACTCCAAAAAGAACCCCCAGGCCGATGATAATGAATTTGATCCGCCAACGCATCGTGCCGACCGCCGCGCGAAACGTGCGTTCAAGGTTCATCAGGACCACAATGGCGCCCGCCAGAAACACCAGATTGAGCGCCAGGCCCGCTTCTCCCAGCGAAAGCATCCAATGCCCGTTGGCCGCCAGCGCGGCTCCGATGATGAGTTTATCACGCCAGATGAAAACCAGCCCCAGCGGGAGGAGGAAGAAAAGTCCCAGGGCGAAGCGCCAGCGATGCAAAAATTCCCGGTAATTCCCGCGCCCATAGCTCAGGCTGAAAAAGAGCCATATCCCCGGAAGGAACGCCTGGGCCAGCAGGCTGCACCGTTCCCAAAAAATCTTTTCATCCAAAATCACCGGGCGTGCCGCGATCCCATTCACGAGGCTTTCCATGGCCAGGACGAACATGCCGGCGGCAAACGAACGATGCGCGGTGCCCCGCTCCCGCCAGCCAAAGACAAAAGCCAATGTCCCGGAAACGAATGCTGCCAAAAATAAAAGAAATACCGTCGGATTCATCAGATATCAGCGCAAAAAGCGCTCGAAGGTCGTTTCGGACGCCACGTAAAAAATCAAATTTTGGGCAGGAAAAGATTTCCTGCCCAAATCGAAGTTGATGACGCCTGGATTAAGCGACCATCAATTTCTTCAAAAGACCCAATCCCAGGATCCCCATGCCCAACAGCATTGCCGTCGTTCCGCCATCCGGAACCGATCCGCCGGTCGTCCCATTCGCGGATTGGAATGAGAAGATCGCGCCGAACGTGGTCGAAGCAGACGGATCGGACACCGAGAAGCTCCAATCTATGGACGTCGGGGTGAATCCCGCCGCCACGACTGTGCCGGTGCCGTCAACCAGTACGCCCGCCGGATGTCCGCCCTGGAACACGATCGAGGACGAAGCCAGGTTGAACGTAAAACCGCCCACGCTCCAGAGAGCCGGCACGGCGCCCGAGTTGAAGAACCACGGCGCGGTAAACGTCGCCGCTGATCCTGCCAGTCCCGAGAAGCTCCCGTCCGAGCTGATCACGACTGGCGAACCCGTGCCACCCGTTCCCGTCCATCCCGTTACTTCAGTTGCTGTTCCCGCGGAATCAGTATTCAATGCCACACCGCCCGCAAACGTGATATCACCGCTCACCGGTACTGCGTTGGCAACTCCTGCCATGCTGAACACGGCCGCCGCGGCCACCGCTAATGTTAACCATTTATTTTTCATATCTTTGTTTTTCAGTTGTTCTTTGTATTTTGCAATCGTCACGTTTTCCTATTTAGCAGAGCCGATGCCAAGGGGGTGAAGAATCATAAATCGTTTAGAATCAATAGTTTGTACATATTCTCCATTTTCCTTTCGTGTAAACGCGTAAAGTTTCCCGACGCTTTTGGTCGAAGTTATTTTAATTGTGCAAGGGTTTCCCGCGCATTCGAGGCCTGGGTGCCTGCCAGATTCATGGATAACGCGCGCTGGAGCGAAGTGCGGCTGGCCGTAAAGTTGCGCAGATGGTATTCAGAAATCCCCAGGCAATAAAAAAGCTCGGCATCGGCGCTCTTCGAATCCCGAATGGCATCCAGGAGATCCGCCGCCCGCGTATAATCTCCTTTTTCAAAGACGACAAGTCCCAGCGCCTTTGCAACGTCAGGATCATCCGGAAACATTTCCCGGGCCTTTACGGCAAGCGGATACGCTTTGTCCGGCTCATTCAGATTTTCGGCATAAAGAATGGCGAGATCTTTTTGCGCCGGAGCAAAATCGGAAAAGCGGGCAAGAATCTTTTCATACTCGCTTTCAGCGCCAGCCAGGTCCCCCTTTTGGGAATCAATGACCGCCTGCACCAGCAAAGCAGGCGGATAATCCGGGCGAGAGGCCAAAATTCCTTGCACAGTTGATTGTGCCGCGACCGCCTGGTCAGGTTGTTGGTATAAAGGCGCCAAAGTGATAAAATCCTTCGCGTCTGCGGCCTCGGCTCCGGACAAACCGGTTTGCGAAGCTGAATTCATGGCGGTAAGCGCTTCCGAAAGTTTGCCGATACTGAAGGCAGCCTGCGCAAATTCATAGGCTGCCGTCGCGTCATTCGGTTGGGTGAGGCTCGCGATTTGCAGGAGGCTATAAGCCCATTGATAATTATGATTTTGATACGCCGCCCAACCGAGTGTTTGCTGTGCTTGCGGGTCCTCCTGTTTCAACTGATAGGCAGATTTGGCCAGGTCCAATGCCTTCGCCGGATCAGTGCCCATGTCGTTTTGCGCGAGTAAAATCATGGCGGTCGCGCTTTGCGGATTCGCCCGCAGGGCCGCTGTACAATAGGGAGTGGCTTGTGCCGATGCTCCCTGCGCCTGGTAAATCGCCGCCAGGCGGGTCAACGCCACCGGATCGGCAGGTTGCGCAGAAAGTCTTTTTTCAAGGCCCATCCGGTCCTGGTCACTGGCATGTTTGGCATCGATCGCCAGGATGCGCAAACACTCATTGCACTGGCTAAGATCGGGAAAATTTGAATTGCCCGTTTGCATCGCCCGTTGGAAGGCATCATGGGCGCTGCCCTCGTCTTCCTGCATATAACAAGCCATACCATAGTGGAATTGTGCTTCGGGCGAACCCGGCAACTGGCTGGCACTGTCCTCTAGTGTCTTTTCGGCGGCGGTGAATTGGCCTTTCTTGAAAAATACCCAGCCGACCGTATCCGTGATCGATGGATCGGCCGGCTTCAATTTATGGGCGTGTTGCGCCAAATCGTAGGCCCGGCCAACCTGGTCCGGATTCTCCGCGTAGATGCAGGCCAGATTATTCAACGCCGGCACCAGATCAGGATCCAATTTGAGCATCTGCTCATAAGTGTCGGCGGCGCTTTCTTCGTTGTTTGCGGCGGTCTGCACTTGTGCCATCAGCATGAGAACGGAAATATTTGAAGGGTCGCGTTTGAGCGCCGCGTTAAGTGTGTCCATCGTCGCCGCATGTTGGCCTGAGTTGAACTGCAACTGCGCCAGCAGGAGGTAAGGCGTCTCATCTTTGGGTTGCAGGTTGATCGCCTTGGTCAGTTCAGTTTCAGAGGCATTGGTTTGCGCCTGGGCCAGATAAATTTTTGCCAGCAGCAGATGGGGGTCGGGCAGCGCGGAATTTTGTTGAAGCAATTGGTTGGCCCGTTGGGTGGCGGCGGCATATTGTTTTTCCGACAAGTCCAGTTCCGCGAGTTCTTCCTGCGGGGTGGGATTGCCGGGTTCCAATTGTTGGGCGCGCTCAAATTCAGCCCGCGCATCAGCATCGTCTTTTTGTTCAACAAAAGCAGATCCCATGAGGAGCGGCACTTGCGGGTTTTGCGGCGAAGCTTTTTCCAACTGGCGGTAAATGTCCAGGGCATCGTTGAAATCGCCTTGCATCCGGCAGGCATCGGCCAGCAATAATTTGGCCTGGGCAAGTTCGGGACGCCGCTTCGTGAAATTGCGAAGCAGGGCCACGGCGGAATCTGCATTGTTATTTTTGATCTCAATTTCCGCGAGGAGGAACGTCGCCTCGGCAAAATCAGGGTTTTGATTGATGGCCGTGCCCAATTCATTCATGGCCTTTTCGACCCGGGAACCGGTAAAATAGGCGAGGGCCAATTCATAACGCACGCGCGGCGCTTGCGGATACTTTTCGGAAAGTTTTTCCAGTTCTGCTATGGCGTTATCGGTCTTGCCCTGCGCGAGGTCCAGTTGACCTTTCAAAAGCAGGGCGTCAAAACTGTCGTTATCCTGGTCAAGGACGTGCTTCAGATCGCTCCCGCAATCATCGAATTTCTTTTCTGCCAAGGCCACTTGCGCCAGCCCAAGCCATGCCGGGGCATAGTCCGGGGTTTCTTTGGTCATTTGTTCCAGCGCCGTGCGGGCATCATCAAGCCGGCCGGTTTGCAATTCAAACTCGGCATACTGCAATCGTTGCGGCGCCCGCGGTTTGGCGAGATCTGATGCCTTTTTAAAGCCAGCCCCGGCGCCCTTCAGGTCGTTCTGCGTCCATAACAGGTTCGCATAAGCCGCATAGGCTTCCGCGGAATCGGGGTCCAGGGCGATCGCCTGTTTGAAATCTTTTGTGGCAGCGTCCAAATCATGCCCGCGGGCGGCCAACATGCCCAGCGCTGTTTCCAGGGGAGCGCTGTCGGCGGTCCGTGCCAATTGGACCAGTTGTGCGTGAGCAGAATTGGTCTGCGACGACGACACTGCGCCCGCCAGCAATATCGGCGCTTCAGGGTCATGCGGATCGGCGTTGAGCACTGTGGCGGCTTCCTTCTGCGCATCCGCGATCCTGCCCATAATAAGATAGATCTGGCCCAGCTTGAGATGCAATTCCAGGTTATTGGTGTCCAGTTGGCCGGCCCGGTACAGGTACGGCGCCGAATGCTGGTAACGGCCTTCATCAAAATAAATGATGCCAAGCTGGCTCCAGGCATGTGCGTTATCATGATCGTAACGCAACGCGCTTATATATTCCGTCTCCGCCTGGTCAAGGTGGCCATCTTTGAAGTAATGGTCTCCCCGTTCGGTCATGTAACTTTTCTTTATGCCGGCGGAACAGCCGGCGATGAGGATGACTCCCGGGAAGACGATCAATGCCAGGAGAATTCTAATTTTACGCATAACTATCCTTTTGTTGGTTGTCCCTTGATGTGGGGTTCCTGTCCAGGCCCGGGTTTGGTCCGTTCGGTCCTGTTCAGAAAAAACAGCAAGGGGAAAAATGGGATCAGTGAAAGGGCAAAAAATAACGGGCCGCCATGGCGATGGATGGGAGAATCAAGCATTTGCGGGCCATAACGCACACATAATTGCCCGATCACAAAGATGCGAAATCCATTGCGGAGAAGTCCCAGCGGTATGACCGCCAATGCCAATACAGTTCGCCGCCAGGGAGAACGCAGATAGCGATAACCCGCGATGAGACTCAGGATCAACAACACCAGACTCGAATGGATACCGCTGCACTCGGGCGCCACTTCCAAATTGATGCCGGGCAGTTGGAAGAAAATGCCATGCAACTGCGATGGCATTCCACCCATCGCAAAAAACGATTGGGCAACCATCGCCGAGCCGTATTGCAGGAACGTTTCGATATAATGCCGCGCAAATTCGGGCAGCGGGATCATGAAGACCATCAACCCGAGAGGAAACGCGATCGCCCGGGTGATGCGAGGCCCCAAAAAAGCGAAGCAAAGGCCGGCCAATAACAGCACAAACCCGCATATATTTGCAGCCAAATGATCCACCGGCGCCACGGGGACAAAAGAGTCAACCACCTGGCCGGCAGCGACGGCCAAAATGCCCGCGCCAAAAAATAGCGACGCCATCAGCCATGACGGTTTGGAAAGGTTCGGCAGCTTGTCTCTCTTCTGCCAGATGAGATACAAGCTGATAACAGGCATCAACGGCGCGTCCGAATACAGGTCATCCGAGAGGGCCAATCGCAGCAGATCCAACAAAGGCACGCTAAAACATACGATGAGCAGGGCCACCGCTGCCCAAAATGGGCCTGGATACAAGGCCGTCCCGGCCGGATGGACGACTTTAGACGTGGGCACACCGGGTTCGTTACCCGTCAATTTCGGAGTCTGTTCGAGGATCATAATCTCTCAGAGCGGTTAGAAAAACACTGTAGCCATTCGGGCGCAAAAGGAAGGGAAGCGGTCACATTATTTTTCAAAACGCCCTAGAAGTTGTAGCTGACTTCGATGCCTTCCTGGTTGCTCTTATAAGTCAGGCCCGGGGCGGTAGAACGCTGGTCGCTGTATTCGTAAAAAATCGAGGCGGTGCCGCGCTGCAAAAACGAATGGCTCAGGCGAACGCCAATGTAATAAAACTTATCCGTGCGATTATTGGAAAGCGTCTCGCCTTCAGTGATAAATTGCGACTCTTCATATCCGACGTTGACACCTAAATAAAATTGCTGCAATAACCGCTGGCTGAGGCCTGCGCTCAATATGGTCGAATCCGTGACTTCGCCGCGAAAAAAGGATTCCTCAATCGCGCGGCTGGCGCCGGCATATAATGAGGTGCTGGAGAACGGCTGGTATTGCAAGGACCCGCTGTAAACAGGATCAAAAAGATTGCCACCACTGCTGGAATCCAAAAACTCCCATTCCTCCGCGCCGCCGTTGAGTTGCATGCTGACCTTGTCCGTGATGCGCCAGTCCAATCGTCCCATGATCTCCTCGAAGGTCTGGTCCGGGCCGAAATCCACATTGACGTATCCCAAACCACCGCCGGCGCCTATACTCAAACGCGGCGAGAAATCATAATTGAGCCAGTCCAACGTTGTCCAATCGCGCGAGTTCTGGAATCCGCCGTTGACAAAATAAATGTCCTGCTCGACCGACAGGTCCTCCGAAACATGTTCACTTACTTCATGATGGCCGGTCACCGAGGTTGAGTAGGTCTGCACATCCGTCTGCGCCGCAGTCTCCGTCAGCGGTGTGGAGGTTTCATCCGCCACCTGGGTAAATCCCAGCACCCAGTCCAGATAGACGGTCTGGCCCGTCAACGTGAACGCGTTGTCGTACTCGTTCCCGAAGTGCTTGTTCGAATATTCGGCAAAGGTCATCGTATCATCGACCGCCCAATGATTTCCCAGGTCCACCAGGAGGCCCGGGGAAAATTGTTGGATCGTTGAATTTTCGATGTCGCCCGGCCGGGCGAGCAGCCCGTGCGCTTCCATGAATTGATAGTCGGCATGGGGACGAAAGATGATTTGGCCGATACGGAACGGCTCGTATGGCATCGGCGTCGGAGCCGGTTTGGGCACGGCAAAAACTTGAAATTGGTTGGTCATCGTCTCCTGGGAAGTGGATTCCACGGGCAGCATCTGTGGTTGCGCCAGTTGGCCCGGGGATTGTTGGGCCTGGGCCGCCCGGCCAAGGGCCAGCAAACCGAATAAGGGGGGTAAAAATTTATTGGATGGGATCAAAGCAATGGCGCAGTTCTTCCTTTTCATATAAAAGCCCCCCGCGTTGCTGCAAGTTCTCCTCTGACCCCGCGGCTCAGGCTGCCGCCTTATGCAATTCCTGCCCGCCGGACCAATTCCCCAAAGAATCCTCCAGAGCCTCAACCACCGGACGCATCACCACCCCCGCGGACGCAACCTTGGATACATCCGCGATATAATTTGGACGCAATGCGTGGTTCCCATTGCGATAAAACTCCGTTTCATCCCAAAACTCAAACCGTTGCGGCGTCCCCAATATTTTTCGGATGAGTTCCATCACCTGGACGGTCGTGATGATGCCGGGATTGGCAACATTATAGATGCCGAATGGCGCCCGGAATTCCTGGAGATCCAGGCATGCGCGCACAAAATCTCCCGTATGGGAAAGCGCGCTCACTCCGTCGTAGACCTTAACCTCATTTTGCAATTGTTGCAAAAAGTTTTGGGCTTCATTTACTTCGTTGAAAGGCTGGCCCATCCGCCAGATGTAATTGGCGCCGATGCCGTGGATGTCCTCTTCCGCCAGGGCCGCTGTGCCGCTGAAGAAACTGCAGGGCACGCTGCGGAACGAAAAATTCGGCTCGTCGGCCTCGGTGTAACCGCGGATGCGCCCGGGAGATTCCGCGATCATCCGCAACAATTCAACGCGGGATAATTTTTTCTCGATCAGCAAGCCGTCATCGCAGACGATCTTTGCGCCCGCATAAACAGCGCATGAGGAAATATGTCCCCAGGGCGTGTTGGTCATCAGGCAAACTTTGGCGATGACATGCGGAAGGATCGTATTGGAATGCAGCGTCTCCTCGCGGGACAATTCACAAACGTCCGGGGTCGTGCCCGCGCAACAACCGGCGGCATTGATGATGAATTCCGGCTGCGCCCTTCGGACGCAATCGAACAATGCATTGAATTCCCAATAATTCTTGCGCGCAGGCAGCGTGAAGTCCCGGCCGCGCCGGCGCAATTCACCGCAAAAAATCCTGCCGATATAGCTATCAGCTCCCAAAACCAGGATCATAACCCTATCCCCATAAATGAATCGCCGTCTTCGACGGCATTAAAATTGTCGGTAGTGTCCTCATTGGCAAAATCATCACGTGTTTCAAACAAGCCTAAACCGGCCATTTGCGCTGTGCCCGCGCCCGCGCCATTCCCGGAAACATCAGGATCCCGCAACAACGGACAAAATCACGGGGATCTCTCGCATAAAAAATCCCGTCGCGCGCCAGCGCGCGAGCCACCGAATCCTGGCCCGCGGCGCAGGCGATCTCAGCGCGCCTGGACATGAAATAGCCAAGGCGTTTGCGAAGCGCGGTCACCTTTTCCGGCGCCACGTCCACGAGCCGCCAATACATCTCGGCTGTCAGGCGCAGGTAGGATTGGTTTCGCCGTGCCATAGAATCCAGTTTGGTGCTGTACGTCAGGCTATGGGTTGAGTTTTCGTAAATGGTTGCCAGGGGCCGGTCGATATACAGAAAGCCCGACTGGAACGATAACCGAAAGATCAATTCGGCATCTTCGGCGGCGTGAAACGATTCATCAAACAAACCGACCGTCTCCAGGAGTTTTTTTTCCACGACCATGGTCGGGACCAACGGATGGCGCGGTGACAGGCAGACGGCATCGGCGGCATTCTCCACATAAAGGACTTCCGGTTCCCGGATCGTGGATGAGACAAATTCTATATCCTGGACAAGTTGTCCATCTGAGGTGACACACCGGGTGAAGCAGATTTTCGCCGGATATTTTTCGAGCGCCACCAGTTGCCATTCCAGCTTGTCAGAATGCCAGCAGTCGTCGGAATCCAGGAACGCGACCCATTTACCGCGCGCGGCACGGATCCCCGTGTTTCGTGCCGCGGCCACGCCCTGATTTTTTTGATGGATCACGGATATTTTATCGCCAAATTTTTTCAAGACGCCGGCGCTGTCGTCGGTAGATCCATCATCAATGGCGATGATCTCAATGTCTTTGAACGTTTGGCCAAGGGCGCTTTCAATCGCGTTTCCCACGCAGTGCGCGCGATTATAAACGGGTATCACGACCGATACGGTTGGGGTGGGTTTTGCCATAGTCATGCTGCCTCTAAAAATGCGGATGGGTTCGGATGATTAAGGACCCTGGCGACAATCCCGGCGATGCGCCCTGCATTTGAGTTCCAGGTCCAGTTTTCATTGAAGTTCTTCCAGGCGTTGTCTGCCAACGTGTCACCCACAGCCGGGCGTTCGAGAACACGACGGCATTTGGCAAGAAATTCATGCGCGGTACCGGCAATAAATAATTCGCGTCCATCGCGCACCGGGTATCCATACGCACCCAACGGAGTTGTCACCACGGGACATTTACGGCTGAACGCATCGGCGATCTTCACCCGTGTTCCCGCACCGGTGAACACCGGCGCCACCATCAATGACCAGCCGGCCATTTCGCCGGCGATATCCGGCACAAAGCCCAAGGCATCGATATTCGGTTTATCCCAGGCCACTTCTTTGCCGCCCTCGCCGGCCAGACGCAACCGCGCCGCCGGAAAATGGCCGAGGATATTCGGCCAAACATTATCCACGAACCATTGGACTCCTTCACGGTTTGGCGGGTAGCGAAACAAACCCACAAACCCGATCCGCGGGGGTGATGCGTGACGCCGTATCGGCTCTTTGCCGGACGTGTTCAGTCCATTGGGAAGCACAAAGACGTTGTCCACTTTCGGTAATTTCATCCGGTCCGGCTCGCTGCAAACACACAATGCGTCAAAACGGGAGTGAAGTTGGACTTCCTGGCGACGCCAAAGGATGGATTGATTTAGATTGCGCAATTTTTCAACGAGGCCGGATGCGTTCGCAACGTAAGTTTTTGAAAATTCGCTGGAAATATCATCAATATCCAAGACGGATTTTGGCCAATGCCAGATACCGATGGCGTTGGCAACCTTGACAGTGTGGATCCAGACCATGTCGTGACGGGACATCAGTTCGAGCAGACGATTGCGTTCCTCAAGCGGAATTTGGACCCCGTCAATATTTAAGAAGCGCGTGCCGAATTGGCGGCGAATACGATGGGCAATGGAAGGATTGCTGGTATAAGAGCACGGGATCCTTGCGATCACGTTGAACTCCCGGTGCGGCGGTTCCGGCCGGGGTTCGATCGATCCATGATAGCCGATCAGAACGACACTGACAGCGCCCATCCCGGCCAGGTGGCGGAGGATATGGCGCACGCGCAGGACGGCGCCGTAATCGGGGCCATCCGGGTCGTGGGCAGTGATGCAGAGAAACTTCGGCATTGGCTTAAGGATGGAATATCCGGTCGCGGACGAGCCGGCTGTTGAACTTCATCGTTTTAAGAAAACCGTAGCCACGTTGCCGATGCCAGGCAGAAGCAGCCAGTTTATCGATCTCAAGGCAGGTTTTAATATCCACCAGCCGGTTTATGTAGATCATTTGGAGGAAAAACCAGTCTTCAAACAATGCAGCCAGTTCACCATTCACCAGCCGGCGGTCGGAAGATGGATGTCTCCGCAGAAAATCAGAGGCCCACTCGACGAATTCCCGGCATGCCTGGACTTTTTGAATCGCAATATCGTGTGAATTATCGCCCGAAATATTGAGGCCGCTCAAACGCCAACTGACACGCGCGCCCGGCATCACATGAATATTCCGGCGCGCGCCCATTGTGGCGATAAAGGCGTCATCCGAAGCCCAGCCCAGCGGGAAATCAGGAAACCCGCCGACAGACTCCCAGGCGGCGCGGGAAAAGATCAGTTCCTGCGCAGTACTGACACGGCCTCCACGCAACCGGGCAACAAGGAAATCGGCGCCGGACTCATTTTGAGGATGACGCTGATTTTCCGATAACTGGTTGCCATTGGCATCGATCGTGACGGTATTAAAACGGTACAGGTCGTAACGTCCATCGGTGGTTTTAAGTTCGAGAAAGAATTTTTCGACGCACGTCGGATCGGCGATGTCGTCATCCGAGAACATCCAGACCCAGGGCTCGTCGCCCAGTTGGATACAGCGTTTCCAATGCGCAGCCAGAGAAGTTTGCCCGAGGTTTTTTTCGAATCGGACATACTGAATGGGAATCTTTCCCATGAATTCGCGGGTGATGACGCCAATGGCCTCGGGGCCGGCATCATCGCCGATATAGACCTTGAAATTTGTGTCCGTCTGGGCCGCGATGGAGGCGAGGGCCTTACGGAAGTGTTTTGGTTTATAGGCCGGAATAACAATGGCGAGTTGTGCTTTTTTCATATTCATGCTCAAAAATACAATCAGGAAAGAACAGCTTGTCCGCTGGTTTCCATTTCCAGCCCGGACAATTTTGCCAACGGTTGATATTTCAGGTTGGGCAACACGACTGGCCCCCAACCGCGTGACCAATGGGCGACGGTGCCCGATTCGCCTTCTTCAGGCCGGACCTCAAAGGCCATGGTATCGAGCACCGTGTCATAATCCACCTGGGCCGTGCGATTGTCGCCTTTGCCGACTGAAATACCGCAATAGTAATGGCCGGGAGCCAAACGGGGTTGAGGAATGGAGATGATAAAATCAGCCTCATCACCCCGACGAAGGCCGGAACGTTCGGGACCGAAGCAACTGCCGACAGGCGCCCCTTCACTGCTAAAGATGGTCATGCTGAAGCGAAGGCGCGGCGAGTCCTCGCGGGCGCAGACCCGGGCGACGAAGGTAAAATTTTCATCGGGTTCAAAAACGGGGATAGCCCGGTCAAACCGGAAAGAAATGAAGCGAACGGCTTCCGTGCCGCGATATTTGCGATGCAATTTTTCGACCGGGAAGAAAGTCGTCGCTTCGGCGCTGACGATGCCGGCGTAGCCCTTGACGGCTTCGTCGGTAGGACCGTTGAAGCGGACGCGCCCTTTTTCCATCACAATGGCCCGATTGGTGAGTTGAACAACGGCGGCCATGTTATGGCTCACGAACAGGACAGTGCGTCCCTGGTTGCGGGAAACTTCTTCCATCTTGCCCAGGCATTTCTTTTGGAAAGAAGCGTCACCGACAGCCAGCACCTCATCCACGATCAGGATCTCCGGCTCGAGATGGGCGGCCACGGCAAAGGCCAATCTCATATACATGCCGCTGGAATAACGTTTCACCGGCGTATCGAGGAATTTTTCGATCTCGGAAAAGGCCACAATCTCGTCAAATTTGCGCTTAATCTCCCCCTTGCTCATGCCGAGAATCGCGCCATTCAGAAAAATATTTTCGCGCCCGGTCAATTCCTGGTGAAAACCGGTGCCGACTTCCAGAAGACTGGCGACCCGGCCATGGAGGGATATTTTGCCCGAGGTCGGCTCGGTGATGCGGCTCAAGATCTTCAGCAAAGTGGATTTGCCGGCGCCATTGCGTCCGATGATGCCGACGACTTCGCCGGCCTTCACCTCGAACGAAACATCTTTGAGCGCCCAAAACTCTTCTTTGGCGGATTTGCTGTTTTTCCAGGCGGCGAAAGGATTGCGCAGAGCGTCCTCGATGACATGGCGCAGACCGTCGCCATCGTTCCGTTTATGGCCGATGCAAAAACATTTCGAGAGATTTTCGACGCTGATGATGGTATTGCTCATGATTCAAATGGTATCGGCGAAGGTGCGCTCGGTTTTACGGAAATACCAAAGACCGGAGACAACGAACGCAGCCGTAACAACGATGGAGAGAGCCAACGCAGGCCAGTAAATATGGTTTTCACCACCCAGAAGGCACCAGCGAAAACCGTCAATAATGCCAACGGTCGGGTTCACCGAATACAGCCAGCGCCATTTCAGCGAGACGTGGCTGGTCATGGTCAGCACGGGCGCGGCATATAAGCCGAACTGGACCACGAACGGAACGATGAACCGGAAATCACGATATTTGACCATGAGCGCAGCGATCCAAAGACCCGCGCCAAAGGATGTGGCAAACACAAGGATCACAAATAAAGGCACGAAGACAACCTGTTGCGGCGGCGCAAAGTGGTAGAAGAACATGAGCGCAACCAGGAAAAGCGCGGCGATGAGAAAATCCACAAAACTGACGATGACGCTGCTGGCGGGGACGACCAGCCGCGGAAAATAAATTTTGGAAACCAGGTTGGAATTATTGACGAGACTGTTCCCGCATTCGGACATGGCGGTTGAAAAAAACTGCCAGGGCAGCATGGCGCAAAAAACAAACAACGGCGCCGGAGCGCCCCCGGTCGGTAATTTACCGACCTTCATCACCAGAGTAAGGATCAGCATGGTCAGAAGCGGCCGGATGAGCGACCAGGCCACGCCCACGACCGTCTGCTTGTAACGAATGAGGAAATCACGCCAGGCGAGGAAATAAAACAGCTCGCGATATTTCCAAAGGTCGCGCCAATATTGGCGTTCCGTCCGTCCGGCTTCAATAATCAAAGGGTCCGTCATAATCAAGGGCGGGGCATGCGTTCAAACTGTGACATGGTTTTGTCCCAGAACCGGATCATGGAATGTTTGAGCTGCGGAAACTTATTCTGCGCCCGAAAAGCGGCTTTGCTCCCGAAAATGCTTTTCATCCACGCAAACTTCCATCGGAGCGATTCGACCGTGTCGATCAACTGGATCTGTGAACCAAGATGGCCGGCGATCTGCTGGGCATGGCGGATGATATCGGGCCGGTGTGGGTCAAAGGCCGGCAACCAGGTTTGCAGGAATTTGATACAGACTTCACGTGTCCGAGCACTGTCCTCCATTTGGAGCAGGTATTGGATATGCAATTGGATCGAACGCCAGGCAGATTCGAGTTTGCGATTTGAGTCATCCACATTACTGAGACTGGATGGACCGCTGGCGCGATAGTAAACGCGCGCGCCGGGAACAAATTTTACGCCCGAACATTTCATGAGGACGCGGCAGAAATATTCGCCGTCGTCATCAAAAGACAGGCGTTCGTCCCATGGACCGGCAGCCTCGCTCAATTTGCGGCTGACCAGCCAGGTGCTGGTCTGCATCCAGATATTATTGGCCATTTTGCGAGCCAGCCATTCAGGCGGCATCAAGTCATTCCACAAGAGAGTGGGATTGAATTTGGCCCGACTGGTCCGGTAAATGAACCGGCCCCATTCGCACGACAACAGCGCCATCGGATCATTGAGACGTTCGGCCACCTCCATCTGTTTGGCGATCTTGTCCGGCGCAAGGATATCATCGGCATCCAGCCACTGGATATAATCGCCACGGCAAAAGGAATAGGCTTTGTTCCTGGCAGCAGAAGCGCCCGCGTTTTTCTGGAACGCCACAAAGACGCCGCGGGAGGAAAAGCTATCGGCGATGGCCAGGGTGCGGTCCGTGGATCCGTCATCCACGAAAATGATTTCTTTTTCCCTCCAGGTCTGGCGCAAAGCAGATTGGATCGCTTCAGCGACCCATCCCTCCGCGTTATAAGCCGGGATCAAAATGGATACTAATGGTTTCATGGTTTTTGACCTGCAAAATCCGCGCCAAGCCCGGGACGTTCTCCCCGGTGTAAAAGACCCGAATAGGTGGCGATGGTGATGGCGGCCACGCGGTTCCAGGAATATTTTTCGTTTGCCATCGTTTGAATCTGACAGCGGCTCGCTTCCAGGCCGCGATACAGATCACTGCGGAAATATTTTTCCAGGGCGCAGGCCACTACGCCGGAATTGCCCGGTTTGAACATAAAGCCGGTGCGGCCTTCGACAATCTCTTCGTTGAAAGAGCCGACATCGGCAGCGATCACCGGAAGGCCAAAACTGAAAGCGAGAAAAAGCACGCCACTTTGGAAGATGTGGACATACGGCAGGGCGGTCACATCCGCAGCCTTGAAAAAGACTTCCGTGTCCGCATCGGAAATATATTCAATCTTTTGGATGACTTTATCGCGCCAGGGCGCGGCATTGATTTGATCACGAAGTTGGCGCCAATATTCCGGCGGCCCTTTGGGGCGTCCGGCAATGACCAGGCGCATGAGCGGATCACGCCCAACGATTTTATCGAAAGCCTCAACTAGAAATTGAAGTCCTTTGTAGGGTGCGATATTGCCAAAAAACAGAATCACTTTGTGTTCGGGCAGCAGCCCGAGCCGTTGACGCGCCCCGGCAGGCGTCAGGCCAGTGTTCGGAACCGCGTTATTCAATCCAAAAGGGATAATCACAATTTTGTCCGGCGACACTTTGAATCCAGCTATCAACTCATCCTTCATTTTTTGGGTGTGGACAAAAATGCTGTCGCAAAGGTGATATTGAAATCGCAGTGAAGCCCGGTTCAGTCCAGAATCGCAGCCATCACGGGCGCCGGCATTCACATTGTGAGCAGTGAAGGCAATGCGTTTTCCCAACAACTTGTAAAAGGCCATGAGCGCCGTGCGGTCAAACAGTTCAAATTTATTGTTCCAAAGGATATGGAAAACTTTCGAACGCGTGGTCACGGCATAAACCAGCAACCGAAAATAATAGACCATGACGCGCCACATCTTACACAACAGCGAAGCGTCCACACTTTGATCGCCGCGCAGGTTCAGAAAACGGACGTGAGGCGAGTGTAAAAGTTCCGGCGTTTCCAATTCGTCGCTCGCCACAAAATCGAAGTCTATTCCAGCGGCATCCAGCGCGCTCGCCAGCCCCACTGAATAGTGGCGATCCCGGCCAGCGGTCAGGATGCTTACGCGGGGAACGAACCGGCGGATCGAATCAGTTTGAGCAGACATATCCGGTTCAATCTCGAGGCAGGTCCCGAAGTAATTGGCGATCGATGGACGCCAACGTGAGGATGGAGTTGATCTCCTGGGAATAGTTTTTGCGTCCGCCGACATGGTCCGCAGCGGCGCGTTTTACGAAGGCAGGATCCCAAAAACTTGCCGGTTGCGATTGGCTGTCGGCCAGGCGTTCGGTGATAAAAGGCGCAAGTTCGTTCCGAAACCAGCTCCGATAATGAAGGAATTTGTGGCGTCCCAGGATGCCGAACATGGAGCCGACGCTTTTGAAAGCGGGATCGAACGGCGCAAACGCGTTTGGCATCCCTTCATTATGATAATAATCGAGCTTGAACGTCGCTTCAGCGAAGAGGCGGCGTGACAAAAACCGCAAACCGGAGTTGGTGCCCGCGAATCCGCGGTCGGTCGGAATTTCGCTCAAGGATGGATCGCTCTTGCGCACGACGCGGAAGGAAGGCAGGGACGATTGGCGCACCGGGTCGGGCGCCTGGTAAGCCAGCGCAACGAGTTCGTTGTCGAGATACGGCGTGCGAAAATGAACCTGGGAACGCCCGGCAGCCAGATTGCCAAAAAGATTCCAGGGAATATTCTTGAACGCTGCAAAAGTCAAAGGTTGTGCTTTCCATTCGGCCAATTCCGCGATGCGCGCTTCAACTTTGGCGCGCCATTCAGGTGAGAGAAGCCTCGACGACAGGGGGACAGGCTTGAGAGTGGAGACGTTGCGCAGGATTTCGCTCCCATAATTTCCGGTCAGACGGGTCGTCGCCAATTCACGCGCCCGCCGGTTGAAATAAATCTCGTGAGTATTGAAGACACTCGCGCACCCATCCGTCACATATACGGTTTTGTCCGCATAAGCCGAAAAGGCGAAGAAGAAATCGTTCTCCAGCCGGAGTAAATTGTGTTTAAGGCCGGAGGCATTGGCGACGCGAGCCGCAATGGTATCGTCGAGGGTATAACCATTATTACCGGAAAACGTGTAGCAAACCGTGTGATTTTTTGTGGGACGGCAGGCCATGATCATGCGGGTATCGAGACCGCCGGTGAGGGCAATACCGATTTTCGAACCGGATTCAAAATAACGCGGCAGGATACGTTTGAAAGTCTGCTGGAACCGGTCTTCGAACTCCGTTGCGGACAGTTCGGGTTGTGATTCCCACTGTTGGGGCGTGAAATAGGCGACCCTGGTCAATTGGCCGTTCTCGAAGATCCAATTCGAACCTCCGGGTACGATCTCTATACCCTTGAAAAGCGTTTTCCATTCGAGGGTGCAGCCGAACGTCAGAAAATCGGTGACGCCCGCGGGGTCAAACTTACGGAGATTGGGCAGGATACGAAGAAGAGCCTTGGCTTCACTCGCCAGGTAATAATTGCCTTCGTGCTCATGAAAATAGACCCGTTGAATGCCATACCGGTCGTTAAAAAAGAATGCCTTGCGGGCAGCGATATCCACCAATAAACCGCAAAACAAACCGTTGAGTCGGGCCGGAAAATCGCCGGCACATTCGCGATAGAGACTGACGATTGTTTTGCCGTCAACGAGTTGGTGGTCCAGAAAGCATTCGCCGGAAAAGATGACAGCAACGTGGCGGTCATGATCGAAGAATACGCCGTCATTCCCATTCTCGAACTTTATCGCGCCGGCATAGATGCCCAGGCCGGGAGCAAGATGCACGGCAGACGCATAGAAACTCTCATGCGACATGGTTGTCAGCATGGCATCCAGGCGCGCGCGACATTTTTCTTCGGGCGCGCGGCTGATGATTGCAGCGATTCCAGGCATGATATTTTTAACGACGAAAAGTGGCGGAGAGGGGAAGGATTTGAACCTCCGATGCGGACAAGCCGCATAACAACCCATAAAAAGTTGCTGCCTTAAGCCACTCAGCCACCTCTCCTAAGTTTCTAACGCTCCTTTGGCGCCATAGCGCACGGCGTTCCAGTGATTGCGGATGGACACGAGCCGGTCAGCCCACGGTTGGGGCAGGCGCTCACGCAATGGGCGGTGCAATCGCAAGCCGAGCATGAACCTGCCAAGCGCTGTCAGGGGAACGAAATAACGCGGACATTCCTGGCGTTGGAAGTCGTATTTAGCGCGAAAAGCGCCTAATCCGCGTGAAGCCCAGTCGCCGTAATGCAGATATGCGAATTTTTTCTCATCGCAAATCTTCACGGCCCGGGCGATAAGGGCGTCCATCGCACACGTATCGCGATCCTCCAGGGTAGCAATGATATGGATGATCCGGATGATGCCATTGCCCAGGAAAAGTTTCATGAAACCGATCAACCGGCCCTTATGATACGCGCCCACAAAAACAGACTCATCAAGGAACGAACTGAGATCTTTTTTGATGGTGGCAAAATCCTTGCCGTAATGGGTGAACCGGCGCCCCTGACGAAGCGGAGATTCGCTATAGATCTTTTCAACGCCGCGCACAAAATCGTCGTCCAGGGTCACAGTCCGGATCTCAACGCCACATTTCTCGGCTTTCCGGGCTTTGTTGCGGGCCTTGAAGTGGAGGTTGCTCCACCAATCGTCAAAGCTCTGGATGGTGAGCACGGAGGCTCCCATCATTTCGCGGTAATAAGGGTAATCCGGTTGCTCGATATGAGACTCCTGGAGATATGTGAAAAGATCGGCGACCGGCTTGCCGCTCCGGAGGGTCTCAATGAAGAGCATCGGATCTTCGAGAAAATCGAACCACTCGTGGCGCAGCCGCGCGACGCGAAAGAATTTCCCGGAAACAGCGATCTCGGTATCAGAAATGATCATAGACGTGGATCAAGCAGCGACCGACAATCTATCGGACGTATAATTGGAACGGACACCGCGAAGCCATTGCTCATACATAACAAGGCTGAAGAGCAGTTTGTGATTATCCTGACGGCGGGCGCGATGCTCATCGAGCAATTGCTTAACCGGTTCGGGTCTCAATTGCTCGTACATAAGCGATTGCGGGTCCAGGAGCGGTTCGGAAATCTTTCCCCGGGAATGTTGGTTGAACCAACTGTCCACGACGTTGACGGCAAACCCGCGTTTTTTCCGGAACAAGATGCTGGATGGCAGTTTTTTCTGGCAAACACGGCGATGCAGCCACTTGCGAACGCCGAAACGGATCTTGTGATTGGCCCCAAGCCGCTGGACAAATTCGACGATAGTGCGGTCCAGATAGGGAACGCGTGTTTCCAGCGCGTGAGCCATGGAAAGTTTGTCCGCGTACATGAGCAATTCATCGGGAAGCGATGACCGGATCTCCAGATGTTGAAAGCCGCCCAGCTCATCGGTTTGTTCCACCTGGGAAAAGAGAGGCCCCAAATACGTGGACAATTCGCTGTCGCCGTTGGGCATGAATTGTTCCCGGAAAAGGTTTTTAACAGTTTTAGCGGGGTGGAGTGAAAAAATGTTTTCGTATCGCTCGAAACGATCGTCAATATCCAGCGACTGGATGCCGCGTTTGAGCGTTTCATTGCGCGGCAACCGGGCGATCGCGGCGCTCAGATGAGTGCGGATCTTTGGAGGCAGGCGGCGCCAGAGGTTCCCATAATGCACACCAAGATGCCGGTTGTAGCCGCCAAAAAGTTCGTCGGGGCCCTGGCCAATGAGGGCGACTTTTACGTCCGCTCGCGCGCGCTGGCAAATAAAATACATCGGCACGACAGACGAACTCGCGACCGGCTCTTCGAGATGCTCGACGATTTTTGGCAAAGAGTTTTCGAACTCGCTTTGGTCCAACCGCAGACTGACATGGCGCGCGCCAAAATGGACGGCGGTCAAGGCGGCAGATTTAAGTTCGTCATCGGCAAAACGTTTGCCATAACCCACCGTGTAAGCGGGCCAATGGTTTCCGAATTCGTTCATGAGGGCCAGGAGCAGGGCTGAATCCAGGCCGCCACTCAACAAGATGCCGACAGGAACGTCAGCGGACAATTGGCGTTTGACCGCGCGACGGTAAAGTTCGAGCAGTTCCTCAGCGGCCTCACCGTCCTTGATCTTATGAGGGAAAAGTGAAGGAGTATATTGATACCAGCGTTCCACGCGGCATTGTCCGTTTTCTGCGATCAACATCGTCCCAGAAGCCAATTTCTTGATGTCCTGGAAAATGGTGAGAGGCGAAGGCGTGTACCGAAACCGGAGAAATAAACCCAGCCCTGCGGAATTGACCTGGGGCATGGATTCTTTCGCAGCCAGGACTGAACGGATCTCAGAGCCGAAGCTAAGCCGGCCATCGGTTATACTGTAATAGATGAGCTTGATGCCCATGGCATCGCGCGCAACGATCAGGCGTTTGCATTTTTCATCCCAAATCGCGATGCCAAACATGCCATTGAGACGATTAAAGACATCCGTGCCCCACTCTTTATAGCCATGGACAATGACTTCGGTGTCAGAACGGGTGCGAAAGGCATGGCCGCGCTTTTCCAGTTCCGCGCGAAGCTCACGAAAATTGTAGATTTCACCGTTGAAAACCACACGAACGGTCCCACGCTCATCAGACATGGGCTGACGGCCGCCGACAAGGTCGATGATGGAAAGCCGGCGAAAGCCCAGGCCCACGGGACCGGAGACGTATTCACCTTCGTCGTCAGGACCGCGATGGATGATCGAGCGGGACATCCGTCGGATAGTCGTGCGATCGACCGGTTGGTTTGAGTCCAGGTTAAGCTGCCCGCAGATTCCGCACATAGGATATAGTTTGGTTGGTTTCGTTGCCTTTGGATTCCGCTACTTGCGCTTCACGCAAGTAGGCGGCAAGGCTCCGAAACATTTGCGATTGCCCCCAACGGTGCATCGGCACATTGTCCCAGCCAAACATAAGCTGGCGGGAACGGAATGAGCCATCGGGTTTGACCCAGTCTTTCAGGACGCCTGAAACGACTTTCTCCAAAGTGGTGTGCAACTGCGGAAAGAAAGGCCGCAGCAGCAGGCATAAATTGATACATTCTGCGCAATCATAAAGCTCGTGGCGATACACCGTGAGGCGCGGCGCGCGCGAAAACGGACGCGGCATGCCGTCCTCGGAGAAAAGATGGCCTAGGTAAAATTCAATGCCGCGGGCCAGGGCGGCCAGGCAGCGGCTGTTGCCGGTGAGGAGGTAGATCTTGGCGAGGGCTTTCATCACAAAACAGGTATGAAAGTGGTCCACGAAATCGCGCTTGCCATCGACCGCATAAGGCCAGGAACCGTCGGCATTTTGGGATTCCAGAACGAAATTGAGATTCGGCTGGGCAATGTCCAGAAGATGATCATCCCCGAAGAAATCGGCCAGGTTGGTGAGGGTAAAGGCGCGATAAGCCGACGCATTGATCACACCTATCTTATCGAAAGGCGTATAAGTACAGGTGCTCGCGGTCTCAGAAAGTTTGAAATCTTTGATATCATGGGTCACGTGACGCGTGATGGAATAAAGGATATGAAGCCAGTGGGATTTGGGCTGGAGGCGTTCCATCTGTAAAAAAGCTTCAAAAACGTACGGGGTGGTGGTGATGAGAGGTGTCCCGGCGGGGATCATGCCGTTGCGCGTGACCCAGTCAAAGGGATAACCCCAGCAATATTCGGTAAAACCCGGGCAGCGGGTGTGGTCGAGCACATCGAGAAAATGGGTGGCCTTATCCAGATAAAATTTGTGCCCGGTCACTTCATACATATATCCAAAGCCCATCGCGTAATGGGCGTCGGAGATCGGAAGCCGCATGGGACGATGAAAGTATTTGCGGGCTTCCGGGGCGAGCGCTTCACAAAAAACCATGGGAGCAACGGCGGGGATGCCCAGCAGTTTGTTGTGATAATACAGCCGTTTGGCGAACCGGCCGATGCCACCGGCGTAGAACGATTGATGGTCCCACGATTCCTCGCCGAAATCTTCCAGCCACCCGGTAAAGTTTTCGATCGCGCGGGACAGTTCTGCTTTATGCGCAAATTTTTTCATGATGCGGGACCGGACAGGCCGGTGTGGTTGGTTTCGAGCCGAAAGTTGTCAACTTTCTTAAGGCGCAAGAGCGAGTGGAAGATGTTTTTGAGCTTCAACATCTGGTGATGGCGATGAAACCGCATCAATTCCACAGAGATCGGGCGATGGGTGCGGGACAGGGCGGCGGAGCAATAACCGAGCATGACGGCAAAGCCCCCGATGAGAAATGGTTTTTTTGCCAGGCGGTAACCGACACGGAAAATCTGCCAGAGCGGTGAACCACCCAGATAGTAGTCTTTTTGGCCGTAGGAATAATATGCGGCGAAGACTCCGCGCTCCGCGGAACTCATAAGACGATGATGAACAAACCGCTTTTCGTCGAAGGAACGGGTGCGCCATCCTCTCATCCGGGCAGTCATGACGGCGATCCAGTCCACGCCACCAGAGGGGCTTTTGGTGTAACCGCCGATCTCCTTGAAACAGGCGCGGCGAAAAAGTTGGACCTGGCCGGCGACGTACTTTTCGCCTTCAAAACTATCGCGGGCCGAATCGAAATCGCCTTCGAGATAAGGTGTGCCCGCCACGCCGAGTTGAGGATCGGCGTCGAATTTTTGCATCAGAAACTCCATGAAATCGGGATCGAATGAAACATCGGCATCCACATTGCCGACGACATCGAATGGAACAGCTTCGAGTGATTGGAAGCCGGCATTGATGGCATCGGCTTTGCCTCCAAAATGACGGTGCAGGCGGTTTCCGCGGCGGATGAGAGTGATCCAGGGAAATCCCGCGGCATAATCTTCGATGACGGCCGCAGTGTTATCCGTGGAACCATCGTCAACGATGACCCAGCGCTCCGGACGTTGGGTCTGGGAAGTCACGGACTTGAGGGTGCGCCGGATGAACGATTCTTCATTCCGCGCCGCGGTGATGAGGACATATTTCATGCGTAACAGACGGGGACGAAGTCGGAATGTCTTTCTCCGGACATGGGTGGACGCAGCGGGCATTCCGGCGTAGGCCAGACGCTCCGGTTTTCATAGATGAACAATTGAAACTTTCCAGGCATGGCCGCTGAGTTGTGGACTTCGACGTTTTGGAAGTGTGATTTGTATTTGTCAAAATAATCCAATCCAGGAGCGCGCATATGGTAGGCCTCGTGCGGATTGGCTTCCGGATATTCGACCGTTTTTTCACAAACGACTGGCACCGGCAGGACGGCAAGACCATTGGGACGCAAGATGCGGCGGATCTCGCTTATGGCTTTGCGATCGTCCGGGATGTGTTCAAGGACGTGCGAGGCAAATACGAAATCGTAAGTGGCATCGGCAAAAGGCAGGTTCTGCAGGTCCACTTTATGATCAACGCCTTTCATGCACAGGTCGGCGGTCTCGTACCGGCCAAACCGGGGGCGAAAGAGATCACGAAAGAAATCTTCCGGCGCAAAATGAAGCATCGTCATACGTGATGTATCTATGCGCTTGAACAGTTCAGAGACGACGAAATATTGAAGCCGATGGCGTTCGAGCGAACCGCAACGGGGACATTGGGCGTGCTTGCGCGCCCCGGCGAACCCTTTCATTTCACGGAACGGCCCCTCATAATCGCACACAGGACAGACGAACTGTTCCTGCCCCTGGTTCATCCAACGGAACATCCAGAGCGGCGGATGGACTTTGTTTCGGACCCTTTCGATGAGTTGTGGCATAAAAACTATTGCCCGATGATGTGGAGGTTTGAGGGCGGCAATAACTGGTTAGTATTGCTGTTCGAATTGGTATTTCCACCATTGCCGCCATTCCCGCCATTGCCGTTGTTGGTATTTGAACCGGAATAAGTGGGACCGCCGAGGTCGAGCGGATGCGGATATATATATGGTGTATAACCCGGTTTAGGGGTGTCATTGTAATAATCCCGGCCTGACAGGACCCCCGGGTAAGAGCTGCTCAGTTCGGTGTTGGCCCCGCTGAGAGTATTGCCCCAGGAATAAATCGGCTCGAGCGCCTCGCGCGGCCATGAAGGCACGCCGGTAACAGTATCAATGGTGTACAAGTTATTCTGGCTGGTCATGCCATCGTCACGGATGAAATCACCGGAACCCCGGCCCGGTTGATCCAGCGCGGCGTAGACAAGATGGATCTGGAAGCCGTCTCCATTATTGAAGGTCAATGGAGTGCCGGCAACGATGCTGGCGGAAGCCGAGTCGCTGCCGATGTAGTAAATCGTGTTGGAGGTGTTGGAGGTGATGGGCGCGAAAAGGCCATTATTAATATCCATCACGGTATAACCGTACCATTGGTTGGGAGTCCAGTTGGCGCCCGTGACTTGAAGATATGTGGCGCCATTAGGCCCGGCACTAACGCCGCTCAAGTAAAGCGTGGGGCTATTGGAATCCCAGGCAGTAACGCCGCTGGCGCCGCAGAAGGGTTCCCATTGGCCGCAATACGCGGTGGTATAACGATAGCTGCGCAACGTGACAAAGGCGTAATAGCCGTTAGCCGTATTGCTGAAAATAACTCCCGATCCGCCACGGATCAAAGCGGCGGCAAAACAAGGATAACCCGAGGCATTCGAGCCATAGGTAAAAGTGTTTCCATAGATCTCGAAACTGCGTTCACTGCGCAGGCGACCGCCGCTTTCAGTGCCGTGGTTATTGAAGCAATCATTCCAAACCGTGTTGTAACGAAACACCATGCGCGCGCCGCCCTCGCCATCACAGGCGCCAACGCTGGCGACGAATCCCATCAAATTAGTGAAATAATTGTCCTCAACATACAGCGCGTTGGTGCTGTTCAAGCCGTACGTTGGCGGATAGGCATACGATTCGTCGCCCATTCCGTCGCCCGGAATGTAACCGTTGTCCTCAATCGAAATGGACCTTTCATAAAAAACGTTATGGTCAATGACACTGGCGGAGTTGCCGTACGTGCAAATGCTTTTGGCATAGAGTCCGTTGAAAACACAATTATCAACCCGCCAGGAAGTATTCGTCGTGCCAATGCAGGCGATCGCGCCGTAATAGTTGATGCTCGTATTGGTCACGCCTCCGCACAATTGAAGATTCGCCACTTCCGTGACGTGACCGGGAGTGGGATATATGTTGATCATCTGCGCATTTCCGGAACGGTTTTCTTCGTCAACGAGAACGGTTTGATTGGTGCCCGAACCGATGAGAGAGACTCCATATAAATTGATGGTTTGGGTGAGAACATTGGTGCCGGGCGGCAGGACCACAACGTCTCCGGGAAGCGCGGAAGCGATCGCGTTGGTGATGCTGGAAAAAAGGCCGTTCACAATGTTAATGAGGGAGGCCTGGGCCGGGAACAAGCCCGCTTGCAAGATAAAGACAAGCGGCCAGATGAGGCGTAATCGGGATGTTTTCATGTTTGCCTTTCGTTTACGGCGATTGAAACGGGAACATACGCGGGTTCGATCTCTTCCCCGGTGGCCTCGTCAGCGATTTCGCTTTCCGCAACGGATTGACGCGCCGGATAATCAATGGCGATCAGGAAAAACATAAAGAACGGAAATGCGTTCAAACGAAATGCCGCTTCCGTCCAATTATAGAGGATGAATGCCAATAGAAAGGCGATGCGGAAGCGTCCCCAATCAAAATCAACCAACAATTCACGCCGCGCTTTGACATAGGTGGCCAAAAGCATGGCGGCCACGAGAGCGACGCCGATGTATCCCAGGTTCAGATAAGTTTCCAGATAACCGTTGTGCGCTTCATTCAAGAAATAAAGCTGGCCCTGGATCTCCTGGCGCCGGTCGCCCAGCCAGAAACTTTCAAAGCCCGCGCCGACGAAAGGATTGATCGGCCAATGCCAGAGCATCCGCCAAATATCGGTCCTTCCCGTGAACGTTTCGTTCCGCCCCAGCAGATGGACGATGCCGCCAAACATCCCAAAGGCGAGGCTCGCCATGGCAATGAGAATGATTGCCGCCACAAAATACGCGCCGGTATAACGCACATTGACCCAACGCCAGCCAAGAAAGACCATGACAAATATACCCAGCGCGAGCGCCACCAGCGAAGTGGCGCTTTGCGCCATGTGCAGCAGCCAAACATCCATCAGCAGCAGCCCGCAACAAAGGATGATTTGACTTTGCCTCGCCCGGCTGCGTTCCCATTGCCACACCCGTAACAGATGCCAGAACAGGACCGAACCGAGGATCCAACAATCAAATCCCAACTCGTTTTTGTTGGTGGCGATCCCGGTGTTATGAGGCACGCCGGTCCAATCGTCGAAGCCGCGGCCAAGGTACGGGAAATATTTAATGAACAAGATCGAGACCGGCAGCATGATGAAGGCGCAACGTTTCATCACCAACGCCAGGGAACCCATCGGATCGGGTTCGGTCAGGATGATCAACGCCATCACCGGGTCACCGAGCAATTTGATCCAGCGTTTGGAGGCGACGTAGGGGAAATCCGACCAAATGACCGCCAGCAGGCAGTATGCGAAATAGATGGCGACCCAACGGTTATTCCGGAAAAAACGCGGGAAACGGACCTGGCGTTTGTGAAGGACAAAAATACCGGCGACGATCAGGAACAGATAAAAGGCGGCGTCAATCGGGCTTCCGTCTTCAACCGTGATCCCGCCGACATGAAATCCAAAAATATCCAGCCATTGAGACAAGAACCGAGAACCACTGCCGACCACCACCCAGAAAAACGGCAGCCACAATGCGCTGGTCGCTTCCTGCTTTTCTTTTGAGTCCCACCAAAAGAGAAACGCGATGAAAGCGAGGGTCAATATCAATGCGATTGATGAGGTCATACTCTTACTTACGGATCGCTCCTAATTGCGGAGCGGTAGTCTGCCAAAACACTTCAATGGCCGGCCCATTGCATTGTTCAAAGGCGCGCAAAAAATCCGATAGCGGCAGCCAGCGTTTAAATGCCAGTCCCAAGCGCGTATCTGCGCTGTAGTTGAACAGGCTTTCCGGGGCCAACCCGGCGAGGATTTGGAGGCATTCAACACCCTCTTCCCTGAATTCCGGCAAATTGACTTCGAAAGACAAATACGGAACGGTTTGTTTCAGGCCGCGCAGGACATTCAGCTCGTGTCCTTCAACATCGATCTTGACGTAAAAAGGACGGCCATGCCTGCTGATCAAATCTTCCAACGTCGTGGTCTCCACGGTCTTTTGCGAAGCAAAGTCCATGCGCTGGTTGAACCGGGTGGCGTCCTCTTTCAAAATGCCCGCCCATTTGGGATTGAGCGTGTTCAGAGCCGAACCAGGACGGTCGATCCACATGGTCGTTGTGCCGGCCTGGCTGCTGACGGCTTTCTTTTCGATGCACACCGGCCGGGGAAAAATCCGGTTGCGCAAAAACTTGTCATTCAAGATCTCCAGGTTTGCGTCATCCGGCTCCATGGCCACAACTTTTGCGCCCAATCTCAAAAAAATATCGGTCTTGCACCCTTCGTTGGCACCGATATCAAAAATCATGTCTCCTTTGCGGAACCCAAGCAGGACGGAGCGGTAAAACTCAACTTCTTTGGCGCGGTCCGTGACCCAATGCGGATCAGTCATCGCCCAATAGAAATCGTAGGCGACCGAGGCTTTCAACCGCTGATACAGTCCCGCCTGCTTGAGCAGGGCCTGGATGCCGTGTTTTATCGAAATGGCCGTGGACATTTTAACTGTAAGAGTTTTAAGAGTGGATTGCCATGGCGGGCGCGTTGACCAACTGCTCCACCTTGCCCAGAAATTTGTGCCGTTGAATGTCCCAACAATTTTTTTCGTACACCGCGCGGCCGTTTTCCATGACCGCTTTCAGGCCGGCGGGATTTTCGTAGGCCCATTCTATCTTTGCCGCCAGGTCCTGGGCATTATCAGGCTCAAAAAACAGGATCTGGTCGTCCTTGAAATAATCACGAATGCCCCGGGTGGCGGGAACAATGACCGGCTTGTTCATCGCAAGGTATTCGAAGATGCGCGTCGGAAAATTGATTTGGGTAAAAGCGCTGATGCGGTTCGGCACCAGGCCCAGGTCAGCCGTCGTAATATCATGGGCAATCTCGTTGAGATTCTTAAAGCCGTGAAACTGGACTGCATCTTTGACCCCCAATTTATCAGCCAGCGCCAATATTTTTTCGAGATACTCCGTCTGGTCGCCGTACAGGTTCAATTTTACGCCGGGAATTTTGGGCCGCAGGCGGGCGATGGCCTCAATAGCCAGATCCAACCCATGCCGCTCGACGATCAATCCGTGATACATCAAGGTAAACGATTTCGTACCGGGCACTGATGAACCGTTAGCATACCCGCCCGTCATTCCATTGTAATTGGTCGGATTGAATATAGCTGCTTCGGGTGAATTCATGACCGTTTCAATCTTATGCGGCGGACAGCTTCGCGATGTGAAAAGTTCTTTGAATGCAATGTTGGGCGTAAGAACCAGGTCGGCGAAGGCAATGCTCAGACGCTCCATTTTCTTCAGCCATCGCACAATAAAATGGCTTTCGTTCAACCGATAAATGCTCTGGAACAATTCCGGCATGGGATCGTGCAGGTCCAAAATGACCTTCGCTCCGAACAACCGGGGGAACAGCGCGGCAAAAACCAGGAAATCCGGCATGTTGTGCACGTGAACGAGCTTGTAACGTTTCTTGAAATTCCGAAAGGCGAGCAACAAAAACGAAATCGAAAGAAACCACGCGTATTGCAGGATGTACACCAATTTGCCGGAGCGGCGGCGTTTCAAGGGAATACGAAAAACATCCACGCCGTCGATATTCTCGTAAGCCGGTTCGACGCTGTTCTTGCGAAGGCAAATGACATCCACGTTCGCACCCGAATTTTTTAGGGCCTCAGCTTCGCGCCGGGGCCGGGGGTCTTCCGCGTAATAGGAATACAACACGACCGCGGTATTGAGCTTCTTGAACGAAAGATCCTGGCGATGAGCATTGAGGGCTTTGCTGGTCTCAACCTCATAATGTGTGTGTTTATCGGGCCGATGATTGTCCTTGTACCACCGCGCAACTTCGCGCGGCAATGGGTTCCAATATTCCCGGGCGTACGCTCTTTGGAGATGACGTAGAAAATCTTCGTACCAGACAGCGGGATATTCCGAAACATCCAGCTTTTTACCAAAGCCGATGTAATCGGGATGAACGTTGAGCAAGGCCATGCCGCCACGAGCGACGAGCCAGTCCAATTTCGTTTTCCAGATCTCGGGCGATTTTTCATCGAGGACCAAATAAAGCGTTGAGTCCTGCGGCAACGTATAGGGCAACTCCACATAGCCGCCGCCGTTGCCGTCGGAGATCCAAAACGGAAAAACGGTGTTGGCGCCCTCCGGTTGCGGTTCAAATGGGTCCGTGTCAAAAGTCGAGGCGTCGTATTCAATCTTAAGATGATGAAGGCGTTCGCGGTCGTGGAGCATGAAAGCAGCGCGAAAACCGCTGGCGTTCCAATCCTTCAGATAGCCATTGATGCTGCGGGCGCTCTTGTGAAAATTGTTCCTGCGCCAATACAATTTGCCATCGTGCCGCAAGTCATGCACGCCCACCTCAAACCCATTCAGGATCAATTCATTGCGAAGCTCACGCGAGACCTTGTATTCGCCTTCAGGAATGAAATTGAAAGAAGAGCGGAATCCCAACTTCATTTCCAGGTCCATGAGTGGGCGGCACTTGGCCAGGCCTGCCGCGCTTTCAACATCATGGGTGAGAACGAGCGCGAATTTTTTGCCCTCGGGCCAGCCGCACCAGTTCTCGGGGACCTGGCCGGCAGCTTCGTTGATAGGCCAGACATTTTTGAAAGTCTCCCGCCGCCGGCGGGCGATGACCCGGCGCATTCCCATGCGCAAACGCCAGGGAAGGTATGGTTTGAACCGGTAATAGATCCGGTTGCTGAGGTGCGGGACAGGCATGGAAAAATCGAATTTGAACGGCGGCGTCTCCGACAACAGGCCGGAGAGCCGCCGCTCCGTTACGATTGCAATCTTAAGAATCCGCGAGCGTCTCGCGATGAAGCAGGTCGGGAATGTATTTGCGCGTCTTGTTGAGGACAACGCCGACCTTGGTCTTTGAAAGCGCCAGCAGTTCGATGGCCTGCTGGGCGGCATCGCGCCCGGTGCGCTCGGCCTGGATGACCAGCAGGATCATGTCCATGAAACCGGCGAGACGCGAAGTGATGCTCGTCTGGCTGACCGGCGGCATGTCAAAAATAACGTAGCTATAATGACTGGCCCTGATATGAGGCACCAGCGATGCAAAATGCCGCGGCAAAATCCGTTGGTATTTTTCATCCGGCGATCCGGCGGTGACGACGTACAAGTTTTCCTGGATGGCGGCGTTCTCTCGCGTCTGCGGATCAAGCGCCTCGTTGAGACTGCAACTCGCCCTGCCCATGAAGAATTGTTGGGCGATGCCCGGCTCGGATTTCATATCCACCAGGAGAACGCGCTCACCCATTTCGGCGAGCGACGTGGCCACGCCGGCGGCAATGGCGCTGACGCCGCAGCCTTTTTCGGTGCCGGTGACGGCCACGAGCTTGGTGCGGGCGATGCCGGCAGTCTCGAAATAATTCAACAACCGGTCGCGCAAGGCGTCATGATAACGATTCAGATAAGCGGCCGTTTCCCAGGAAAGCACGCCATTGCCGTTCTCGGCAGCGTACTCCAAGCCGGTGCCGTCCGTGGCCTGGAACTGCAATTGGGGCCGTTCAGCGCGGCTGAGATGACGATAACCGTTGTAACGGATATCCGGGATGGAGATGAGGAGCGGCAACTTAAGCCGGGATTCAATCTCCTTGGAGCGGCGAACCGATGTATCCAGGTAAAATTCAATGAAGAAAGCCCATGCCAGGCCAATTGCCAGGCCGCCCACGATCATGCCGGCCATCGCCTTGATGCGGGACGATTTGTCCTTCAGCGGAGGCGTCGGCGTCTCAACGGGGCTTATGTTGGAGACGCGGTCGGGGCCGAGAGTCTCATCGATCTGCGCCTGCTCCAGGCTGGTGGCAAAATATTGATAGTTGTCCTCCAGCATGTCCTTTTTGCGTTGAAGATCGGAGATCGTCGATTCGGCGGCGTCCACCTTGACCGCCTCAGATTGAAGCTCAGCGATCTCTTGTTTGAGGACGGTGATCACAGATTGCAAAGACAGCGGCTGCAGGTTCGCCGCGTATGCCGTGGCAGTGCCGCTGGCGGGAGATGTGCTCGAAGGAGGATTGTACGTGCCGACCAAACCGGGATATGCCGCCTCCAGACTTTTCTTCAGCGCAATGCTTTGGGCTATCTGATAGCGGGTCTCCTGCACCAGGCGGTTTCCATCGGTAAATCCGAATTGAGTGAAATATTGAGTCTGGCGGCTCTGCAAAAAGTCCAGATGGGCGCACAGGCGCTGGTATTCATCCACGCGTTCCGGCGGGATGCCTGCAAGTGCCGCGCTCGTGGTCTCCGAAGTGTTTGTCTGTGATGCCGCTTTTTGCGCGCCTTGTTGGGCGCCCAACGCCACCTGGGCCTGGAACAATTGCTGGCGAAGAGTGGAAATCTGCTCGGAATAAGAATGCTCGGCGTCCGCCACGGAGATGATGCCCGCGCCGGCTTTGGCCGTGCGCAATTCGTTTTCCGTTTCGTCGATCTGCGAGCGCAGTTGGGCGGCTTCCTGGGCAAGTGCGTCATCCGACAAACTGGCTTCATGCACTTGCAGGTATCGGTTGAGATAAACGCTGATGACATCGGACAACACGGGCTGGACCACCGTGGGATCCTGGCTGTGAAAGACGAGATGGATCACGCTGCTGTCATGCGGGATTTCGACAGTAAGGTTCTTTTTGATGACCGCCGCGGCGCGGGCAGAGTCATTTCCGCCGCCATATTTAGAGAGGATCTTGTCAGGACCGACATCTTTGGCCACCTGCTGGGCAACGTCGTAACTGGAAAGTATCTCCATCTCGGAATTCAGGATGTTTTGGCCCATGTCGTCCGTGGGGGACATCTGCGTGTTTTTGGCGTTAGCCGTGACGCCGCGGCTATCGAGGACGTAACGGATAAACAGGCGCGCTTCGGACTGATACGGCGGTGGATTATAGTACCAATATCCCGCAGCCGCGACGACGCCCGCCAGGAAGAGGAGAATGATTTTCCATTTGTGCCGGAAGAGGATGAAGTAAATATCTCCCGGCGTCATGGCCGGCGGCTCGTTGATTTGGTTATGGTTCGTCGTTTTCATTTTGTTTGCTTTGACCATGGGAAAAGGGAGTGATCTATGGATAAGGAACAGGAAAAGCCCTTCCCGGCTTGTTCCCCTCAACTCCCTTCAATCCAATCCGTCGTGGTCAGTTATGCCCAGTGCCTATACAAGACCCGGCCAAACAATTGCGAAACTGAAGTCGGCAGAGTCCGGAAGATGTAGTTATACCAGCCGGTCGCTTCATCCTTGATGGGAACGAATTTTTCTTTACCCAGCGAATAACGAAAATAACTGATGGCCTTTTCCCGCGCGTTCCAGCCCAGTTTAAACCGGCGCAGTCCATCGTTGCCGAGCGAAGTGCGGCCCATATCGAGCCTCTTCACGCCATCTTTGCATAAATGCCGCATGGCCTCCCACATCACCAGATTGTTGCCGCGCAGATGCTGAAAACGCTCATCCGAAGCTCCGAACTTGTAGATCGCGCCGGCGCCCGATTTGAAGAACATCGCTCCCGCTACCGGAGTCTTTTTGCGGCGGGCCAGGGCCACGAATCCGTGGTCTTCGGACAGGACATGTTTATGAATGTTCTGGAAAAACGAGAAGGGCTGCGGCGGCAATCCGTGTTTCTTGCGCGCGCGGCATTGAAGCGCGTAAAACGTTTTCACCGCTTTGAGGTCACGGGAAACCTCGACCCGCACGCCCTCTTTTTCCGCTTTGCGGATCGCCCGGCGGACGGGGCTTTTTAGTTCGACGAACAACGTGTTTTCGTCCGCCGGCAGGTCCACCGTGTGGCCATAATAGGAAAGGGCCGGCGGCACGCCGCCAATGAAACGCTGCCCGCCGCGGATCTCCAAATAATCCCAACCGCGCAATTTTCCTATCTCGACGGCATTGCGGAAAAGCATTTTGAACGAGTTGGGGTCCGAGCACGATGGCTCGCAACTGTCCGTGAAAGGCAACGCGATGCCGCGGCGTCCCGTCAGGCAACTATCCACTTCCATGAAAGGCAGCAGCGAGTGGACCGTGCCATGTTCGTTGCCGACAAAATAGATCGGCCGGTAATTGTATGTTTCCGCCAGGACATTCGCCCAGGCCGTGCTGTGAAAGAAGGACAGCAGGGATTGTTCACGGCCGGCCAGGCGCGAATCCCAGTCGATTTGCTCCAAAGGATTCGTCCAACTGACCCCGGACAGATCAGGCCGGGACGACGCTTTCCGGATCGGAAAAAGCCTCGGCGTAGTTATCAAACTTTCAATGAACACAACAATTCCTTTGGCCCGGCGGCAACGGCGGCACGGAGAACGCGCGCTGGATTGCCCACGACGACACTGTTTGGAGGCACATCTTTCGTGACCACGCTGCCTGCGCCGACCATGGCATTCTCACCTATTGTGATCCCGCAAAGCAGAGTCACATTGGAGCCGATCGAGGCGCCGCGCTTCACCAGCGTCGGCAAACATTCCCAGTCGGATTCGTCTTGCAGCACCCCGTCACCATTCGTGGCCTTCGGACGGCGGTCGTTGGTGAACACCACATGATGCCCGATGAACACGCCGTCTTCCAATGTGACTCCCTCGCAAATAAACGTGTGGCTGGAAATCTTGCAACGGTTTCCCACTTTCACACCCTTTTGAATTTCGACAAATGTGCCGATCTTCACTTCGTCGCCGATTTCGCAGCCATAGAGATTGGTAAAATCAAAAATGCGAACATTTTTTCCCAAATGCACGTCATCGGCGATCCGGCGCAGAGCTTGTTTTTCTACACTCATTATGCGATCGCCTCGGGCGTGATAGTGTGCGCCGGTTTCCTGACCATCTTCACCTGGCGCTTTTTGCCGTTGAGGGCCACAACGGGAATTTTTCGCGCATGGGCGCTTCGGATGAATTCAGGCTGGCGGCTTCCATTGCCATTTCCATTCCCATTGCCCTGCCGATTTTCATGTCCATTCCCATTCCCGTTCCCGTGCCCATTCCCCTGTCCATTGCCATTACCGTTTCCATTCCCATTTCCGTTTTGGTGGACCGCGTGCCCCGCAGGCTGCGGCTCCCCATGTTGAACGGAATGGGCCGAAGCGCCCGGTTGCGACGAAAGTGCGACCGGCCCGCCCCCGAGCCGTAACGATTCAGACGAGGCCTCCAAAATGCGGACGAGATCCAGGCCGTTCTTTCCATCAGACAACGGAGTGGTCCCGTTATTGATGCAATCAAGGAAGTGCTGGCATTCGCTGCGCAACGGTTCCTCTTGTTTCACATACGGCACATAAACATCGCCGTAATGATAAGCATATTGAAATTCCGCAAAGGTGTCGTAATGCGGCGGAGTTTCGACGCGCGCATCGAACACGCGGATCTTTTCCAGTGGCGTCACGTCATCATAAACGATCATGCGTTTGCTGCCGACAATCGTCATTTCGCGCACCTTGCGGGGATCGAGCCAGCTATTGTGGATGATCGCGGACCGTTGCCGGGGAAAAGTCAAACAGATGGTCGTCACGTCTTCGATGCCATGGGTGATATGCGCGCTGCCGCGGCAATTCACCGCCGTGGGCGGATCGCCCATGATGTGTTGGATGATGGAAATATCATGCGGCGCCAGGTCCCAGGCCACATTGATGTCTTTTTGGAAAAGCCCCAGGTTGAGCCGGCGCGCGCAGATATAGCGGATGTCGCCGATGTCACCGTGATCGACGATTTCCTTGATCTTCCGGACCACGGGCGAATAGAGAAAAGTATGGCCCGTCATCAGGACAAGCCCTTTTTTCTGGGCGATGTCGATAAGCTCCTCGCATTCCGCCGAAGAATGGGCCATGGGTTTTTCGATGAAAGTATGTTTGCCCGCCAGGAGACTGGCTTTGGCCATCGGAAAATGCCATTTGACGGAAGTGGCGATCACCACCGCGTCCAGGCCGATGCCGTTGAGCATGAAATCATAATTCGTGGCGCGTTCCACATCAGGATACAACGTCCGCAAATGCTTCAACCGTTCCTCGCTCGTATCGCACATCATCTTGAGATGGCAATCGGTTAATCCTTTGAAATTACGGATAAGGTTCGGGCCCCAATAGCCACAACCCACTACTCCAACTTTGATTGGTTTTGTCATGATATACTACGAAATGGATGGGTCTGGAGACGGATTCCGCTTACGCCTGCAAGCGATCCGGATGGTCTCGGAAATTACTGGCGCGCAACGGGGCGCGGAAAATAGCCGGCGCTTCGGCAGCGTTGGGACTGGTCCTTTTCACTTCGGAAACTTTTCGGTTGCGGGTATCCGACATCTGCGCCAGCAAAGCCGGGACCGTCTTGAAAATGATCCAAAGATCGAGCCAAAGGCTGCGGAGCCTCCCGTATTCAATGTCGAGCCGGATCATTTTTGTGAAAGTGGTCCGATTTTTCCCGCTGACCTGCCAGAGACCCGTGAGGCCGGGCGCCACATTAAAACGGGAACGTTGCCAGGGAAGGTAATGTTCAAACTCGTATGGCATACAGGGCCGTGGTCCCACCAGGCTCATATCACCGCGCAGGACATTGATCAATTGGGGGAGTTCATCCAGGCCCGAAGACCGGAGCAGGACACCGCAAGGAATGATGCGGGCATCGCGCGTATCCAGTTTGGTCATGGGCGCATCCGATTGGATAAGCTCACGCAAATGGCCTTCATGGGAAACAGAGTGCGCGCCGACATGCATCGTCCGGAATTTGAAACAGAGAAATTTTTCACCCTGATAACCAATACGGTCCTGCTTGAAAAGAATCGGACCGCGCGAAACCAGACGGATGATGACGGCTACGGTGAGCGCTACCGGAATGAGCAGCGGCGAGACCAGCACGATCAGGCCGATGTCGAGGATGCGCTTCCAAGAGGGGATGCCGTTTTTGCCCTCGTAAGTTCCCATGGCTTTCATTGAATCAGTATAAAGCTCCGCACTTGTTGCTTCTCCCAACCATCTCCTTGAAACAGAATTGGCGGCACACGCCGCCCAACCATCACACACACACTTCCTGGCGGGCCAATACGGGCGCCATGTTGGCGAGCGTATTATCCACCAGCGCTACAGAATCCCGCGCCACTTCCACGGGCGTCGGTTGTCCCAAAACATCCAATAAAATCTGGACCCTGCGCCGGGCAGGCATGTTGCGCAGCACGTAGGCGCGCATTCCGGCGAACGCGCCATTGGCCACCGAAACTTCACTGCCGGGGGCCAGGCGGTTTTCGATCTCCATCGGCTCGTCGGCTTCAAAGCAGTCCTGCAATCCTTCGATCACCGAATCGTCCACGCAGGGGATCTTGTCGCCGAAACGCACCACGCTGCTGATCCCGTTGGTGTGCTTGACCTCATTGAGTCTTTCGTCCATCACACAACGCAGAAAAAGATAACCGGGGAAGAGAGGCTCGACGATGCGAACCACGCCGCGCCGCGTGGCGCGCTCGATGCGCAGGCGCGGAAGAAAAACTTCCACCTGCAGGCTCTTTCGCAAGTTCGCCGCCGCAATATGCTCATGCTTCGGCTTCGTTCTCGCGCAATGCCACCTGGGACATTGTATTGTATCCTCCCTTTTCATAGGCGGGACTTGACTATCATTTAGAGTGCCAACCCGAAGGGTGCCGTGAAATGCGCCCCTTTGCATATACTTCCCTATGCGGCCATAGCTTAAAGCGGCGTGCCAGATGAAATTTTTTGGGTGGTTAAAGACGCGAATTGCAATTGGCCGGGTGCAAATTGCATAAAAACTCGACAAAGAGTGACATCTTTTATGATGAATTTCTTAAAGCAGGGTTCCCAAAAATCGAAAATAAATTTTTCGGAAATTTTTTACAGTTTGTAAAAACGTTTTGCAAAAATTTTCACTTGAGCAGCGCCCGGTGGGGCGAGACTCCCTTGTCGGGTCGCAGCTTCAGCGAAGACCGGCGCCAAGCCGCTTTAATTTTGTAGGAGTCGAGGTAACGAGACTCTGAATTTTTCGTAGTCTTGGCAGGACTGCTTCGGAACCCTGATCTTCAGGCCAACGGCCTGACCCATCGTAGCCGGGGGCAACGCCCCCGGAACAGGTTTGTAAATTATCATCGCCCTGTATGGGCGATCCAAATCATGACTCGACAAAGCTTTTGGCAGAACATATGTCGTGAATTTCCCGTCCCGATGTCATCATTTCTTTTGATTGCCGACCGGTTTGAAATATGCGACAAAGATAAGGCTTGCGCAGAACCAAATGTGTGATTGGCAAAGATTTTTTTGAAAAATGTTATGGCAAAAAAATTAAAGCGCGCTCCTTCAATTAAAAGTCGGGTTCAGCGCGAAATAAAAAGTTCCCAAGAGGACACCCGCAACCTTCGGGAACAGTCGGAAAAACTGGAGAACACCATCAAACAGGTTGAGAAAACCGCCAGGGACTTGCACATCCAAATTGGCCAGAGCCACGGCGGAGCGCATTTGGCGCACATTCAAGCGACCAAGGGCCGGCAAACGGGTAATTCACGGGTTATTACAAAATTTCCGATCGTCGGCATCGGCGCTTCCGCCGGCGGGCTGGAAGCCATGACGCACTTGCTCAAACAGCTTCCGGCCAATACCGGGATGGCTTTCGTTTTGGTCCAGCACCTGGATCCCACGCATGAGAGCGCCTTGACCGCGTTGCTGGCGCGCACCACGGAAATGCAGGTGACCGAGGCCCGGAACAACGCGCGCATGGAACCAAACCACCTGTATATTATTCCTCCAAACAAGGGCATCAGCGTTTCAAATCGCCATCTAAAACTGTTTCCCCGAAAAGGCGGAGGCCGCGAAGAACACATGCCGATCGACGCTTTTTTCCGCTCTCTGGCCGAGCAGGAAGGCAGTAATGCCGTGGGCATCGTCCTTTCCGGGAGCGGCGCGGATGGCACCCAGGGACTGCTGGCCATCAAAGCGGCCGGCGGCATCACCTTTGCGCAGGAGGAAAAAACGGCAAAGTATCCGGCCATGCCGGGCAATGCCATCACTTCCGGGTGCGTGGATTTCGTCCTGTCGCCGGAAAAAATGGTCAACGAACTGAAGCGCATCGGCGGACAGCTTTCGATGGTTCCCGAGAAAGAGATGGGAGAGGACGGGCCTACGGAAGAAAAGTTTTTTGAAGACATCCTGATGCTGCTGCGGCAGCGCTCGGGCGTCGATTTCACCTACTACAAACACGCCACCTTGCGGCGGCGCATCCATCGGCGGATGATTTTGCACAAGTTGGAATCGCTGAAAGATTACGGCAGTTACCTGCGCGGCCATAGCGCCGAGGTGAAGGAGTTGTTCAATGACATCCTCATCCATGTGACGGGCTTTTTCCGGGACCCGGCGGTATTCCACACCTTGCGGAAAAAATTGTTCCCCCGCCTGCTGAAAGGCAAAGGGCCGGACGACTCCATTCGCATCTGGATCGCCGGCTGCTCAACGGGCGAAGAGGTTTACTCGGTGGCGATGTCCCTGATGGAATTGATGACCGAGAAAAAAATGGTCCATCCCGTGCAAATCTTTGCCACGGACATCAACGAATCCGCGCTGGATAGGGCCCGGACGGGGCTTTATAACGAAAGCATCAAAAACGAGATTTCGCCTGACCGGCTTCGGCGCTTTTTTGTGAGGGCGGATGGGGGTTATCGAGTCAACAAAACCATTCGCGAAATGTGCATTTTTGCGCGGCAAAACCTTGTCAGTGATCCGCCTTTTTCGAATTTGGACCTCATCAGTTGCCGCAACGTCCTGATTTACCTCGGACCAACCCTCCAACGCAAAGTCATGCCGGTTTTTCACTATGCGTTGAGGCCCACAGGATTGCTCATGCTGGGAGCTTCAGAGACCATCGGCGCCTTTTCGGACCTGTTCTCCTTGACGGACAAAAAAGCGAAAATCTATTCTAGGAAAGTCGCGCAATCACGTCCCGCGGTGAGCTTTGGACATGAGATGCCCGCCTCCCCCAGGATGGGGGAAACGGAAATGCCGCCGCCTATGCAGGTCACGCCCCCGATCAGCGAAGTGCAGAAACAGGCGGACCGCATCGTGCTCACCAGCTATAGCCTGCCGGGCGTCGTGATCAATTCGAACATGGAAGTGCTGCAATTCCGTGGGCGCACCGGGCTGTTTTTGGAACATGCGCACGGTGAGGCAACCTTGAATCTGTTGCGGATGGCACGGGAGGGACTCATGCCCGAATTGCGGGCGGCTGTCGCCAAAACCATCAAACAAAATGTGCGGGTGCGCCAGGAGTGTCTGCGCGTGCGCCAGAACGGACATTTCATCGAATGCCACGTTGAGATCATTCCTTTTACCGTTCCGCCGGGGTCGGAACGATTCTATCTCGTTCTCTTTGAGCCGGCCATTCCTCTTCCGGAAGAACCGGGAAGAGCCAAAGCAAAGAAATCGGCTGCCCCGAGGCCGACCGAAAGCGCGGAACTCGCGCATTTGCGGGAGGAACTGAGCTCCACCCGCGAATCGTTGCAGACCATCATCGAAGAGCAGGAGGCGACGAATGAAGAGCTTCGCTCGGCCAATGAGGAGATCATGTCCAGCAACGAGGAATTGCAGAGCACCAACGAGGAGTTGGAAACGGCCAAAGAAGAATTACAGTCCACCAATGAAGAGCTGACGACGCTCAACGACGAACTGGAGAGCCGCAACAATGAACTCGAGCAGGTCAACAACGACCTCCACAACCTCCTGGCCAGCGTCAACATTCCCATCGTGATTTTGGGCGCGGACCTGAAGATCCGGCGCTTCACTGCCATGGCTGAAAAAATGTTCAAGTTGATCCCGGGAGACATCGGCAGGCCGATCACGGACATTGCCCTGCCCCTGGATCTGCCGGCCCTGGACAAACATGTGATGGAGGTCATCGATTCGTTGACGCCCAAGGACATTGAAGTGCGGGATAAGCAGGGACACTGGTGGTCTGCCCGGGTCCGGCCTTATAAGACTACGGACCACAAAATTGACGGCGCGATCATTGCCTTGTTGGATATCGATGCCATCAAAACCGGCAAAAAAACCGGCGGAAATTAGGTTTCCCTGATGAGAGGCGCATCTGGACACTGTGCCCGATTCCAATGCGGCTGGTAGGGCGAGGCTCCCTTGTCGGGTCGCAACTTCAGCGACGACCGACGCCGGGCCGCTTTAATTTTGTAGGAGTCGAGGTAACGAGACTCTGACTTCACTTCTTGTTTTTGTGGGAACGGGGCTGACACCGTTTTGGATTCGCTGCTTCGGCCATTTCCAAAACGCCGGGCGCACAAATACGCGGAAGAAAACAGACAACCGCACTTTCACCGTTTCTTTGGATGTTGGGCGTTGAATGTTGAATGTTCCCAGGGGTTTGTGGGATAGTCGCCCCCGCATATTTTTGTCATCACTTTTTGTTTCCGGGCAACATTACAGTCCTCAAAATCCATGCTTCAATCGCCTCATGCGAAGTGTGCCGACACATTTTTGTAGGAGCCGAGGTAACGAGGCTCTGACTTCCTATGACTGTGGACAGGAGACTGTGGACTTTGGACTGGTATATGAAAATGAGAAAACGAACCCAAGCTTTTTAGCCCAATTTTGGCGCTCAAAAAATTATTAATCAGGAACTTATGAACACACTCGTCGCAAAATGCGCTTTCAAAAACGAACCCAAGCCGAACCCAACTTCCAGCCTCTCCAAACCCGAAAGGACCATGAAACATGGCATTTTTTCCGACTTTCAGAGACTTACTCCCTCTCCTCCATCCCCCGATGGAGGAGAGGGCTTGGGGAGAGGAGGTGCTTTTACTCTCAACCCCTTGTCGCGACGAAGTAAAACGGAGGCGGATCAACTCAAAACCCTCTCAACTCCCCTCAATCCAAGTCAATCCGACCGGATCAAACCAT
>DASXYX010000010.1:0-31529 GCA_036502245.1 Verrucomicrobiia bacterium
AAGCCCAGATAATTGCCGGCCTCAACCATGCTCTTGCACGTGATGATTTGTGGACGGTTCGTATAGTGAAAAATTGACAGGATATTGAATCCGATATCTTTGTGCGGATCGGGGATGACCCGCACCACCATGCCCACGCCACCTTTGTCCACTATCTCCATCAACTTTCCAATCCCTTTGACACAATCGATATGCATGGACGTCAGATCCGACAAGTCCACCAGGACGCGAAATCCCGATGCCAGGTCAGTTGCCAGCACCCGAACGTCTTCCTCGACCTCCTCCAACTGGTCCGGATGCACCTCTCCGCTGTAGCTGAGAAGCAACAACTGTTTCGCCTTGTTCGATGTTATCAACACCATGTCCGCACCCTATCAGTTCCCTGCTATGACCTCTATAAAAAACAGCAGGTAGGCGAGCGCACTCGCATATTACCAAAAAAATCACGATGCCGCGCTGGACTTTTTATTTGCGCAATCCTAATGTTCGCTTATGAAAAATCGGCTCTTGTTTTTGGCGGGTATCTTTGGTCTCGCTCTTTGTTTCTCCTTTTCCACTTTTGCCCAGTCCCTCCCGCAAATCCATCTCAAGCGCGTTTTTCCCAATCTGAAACTGGACCCGGACGCCCGCCCCGTCTGGATGTGCCAGCCGCCGGATGGCTCGGGCCGCTGGTTTATCGTGGAGCAGACCGGCACTATTTTTGTTCTCGGCCCAAATTCAGACGGGAGTGATGCCAAAGAATTTCTCAACATCCAGGACCGTCACCCCATGTTCAATAATGAGGACGGCCTGCTGAGCATCGCTTTTCACCCCGGCTTCAAGACCAACGGTCTCTTTTATATTTACTATACGATGGAGAACAAACAGTCGGACATTCAACGTCTCGCCAATGGTTTGCCCGTTGCCTACCCTTATCGCAGCGTTGTCAGCGAATTCAAAGTTTCCGTCAGCGACTCCAATAAGGCCGACATGAGCACCGAACGTGTTATTTTTGAGGTCCTTCAACCTTTTTGGAACCACAAGGGCGGCGAATTGCTTTTTGGTCCCGACGGTTACCTTTACCTCGGTCTTGGTGACGGCGGCATGGGCGATGATCCGTTCAACAATGCGCAGAACACGGCGTCCGATCTCGGAAAACTGCTGCGCTTCGACGTCAACACCCGCGCCACCGTTGGCCGCGGTTTCCGCGCGCGCCAATTAGAATACGGCTTCCCGCCGGACAACCCGTTCATCAAAGAACTGGACATGGGCGGTCTTGGTCCCAAGAAGGAGATTTATGCGTACGGCCTGCGCAATCCCTGGCGGTACAGTTTTGACCGCCAGACCGGCGACCTATGGGTCGGCGACGTGGGCCAGGATTTGTGGGAGGAAGTGGACCTGATCGTGAAAGGCGGCAACTACGGCTGGAATGTCCGCGAGGGCGCGCACCATTTCAAACCCGGTCCCGAAGGCGCGCAATATATCGAGCCGGTCATGGAATATCCGCACCGCCCTGACTTGTTGAAGGAGTCGATGTTTCCCGACCACACGATTGGCCTCTGCATCATCGGCGGCTATGTTTATCGCGGGACTAAAAACCCGTCACTCGATGGCATTTATATCTACGGCGATTACAATTTGGGAACCATCTGGGGTTTCCGCTACGACCATAACGCTCACAAGGTCACTGATCAGGGCATGATGCTCGACCAGAAGGACAATATTAATAGCTTCGCCGAAGATAATGCGGGCGAACTGTACGCTCTGATGCAGGATGGAGCGATTTATCAGATCACCGCGCAGTAACAACACAGACAAAAAAGAAATCGGGGCTCGACAGAGTCTCGCCCCACCAATCAAATCTGGAAATCCACGGCCTTTTTCTTGTCGTTCTTGTTCAGCACGCGCATATCCAGGCCGTCGTAAACGACCAATGAATTGGGCGCCACGCTGTCCATGATGAACACGTTGCCGCCAATGGTGCTGTGCGCTCCGATCACGGTTTCACCGCCCAAAATGGTCGCGCCGGGATAAATGGTCACGTGGTCCTCGATGGTCGGATGCCGTTTCGTGCCGCGCAATTGCTGGCCGCCGGCGGTGCTGCGCGCGCCGAGCGTCACGCCGTGATACATCTTCACATGATGGCCGATGATGGCTGTCTCCCCGACGACGGTGCCCGTGCCGTGGTCCACAAAAAAGTGCGACCCGATCTGCGCTCCGGGATGCAGGTCCATGCCCGTCCGGAAATGCGCCCATTCCGCCATGATGCGCGGGATGAGCGGCACTTTTTTGAGGTACAATTCATGTGCCAGGCGCTGCACGGAGATCGCTTCCACAAACGGGTATGAGACAAGAATCTCTTCTTTGCCGGCGGCGGCCGGGTCTCCGTTGAACGCCGCCTCAATATCCGTCTGTAAAATCTCGCGCACCTGCGGCAGCTTGCCCAAAAATTCCACCGTGATGGTATGAGCCGCCTTCGTGATGTCCTTTTTCGCCAGGTCTTCCGGCGGTTTGAATTCCAGGCTCTTGCGCACCTCATCCTCGAGCTTGCCCAGGACCGCATCCAACAACGCCGCCGTCTCCACCTTGATCTCCGAAGAATGGATCAGCTTTTCATCAAAAAAGCCGGGAAACAACAATCGCAACAGGTCCTGCGTGATGGCTGTGATGGCGCGCTTGGATGGCAGGTTTTTGCCATCCAAATGGTTGATGCCGCCGACTCGCGCGTACGAGGCGACCAGCTCATTCGTCAATTGGGTGACCGTTGCCATATCAGCGATTTACCATATTCAGGTTCCAGGGGAAAGGAAGAAGGAAGGGGTAAAACGGTGCGAGGATGGAGGGTAGAGCATGGAGGATGGATTGATTTGGAATTTTTTTGGCTTTATCAGGCTTGATTAGCCTTGGTTAGGTTTGACTGAGAGTTAAACGTCAATTCGCATCAAAAGGCTTCAATTGACGTCATGATTTGGCTTCGTTTTTGCGAGGACATTTTGAGAGTGAGGGTTGTGTTAATGGTTATTAATTAGGCATTTGTAATGAAAAATAGCCTGAAATAATTTGGCTTCGTTTTCTCATTTTCGGGTTTTAATGGAATGCCCTTACAGGGCGATGACAATATCGGACTTTCCCCGAGGGCGTTGCCCTCGGCTACTATGGAAGCGGCTTTCAGCCGTGTTTTAGCGTTGGCCGGCAAGTTGCCGACCACAACGGGCTGGTAGCCCGTTCCCCCCAGAACAGGAAGGAAATCCAGAGCCTCGTTGCCCCGACTCTTACAAAAGCATGTCTGCACCTTTCGCATGGAGCGATTTAAGCATGGATCGGGGGAAGTGAAATGTTTCCCGGAAACAAATTCGGAGGGTGGATTAACCACGAAAAACACGAAAAAAGACACGGATTGACACGGATTGGATGGGGAAGGGACGGAGAAAACATCCAAATTCCAAGGACCAACATCCAGAGAAGTATCAAAACCCAAACTCAAGATGCATAATGAAAGCGGTCCCGATAAGCCGGGACCGCATTCCACAAGCTGGCGCAAAGTTTGATTGGGCCATCGCAAATATTTGCCATCTTGGATTTTGGCGGGACCGCTATCGGAGATTTTCTTAAGGATTTACAGAGTTATCTGCAAAAACATTGCCCAGTAGTTGCGGTTTATGGGAGATGTCCAGCAATGGCTCATGATTTTCATTTCTTTGAAACCGTGGAGTTTCTACAGGCCAATACCACAAACTGCCGTCGGCTGCCAACGCAAGAATGTATCCATCACCGCTGGTAATAGTGATCCAATCCGAATGTGTACCGAGGCGAACGGGAGTTATGTCTCTGAACCCGCTGTCCGTCGTGACGATCCCGTGCTCCCACTGGGAAGCTTGTTGAAGATTCCAAAACCAGAGCGTGCCATCATTTTTTAGAGTGACCAGTGCCCATTGCGAACTGGCTACGGCCAGCCAGTTTGTGTCCGTATCGATTGTGAAATCAGTTCCAATCCACTCCCAATCTCCTCCATGTTGGCCGCTGCTCTCATAACGTTCCTGAGCCCAAACACACAGAGAACCATTGGAACTGATTCCTACCCGTGAAGGGAAATATCCCCATACCGCTGCCACGCTTCGGAGGCCGGCGACGTGAGTTATTTGGCGGGCTGTCAATCCTCTGCCGAGATACAATTCTTTTTCATTGTTGGTACTATGAGAAAAATAGTCTTCTGCCCAAATACTGCCGTTACTCGCTTGAAGATAAGAGCCGACGAATCCAACCCAATTTGACTCCGTTCCGACTCTGCGCGGCGTCAAAGAGCGCAGACCGGGCCAGTTTTTTTTCCTTGCATCAAAACGATCCGGCCCCCAACGCCAAAGCGTACCATCAGATTTAATCAGAAGCACGCCGGGAGAAAATTCTTCAATGCTCCTCCAATTTGTTTCCGTGCCGAATTGCACGAGTTGGCGCAGGTTGTTTTCGTATTCCTGAAAAGTGCCATGTTTACCCGTTCCCCACGTCTTTTCTGAATCCCAAAGCGTCCCGTCATTTTTTATCCCAATCATTTCCCAGGTTGATCTTACGACAGCATTCCAACCCGAGTCGGCGAGAAAAGATCCCGTTGCCAGGCTGGTCCTTGTATTACCGAGTACAAAGTCTATGGCATTGGCAAACCCGTTAAACGCAAAATTATCCATCCACATTCTTCCATCGGGCAAGCGCACGGAGATTTCATTCAAATCACAGGTGATTTTTGCCGGATCGGATAAGCTCATTCTGGCTGCTCCATGCGGGGGTTCGAACGGCGTCAGTTTTTCCCAGAACCGGTGATAGGTCATCGTTGTTGCTACGATCACCAGCATCAGGGTCACGGCCAGCGCGAGTGAGTTTTTTAACCATAACCCCAAACTCACGGTCAAATGCCGAAAATTTCTGTATGCCAGTATTGCGAAGGCCAGCACAAATATTGGAATGCCAATGAAATAAATCAGGTTGCTGCCCCATAATGGGTCGGGGGCTTGCGTTTCGATTTTGGCCTGAACCATGAGAAAACCCAGGATGACAAGGTATCCCAGTGCGGGGGCGAGCGCCTGCAAAGTGGCGCGGGTCAGCGAGGAGATATAAAAGGAGATCAATCCAATACCTGCTATTGCGCCTGTGGCCAGCAGTAATGGCCAAAAATGGTCGAGGCCAATCATGATTTTCCAATAAAGACTGTGCGCAGCCAATTGAATAAAGGCAGCCGAATCCTCCGCCCATCCGCTGTGGCTTATAAACCATAGGTGAACGTCTGGAAGGATTCGGCCCCCTTCGTATAGCACTGGCATCGCCACGCCAAACACAAGCGACAGCGACAATACGACCGCTAGTTTTGTCATAAATTGTGTGCGCCGTTTAACCGGCAGGCAAAGCTGGCTCTCATGCGTTCCCAGTTTCCGCTCTTCCGCGATGGCGGTGCAACCGACCATGAACGGCATCACCAGCCACAACCACCAGAACGATTCCAGGATGAACTCGGTGGTGGAATTTTTATGGAAATGTCCCAGGCTCCGCGTGACCAATACGCCCAGATGCAGGACTGCTAGCACAAAGGCCATGATGAATTGCGATTGCTGCAATTGAAATTCCTTCCGGCACAATGCCAGGACGGGATGAGTCATGCGCCACGCAGTCAATCTTAAGAGCCATGCCGGTGAGCCGCGCATTTCCGGCATGGCAATCGTTCCTCCCGACCATTGGACGTCCTGGGCACGCAGGAAGAGCCATCGCGCAAAGAAAAGTCCCGCCAGGGTGTAAAGGCCGAGTCCAACCACCATCACGCCCTGAAGCACATCATGATTATCGCCATCGTCGAATGCTGAGAACAAGACGACGATCGCAGCGGGAATGAGTACCGTGAACCAAAAGGCTGCCGCCGCCTGCCGCAGCAACAGCACCGTCCACAGTGCGCCCGAATAGATCGCCAGCACAAAGAGAACCATCCATGCGAACGTTTCCCGCGGGTCAACCAGGCTTCTATTCTGGTCATACACGGCTAATATCCATGTGCTTCCCACCCACAAAGCGCCCATCATCAGCAACGCAAGAGCCAGCAATAAAATTTTTGTCTGCCAGATCTTTAACCTCTCCACGGGCTGTGCCAGCAGGGAAGTGAATGTACCCGTTGTGACTTCCACCCCGAACGAATTCAGCGCGATCATGATGGCGATGGCCGGGCACATTAAAAATGTGATGATTACTCGCACCCCCGCCAACTCGGTATATTCCCGGCCCCATACCGGTCCCGGTAGCGCATTGAACAACGCCAGTTCGCAACCGATGAGAAATCCCGGCAACAACACCCGTACCTCTTTTTTGATGAGCGGGTTCATGCCTTGAGTTTGCCGGAGGCGACGAAGATCTCTTCCAGTGAGAGTGATTCGGCTTTCAATTCCTCCGGCTGTTGGGCTTTGAGCGTAGCGAGCAATCCATCGCTGTTGCCGTTGGCCAGGATCTCGATCTCGCGACCGGATTTGCGAATGTCGAGTGCGCCTGCAAGGTTTAGCGCGCCCGGTTCTTTGGCAAAACGCGCGCGGATTTTTCGGAACCGGTCGCGCGCGGCGTCGGCTTCCATGGTCAACAAGGTGCGGCCCTGCTCGATGATGGTGAATTCGTCGATCAGCCCTTCGAATTCTGAGATGAGATGCGTGGAGACAAAGACCGTGCGTTTTTCCGGCGCGCCGGATTGGTAGGCGCCGATGACTGTTTCGATGAATTCGCGACGGACGATAGGGTCCAGGCCGCTGGTTGGCTCGTCCAGCACCAGCAATTCCGGTTCGGGACAGATCGCGCCAATCAGCGCCAATTGCGTGCGCTGGCCTTTGGAGAGATGACTGGCTTTTTGTTTGCGGTCCAGTTGGAAACGCCCGATCAAATCGTTTTCAATGTCCTGGTTCCAGTGCTTGCGAAATGACGCCAGGTATTCCAGCGTGTCGTTCACGGTCATCCACGGATAAAACGCCACCACATCCGGCACATAGGCCAATCGTGATTTGATGGGCACCTCGTCGCGTTGCGGGTCCAGGCCGAACACCCGCACGGCGCCGGAGCCGGGACGCAGGAGGTTGAGCAGACATTTTATGGTGGTGGTTTTGCCCGCGCCGTTCCGGCCAAAAAAGCCGTAGCATTTGCCCGCGCGCACGTTCAACGACAGGCCGTTCACGGCGTCCAGTTTGCCGTAGCGGCGGTGGAGGTCTTTGATTTCAATGACAGTTTCGCTCATGGGATGCCTTTCGTGTGTTTGGTGTCCTTCTTCGTGAGATGATATAGCAACAGGAAGTGGAGGCTGGTGTGTTCTCACCCCTCACCCCAACCCTCTCCCCGTTGAGGGGAGAGGGAACAGCGGACGGACAGACATTCAACGCCCAACATCCAACCCCCAATTTCCAAGGTCCCTGTTTTAAAAATCGAAAGCGGCAGAGGGCTGCCGCACTCCAAGACGCTATCGCGACTATGGGAGCCTCATTCCGGTTCAGAGGCTCGATGCGCGAATGTTTTGGTGTATGAACCTGGTTCATTGTTCTTTTTTGTTGCGGGATTTGTTTTCGAAGAAATCCAGACGCTCTTTCACCATTTCCAGAAAGGCTTCCCGGCTGATCTGCAGGTGATGCGCGGCCACCACGGCTTCATCGATCTCCTTGACGAGGATTTTTTCGCGGGCGGCTTTGTTGAACGGGGAATTGTTCTCCTTCAGGAAGCATCCCTTGCCGGGGATGGTTTCAATCACACCCTGGCTCTCCAGTTCGGCGTAAGCCTTGGCCACGGTGTTGCGGTTGACGCGCAATTCCTCGGCCAACGGCCGAATGGAGGGTAGTGGCTCACCTGCTCGCAATCCGCCAGAGGCTGCCGCATAACGGATCTGGTCCACCAGTTGGAGATAGACCGGTTTGCCGGATTTGAAATCGATTTGCAGGAGCATGGGTTCGTGTAACTGACATATGACACTATGACAGTTGGGGAAAAGAGTCAAGGGTTATTTTTATATGAAATCAACAAAGTCTGGCCGCAGATTGAAATCGCGCTATCGCGCGGCTTCGCAAATGGCGGCTGTTGCTGAGGATGAAATACCCGGGGTGGCGCGCTCGGGGACTCGCGCTTACCCCGGGCTACAATCCTGCGCCCTTTCAGGGCGCTCAGTCAACGGGTCAGCGGCTGCGCCGGATGGCTGGACGGAAAGGATGAAGTAAGAATGCAGAATGAAGAAGGTTGGCTCGGCAGGACCCCCGCCTACCGAGTTCGCGTTTATTGGTGTCCATTCGCGGTTAAGACTTCCTCCACTACCTTTTCCACATGAATCCCGTTCATGCAGCGAAAATCGATGGGACATTCGCGCAGAAAACAGGGCGAGCATGGAGCATCTGATTTCACGATCCGCGCTTTTTCGGAGATTGGTCCTGTCAGTTCCGGCGAGGTGCTTCCGAAAATGGCGACGACGGGCATGCCCAGTGCCACTGCCATGTGCATCGGGCCGGTGTCATTCGTCAAGACCACGCTGCACAATTTCATCAATGCCATCAGTTCGCGTAACGAAGTCTTGCCTGCCATATTGAAAACTTTGGTGCCTTGAAGCGCAGATTCAATCGGATTAGTGATCTCCAAGTCACCTTTCCCGCCAAACAACATCCAGGCGCAATTTGTTTTTATTTGAATTTCTTTTGCCGCGGCAATGAATCTATCCGCCGGCCAGCGTTTGGCTGGACCATATTCTGCCCCGGCATTCAGTCCGAACACCGTGCCAACATTCTGCAACCCGAATTTGGTTTTTGCGGCGTCAACCTCCTGTGGTGTAACAGTTAAGAGCGCGGGCAACGGCTCTGCGTTCGCTCCCAGCGCCGCTGCCAGATGCAGATACTCATGACTCTGGTGCGCCGAAGATGGGGTCCTGGGGTTGGCGTCTGAGGTCTGGGATATTAGGTTTTTGATTTCCGCTTCGGAACGTTTGCGCATCTTCACCGCGTTGGAACGCGGAGCGACTTTGTCAGTCAGGAAAAAATTTCGCCAGGGCCGGGCATATCCCACTCGTTTTGGGATGCCGGCCAAATACACCTCAATCCCTGAGCGCGGTGAATTGGGCAGCACCAGGGCCGTGTCGAATTTTCCATCGCGCAATTTCTTCCCCACTGCGAACACCGACTCTCCTTCCCCAAACGTGAACACCTCATTTACCGCCGGATGATTCAGCCATAGCCCGCGTAATTTCTCCGGCGTCAACAGGGCGATATGGGCTTCCGGAAACCGTTCCCGCAGCCGCATGAGCGCCGGTGTGGTCATCACGGCATCGCCGAGCCAGTTGACTCCTCTTACGAGGAGACGGCGAGGATAGAAAGTTGAGGATGGAGGATGGATTTCCATTATCTATTCTCCACCTTCTATTTTCGTTTCTTGTTTATCTTCGTCTTTCCACCGGCGGTGCACCCAGAACCAGTTTGCCGGGTCGCGCAGGACGGCCTTCTCGAAACTTCGATTTACGTCCCGCATGATGTCTTCGCTGGGACGCGGTAAACCGTTTTCATGGGTCGCGATCTTGTCCCCGAGTTCCATCCGCCATTTGGCGAGGCCCATGCGGAAGCAAAAGCCCGTGAACAGTTCGCAATCGTATCGCAATGCAAACACCGCCGGCGCGAGACCGGTGGAGCATTGGCGGCCCAAAAAAGGCCCGCGCATTCCGGCAGTACTCTGGTCGGCGAGGAGTCCAAGCATCATATTTGGTTGATTCATCGCGGCGCGGAGCAATTTGCCATCCGTGCGCCGTTCAAAGAACTGAGTGCCGGACTTGCCTCGCAAGGACTGCATCAGCCGGTTTATGGCCGGTTGTTTCAGGGCGCGATAGGTTGTGGCGCCTACATAGCCGGGCGCATATTGCGGGAGCCGCGCGTAAAGCTCGAAGTTTCCAAAATGGCCGATGGCCATGACCATCCGCCGGGGCGGCAACAGATGCTCGACACCGATCCAATCCACATAAGGCCGCAATTCGCCCGCGCTCATCGAGGCGGTCTTGATGGAGCAGCAGTAGGCTTCCCCGATGCGCCGGAAATTTTCTTTGGCCAGCGCAAGGATTTCCACCTGTGATTTTTCCTTCCCGAAACACTTTTCCAGATTTTGCAGCGTTACCTTGCGATGCCGGGCATCCAGCCGGAACGCGAGCGCGCCGCCGGCACGGCCGATCCGGGCGACGGCCGGAAGCGGCAGCGATTGGATCAGCGCCACGAGGGCGCGGGCAACAAAGTAAAGCATCTAAAAGGCGCAATTCAACCACGGATGGACACGGATAAAAGGCTGCGGAAAAGAAATAAATCCGCGAATTTCACGAATTGACGCGAATTATTGTTCGCCAATTCGGATTCGTGATAATTCGCGAAATTCGTGGATAAAAATCCATGTTCATCCATGTACATTTGGTTTATTTGAAACAAATTTTGCCGACGCAATCCTGAAAGTCGCTTGCGCCGCTGATGATCTTGATCTCGACGCGCACGAAATAGATGGGCAGATCGCGCCGGTCGAGCTTGGGAAAGCGCACGGCATCCTTTTGCGTGGTGATGATGATCTCTGCCTGGCGCTTTTTGCCGCGGTTGATGGCGTTGATAACTTCCTGCTGGCTGAAACGGTGATGGTCAGCGAAGCGTTTGGAATAAACCAATTCGGCGCCAAGTTTGACCAGGCTATGCTCGAAGCTTTCCGGTTGGGCAATGCCGCTGAGTGAGGCGACCTTGCGGCCTTTGATGAGGTCCAGGCGCTGGCGTTCGCCGGAGAAGACGTCCTCAAAATACAAGGGATGATGCACACACTCAATGACACCGGCGTCGGGATTGTGCTTGGTGATGCGGGCGCGCAGGCCGGCGGTGTTGCCGTCGCTCTTGGTGATAAAAATCGTATGGGCGCGCGCCAGATGCGTGACGGGTTCACGCAAGGTGCCGCGCGGGAGCAGATGACCGTTGCCGAAAGGCTGCTGGCAATCGACCAGGACGACATCATGGCGGCGGCCACGGAGGCTCCAATACTGGAACCCATCATCCAGCAATAACGTATCGCAACCGAATTTCTCGATGGCATATCGGCCGCTCTTCACGCGGTCCTTGTCCACGAGCACGACGACGTCGCGCAAGTTTGACGCGAGCATGTAGGGTTCGTCTCCCGCCATATCAGAGTCCAGCAGCAACGATTTGCCATCGGAGACGATACGGGGAGGGGTTTGATCTTCACGAAAAAGAACTTTGTTCCGCATCCAGGTGATGAATGGTTGCGGTCGGGAACGATAGCCGCGCGAGAGGATGGCCACATTGCGCCCGGCATCGCGGAGTTCGCGCGCGAATTTTTCGACGACGGGCGTCTTGCCGGTTCCCCCGACGGTGAGGTTTCCGATGGCGATGACCTGGACGCCGAGGGTTTTATCGCGCAGGAGGCGGACGTTGTAGAGCCAGCGGCGGAGTTTGACGGCGACCTGGAAAATTTTGGAAAGGACGAACAAGAGTCCGCGGGTCACTTTCGCTTTGAAGTCATGCCGCTCCTCGAAAATGACTTCGAGGACAAACGTTTCGAGATTTTCAATCCAACTTCGGAATGATTCTGGCATCTGAAATCAGTGTGCCGGTTTCGGCTCAAACTTTAAATTCAAAATTGAAGAACATTTTTAAAGACAAAATGCGCCGACTATACCCCTATGCGTTTTACACGGGCGAGGATTAAGGAGGGGGGCTTGATCCAAGAACATCTTTATAAGCGCCTCCTCTCCTCGGTCCTCTCCTCCAACCGGGTTGGAAGAGAGGATGGCCAGGCAAACGCCTCCGCCATTCGTTGGCCCATTCGGATTATTAAATCTGTATTACAAGGGACGTTAAAATCCAGCCTTCTGCAATTCCTCCTGCAACATGGTTTGGAATTGTTGCACGTCGGTGGCGGAGGGCTTGTATCCCTGTTGCGCGGGGACGACGCCGAGCCGGCCCATCTGGTCCAGATACCAATCCGCCTGTTGGCCGTCGCTGAAAGTGACCTTGCCGCTGACCACGGCTCCGGGCCGGGCGATCTGGTCCACGCTTACGGAAACTTTGCCGGTTCCCGGCGTGGATGGCGGCGTGGCCTTTTCCTTGTCGGGGACTTTTGGCGCGGCGGGTTCGGGAGTTTTGGGCGGTTCCGGGTCTTTGGGGGTGAGCTTCAGGTCGTCCACGAGGAAGCGCACTTCCATGTAGGTGAGCTTGATGGCGAACTCCGACAACAAGCGGTTCTGGATTTCGGAAAGTTTGGCGCCTTGCAGGATCCATGCAGTGACGCGTTGGCGTTGCTCATCAGTCAAATTCATGCAGCCAATTTAATCAAAGATGCTTGAGAATCCAGTCGTATCCTTTGGCCTCCAGTTCCAGGGCCAGTTCTTTGCCGCCGGTCCGGACAATCTTGCCGTCCACGAGCACGTGGACAAAATCCGGCACGATGTAATTCAGCAGCCGCTGATAATGGGTGATGACCAATTGGGCGTTATTTTTCGTCTTCAGTTTGTTGACGCCATTGGAGACGACTTTTAAGGCGTCGATGTCCAAGCCGGAATCGGTTTCATCGAGGATTGCGAGTTTCGGTTCGAGGACGGCCATCTGGAAGATTTCATTCCGTTTTTTTTCGCCGCCGGAGAAGCCTTCATTGACCGAGCGCCTGAGCAGGTCCTCGTTCAATTCGAGCAGCTTGATCTTGTCTTTGACCAGGCTCAGAAAATCAACGGCGTCCAGCGCCGGCTCGCCTTTGGATTTGCGTACTTCGTTCAACGCCGCCTGCAAAAAATAGGTGCTGTTGACTCCGGGAATCTCCACCGGGTATTGGAAGGCCAGGAACACGCCGTCGCGCGCGCGTTCTTCGGGGTCGAGTTCCAGGAGGTCTTTGCCGTTGTAGATGACCTCGCCGCCGGTCACATCGTAGCCGTCGCGCCCGGCCAATACCGCGGCGAGTGTGCTTTTGCCGGAGCCGTTGGGGCCCATCACGGCATGGACTTCACCCAACCCGATGGTCAGGTTGATGCCTTTGAGGATCTGTTTGCCCTCGACACCCGCCGAGAGGTTTTTTATTTCAAGTATCGCTTTGCTCATTTTGTAAAAGTTCTAACCACGGATGGACACGGATAAAAATTCATAAAACGATCCGTTCAAATTCCAAGCGGGGCTTTTTGAAATTTAAAATTAAACCAACACACAACTTTGCGATCCGTAAATAATTCAACATTTGTCCGCGCTCATGGTCGGTAATTTGGTTGATTACCTTTGCGTCCACAATGACCGAACCAAAAGCGATCAGGTCGGGCGCAAATTCGCCCACCATAACACTGCGAAATAAAACAGGAAATCGCCGTTGCTGGTCATACGCAACTTCGTTTCGCTTGAACAAAACAACCAATGAGTTTTCGTAAATCTTCTCATTCAGGCCGTGCCCCAATTCGTTTAAAACTTCAAACGCAAATCCAATGATTTTTTCTGTTTCAGATTTCAGCAACAGTTTGGATTGGCCGCCTTGACGCAAGTCTGGTGTGTTATCTGTGTTCATTCGTGTTTATCCGTGGTTAAGATTAGCCCACGCTGCCTTCCAGGCTTACGCCCAGCAGTTTTTGCGCTTCCAGGGCGAATTCCATCGGCAGTTCTTTGAAGACTTCTTTGCAGAATCCATTCACGATCATGTTCACGGCGTCTTGCGTCGCCAATCCGCGTTGGTTGCAATAAAAGATCTGGTCTTCGCCGATTTTCGACGTTGTGGCCTCGTGTTCCACGCTCGCTGTCGTGTTCTTCACTTCGATGTACGGAAATGTATGCGCGCCGCAGCGATTGCCGATGAGCATCGAATCGCATTGCGAGAAATTGCGCGCGTTGGCGGCGCTCTTCTTCACCTCCACCAGCCCGCGATAACTGTTCTGTCCGCGTCCGGCGGAGATACCCTTTGAGATAATGGTGCTCTTGGTGTTCTTGCCGATGTGGACCATTTTGGTGCCGGTGTCGGCCTGCTGGCAATTATTCACGACGGCCACGGAATAAAATTCGCCTTTGGAGTTGTCGCCCAAGAGGATGCAGCTTGGATATTTCCAGGTGATGGCCGAGCCGGTCTCAACCTGCGTCCAGGAGATTTTCGAATTCTTCCCTTTGCACAATCCGCGCTTGGTCACGAAGTTGTAGATGCCGCCCTTGCCGTTCTCATCGCCGGGATACCAATTCTGGACGGTGCTGTATTTGATCTGCGCATTATCGAGCGCCACGAGTTCAACGACCGCCGCGTGGAGTTGGTTTTCATCGCGCATCGGCGCGGTGCAGCCTTCGAGATAACTCACAGAAGCGCCTTCGTCGGCCACGATAAGTGTGCGCTCAAACTGGCCGGACTTGGCCGCATTGATGCGGAAATAAGTCGAGAGTTCCATCGGGCAGCGCACTCCTTTTGGGATATAACAGAACGAGCCGTCGGTGAAGACTGCTGAGTTCAACGCCCCAAAAAAGTTGTCCGTATAGGGAACGACGGAGCCGATGTATTTTTTCACCAGGTCGGGGTGCTCCCGGATGGCTTCACTCATGGAGCAGAAGATGACGCCTTTTTCGGCGAGCTGTTTTTGGAACGTCGTGCCGACGCTTACGGAATCAAACACCGCATCCACGGCCACGCCGGCCAGGCGTCCGCGCTCTCTCAGCGGGATGCCAAGTTTCTCATAAGTCTCCAATAATTTCGGGTCCACCTCATCCAGGCTTTTTGGACCGTCCGCCTGGGTCTTGGGCGCGACAAAATAGGTGATGCCCTGGTAATCGATCTTTTCGTGATGGATCTTAGGCCACTGCGGTTCTTCCAGAGTGAGCCAGTGGTGATAGGCTTTCAACCGCCAATCGGTCATCCATTGCGGCTCGTTCTTTTTGCGCGAGATCAGCCGGATGATGTCCTCGTTCAATCCCGGCGGCGCGGATTCCGTCTCCACGTCCGTGTAAAATCCGTACTTATACTCCTGCTGGACCAATCCTTCGATGGTATCTGTTGCTGTTGGCATAAAATTATTCTTTTGCGGCGCAATCGGCGCACACGCCGTGAATGGCGAGATCAATCTGTTTGATGCGAAAACCGCGCGGCAACGCCACGCCCGCCTGCGCTTTGGGCGGCATGTCCATGTCAAAAACCCGGTCGCATTCGTCGCAATAAAAATGGCAGTGCTCGTGCATGTTCGGGCAAAAGCGGGTGGCGCCGCGGTCCAATTGGACCTGGCGGACCAGTCCGCATTCCACCAGTGCGCCGAGACAGTTATAGACCGTGGCATGGGAGATTTCCGGCATGTGCTTCTTGGCGCGGACGAAGACCTCATCCGCCGTCGGATGATCGCGCCTGGCCAGCAGCACGTCGTACACCTGCTGGCGTTGCGGCGTCAAACGCAGGCCCAGCGTGTTTAAACGCTCGCTGAACTGGTTCGGTTTTCTCTCAACACTCACGAAAACAAATTAACGTCTTAAATCCGGCTGGTCAAGATTTAGAATAATTCTAAATATGAGAGGCAGGCGAACGGGCGCATCTGGACACTGTCCCCCGTGGCGGCGGCCAAGAAAGGCCGGGAACAGAGAGGGACTGGAAGCAGATTGGATTTGAAAGGAAGAACGTTTTTAGAGCTTCGACCTCATCCTAACCTTCTCCTCCAGGAGAAGGAACAGCGAGAGGACATGCCTGGATTGGTGGAGCGGCAAGCCCATGGATTCCGCCGGGCGCTTAAAGAAATGCCGGAAAGAAGCCCTGGTCTGGCCTGACCCCTCATCCGCGTTTCTCCACCAAAAGCATTCGAGACTGATGCCACAATCGGGGCAGTGTCAAGATGCGCCCAGGTGAACTGATGCAAAAGATTTTTATACAAATCATGCTCCGCCGGGGTCTATTCTCTGAATTGGCCAAACTATATCCATGAAGACCGTCATTAAATCCGCCGGTTTGCTGTGCTTCACGGCCTTGTTTTTCTTTCCGGCATGCGCCAAAGAGAAATATTCAAGTTGGGATTCGTATCCTGATGTGGCGATTGCCGCGCAATTAAAAAGGTTTGTCGCGGAAAAGACGGCCCAGGCTGAGGCTTCTGTTGCCATTGATGGGCATCCAATGTCGCCGGAACTCAATCAGCTTTTCGAGGCGGCGGCCAGAGGTGACTGGCCGGCGGTGGACAAGGATTTCACCATCCTGAAAAAACTATCATCTCAATCCGGCATCGCCTGGCAGTCCGCAATTAATATTTGGGGCGCATTCAATGCCGTAACGAGTGGCAACCCGAAATATTCCATGCTGTTTACCAGCGAGATCATTAATTCGATTCCACCCGGCAGCATTTACTTTGGTGGTACGGGTGTGCCGTCGTTCCTTGTTGCCGTCATGGAAAAATCCCAGACCAAAGGCGCCCCGTTCTTTCTCATTGTGCAGGATGATTTGGCGCGCGGCGGCTATCTCGATTACTTGCACTCCCTGTACGGTAATCAGATTTATATTCCGAAGAGCGAAGATTTACAGAAATGTTCCGAGGATTATATCGAGGACGTGCAGAAACGTGCGCAAGATCATCGGCTCAACCCGGGTGAAAACGTCGTGATGGATCCGAAAACCGGACGCGTCTCGACCAACAGTTATTATGCGATGATCGGAATCGATGCGATAGTCACGAAAATCATCTTCGACCAAAACAGCAACCGAGATTTTTACATTGAGCAAGGTTTTCCTTTCGATTGGATGTACCCCTATCTCGAACCCCACGGCATGATTCTCAAATTGAACCGCCAGCCGCTCTCCAGCCTTTCCGACGGCGTCATCAAACAAGACCATGATTATTGGGCGAAGCTGCTCCAACCCATGATCGGTAACTGGCTCCATGATGATACATCTGCGCAGGATGTTGCGGATTTTGCCGAAAAGGTCTTCCTACGTCATGATTTCACAAGTTTTACGGGTGATCCGCAATTCATCCAAAACGAATATTCTCAATCACCTTATTACCAGATGTTTTCCAAAGAACGATTGAGTATTGCCGGGCTGTACATGTGGCGTGCGGACCAAACCAGTGATCTCGCGGAAAAGAAACGCATGGATGCCGCGGCAGATTATGCCTGTCGCCAGGCCTGGGCGATATGTCCTGATTCTGATCTGGCCACAGTTGAATACGTACAGTTGCTGATGCAAGAAAAGAGAAAATCCGATGCTTTGTTGATCGCCGAAACCGCCAATAAATTCCGTTCAACCGCCGGCTCGGGCCAACCCGGCACAAGCCAAATTGATGCTTTGATTACCGCCATCAAATAGGACCAGTGGAAATGACCGCTTCTCGATTAAATATATGAAAACCTTTATTAAATCCTTGGGCTGGCTATGTTTCGCAGCCCTCCTTGCTTTTTCAGGCTGCGCCAAAAAGAAATCCACCAGTTGGAGTTCGTATTCAGACCCAGTGGTCACCGCCCAGATGAAATCGTTCGTCACCGAAAAAGAGGCGCAGGCAAATGCGGCGGTACGGGCCAATGGGCAATCAATGCCGCCGGAATTGAACCGGTTTTTCAAAGACGCCGACAAGGGAGATTGGACGGCGGTGAATAGCGATTTCAAAGAACTCAGAGATCATGCGCCTCAATATGAGCATTCCGGCAGCACTGACTTGCATTTACGCGGCACCGCCTGGGCTGCAGTGGTAGAAATCTGGGGCGTCTTCGATGCTATGAGCGAGGGAGGTCAAAAATATTCCACCCTTTACGCCAACGAAATCATCAATTCGATCCCACCCGGCAGCATTTACTTTGGTGGTACTGACCCAGGGCGATTCTTGATCACCGGCATGGAAAAAAATCAGGCCAAAGGAGATCCATTCTATCTCATCACCCAGAATGCACTCGCGGACGATACATATCTCGATTACGTGCGCTCCATGTATGGCAAACAGCTTTATATCCCGACCATGGAAGACTCGGAAAAGTGTTTCCGGGATTATACGGAGGACGCAAAGAAGCGCGCCAAAAATCATCAACTAAAGCCAGGTGAAAATGTTCAAGTGGATTCGCAAAGCGGGCGCGTCGCAATCAGCGGGGAAGTTGCCGTTATGGAGATCAATGGGTTGATTGCTAAAGTAGTCTTCGATCAGAACAGCAATGAAGATTTTTACGTCGAGCAAAGTTTTCCGCTCGATTGGATGTATCCGTATCTCGAACCCCACGGCATGATCTTAAAATTGGATCGTCACCCGCTCCCCAATCTCTCTGACGCTATCTTGAAAGAGGACCGCGATTATTGGTCAAACCTTATCCAGCCGATGATTGGGAATTGGCTGATCGGGGACACCTCGGTGCAGCAGCTTAGTGACTTTGTCAAAAAAACTTTTCGTCAGCACGATTTCACTGGTTTTTCAGGTGACCCTCAGTTTTTCCGCGATAGTTATGCCTGCAAAATGTTTTCGAAAGAAAGAGCCAGTATTGCTGAGCTTTACTTATGGCGCATGGGGCACGCGACCAATCCAGAGGATAAACAAAGGATGGCGCACGAAGCGGACTTTGCCTTCAAACAGGCGTTGGCACTGTGGCCACAAACTCCCGAAGCCGTTTCGGAATATAAAAAAATGCTGACCGAAGAAGGGCGTGATTCAGATGCATCAGTTGTCACTCGCTTAGGCGAATAGTGACCAAGATATAAAATTTGGTGCTTGCGATGTCTTTCATGATGAAGAGAATTCATCAAAATTTATGAAATCAGCAATGCGGCCCGTTGCTCTGCTGTCTTTGGGTTTAATCCTAGCCTTTTTTGGCTGTGACCGTGAGAAAACATTAACCCGACCTTTGTCCTTGGATCCGGGTACCCGAGCTCAATTCGAGGATTTTGTCTCGCAGAAATGCGCTCAATCCCAAGGCGGGACTCTGCTTATACAGCCGGAAAATTCGCCGGATTTACAGGCCTTTTTCACCGCGGCTGGCGGGAAGGACTGGGTTGCGATGGACGCGGACTATGGAACCTTGCTCCGTGATTCCGCACACGCATATTTGCGGGGAATCGCCTGGGAAGCAGCCAAAGAAATTGAGGGAACTTATACGGCTTTTACTGAAGGTGATCCGAAATATTCCACACTATACGCCAATGAAATCATCAATTCGATTCCGCGAGGGAGCATTTATTTCGGCGGCACAGACCCGGGAAGATTTCTAATTACAGGAATGGAGAAGTCACAAATCCATGGGGACCCTTTCTTTTTGATCACGCAAAATGCTTTGGTGGATAACAGTTACCTGGATTATGTGCATTCGATGTACGACAATCAGCTATATATTCCCACTGCCAAGGATTCTGAAAGGTGTTTTCGAGATTATACCGCAGATGCGCAACAGCGGTTGCAAAACCACCAACTCAAGGCAGGTGAAAATGTTTCGGTGGATCCGGAAAGCGGGCGTGTCACAGTTAGCGGCCAGGCCGCTGTCATGCGAATCAATGCCTTGATTGCCAAAATCGTTTTTGACCAGAACAGCAATCACAATTTCTATATTGAACAAAGCTTCCCGCTCGACTGGATGTATCCTTATCTCGAACCCCATGGGATGATCCTCAAATTGGATCACGATCCGCTTTCCAATCTCTCTGACACTGTTATTCGACAAGACCACGATTATTGGTCAAATCTCATCCAGCCGATAATTGGTGATTGGTTGAGGGATGATACTTCTGTACAGGATGTTGCGAATTTTGCTCAAAATGTCTTCCTGCATCATGATTTCACAGGCTTTACCGGCGACCAGCGATTCGTAATGAATAAAAACGCTCGCCAAATGTTTTCCAAGGAACGTGCGAACATCGCTGGTCTTTACCTGTGGCGGGCAGAACACGCTACAGATGCTGCAGAAAAACAACGCATGAACGCCGCAGCGGATTATGCTTGCCGCCAAGCCTGGACATTATGCCCTTATTTCCCGGAAGCGACTATTCGTTATGTGAATTTATTAATGGATGAGACGAGAATGTCGGATGCCTTGATAGTTGCAGAGACGGCGGCGGAATTTCGCTCAAATGCAGGAATTGACAGGTCTCAATATTCCCAAATGGATGATCTCGTTTCCCAAGTGAAGAAGTATCAGGCCAAGTAGTAGCTATATTCCCTTGCGCTGATTTTTATTAAACGAAACTTTTATGTTGACGTACCAGTCTTTATTGTACTATTATACTAGCACAATAATTAATCATGAATGATGCGTTGCTTTTGAAGGATTGGAATATCGAATTCCATTCCGGGATTCCGGTGTACAAACAAATCGCCAACCGGCTGATGACGGCGATGGCTGACGGCACGTTGAAGAACGGGGATCGTTTGCCGACCATTCGTGAATTGCACGAACGTCTTGGCGTCAATCCCAACACTGTGGCCAAAGCCTACCGCGAGTTGACGCTTAAAGGTTTTATCGATGGCCAGCGCGGTTTTGGTTCGTTCGTCAAATTGGATGATGCCATTACCACGCTGCCCGATACTCAGAAAAAATTGAAACTTAAGGAGCTCTATCAACGAATGCTTACTGAAGCCAGCAGTTACGGCTTGAACGAAGAACAGATCCTCTCATTCATCAAACAAAGGAAAACCATATGAATAAATTCAAACGCAGTGCCCGCTTGTTTAAAACAGCCTTCACTATTTTGTTCCGGGAAAAGAAATTATTGCTGTTTCCATTCATTGCCAGTGGTTTTGCATTTGTAGCGGCGTTGTTTTTCATTACGCCGATTGTGCTTTATCCCACTGGGCATCCTTATTTTTCCACCGCGCACTGGAGCGCGCTTGGAGAACGCTTCTCGCAATCATTTTCACCGCCTCCGCATTCGCTTAATCACCCGTTTTTGAACAGCTTTACCGCCGGTCACGTTCTTTTTCAACACTGGTGGATTACGCTGTTTTTTGCCATCTCCTATTTCACTTCCATGTTCATCTCAATCTTTTGCAATGTCGCGTTTTATCACGAAATTATGCAGGCATTGAATGGTAATGCCGTATCGATCCAACGCGGTTTCGCCTTCGCGAAAACGCGCTGGCGCGCAGTGCTGATGTGGTCGTTGTTCGCTGGACTCGTTGGTTACATCATCCGCGCTATTGAACAGAGGGCCGGCTTTTTGGGAAGAATCATCGCGGGGTTGATTGGTGTCACATGGAGCATTGCATGTATTTTTATCATCCCGACACTGGTGCGTGACACGCAAACGGTGAATCCGCTGGTGCTGTTGCGCCATTCGGCCGGCACGCTCAAGCGCACGTGGGGCGAGTTAGTCATTGGTTTCGTTGGCCTGGAAGTGGTGGCGTTTTTCGTCATCATTCCTTTCGTGATGATAATGGTTTTCATTATGGCGGGTGCGAGTCATTCAATGATGACACCCCAGCATCATGTAACATTGGCGTTGCTCATGTTTCCTCTGATGTTCCTGGTTCTTCTGCCCATTTCATGGCTTACGAATTTAGTGAATTCCATCTATCGATGCGCGCTATTCATTTACGCGACGGAAGGTGTGATTCCCGAATCTTTTGACAAGGAATTGCTCGACTCGGCATGGAAGGTGAAGTGACGAGCTTTGTTATTTCTGCAAAACACTTACCCGCGCCGGCGGCAGGTTGAGCCAGACCACTTTGGAAGCATGAAGCTTGAAGCTGGCCGCTCCACGCGGACGCAGTTTGTGGATGCGATAAGTGAACTGCACCCAATTACCCTGCGGTTCGAGCATGGTCCGGATCTTGTTTGCCAGGGCTTCGGCCTGGTCTTCGGAAAAATTCAAAAGTGGGAGGCTGGAAATGACCGCGCCAACAGATTCAATCCGTCGTTCCCGCAGCAAACTATCTAATTGCCATGCGTCACCCGTGATGATTTGCGCGCGTTGGAAACGATTGCGGAGCAGGCCTGCCATTTTCGCATTATGTTCGATGACCACCAATTTTTCCTCGCGCAACCCGCGTTCGATCAGCGCATCGGTCACCACGCCGGTGCCGGGGCCAAGTTCCAGCACGTAACTATTGGGGTCTTTGGGCAACCATCGGGCCATAGCGGAGGCGAGGCGTTTGGAGCTCGGCACGACCGAGCCGGTCCGCTTTGGATTGGCGATCCATTCCTGCAGGAACAGACCGGTATCGCTCAAAGTTGCCATTATTTTTTTGGCCATGGTGCTGCTCGGATTATGGGATTTTTTCTTCAGATGAAAAAGTAGTTAAACGGTTCCCTGTCGGCAAACAATTGTTTGTAACAAAACAGTTAACGTGATTTCACCGGGCTGGAAAGCTTCTGGCGCAAGGCCTCCCGTCGGTTGGTCCAATCAACCCGGTCATGCTCCCATGAATCGCCGGTGAACTCTTTTTGCGCCTTTGGCCAGAGGGCATCCAACGCGGCCATTTCTTTTTGCGCTGGCTTGAGGTCATGCCATTGCAAATCTGTTTCCGCAAGGTTCAGAAGATTTTCCGGGTCATTGGGCGCGAGGGTCACGGCTTGTTCCAGATACGTTTTGGCTTTGCGATTACTGCCGATGCTGGCGGGCCACCCCGGGGCATCGCGATAGAGGAGGCCGAGACATCGTTCGGGGCCGGCATAATCGTAATGCGGGTCGAGAGTGGCCGCGGTTTTGAATTCGCGCTCCATTTCACTGACGATTCGCAAGGCGCCCATGAATTCCGTCTGCGCCATTTGGCCAAGGTTCATAGCCAGGTAATAATGCGCCGCGGCGAGCTTCGGATTGTCGGCGACGGTTTTGCGGCAGGCAGAGATTCCGAGGTGGGCGATGGACGCGCGCTGGGTTTTATTGGTGGCAAAACCGGCGAAATTGAAGCAGGCGCGCGCGAAGGGAATGGCATTAGTGGCGTTCTCCGCCGTCTGATAAATTTTTTGAGTGCGATGAAATTCCGCTTCGGCCCGCGCGGCAAAGATTTTATTTTGCGCATCATCAGCATGGAGCAGTTGTAGCGAAAGCGCAAAAATCGCGACCAAACCCGCGAGGGGCTTTTTCCCGCTCCTCCTCTTTGGCCTTGAATTAAAAGTTGCCATTATACCCGGCTAATTTATACTATTCAGAGTGAAATTAAATTGGAAATTTGTGTTATTTCCTGTAGTAGTCGCCGCGCTGGCCTTTTTTGGCGCCGGCTGCGGGGGTGTCAATACGGGTACTTCCGTCTCGCCGGCTTCGTTTTTCCTGCCGGGATTGCTGAGAAACGACACAACCACCAATGCGCCGGCGACCTCGCCGGATATTTCCAAGGAGTTTGCTTCGGCCAAATAAAATTATGCGATTTCCCTTAGCGCTGACGACAAAAATTGCCAGCCATATCATAAAACACAAACTTCAGAAAACCCCGAAGTTTGCGATGGTGCTGCAACTTGAGCCGCTGCACACGTGCAACCTCACTTGCACCGGCTGCGGGCGTATCCGCGAATACTCCACCTCGCTCAAAGACATGGTGCCGTTGGAAAAATGCCTCGATGCGGCGATAGAGTGCGACGCGCCGATGGTGAGTATTTGCGGCGGCGAACCACTCATTTATCCGAAGATTGAAGAATTGATTAACGGCCTCCTCGGCCAGGGCCGCGTCATTTACGTCTGCACCAACGGCGTGTTCATGCGCAAAAAGATGCGCGATTATCTCGCGTCCATCTATTCGCCTGCCGTGGAGCCGAAGCTGGCGAAACTGCTCAAGCAAAATCTCATCACTGAAAAAGAAGCCGAGGCCATCCGTAAATCCGACGGTGCGGCCAAAAGCAAATCCATCATCCGTCCCTCCAAATGGATGTACTGGAACGTCCACGTGGACGGATTGGAATTTACGCACGATTTGATCGTTGAACGCGAAGGTGTTTTCAAGGAATGCGTCGCTGCCATCCGAATGGCGAAAGTGCTTGGTTATCAAGTAGCTACGAACACAACCGTTTATAAGGAAACCGACGTCCAGGAGATCGAGGACATGTTCAAATACCTGTCTTCTCTTGAAGTGGACGGCCATACGATTTCGCCCGGTTACGATTACGATGCCGCCAAGAAGGACATGGTCAAACGTCTCGGCAAAGATCCCAAGGAGTTTTTCCTCACGCGCGACATGACGCGGAAAAAATTCGCCAAGATTTTGGATTGGGGCAAAGCGTTCACGATTTTTGGCACGCCCGTGTACCAGGAATTTCTCGCCGGCAAACGCGAGCTGACTTGCACCGCCTGGGCCATCCCCACTTTCAACGTCCGCGGTTGGAAAGGCCCCTGCTATCTGATGACGGACGCCCACTATCCCAGCTACCGGGAATTGCTGGATAAGGTCGCCTGGGAAAAATACGGCGTGGTGGACGGCGTGGCGCGCGATTCGCGTTGTGAACATTGCATGGTCCATTGCGGGTACGATCCCAGCGGCGCACTCGGCACGAGTTATAAGCGCGGCGATAACATGAAAAATTTCATGTATAACTTTGGCGCGAAACCGCGACCGGTTGTTTACACGCCGGAACTGGAGAAGCGCGCATTCAACGGCGTCAGCATCGGCAAGGGCCATTTGGCCGAGGCCAAGGCCGCTATCAATTCTCCTGCCGCCGGAGCGCGCGGCGCGTTTTCCAACAACACCCAACAGCACGAAGCGCATGTGGGCACTCATTGCGGAAGCAATGAGGCAGAAACAGGAAATGGAGCGGCGCAGTAAAGCCCCGAATGCAAATCCAAAAGCTCCTTGAAAAAGCAATTAACAGCCCGCAAAACTTGCGGTTCACCGAAGCGATTAAACTGGCTGGAGCGTTTGGTTTCAAATTGGATCGCATCCGGGGAAGCCATCACATTTTGAAACGTTCTGGCATACCCGAACTCTTGAATTTTCAGAATGTTGGTGGAAAGTTAAAGCCATATCAAATCAAGCAGATGCTTGAAATTGTTGAGAGTTACGACTTAACATTGGAATGATGAAAGATTATCACGTTAACGTTTTTTACAGTGAAGAGGATGGCGGTTACATCGCTGACATCCCTGATTTGAAGTATTGTTCAGCTTTTGGAAAAACGCCAGTTGAAGCGTTGCGTGAGGTTGAAGTCGCAAAAAAATTGTGGTTGGAAACGGCGCGTGATTTGAAGCGGAAAATTCCTCAACCGCGTTATCGTCCGGTGATTTATCAATTAACGCACGCATAAGTGATTAAAATGAGCAAAACATTGTATCTATCCCCTCCGTCTTTTGACGGATTTGACGGTGGCGCCGGCGCCCGTTACCAGGCGCGCCGCGAAGTCACCAGCTATTGGTATCCCACGTGGCTCGCGCAACCCGCCGCGCTTACGCCCAATTCGCGCTTGCTCGATTGCCCGCCGCACGACATTGATTTGGCCAAGTGCCTTGCCATCGCGAAGGAGCATGATCACGTCATCATCAACACGTCCACGCCGTCGTTGAAGAACGATTGCAAGGTGGCCGAGGCCATCAAAAAACAGAAGCCGGACACGAAAATCGGCTTTATTGGCGCGCATACCATGGTGTTGCCGACCGAGACGTTGAAGGCCTCGCCGGCCATCGATTGGGTTGGCCGCAAAGAATTTGATTTCACCTGCAAAGAAGTCGCTGAAGGCCGTCCGATGGATAAGATTGCGGGTCTCTCCTACAAGAATAAGGACGGCAAGATTGTCCACAATCCCGAACGGGAAATGATCCAGGACATGGACACGTTGCCCTGGGTGGCTGACGTTTATCAGCGCGATCTCAAAATTGAAAATTATTTCATCGGCTACCTGCTCCATCCTTATGTGAGCCTTTACACCGGCCGCGGTTGCCCTGCCCAATGCAGTTTCTGCCTGTGGCCGCAGACGATTGGTGGCCACAAATATCGTGTCCGTTCGCCGCAAAACGTTGCCGACGAAATGGCGTACATGAAGAAAATTTTCCCGCAGGTGCGTGAATTTTTCTTCGATGACGACACGTTCACGGCGAACCTGCCGCGCGCGCGTGAGATCGCGAAAAAGCTTGGCCCGCTTGGTTTGACGTGGAGCTGCAACAGTCGCGCCAATCTGGATTACGACACCATCAAGAGTTTCAAAGACAACGGCTTGCGTCTGTTCCTCGTTGGCTACGAAAGTGGAAATGATGAGACACTCAAGCGCATCAAGAAAGGTGTTACCACCGATGAGATGCGTAATTTCACCAAGGCTTGCCATCGCGCCGGCGTGGTGATCCATGGCACGTTCATTCTCGGATTGCCGGTCGAGACCAAAGAAACGATCGAGCAGACGATCAATTTTGCGAAAGAGTTGGACGTGTTCAGCTTGCAGGTGTCACTCGCCGCGCCATATCCTGGAACGGAGCTTTATGAACAAGCCAAACTCAACGGCTGGTTCGTGAAAAAGGACAAGACCGATCTGGTGGAAGGTGATGGCTTCCAACAAAGTACGCTGGCATATCCTGAGGCCTCCAAGGAAGAAATTTTTGAAGCGGTGGATCGTTTTTATCGCACTTATTATCTGCGTCCCAAACCGATTTTGCGGATCATCAAAACGATGCTTGAGGACAAAGATATTTTGGTGCGCCGCAGCCGCGAAGGCTATGAATTCTTCAAGAGTTTGCGCCAACGGAAAGCCGATTTAGCCGCGCAGATTGCTGCCGCGTGATCCGGATCGGGTAATTCGGAAAAATTTGTTACTCATTTGTTTCCCGAAATTCCTGGGATACATAAAACAGTTGATTTTGTTGGTTTTTTCGATGATTTGCAGCGTCAAAAAAAAATTGAAAAAACCCTTGCGCGGTTTAGATTGTTTGGTAAAGTAATCGTCCTTCGCCGCTAAACCGGCAGGGCTGGCAGAGATGCCTGTTGACAAGTGGCGCAGTAAGAACAGCTTACGCGTCCGTTAAACTCGAAACTGATTGCCGAGTTGAAAGATATGATTCGGCAGTTGGGTTTTTTTTCCCCTGAACGGGAAAAGGTCGAGAATGAATTTTTGGGTGGAAACACCTGATGTTCTTTGAAAATTGAATTGTGCGATTAGTTAAGAGCCCCTTTAACTTCAGCCAGTTAGTTGGCTGATTTTGAAGTATTTAACCAAAAGATAAAAGTCCTTTGATTTTTACGAATTAAAGGCGAATCAACTAACGTTTTTATACGGAGAGTTTGATTCTGGCTCAGAACGAACGCTGGCGGCGTGGATAAGACATGCAAGTCGAACGCTGATTTGGAGGTAGCAATATTTTCAAGTCGGAGTGGCGCAAGGGTGTGTAACACGTGGGTCATCTGCCGTAAAGCCTGGGATAACTCGCTGAAAGGCGAGCTAATACCGGATGTGAACGAGAGTTCAAAGTTGGGGACCGCAAGGCCTGACACTTTACGATGAGCCCGCGGCCTATCAGCTAGTTGGTGAGGTAACGGCTCACCAAGGCTAAGACGGGTAGCTGGTCTGAGAGGACGACCAGCCACACTGGAACTGAGACACGGTCCAGACACCTACGGGTGGCAGCAGTTTCGAATCATTCACAATGGGCGAAAGCCTGATGGTGCGACGCCGCGTGAGGGATGAAGGTCTTCGGATTGTAAACCTCTGTCACCGGGGAAGAAACGCTTTGAGTTAATAGTTCAAAGCCTGACTTAACCCGGAGAGGAAGCAGTGGCTAACTCTGTGCCAGCAGCCGCGGTAATACAGAGACTGCAAGCGTTATTCGGATTCACTGGGCGTAAAGGGTGCGCAGGCGGCCAAGTGTGTGAGGCGTGAAAGCCCGAGGCTTAACCTCGGAATTGCACCTCAAACTACATGGCTAGAGTACTGGAGAGGGTAACGGAATTCACGGTGTAGCAGTGAAATGCGTAGATATCGTGAGGAACACCAGAGGCGAAGGCGGTTACCTGGACAGTTACTGACGCTCAGGCACGAAAGCGTGGGGAGCAAAAGGGATTAGATACCCCTGTAGTCCACGCCCTAAACGGTGCACACTAGGTCTTGGCGGATTCGACCCCCCCAGGGCCCAAGCTAACGCGTTAAGTGTGCCGCCTGAGGACTACGGCCGCAAGGCTAAAACTCAAAGGAATTGACGGGGGCCCGCACAAGCGGTGGAGCATGTGGCTCAATTCGATGCAACGCGAAGAACCTTACCTAGCCTTGACATGCACTGGACCGACGCTGAAAGGCGTCTTTCCCGCAAGGGACCGGTGCACAGGTGCTGCATGGCTGTCGTCAGCTCGTGTCGTGAGATGTTGCGTTAAGTCGCGCAACGAGCGCAACCCCTGTCCTTAGTTGCCACCATTTAGTTGGGCACTCTAGGGAGACAAACCCTCTTTGAGGGTGGGAAGGTGGGGATGACGTCAAGTCAGGATGGCCCTTACGGCTAGGGCTGCACACGTGCTACAATGCCCGGTACAGAGGGAAGCAATACCGCGAGGTGGAGCAAATCCTCAAAACCGGGCCCAGTTCAGATTGTAGTCTGCAACTCGACTACATGAAGTTGGAATCGCTAGTAATGGCGCATCAGCTACGGCGCCGTGAATACGTTCCCGGGCCTTGTACACACCGCCCGTCACGTCATGAAAGCCGGTTTCGCCCGAAGTGCGTTTGCCAACCCGCAAGGGAGGCGGCGCCCTAAGGTGAGGCTGGTGATTGGGACGAAGTCGTAACAAGGTAGCCGTAGGGGAACCTGCGGCTGGATCACCTCCTTTCTAAGGAGACGCCGAACGCGAGAGCAGCCCAAAAGGCCGGCTCACAGTTAATCGGCGATGGTCGAAATTCTCCGGTCCCACAAGGATCGTAGGATGGGTTCTGATCGATCGCACAAAGTAAATTTCAAACGAGAGTTCTTTCTCTCCATTTTCCTCGCTACGGGGTCGTAGCTCAGCTGGCAGAGCACCTGCTTTGCAAGCAGGGGGTCGCCGGTTCGAATCCGGCCGGCTCCAGCCTTTGCCCTTCGGGCTTCGGCTGGCGGAGCCCTGCTTCGGCGCACGTTCAGGTGTGCCGGGTGCAAGGGTAAGATTTCACCCCTGGCTTCAGTTTTAAGGGCTCATAGCTCAGCTGGTTAGAGCACGCGCTTGATAAGCGCGGGGTCGATGGTTCAAGTCCATCTGGGCCCACCATTTCGAATCCCGAGGAAGGAGAGCGGACGATCTACCAATTTCGTTCTTTGAAAGTTTCAGTCTGTATAGAGGTATCAAATCGAATAGATTTGAATTAGATTTAAATAGTTAGATGTAAGTGTAAGTGGGTAAATTAAACGCCTAGAATAACGAGCGTTTGCATAAACCAGTTACAGCAATTGATGGATGCCTTGGCTTCATCAGGCGATGAAGGACGCAGCAAGCTGCGATAAGCTTCGGGGAGCGGCACGCACGCTTTGATCCGGAGATTTCCGAATGGGGAAACCCGGCGCCGAGCAATCGGCGTCGTGCCGGTCTGAATACATAGGACCGGCCACGCAATACGCGGAGAAGTGAAACATCTCAGTATCCGCAGGAAAAGAATGAGAATCGATTCCGTTAGTAGTGGCGAGCGAAAGCGGAAAAGCCCAAACCAGGGGGATTTATCCCCTTGGGGTTGTAGGACCGCGCTGTGAGAAAGAACGGTTAGACGAACGACCTGGAAAGGTCGGCCAAAGAGGGTGACAGGCCCGTAGTCGAAAACCGAACTGTATCTAGCGGCCTCCTGAGTAACACCGTACACGTGAAATCCGGTGTGAATCCATGCCGACCACGGCATAAGGCTAAATACTCGATGAAGACCGACAGTGAACTAGTACCGCGAGGGAAAGGTGAAAAGCACCCCGGTGAGGGGAGTGAAATAGTAACTGAAATCAATTGCTAACAAGTCAGTGGGAGCCGGCTTGTCCGGTGACCGCCTGCCTTTTGTATAATGAGTCTGCGAGTTATTGCCCGTAGCAAGCCTAAGCCGGCCACCGGTGGAGGCGCAGCGAAAGCAAGTCCGAATAGGGCGCTTAGTTGCGAGCAATAGACCCGAAGCGGAGGTGATCTAACCATGGCCAGGGTGAAACTCCGGTAAAACGGAGTGGAGGCCCGAACTCGTCAATCTTGAGAAATTGTGAGATGAGCTGTGGTTAGGAGCGAAAGACTAATCAAACCCTGTGATAGCTGGTTCTTTCCGAAATATATTTGGGTATAGCGTCGGATGCTGATCTGCGGAGGTAGAGCACTAAATAAGCTAGGGCTCCTAACGGGGTACTGAACTTAATTAAACTCCGAATACCGCAGAGTGAAGTCCGGCAGTCAGACTGTGGGGGATAACCTTCATAGTCGAGAGGAGAATAATCCAAACCATCAGTTAAGGTCCCAAAATACGGCTCAGTGAAAAAGGATGTGATTTTGCATAGACAATGGGGATGTTGGCTTAGAGGCAGCCATCATTTAAACAGTGCGTAACAGCTGACCCATCGAGCGAGATTGCGCCGAAAATGATCGGGACTTAAGCCGTATACCGAAGCTGTGGCTGCGGCAGCAATGCCGCGGGGTAGGAAAGCGTTCCAATTGCGGCGAAGGGGAAGGGTAACCGACCCTGGAGCGATTGGAAGTGAGAATGCAGACATAAGTAACGATAAAGCCGGTGAAAATCCGGCTCGCCTAAATCCCAAGGATTCCTGGGGAAGGTTCGTCCTCCCAGGGTTAGTCGGGTGCTAAGACGAGGCCGTAAGGAATAGTCGATGCCAATCTGGTTTAATATTCCAGAACCACTGACCGAACGTTTGATCCAAGGAGTGACGGAGAAAGTTAACACAGCGACCTGTTGAATGGTCGTCGAAGCCCGTAGGTTGCCCGGGGATAAAATACCGGGGTACTCTGAAAGGTGACAGGACCCTGAGGCCACGGCCGAGGGGGATTGTGTGATACTCTGCTTCCGAGAAAAGCTTCGTGGTTAGTTCGGCTAGTGCCCGTACCGTAAACCGACACAGGTGGGATAGATGAGTATTCTAAGGCGCGCAGGTTAAATCTCTCTAAGGAACTCGGCAAATTAGCCCCGTATCTTCGGTAGAAGGGGTGCCCCGCAAGGGGCCGCAGTTAATTGCGTCAACCGACTGTTTAGCAAAAACACAGCACTCTGCTAAGTCGCAAGACGATGTATAGGGTGTGACACGTGACCAATGCGGAAAGGTGAAAGTCTAGGGTGCAAGCTCTGGATCTAAGCCCCCGTGAATGTCGGCCGTAACTATAACGGTCCTAAGGTAGCGAAATTCCTTGTCGGGTAAGTTCCGACCCGCACGAATCGTGTAACGAGTTGACGACTGTCTCGGAGAGAGGCCTGGTGAAATTGTAGTGGCGGTGAAGATGCCGCCTACCCGCAGCAGGACGGAAAGACCCTATGCACCTTTACTGTAAGCTGTTATTGTCGCTTGATTTTTAATACGTAGAATAGGGGGGAGACTTTGAAGCCCGGTCCCAGGATTGGGCTGAGTCACAACGTGAAATACCCCTTTTTAATTGTTAGGCGTCTAACCTCGCACCATTATCTGGTCGTGGGACAGTGATAGCAGGTCAGTTTTTCTGGGGCGGAATCCTCCCAAAGAGTAACGGAGGATTACGAAGGTTCCCTCGGCCCGGTCGGTAATCGGGCTATAGAGCGCATGAGTATAAGGGAGCTTTACTGTGAGACCTACAAGTCGAGCAGTTGCGA
>DASXYX010000011.1:0-6586 GCA_036502245.1 Verrucomicrobiia bacterium
CCATGAACCGTTTCCGGAGCGCGGCTGTGTCGAAGACCAGCCGCAGCAGGTCCAAACTTTTGAGAGTGCTGCGGCTGGTGCCCCTTCGCCCATCCACACAGCTGCGCTCCGTATGATAGTCGATTCAAGAGTTCAATGCGCGAATCGGTCTTCGGGGAAATTTCACCCCGGCCCCCTCCCCCTGGGAGAGGGGGAATCATCGTCAGATGGTTTGAAACGGCAGACGCGGACATTGGTTCCCAGACTTCACGCACGATTTGTATGATGAGGCTCTTCATGTTTTCACCGCCTCCTCCTTTGGATTCACGGCGTTGAGCAAATCGAGAATGGCATCCACCGTTAATTCATCACCGATGCCCGTGTTGAACATGGCATGATAGAGTTCGCGTTTTGGCCAATCGTGCCCGAAATAATGTTTTACAAATTTCCTCCGGTCCTCATCCTGGGAATCCACCATCTCAATAGCCTCCTTTTCGTTACCGCCAACGCGCTTGAGCACGCGATGATATTTGAGCTCGCGCGAGGCGTAGAGAAAGATGGAGAGGATGTCTTTGCGTTCACGCAGGAAATAAGGGGCGCCGCGTCCAACCATGATGCAGGGACGGGTCTCCGCGGCTTTCTTGACAACGTGCTCGATGAGGCAAACGAGCCGGTCCGTATCCAAAATCGCCAGGTCGGGCGACGGCAGGTTGCGGTCAAAGCTGCCGCGCCATATGAGGTTGATCAATCGGTGCACCAGCGGGTCTTTGCGCTCCTCCCGCTTGCGGCAAATTTCCAGCGGGATTTTTGCGAGCCGCGCGATTTCCTGGCTCAATTCGTCATCGAACAATTTCCAGCCCAGCCGTTGCGCCAGCATAGCGGCAATGGTAGTGCCGCCCGCCCCGAATTCCCGGTCTATGAGAAGAATTTGTTTCATGTCTATGATGTATTCTATCACTCCGCGGCCGATACGGCGTGAACTGTTCGCGGTTTTTCATACAGGAAAATACCCAGGAGGGACAACACGCACAGACACGCCACAAGGAAAAACACATTCATAAACGACCAATAACTGGATTGCTGGAGCAAGGTGTTGTAGAGCAGCCCGTGGGCATGGGCCAGGGCATCCGCAGGACTAAAACGTCGTTCAAAAATGACCTGCGCCGCGGCGGCGGCCTGATTGTACTGAGGGTTCAATGGAGACATATGGCCGACCATTTGAAACTGATGGACTTGGGCAAGGCGTTCTTGAAATGTAGACACGAGCGAAAGGCCGATGCTGCCGCCGATATTGCGAATCAGGTTTTGCAGGCCGACGGCATTTCCGATTTGTTCGTTCCGAAGCGTGCCGACGGATAATGTTGTCAGAGGAACGAAAAGCAGGCCCGAACCAAAGCCCGCCAGGATGTTCGGCAGCAGAACGCTGCCCATGGCGATTTGGAGTGTCAAACGGGACAACATATAGCTGGCCAGGGCGCTCATGAGGAATCCCAATGCCGCCAGCACGCGCGAATCCACCCGACTCACGAGCGCGCCGACAAAAAACAGCGCCGCCATTGCACCGATGCCGCGCGGGCAGACACTTAACCCGGACTTGAAGGCGTCATAACCCATGAGCGACTGCAGGAACAACGGTTGTATGGTAATGAGCGCATAGACAATCATCCCAAATAGCGCAAACAGAAAGCAACTTACTGCAAAGTTCCGATTTTTCAAAACCTTCAAGTCCACGAGCGGCCCGGCCGCAGTGAGTTCTCGAATAACAAATCCGATAAAACACAAAATGCATCCGAGCGTAAACCACCTGATCCAAACGGCGCCCCACCAGTCGGCATCCTGCCCCTTGTCTAAAATGATTTGTAAAGTGCCAAGCGCGAGAGCAATTAAACCAAATCCAATACCGTCAAGCCGCCCGGATCTTCCGGCGCGAATATAGGGCGGGTCTTCCAGCACCAGCAGCATCATAAAGACCGCTAAAATACCCACGGGAAGGTTGATAAAAAAGGTCCAGCGCCAGGACCAATTGTCCGTCAACCAACCACCCAGCGTGGGCCCGATGATCGGGGCAACGACGATGGCGAGGCCGAATACGGCAGTGGCCGCGCCCCGTCTGGCCGGCGGAAAACTTTCCAGGAGAATGGCCTGCGATAGCGGTTGCATGGCGCCGCCTCCGAGGCCCTGTAATACGCGATAGATAACCAGCCCCGTCATGCTCGTCGCCACGCCACAAAGCAACGAGGCAACGGTGAAAATGACTGTGCAGGCGATAAGAAATTTTTTGCGTCCAAAGAAACCGGAGAACCATGTGCTGGCGGGCAGGATAATGGCATTGGCCACCAGATAACTGGTGAGCACCCAGGTGGATTCGTCCTGGGTCGCGCCGAGGTTTCCGGCGATGTAGGGGAGCGCGACGACGGCGATGGACGTGTCGAGGATGACCATGAATGTAGCCAGCATCACCGCCAGGGCAATCACCCATGGGTTGGCGCGCGGACGCCATTCGCCCGCCGCAATGGACGCGCCATCGCTCATCTGACCCGCACTCGCGGTTCGACGGACAGGCCGAGACCAATATCCAGATTGGTTGGCAGGTCCTCATCAAAAACAATTTTGACGGGGACTCGCTGGACAACCTTGACGAAATTGCCAACGGCATTTTCCGGCGGCAACAGGCTGAACTTTGCGCCCGTGCCCGCCTGCAGGCTGTCCACTTTTGCCCTAAATGTTTGTTGCGGGTACGCGTCAATATGCACCTCGACCGGTTGGCCCGGGCGCATATGAGTTAGTTGCGTTTCTTTGAAATTCGCGGTGACCCAGATGTGGGATGGCACAAGCGCGAACAATGCCTGACCCGGCTGGACGTAGTTTCCGGTTTGGACCGTGCGGGCCGTGACGCGGCCGTCAAACGGCGCGACGATTTTTGTGTAGGACAAATTTAATTCAGCTTGTTTGAGCCGCGCGTTGGCCTGCAGGATGGATGCATTGGCCGTCTCGACGCCCGCCTGGCTCAATGTCACCTGGGCCTGGGCGGACAGGACCTGACTTTGCGCAGATTGTAGATCTGCCCCGGCGGAACGCGCCTGAGCCTGCGCTAGGTCAAACGCAGTTTTGGACACTGCCCGGCTTTCCACGGATTGATAACGCTTAAGGTCGGCGGCCGCGCGCTCGTTTGCGGCCTCGGCCGAGACCACGGCGGCCTGAGCCTGAACTACTTTGGATTCGCTCACGCTTACCTGGGCATTGGCGGAACTTAATTGGCTTTGGGCGGCGGCCAAATCGGCGCGCGCCTGGGCGACCGCCGTTTCGTAATCGCTGGGATCAATTTCTAAAAGCAAAGCTCCTGCTGCGACTTCCTGGTTGTCCGTAACCAACAGGCGAATGACCGGTCCGTTCACGCGCGGGCTGATGAATGTGGTGTAGCCGTCAATAAACGCATCGTCTGTGCTCTCATACGGAGCAATGAAATGGACGTAGTAAAAAAACGCAATAACCACGACCACCAGCACAACCACGGCTCCGAAAATCTGTTTGCGATAGCTTCGTTTTTTTGGCGGCGGCGGTGGTGTTAGGGGCGCAGCCGGTTCCGGGGCGGAAGGGGCTCCTGTTTGGTTCGGTTTCTCCTCCATAGTTTTTGCAACAATTACGTTTCAATAACTGCGACAACGGTAATGATGATTATCATCACAATCCATGCAAGGCAACGGCAATCGCCGAATGAATGAACTAGTGGATCGCCGGATTAAGGGGGTGAGTGCTCCCCCAACAATCCATTGATCCACTAATCCAACCTGTTGCTTCAGCGCTCTTGCCGGGGCGAAGCGTTGCGAAGACCCGTTAACTCTTCCGGCGTCAAAATCACTTCCAGCTTCTCCGTATGTCGGATGACTGTAAATACGGTCGGGATGCCAATGACCCGGGCAACCAGATGACGATGCAGTTCGTCAATGCTCGATACGCTCTCGCCGGCAAAGGAGACGATGACGTCGCCCTCGCGCAGACCGGCGCGGCCGGCCGGACTCCCGGGCTCGGTGCCCGTGACGAGCACGCCGTATTCGGCAGGCAGATGATGGAAACGCACGATTCTACGGTGAATCGGAGCGTTCTGGCCGATGACGCCAATCCAACTGCGCCGGATGCGTCCGTCCTTGATCAGCCAGGCTGCGACAAATTCAGCGGTGTTACTGGCGATGGCAAAACAGATTCCCTGCGCCGGCAGAATGACGGCGGTGTTCACGCCGATGACTTCGCCATTCGAATTGACAAGCGGGCCGCCGGAATTGCCTGGATTCAACGCGGCATCGGTCTGAATGACATTGTCGATCAACCGGCCGGATTGTGACCGCATTGATCGCCCCAGGGCGCTGACCACGCCGGCTGTCACCGTTTGTTGAAATCCGAGTGGACTGCCGATGGCCACGGCAATTTGGCCGGCACGAACGGCCTTCGAATCCGCCAGATGGGCATGCGGCAATTGCTGCGCGGCATTGATGCGAATGACGGCCAGGTCGGACTCCGGGTCCTCGCCAACCAGAGCGGCTGTGAACATTTGGCCGTCGGCCAGCGTCACTTCGAGTTTGTCTGCCCCGTGGACCACGTGGCTGTTGGTCAGAATAAAACCATCGGGCGCGATGATGAAACCAGAACCTGAGCCGCCGGATTCCTGTCCGGGCCGGCCATCGCGACCGGTGCTCTTATGCGTGCGGATATTCACGACCGTGGGGGCGACTTTGCCAACCGCCTCTGTGACTGTCCGCGAATAACTGTCGAGCAATTCGCTATCGTCTATCGGCGGAGATTGGATCGGCGCGTCGACGACTGGCGGATCTATGCTGAACGCGCGAACGAGATTTGGGGTAAGGACGGCGCGCTGCGCCGTCAGCGCCGCGTCCAGCGGCGCAACTCGCGTGGTCTGACGTCCAACCGCGGAGGTTCCGCCCGCTATACGCGGGCGGGGACATCGCAGCGCAATGTCCCTACCAATTTCAATTGGAATTTTCATAAAACATCCCCGTTTCAAACTTTCACACTCTCAAGAGGACCTGGTCCCTCGAGAAGCGCACTTTTTTTGCAAGTGAATATTTGTCCGTCGCGGCGCGATAACCGGCAGCAGCGGCGACCACGGTGCTCAAACCGCTTTTTTCCAGGCCGAGGATTTCATCGTATTTCGCGGGCTCAATGCCTTCCATGGGGCAGGCATCAATACCCAGGAGCGCGGCGCTGGTCAGAAAATTGCCCAAGGCGATATAGACCTGGTTGGCGGCCCATTCTTTTCGCTTCGGTTCATCGCAGCGTTTGATAATGTTGCCCACCATCATTTCGCGATAGGGGAGCAACGTTTCACGCGGGACGCCGCGAACTTCCGTTATGCGGCCCACGTGATCATCTATATCCTGCTCGTTCAGGTTTCTCTTGATGGCGAAAACGACCAGATGCGACGCGGCGGCCACCTGGCGTTGTCCCCACGAGGCGGAAACAAGCCGCTCACGGGTGGCCGGGTCAGTCACGATGACAAACTTCCATGGCTGCAAACCGTACGAAGACGGCGTGAGGACGAGCACTTCCTCAAGGGCCGACCATTCTTCAGCGCTGATTTTGCGTTGCGGATCGAATTGCTTGGTCGCATAGCGCCAATTGAGCTGTTCGATCAGCAGGCTGGGATCAACTTTCCTCACCGGCTGGGGCGAGGCCCCGGCTGATGAGGAATTGGCCTGTCCAATAAGTACGCTGCGGTCAACTTTGTTCATGGCGTTTGTCGTTATCAACGTGATTTATGTCGGCACGGTCAGTTTCTCGAGTTTGGCGAGAATTGCCCGTTTGCTGACCGCGCCGACGGTTTGTTCCTGCACGCGACCCCCCACAAAATAGACGAGGGTTGGAATAGACTGAATTCCAAAACGCGCGGCTAATTCCTGATTCTCGTCTACGTTTACCTTGGCGACTTTCACGCGCCCTGCCTGTTCAACGGCAATTTCATCGAGCGCCGGCCCGAGCATTTTGCAGGGCCCGCACCATTCCGCCCAAAAATCCACCAGGACAGGTTCGCGCGACTGCAGGACTTCCTGCTCAAAGTTCGCGGTGTTAATTTCAATTGTTTGTTTCATAACTCTCTAATTTTTGATTGTTTTTGTACGGCAAAATTACCCGCCAAAGCCACCGGCGACATACAACGTTTCACCCGTGATCCAGCCTGAATCCGGCGAGGCAAGGAATACTGCCACAGATCCGATGTCCTGCGGCCTTCCGACCCGGCCCAACGGCGTCTGCGCAACGACATTTTTTTCCATTTCGCTCCCGGCAACGCCGGCAGCGCGGAAGCCTTCCGTTTCAATCATGCCCGGGTTGATGGCATTCACGCGGATTTTTCGCGGTCCAAGTTCCTTCGCGAGCGACTTGGTCACCGTATCCACGGCACCCTTGGTTGCGCTGTAAATTGACCCGTTCGGCGGAGCCACCGTGCTGACCACCGAACTGATGTTAATAATGCTGCCCCCATCCGGGCCGAACTGGCGCACCGCTTCCTGTGTGGCGAGCACCAGGCCAAGAACATTCAGATTGAATTGTTTGTGGAAATGGTCTTCGGTGACCTGTTCCAGCGGCAGAAATTCAT
>DASXYX010000012.1:0-45135 GCA_036502245.1 Verrucomicrobiia bacterium
CCGGCACCGTTGCGAAACTTGCTGGGGGGTGCGGTGCGCCGCCACCCAGCGCTCCAGCTCCAAACGATCAGTTTCCGTCAAGTTCACGGGCGGCGCATGTCGTGGCATGAGGGAAGAATACCCTGCGGCGCTTATAATGCCGGTTATTTATGAGACACTACATTAGCAACGAAGCCCGACTCACTCGTTCGGTTGACATTCCAAAGACATTTTTGATTTGCGATTTACGATTGATGATTTGAAAATGGTCAGCGTGCCGGGTAACGCTCCCGGGCCGGGCACTCATCTAGTGCGACTCCGTTTATAAAACGGACGGTTCTCTTCGAACTACACGCCCGGACATTGAAGTTGGTGCCGCGTGAGGGATTTCCACCCCCAACCTCTCCGTTCTAAGCGGAGCGCCTCTTGTAGTTGGGCTAACGCGGCAAGAAAATTGGCACATCCGGCAGGACTCCCACCTGCAGACTCTCCGTTCGAAGCGGAGTGTGATGGTAATTTCACCACGGATGCAAAACGCGACGCGAAGGCGGAGTTGAATCCCGATTCGGAATCGGGACCAGGCCTGTGACGTCCTGACCGACACCGGTATTCGCGTCGCTAAAAACAGTTCCGGCAGGGATTGACTTTGATATTGTCAGACATTAGTGTCAGACAAGATGAAAACGATCACATTGCGCACTTTGGTCCGCGAGCCGCTCAAAGTGAAACGCCTCACCCGCGCGGGCCAATCTGTTACCGTCACCGACAATGGCAATCCGCTTTGGCTCATTCAGCCTGCTGAAGCCACGGGTGCCGATGAGGAGGAACGCCGTCGCGCAGTTGATGAGATTTTTGCGGAAGTCTTGCACGGCAAGCCGTCGAAAATCAGCCTCTCAAAAATTGTGCTTGAATCCCGGCGATGAGGACTTACGCCGATACCAGCTTCCTGGTGAAACTTTTAATTGAGGAACCCGGAACCAGAGCGGCCATGGCGGAATACCACCACCTCAAACGTCCACCGGTATTCTTTCTTCCCCTGCACGCACTGGAAGTTGCCAACGCCATCCGGCAACGTGCTTTCCATCAGCGGCATACCCTGCCGTCGTCCAACCGTTTCGCAATCAAACGCGAGCACGACACTTCGTTGGCGCTGCTTCAAAAATACATTTCCCGGCGAATCTTCATTGAAATCTCGCACAACATGGATACTGCCATTGAGTTGGCCTCCAGCTTGTCGGCAAAACATACCGAGCGGCTGGGTTGCCGCGGCTTTGACCTGTTGCATGTTGCATTGGCACTTGAACTCGAATGTGAAGCCTTTTTGACGGCTGACCGAATTCAAGGAGCTTTGGCCCAGGCAGAAGGTCTGGCCGTTACTATCAGTGCGGATGAATGATTTTTGGCACGGCGTTCCTTCTCATCTAATTTGGAATCTCGTACTGGAATTGCACTCCCGATGCATCGGGACGGCGCTATGCGCCGCAGGCGGCAATTTGCTCGGCAATGGGATAAAATGGAAGCGGACGGAGGTTTCCCTCCGCCCGCGTGTGATTAACTATCTTCGCATGATTCAAGTGGAGACCATGGCCTGAGCGCTTTTTGCAGGTGCGGCAACAGACGAAACGCCGACGGGCCGGTTCTCCACCAGTCCAAATTCGCGCAGCAGATTTACGCTGACGACGCGTCCGGCAAATTGCCGCACGGGCAAATACTCATCGATGAGCTTAAGCACGCGCGCATAGTCCGCGTCCGCAGGATCGAAGGATGAATAGGAATCCTTGTATTTGGATTCGGGTTCGCCCAGGCCCGCATAGACTTCTACCAGGTTTTCATCCGCCAGCGGATTGCGTTTGAAGAACACCCGGGCATCCTCGCGGATCGTACGGCGATCACCCATGAGCCAGACCAGTACGGAACCGCCTTGCAGGCTCGAACGCGCGTTGGTCACGAGTTCCGTGCCAGGCGCGCGGCCCAACAAGATGGAACGGATGAGCAATGTAGTGTCAGCGGGGACTTCACCTTCGCCGATCAACTCAAGTCGAAGAACTTTTGGTTTCTGCTTGAGAGCGGCTTCCAGTTTCAAAGCGCGCCTGACGTAATAGGCGTCGTCATAGGCGGGCAGTTTCAAACGGAAATCGCAGACGGATAGTTTTAAACGTGTTTTCATAAAATACCTTTCTCAATAAAGTTTTGCCAATCTCGAAACAAGGCGGGCAAAGATTTTCATCCCGACCGCCAGGTTATTTGGGATGGTCGTTTTCAGCAGCGGGCTTTGCGTACGGATTCAACGGTACGAAGCCACCCGGCACACCGAGCACGAGCGTGTGGCCGGCGTTCTGCGCGTTGGTGAGCGTCTGCATCAGGCGCAGGTTCATCAGGGCCGGGTTGCCGTCCATGACGCGGGCGGCGTTCGCAAGATGGCGCAGGGCGGCGGTTTCGCCGCGCGCGCGTTCCAACGCAGCCTGGCCTTCCTGTTTCGCTTTCAGCACGTCGGCAAATGCGCGTTTGAGGTCCGGCGGCAGCATGACGTCCCGGACTTCGATCGCGAGGACGTTGATGCCAATCTTTGCGGTTTCTGGTTGCACCCGCGCCAGCAGTTGCGCACCGATCTCTAACTTTTGGCCGAGCAATGTTTCAATCGCAACACTGTTGACGACCGCACGCGTGGCAAGTTGTGCCGTCTGGTACAGGTCGCCCGTCCAATTCTGGGTTTCGTGCACGGCTTTGGCCGGGTCGGCGATCTGGTAGGTGGCGAGCAGGCTCAGCTTGAGACTGACATTGTCCGCGGTCAAAACGTCCTGGCCCGCGACGGCCAGGATGGTTTTGCGCAGGTCAATGAGGACCATCGTCCAGCCGCGACCCCAGATGACATGACGACCGGCGTTATTGCGCCGGATGTAGATGCGGTGATGATAGACCAGTCCGGCGTGGCCTTCCGGCACGTCGAAGACGTAACGGAAGTTCAGGACTATCGGCACAGCAACGATGCCTGCCAGAATGATCAGCGGAATAATAATTTCGAAGGTCATAGTTTTTCTTTCTTCTGTTTTAATATGTTTGAATCCTAATTTGGGCACCGTGGAATCGTTCTTTGCTCAGACAGAATCGGATGTTCGGCGCGCACGGAATGCGCGCCCTACCAAAGTGAAGTCCGGAACAGAAAACCACCCGTTAACGGCGGGAACTCCGAAGCATTCGGGGTTCTCAGAGCCATCTTTGGGCTGCGCTTGGGCGCAGGTTTGCTGTCCCGGACCTTTTTGATTGACGGGATTTGAACCCACGACAGACGGTTTATGAGACCGTTGCTCTACCACTGAGCTACACTAAGACAGCTCATCCGCAGGACCAATCGGGCGAATTGCTAGATCAGCTGCTGGCCGTCTCAAATTCTGAAAATTATTACTCGCGGGGAGTTATTGTTGGTTGATCTGGTCAGGAAGCCGGGGATTGCACCCGGACCGTCGCGTTCACGCCGCGAAATGCTGCTCTTACACCACAATCCTGATAGCTGAAACGTGGGGCCCCTGGTCGGACTCGCACCGACGTATACGGGTTTACGAAACCCGCCCTGCAGCTGCTGAGGCACAGGGGCTGGATATTTACGATTAATGATTTACGATTTGCGATTTCAAAAAATGGCGCTCTCACGTGGAGTTGCACCACGAACTTCCGCCTTCGCAGAGCGGCGTGCAGAGACTGATTACACCTTGAGAGCGTTTTTATTCACGATTTACGAATGACGATTTACGCATTTGTCCAAACATGTTGCCGACTCGTAAATCGTAAACCTGAAATCGTAAATGAAGTGGCCACTGGAGCCGGGATCGCACCAGCACCTCCGGCTTTTCAGACCGGCGTGCAGACTGACTACACCATCCAGTGGGTCGTCCCGCGCGGTAACGCTCCACGTTCTACCGGTTATCGACCGGGCGCTCTGCTTTTGAGCTACAGGACGAATTCCAACCGCGGTTTCATTCCAAACCGGTGGACAGGGTGGAACGTGGCGTTCAACTTTTGCACCGTCCGAACCCGGACCTGGCGTTGCGGTTTATAGCTCCTGCGATAGAGGAGCTGGCTTTGATAGCGAAGGATCGTTTTCATGTTATTTCTTTTAGTTTATGGTTGATGTTCGGCGGAAGGCGACGGACCACATTTCGCGAAGCGAACAATTTCACTTCGGGAAACTGATTTGTGGCGGAACTGGGAGTTCAAACGCTCCATCCCCGGTGATGCCGGTCCTGTTTTCAAGACAGGTGCAGGTGCTTGCGCACGGCCATCCTATCTGCCTGCTTTGTAAATTGGCTGCCAGAGTTGGACTTGCACCTGGACAAGCGGTTTAATCCCGACGTGTCGGGACTACTTTCATACTATCTGGCAATGGTTGCCGGGTTGTAGCCGGGCGAAGACTGGCGCTGCCGGCAGGAGTTGCACCCGCATGGATTCGTTTAGAAGACGAATGCCTCGTCTCATTCGGCCACGGCAGCGGAAAAAAATGGATCATTGGATGGATGGATTTGTGGATTGTTGGACAACATGCTTCAACTGCGACACCAATCCATCAATCCAAACATCCAGCGAAAATTGGTCAGCGCGGCAGGAATTGCACCTGTCCCGACTTGTCGGGAGTTCCAAGTAGGCATGTTGCTGCTACACCACGCGCTGTTTGCCCCGATGGTATTTTGAGATCGGGGACGGAGACGTGCGAAACGACTGCACCCTGGCATCAGTCTCGCGATAAGATCCGGAAAATGGCGGACCCGAAGGGATTTGCACCCTCAACCTTCCCGCAGACAACGGGGCGCTCTGTCTATTGAGCTACGGGTCCAAATGGTGGGAAATGTTGGTAATGCTCCAATTCGTCGCTTCCGGATTTGTTTAGTGACACCCGATTTACAGTCGTGCAAGCGGATCATTTCCCGAAAATTGGTCTGCGGAGTTATAGCTCGATACAATAACAACGTCCGCCTTCGCGCGGTGCGCTTCGACGCGACAATTTTCGCTTAAGCGAAAATTGGTAGCGGGAGTGGGAGTTGCACCCACCTGAATGAGTTTATGAGGCTCATCTCTGTGCTTTGGTCGAGTTTCCCGCAAAAAGAACTAGCCAGCCTTCATCAGATTACGGCGCGGCAATCTTCGCTAAGGCGAAGATTGGTGCGGTTGCCGGGAATCGCACCCGGACATGCTCGCTGGCAAGGAGCCATTCTGCTATTAAATCACAACCGCGGAAAATCAAAGGGCCGGGAACTATAGAGTTCCCGGCCCATGCCATTTCAATAAAGAACAAACACCTCTTGGTGATCTAGTCGATCCCAACCCGCGGTTTCACGGCGGTTGTTTCGGTGTTTATGGGCACACCTCCTACGAAGCCCTTAATATGTAAATTCAGGTAAAAACACTTCGGCGCTATTTTGGGCAGTCTATGGACAGACCACACCGGTTGAGAGTTGATGCTCTCTTGCGCCATTTTTGATTTGCCGCTGCGTGACATCACCTGGATGCCGTTTCTTTTTTCGTCACAGATTGTTCATTTTCAATTTGTTACGCGGTGTTTCAGGGAAATAAAAAACCCTGCCTACCGAAGTAAGCAGGGTAATAAAAATTCTATTTCGATTCTTTACCTGCTTACCTCATGTCTATCCAAATTACCTTTAGACTTATGCCAAATGGTGGCCGTGGATAGACCGTGGTTAAATACACCACCCGGGTTATAGCGGCTATGACGTGTCGCTTTCGCGACGACCATAGTCGCCCAACTCAGGTTTGATATGTTTGCACAGGTTTTCATCGAACGGATAGACGTTTATCATAGAAGACTAGTTACAGTCAATATATATTTTGAATAAAATCAAAAAAAGTGATCTAACAACGAATCAGGATGACTTGATATAAAGCGCAAAGCTCTCCTGTTCCGTTTTATTCGAGTCATGATTTTTGCCAATCCATCGCGAGATATGAATGGCCTAAAATATTTCCCTCCGACGGGAAGTCCGGCTGTTTCCGCGCCTGCATTATTATTTGTTATTGTGGCAGTTATGCATTAAATTTCCCCGCAGACACCCGATATAATGTGATGGCTGATCGTGCTGAAACGCACTGAAAAGTTTGTTGTATGTATTCGCGGATCATTTGTCCATTCCACCGCGCGGAATCATGTCTGATAACTGCGATGGCCGCATGGTTTCTGACCGCCCTGGCTGCAGGGGGGCAAGTTGTGGATTCATCACCGGTCTCCCCACCCGCCCTGACGAATATTGCCCAGATCTGGACGATTCCAGCCGATCAACGAACCAACGAATTTCGCATCAAGACCGAGATGGTGATCTATTTCATCGATCCGGAATGGGGGAATGCCTCGGGCGAGTGCATGGGCACGCAACGGTGGCTACCTATCTTTGACTCGCCTTATCCGCTGGCGGCCGGGGAACGGATCGCCATTGACGGGGTGATTGTTCCACAGCGAGAGCGGTTTGTCTGGAGCAAGACACGGATAAATATTCTGCAAAAGGACGTGCCGCTCCCTGCCGAGACAGTAACCAACTTGAGCGATAACCCCAACGGGCTGAGCGATCATCTCATATCCGTGGACGGCTTGATAGACAGCAAGCTGGATGAGGAGACGCATTGCACGATGACATTTCTTTGCGGCAATACGATGGCCCATGTGTACGTGCTAAAAGAAACCAATCAAACCATCATGCCTTTCAAACCAGGTGATATTGTCCGGATGAAATGCGTCTATGAGCCCCAGTTCGACCGGGACGGAAACGTGAGCGACCTTGCCTTATGGGTGGGCAAGCTGGAGGACATCCAAATCATCGGCTCATTGGCAACGGACCCGCATTTCGAAATCCCTCTCACGTTGAGCAAGGACATCCAATTGAATACTCCCACCGGCGAGGTGATGCGGGTGGAAGGCATGGTGCGCAGGAACGAGCCGGGACAATCGGTAACGATCTGGGACGCCACCGGACAAGTGACGGTGGACAGCAAACAGACCCAACCGCTGCAACTCGGTGAACGGGTTGAAGCCATCGGTTATCCATACGTAGAAGGAGTGCATGAAACGTTGCGCGATGGATTGTACCGGACTGTGGAAACGACCAACGCGACCGCTTTTGCCCTCATAGCGACTCCACAAAATTTACCTTTAAGCCTGGCCGAGGAAGTCCGTGATCTAAGTCCCAAAGATGCCAGCCGCCAACTTCCGGTCCATCTCCACGCAGTCGTCACCTGGTCGCATACCAATACACCATTTGCTTATGTGCAGGACAGCAGTGGAGGAATTCGGGTGATGAATCCCCAATGGGATGAAGCCGACACGGCCAAACCGGGGACGGTGGTAATCCTCGATGGCGTGACGGGCGACGGGGATTTTGTAGCGGTGGTCACGAATGCCGTCCTGCGCCGGGACGGATGGGCGAACATGGAAGAAGGCGAATCCGTAACTCTACAGCAGGCGACGACAGGCGCGGAAGAAGGCCAATGGGTTGAAATGCGTGGGTTTGTCCGCGGAGTACAATCAAAAGGAGGACTGGCATACTTTGCATTAAGCACATTAAACGGGGATTTCCAGATGTCGGTGCCTGCCACTGAATCATTTGAAATGGACGTCGGTTCAATCATCCAGGTATCCGGAGTCTGTTCAGTGATCGCCAACGGACGCCACCAGTTGACGGGCATCCAGATCTGGACGCCGGACAGTAAATATATTGAGGTTGAAGAGCCGGCGCCCCCGGATGTTTTCGCACTGCCGCTCCGGCCCCTGGCCAGTTTAAGGCGGTTCAATACGGAAAGCGCGTTGAACCAGCGTGTCCGCACCTCCGGCACGGTCGTATTGGATGCGCCCGGGCAATTTCTTTATGTGGAAGATGGAGCGGACAGCGTTTTTGCGTTGAGCCAGCAGACAACCGCATTGCGACCGGGAGACCGGGTGGAAGTAGTTGGCTTCCCGGACCAGGAGGGCCAAAAGTTCGTCTTGCGCGAGGCGGTGTATCGCCAAACTTCAGGAGGACCCGATCTGGATCCGGTAGTGTTATCAGCCACCAACCCGATAAATGCAAATCTGGAAGGGCTGCTGGTGAAAACGGAGGGGGTATTATTGAGCCAAATGGAAAAAGAAGGAGAGACGCGGTTGTCGATCCAGAACAAGGATTATACTTTTGAAGCGAGCTTGAAGACGGCGGCGCGCGCCGGGCGCGGCTTGCCGGACTTCGAGCCGGGGAGCCGGGTCGCGTTGACCGGGGTTTATGAAACGCAAAACGATGAATACGGGAAGCCCCGCTCTTTTTTGCTGCATCTGCGTTCCTTGAACGACGTAGAGGTGTTGCAACACGCACCGTGGTGGAATTTAAGCCGGTTGCTGGGAGTGTTGATGGGGGTATGCGCCGTCTTTTTGATCGCGCTGGCCTGGGGTGCTTTGGTCGCGCGGAAGAACGCGATGCTGAACCACGCGCGGTCCGCCTTACAAGAAGCGAACGACCAACTCGAAACCCGCGTGGCCCAGCGCACCCGGGAACTCAAGGAACAGGTCACCGCCGAAGAACAGGCCCGCACCGAATTGGCCCGGGCGCAACGCGACCTGATGCTGGCATCACGACAGGCGGGCATGGCGGAGGTGGCCACGGGCGTCCTGCACAACGTGGGCAACGTTCTGAACAGCATCAATATCTCCACCACGGTACTCCGCGAACAAACCCACCAATCACAAGCGCAGACGCTGCAAAAGGTCGCCGACCTGTTGCAACAACAGAACGACCAACTGGCCAATTTTTTAACAACGGATCCGCGCGGAAAAATGGTGCCAGGTTTTATCGGGCAGGTGGCGGACCAGCTTAAGAAGGACAAAGAAACCGCGGCACGGGAGCTGGAGCAATTAGCCAAAAATGTCGACCACATCAAAGCCGTTGTCAGCATGCAGCAAAGCTATGCGAAGGTGGCCCACGTGGTGGAACAAACGTCGCTGGCCGACCTGGTGGAGGATGCGATCCAAATCAATCTGACGGACTTGACGCGCCATGGCATAAAAGTCATCCGCCAATTTGAACCGATGCCCTCCATAGAGGTGGATAAACACAAAGTGTTGCAGATCCTGGTGAATTTTATCCGCAATGCGAGATTCGCGTTGGACGAATGCACGGCGGCGGAAAAGCGGTTAACGATTGTCATCGCTAAAGACGGAGCCAAACGCGTCACTATCCAGGTACTCGACAATGGCGTGGGGATCGCGCCGGAACATTTAACCCGTATTTTTTCGCATGGTTTCACGACGCGTCCAAACGGCCATGGTTTCGGGCTTCACCTGGGAGCATTCAGCGCCAGGGAGATGGGTGGTTCAATCAACGCCGCCAGCGACGGCGTGGGTCGCGGCGCGACGTTCACGTTGATTTTACCGCTCACTCCACCCACTCCGGAGGGAGACAAGTTCTAGAATTTTCAATCCACCAATTCGCGCTCGATCTGCTCTAGAGATTTATTTTTTGTTTCGGGCAGTTTCAAATAGACGAAGACGAATCCCACCGCGCAAATGGCGGCGTAGAGCCAAAAGGTGTTGCCGGCGCCGATGGCGCCCTCGAGAAGAGGAAACGTGAAGGTAAGGATGAAACAAGCAATCCAGAGGAAGGAAACAGCCACGGAGATGGCCGTGCCGCGGATACGGTTGGGGAAAATCTCCGAGATGACCACCCAGGTGATCGGCGCGAGGGACATGGCGTAACAACCAATAGCGGCGAGGACGAACAGCAGCACCGCGATGCCCTTTAAGTGCAAGGCATACGCCAATCCGGTGAGGAGATGGGCGATCGCTACGCCGGCGCAACCAAAGAGCATCAACCGTCGCCGCCCCCAGCGATCCACACTGCCCAGGGCGACGATCGTGAAAACCGTATTGACGGCCCCGGTGATCACGATGAAAAACAAGGTCGTATTCACACCGAAACCCACGCTGGTAAAAATATTCTCCGCATAATTGAAAAGGACATTGATGCCGCTCCATTGCTGGAGCACAGCCAAGCCGCAGCCGATGAGCAAAATCTTCAAGAGTTTTGGCTCGAATAGATCCGCAAGGCGCACGCGTGAAATCTCTTCACTGGCGATGGTCCGGCGGATGTCATCCGTCTCCGAGGCCGCATATTGTTCGCCGCCAATGCGCGCGAGAATTTTTTTAGCGCGCTCCCCTGCCCCATTTTTTACAAGCCAGCGCGGGCTTTCGGGAACAAAAAAGGAACTGACAAAGAACAAGGCCGCCGGGGCGGCGACGAGCGTGAACATCCAGCGCCAGGCGTATTCGCCGTTCCACGATTGCGCGATCATAGTGGCAGTCGCGCCATCGGGGACTTTTCCGGCGATGAGCATGTTCAACAATTGTGCCGCGAGGATGCCGATAACGATGGTGAACTGATTTAGTGATACCAGCTTGCCGCGCATGTGCGCCGGGGCAATCTCGGCGATATAGAGCGGAGACAGGTTGGAGGCCATGCCGATGGCCACGCCACCCGCGAGACGCCAAAGGATGAACTGATGAAGATCAGAAGCCCAACCAGTCAGGATGGATGACGCCGCGAACAGAAATGCGGCCAAGATGAGCAGGAGTTTGCGTCCAAATTTATCGCTCAGCACGCCGGTCATGATCGAGCCGGCCAAACAGCCAAGAAGCGCGCAACTGTTCACCCATCCGCTCAAATGTTCGTTGGTGACAACGACAACCTTGCCGTTGACGATCGTATCCCGGGCAATACCGAAAAACGGTTCAAAAAAGGCTTTGGCTCCGCCGATCACCACCCAATCCCAGCCAAATAACAATCCGCCAAGCGCCGCGGAAGCGGAAATAAGCCAGAGGTAGGTGAGATTCAGGCCGGCCTTATCACCCGTGGATATGGGGGTTGCGGTGTTCATAGCCTGGTTGCGGTACGATTGAAATGTTCGGACCACAAATCCGCCGCAAGGGCGTGGTTGGGATCGCGTTTGAGGACGGTCGTCAAAAGTTTTTTGGCCGCCGCCCTGTGGCCGAGGCCGAGCCGTGCCTGCGCCTGGAGAAATACCGAGGTGGTCTGCTGGCGGAATTGAAGGTCATCTTCAAAGAGCAGCATGGCGGGCAAGGAGGTGGCGAAGTAATCGATCTTTGCCGGGGCTTTCTCAAGCTTTTGCGCATACGAAAGCAAATCAGACAGAAGCTTTTTAGCGCGAATGGGCTGGCCGAGCTGACCCATGGAGAGCGCTGAGTAATAAGTCATTTCAGAAAATTGGCGGACGCTCATCTCCTGAAAATCGCCTCTGAAACCGGCGGCGATGCGCCAGTGTTCACGCGCGTTTTTTTTCTCACGCAACAAGTGCAGAGCGATACCCAGCCAATAGTGGATGTCACTCTGGTTCGCCAGCACGTGTTTCGATTCGCCGAGATTAACGGGGCATTCTAATGCGTGCTCAAACAGATTGATGGCGCATGGATAGTCGTAATGCAATAGCGCTTCCCGGCCCAGAGCAAGCTGAGTGCGGACGTGGAGGCCAAGCGCCACGCCCTCGCCGCCTTCCCAGGGCTGAAAGTTGCGACCGGCCAGCATTTGCATCGCTTCCACATGGCGGCCGGTCTGGTTCAATAACGCGCAAAATTCCAGGGTCAAATCATCGCGTTCGGATATGAGGTGGCGATGTTTTTCGAGTTCACTCAGGCGGGTTTTGGGTTTTGTGCCGATCCGTTTCCATAATTGGTCACGCTCAAAAAGCAGGCGGGCATCGGCAGGGTTTGCCCGGAGCGCCTGTTCATATGCGAAACGCGCTTTGGCCGGAGCTTTCAAAATATTAAAACTGCCGATGCCAAGATTGCGCCAGACGATGGAGAATTTTTTATCCAGTCGCGCCGATCGGTTCCAAAGACGGATGGCTTCCTGGTGGCGGCGGCGGTCGTAGAGCAAATTGCCCAGATAATATGGCGCCCGGGAATCCTGCGGATTCACAAGTTGAGCGGTTTCCAGAATGGCAATATCTTCCAGGCGCGAAGGAAAACAATAATGCGGGGAAATTTTTGAGCCGACCGAAAAATTATCTTTTGCGTCCGTCGGATTTCCTTGTTTAAGCAGAAGCCATCCGTACGTGTACGCTGCAAGCGGTTTTGCCCCAAAATTCTGTGTGGGCAAAGCAGTTGGCCGTTTGGCGACTTTGCCCTGGGATTCCTGATATTCGTACGCCGCTCGAAGAACGCCAACGCCTTCATGATACAGACCGGCACGGGCAAAATCGTGGACCAGATCGAGCGCGGTGGGCAGGTCGCATTTTAGTTCGTCGCCATGCAAATAACGCGCCCACCAATCGAGGGGATCCAGCGTTAAAGTATCCCGCAGGAGAAGATTTGCAGTTGTCTCCAATTGTCTAATCTCCATTGCAGACAAATGCGCGGCGCAGGCACTGGAAGAAATTTTTCGCAGGATGAGAACCTTTAAATTTCGGGCGCGAAGATTGTCCGTATCGAAACGCAGGGAGCGGTCGATATGTTCTAATGCCTTCTGCCAATCCCGGCGGGCACAATCCATCTCAGCGAGCGCATGATAACCGGCGCCGGCCCAGGCATGGTTCCAGGTGGCCTTGTAAAATGCGTCGTAAGCTTCGCTGAAACGCGGGTTGGAAATCTCCGATCTCAAATCAGGCAATGCGCGGCACTGATAACGCAGGCACAGGCCCAGATTATAATGCGGCTCGCCATCACTGGGATTGGCGTTGCGAAGGGTCAGACGTTTGACGGCCTGGCGAAAATGGTTTTCCGCCGCATGGAATTCTCCACGGTTAAGATGCCAAAGACCCATTGCGTTATTGCATCTTGAATCAAACGGATCACGGCGCAGGGCTTCGCGCCAATATAAAGTCGGGCAGCGGGTGGCATGGCGATATTGCTGCAAGTGCAGACCCGTGAGGAAGAGTTCATCGTTGCTTGCGATGTCTGCCGGCTGAGGCGATTCAGTGGCGGAAGGCGGCACTTCGCGTTGCTTTGCCGCTTTGGGCTGATAAGCAATGATTTCGTTGCCAGCGGAATCGAGAACCTGGAGATGCAAATCCTCTTTCGCAATGCCGCGAGGAAGCGGACGTTCAGCGATCAACGGTTGTGCCGGTGACAGTTCGCGCGTCGCCGAAAAAAGTTTTTTGCTTTGTGCCGTTAGAAGAATTTTCACGCGCAGCTTTCGCGTAACGGCGACACCGAAACGGACTTTCTTTTTGCCCGGCAACATTTGCAAGGAAATCGCCGCATCGAGATTAGCGTGTTGCGCGGGGCCGATTTTGCGGATGGGATACCAGGATTGGCTCCAGGTTTTGGTTTCGCCGGGCTGAAGGAAACTGAAGTCGGGTTGATTATCCGTATAAACCCCGGCCATGATCTCAATATACGGCCCGTATTCGTGACTTTTATCTGGATCGGTCAAGTGCCGGTCCCAGGCGTATCCAAAATCGTGGTTGCCCCACGTCCATTGTTTTTTACCGGGTGAAATGTGGTGGTTGGCGATGTGAACGATACCGGCTTGCGCCCGATGATCGTATCCGCCAAAGAAATCCTCGCGGCTACCCATACACATGTAACTGCATGGCGTGGGAATGTTTGCATAAAAGCTCAAATCATTCGGCGCGTAACCAGGAATTTTAGATTTTAAATCAGATGCCCGGCCTTTGGCCTGGCAATGTGGCGGAATAAACTGGCGGGGAATCTCGTTGGGCGCGACACCATTGCGCTCGCGTTGGCCGTAGTCCACGCCGTAGTAAAAACCTTTCGCCAGTGGATACTCACTCATGGAACGGCGCGCATGGTCGGCAACATAGTAAACGTCCGGCGGAAAAAAACTTTGATAAGCCTCATGGACACGGGTGGCGACGTTGGCCCACCAAAGGAAAGTTTGGACGAAAGGCGTACGATTGTAGGCGCGCACTTTCAATTCGAGATAAGCATGGCCGGGACGCAGGCAGACGCCGTGCATCCCTTTCATGCGAGTCATGGGATCGTGGTCGCTGCACCAGATGGTTTTTGAGCCGTCGGCGTGGTTCTCTATTTTGAAATCAACGGGCAGAAACGTGGCCGGGCGATGATGCTGCGGCCAGTTGAATTCAATGCCGCCAGAGATCCAGGGTCCGGCCAGCCCGACGAGCGCCGGCTTGATGACTTGCTGATGATAAATGAGGTCGTAGCCGTTGGTTTTATCCTGCAGGACATGGATACGGCCGCCAAGTTCCGGCAAGATCATTGCGCGAAGAAATTCATTTTCGATCCAAATCGTTGTCCATTGGCGATCAACGGGTTTCTCGGCAATTCGATCGGTAAAAGGCAACGGATAGACCTTGCCACTGCTGCCCTGATAAACGCGCTTTTCCAAAAACATCGGGTTTTTGTCCGGCATAGCGGGGAGATAGGTCGGGATGACCTGCTTCTCAACGCGGACATAGACTCTGGATGAATTGGACATAACGCTTCGGGCAAAGACGACAAGTTAGAGGATAACCGTGCTGAAAAATACTCGCCAGTTTTGGTTATGGTTACCGTGTCGGCGGACATCTGCACCATCTGTTGTCTCACCCCTCGCCACAGTCCATTCGCCAGCGGTTGACCCAATTATTGCAACTGAACCCGATAGAATGTTTGCGGGGTGAGGGAATTGATGGCGTTGGTGGCCGAGAAATTGCCGTTGCCATCGAATTGATTAGTGTAAATGGGCACCCATTGCGGAGAGGCCAGATTCGTCGCGGCTAAAATATAATAGGTCCAATTGGTGGTGCCATTGGCGCCGCTCACAATGAGGTTGCCATTGACGATGTTGACGTTGGCGATACTTGGCGTGCTCAAGGCCACAACAGAAAGAGTGCCAGAAGTGCCCAAGGCCGAGGTGTTCCATTCCAGGCCGGTCGGGAGGGTTGGCAGGATAAAATTGGTGAAGGCGCCTGAATAATGGGAGGCATTGAACAGTTTGAAGGTATCTCCCCCGGCAAAGGCAATGGCATTCGAATTGGTCACAATCAATGTGCCGTTTTCGGCAAAGATTCCGGTAACTTTTACTGAGCTGTTGGTGAGAGGTGAGTGCTGGACCTGCATGAAAGTGGAAGCGCCCGCAGCAAGGGTAAGATTATTGCTGATGGTCAGGATGCCCGATGGATTGCCGGGCGATAGCACACCGCCTGAATTGATCGTGGTTGCGCCCGCAATAGAACCGGTGCCGGCAAGAGCACCAGCGTTGACTATGGTGGTGCCGGTATAGGTGTTGGTCCCGTTCAAAGCCAATATGCCTGCGCCCGTTTTCACCAGGCTGCCGGTGCTGGAGAGCGGGCCATTCAAGGAAAGGTTGTGCGCGACAGCGGATGAATCTGCCGCCTGAAGAGTGAAGGTTCCGTTCAGTTGCATCGGCAGCGAACTGGACCAGTTGGTTGCCGCGCCAATCAGGCCGCTCATCAGAGAAATCGTGCTGGAGTAGTGGCCAGTTGAATTGGACAGAACCATGCCCCCACTGCCAAGGTACAGGTTGCCGCCGTTGATGATAAGAAAGCCGCTGTCGCCGACGGTATCGGTCATGACGCCAAAAGCGATCTTATTGGCGGTGGTCGTTCCGCCGGACAAATAAAACTCGCAATTGTTTGAGGTGGAACCGTTGTTCTGGCCCAGGACGATGCCGTTGACGGAATCCAGGGAAGTGAAATTACCGCCGTTGACCTGTAAAATTTCCCAGCGGGTGTTCGAGGTATGGCCGACGAGCACTTTGTTGGTGATCACCAGACTGCCGGAGTCCACGCGGACAGAATCAGACGAATTGCCGATGCCAATGGTCAAAGATCCCAGATCCATCACGGCGCTGGAACCGTTGATATAAAGGCCCGAAGTCGTGGCGGCGGCGATCGGAGAAGTGGCCGTGGGCGCAGTGAGAAATTGGGCGGTGCGTTGCAAGGTCAGGGAGGGCGCCGAAAATGTGCCCCCGGTCATTTCAACCAGAAGACCGTCGGTGTTTGGTTCAGTCACCGCACCCAGATTTACGGTCCCTGAACTTTCGATAAAAGCATTGGAGGCAGGAGTAAAGCTGGTGGTGCCGGAGGAAGTCACGGTGCCGCCATCGACCAAAAAGCCCGCGCCACCCAACGCGCCGCCATTGATGACACCTCCGTTGGTGATCTCCAGGGTGCCAGCACTAACGGTGGTGGTACCGGTATAAGTGTTTGCACCGTTCAACGTAAGTGTTCCAGTGCCGATTTTCACAAGGGAAGAACCCAAACCAGACAACGAACCGGAGAAAGCCGTGGATAGATTATTGCTGCCCACGGTCAATGTGATAGCAGCCGATGAACTGTTGATCAATCTCAGGTTCTGCACGCCGGCCAATCCGCCCAATGTGGCTGAGGTGAGGTTGCCGAAATTAACTTTGCCGTTGTTAAAAACCAAAGTGCTGTTTTGCAAAGCAAGCGTGTTGGCGATCGAAAGGGTGCCGGCAGCAACTGTCGTGGGACCGGTAAAAGTGTTGGCGTTGGCAAGGGTGAGTTGGCCGTTGCCCATCTGGTTCAACACACCGTTTCCAGAAATATTTCCGGACAGGGTCTGGGAGGCAAGACCGCCAAAGGCAAGGACTCCATTGTCGGCAATCGCGCCGGAATAGGAGGAAGCACCCAATTCGCCCAAACTGCTGACCAACAAAGTGGCGTTGCTGACAGCAAGATTTCCCGTGAAGGTGTTCACACCTAAAAGGATATTGGTCCCGAAGCCGAAACAAGCCAGGCCGCCAGAACCGGAAATAACGCCACTCAGGGTGGTGTTATATGCGTTGTTTGTGATCGTCAAAAGATTGGCGCCGAGGTTGATAGTCTGTCCCAAAGTCAGTCCCCCGGCGGCGGCATCGAGGGTGACCGGAGCGCCCAAAACAATCGGCACATTCAACGTCTGTGTATTTGCTGAATTATTGGTCACACCGCCGGTGAGTGTGAGGATGCTGCCGCCGGTTGAACTGGTGGAAAACGTGCCCGCGCCATTGTCAAAGAGGAGGGCGTAAGTGTTGTAGGAGTTGTCCAGGACTGGAGCAGGATTATTCGCTCCAGTAAAATTCAAAGTGGAGCCGGGACCAGGCGCTACGCCACCAACCCAATTCGCGCCGTCACTCCAATTTTCATCAGCGCCGCCCCCGGACCACGTGAATTCCAATGAGCCAACAGTGACTGAAAAAAAATATGGAGAGGCAACGTTGCCCAAAGTATCAGCGGCGTTGACGGTCAGAGGCTCAGATCCATCCAGGGCATCAGCGCCGACCATGATCGTGTTGGTGTAATCGCCGACGCCATCAGAAATCAACGCCTGATTCGTCGTCCCGCCAAGCGCGCTGATATCGACAGTGACCGAAGCGACCGGGTTGGTCTGGGCTGCGACCGTGGCGGAGATCGTGAGGGTTCCTTCAGGATAGACGGTGCCGGGATTTGCGGAAACGGTTGTGATCAAAGGACCGATGGAGGGGGTGGCGTTCAATTGGAGGGAGTCGGGACTTTCACCAAAAATATTGGTGGAGGTGACGACATAATAATAGGTGGTTCCGTTTTGCACCGCGGTATCGGCATACGCGGTGGTGACAGGGCTGGCAATGAGAGCGTAAGGGCCGCCATTGGTGGTGGAGCGGTAAACATTGTAGGCCGTGGCTCCATCCATCGCTGCCCAACTCAACTGCACCTGGCCGGACGACTGCCCCTGAGTGGCCGAAGCGACAAAATTGCTGGGCGCATCAGCCGGGGTGGCGGAACGGATTTGACCGGTGACGGCATCCACTTGAAACATGCTCTCGGAATTGAAATACGGCGTGCCATTGGTAAAGGTGATGGGGCACATGATGCTGAAGCCTTTGCCGTCGCCGGGACCGGCATTTTCGTAGGTGTTGATGAATTGCGCCCAGCGGTCTCCGACCATGATATAATTGGTGGCCTGCGTGCCGACCACCTGAAAGCCAAAGCTGACCTGGGAATGGTGGGTGAAATCCGAAGTGGTTCCCAGATAGGGGGCATCCGCAGTATAACTGGTGGGCGAGAAAATATTTGTGGAATTCACTTCGTACGCGGAGGAAAAACTCCAACCGGCCAGATTGGACATATTGTAATAGTAAACACCGTTGCGCTCGAACATGTTGTCGGCTTCCTGTCCCTGCGGCCATGCCGGGATCGAACCGGTGTCATTGACGGCCACAGCATTGCCGATGATCAAATAATTTGGACTCAACGGACAAATGTAGGCGTGCTGGCGGCCATGCGGATCTGAACAGATAAAATATGGCGTGCTACCATGATCCACATCGCAAAAAATAGTGCAATCCCCTGCCCCGGGACCAAAGTAGACGTTGGTGATCGTACCCTGGACGTGATTCAGAACAAAGTTGCCGGTGGGAGTGCTGCAGGTGCAGCAGGCCTGCCCGCCCAGGCCTTCAAACCACATCACATATTGATTGTTCGCGCCGTTGTAAACCACCTGCCCCATCCGCCCGACCCAACCGGGATTGGAAAATCCCGAGGTGGATTTGTTGACCACTTGATTTTGGAACGTCCAATGGACCAGATCGCTGGAGCTGTAACAGTTGATGGCCACAAAGGTTGAGCTGCTGGTATTGACCGTGCTGTTGGTGTAGTACGGCCCCATCTCCGCATATTGGACGCCGTACCAATAGTAAGTGCTGCCGAATTTTGAAATGCCGCCGCCCTGGGCCATGATCGGCTTTCCGTTGTTATCCAGGGTCCAAACGTCATTGCTCCAGGTTTGATAGGCGGCAAATCCATGGGATGCCGCCAAAAAAAAGCCGCAGACCAGAAACAAAATTTTTAATCGATTCATTTTCACAGGCCGTTAATCATCAGAATTGAAGCCGGTAAAAGGTTTGTTGCGCCGTTGGATCGATGGAATTGGTGACGGCAAAATTGCCGCCGCTATCGAATTGATTGGTCGCAACGGGGATCCATTGAGGGGACGCCAGATTTGTCGCCGTCAGGATATAGTATGTCAAGTTGCTGCCACCGCCGGCGCCGCTCAACACGAGTCCATCGCTCGACATCACGGCATTACCGATCACCGGTGAATATGGCACAACCACCGTTTGCGTTGAATAAGCGCTTTCATCACCAGGATTAACCGCCGTAACAATATAATAGTAGGCCGGCACATCATTGGTGAAATTGGTATCTGTGTAATTGGTCCCGGTCACCCCCCACGCAATCACGGAGTAAGGTCCGCCGTTGTTGGTCGAACGGTAAATATTATAACCGGTCGCACCAGCGGACGTATTCCAATCCAGAATCGCCTGGCCGTTGCTCGCGGTTTCGGCGACGTTGGCCGGTACGGGCGGGACAACAAAACAACCCCAGCCGGTCAGCTTGTCACCGGAGACCGGATGCAAGAGGGTGATGACCGGCAGGCTGCCATCCGGCGCGCGCGCATTGGTGATCTGGTTGACGGAGGTGCTGACAAAATCGGAAGTGCTCGCGAAGAAGCCGCTTTGGGTCCATGAATTGCTGCCAACCATGTCGCCGGTTTCATTCAGATTTTGGATATCATGCGTATTGGCCAAGACGATATTCAGATGCATCACTTCATTCGTTCCGGCGATGTCATTGGCATCGGTCTCGGCGATGTTGGTGCTGTAATCAGGAGGTGTGCGTTGAAGCATGTTATACCCGACGGCATTGGCGTAGGCCGTATTGTTCGTCCAACCGGTAGCCACGCCGGGACCAGCACATTGATGGTTGGCATAAAAGCCGGCATTGCCGTGGTTCATGACGGTCAGACAACTGATGACATGATGCGTGGGGATGGGATCGGCGATCTGATTTTGAGCGGTGGAAGCCCATCCGCCCACCTTGAAACCGTTGCCGTTACCGCCGTTGTTGCCGTTCAAGTAGGACCAGCAGTGGTCAAAAGTGACCCCTTCGGAACAGTTGATGCAATCGTAACCGTCATCGCTGTCATTCCAGGCGCGGCATTCACGGAAGATATTTCCGTAGCCGCCGGCGCTGACGTGGCAGCCGAAGCCATCGGCATTGCCATAGGAAAAACTGTTGATGCCCGCAAGATTGTAGCAGTCGCACCGATAGACGAGGTTACTGGCATCCACTTTCTCAAAGTAAATGCCGACACAATCGGCGTCGTGGACATTCACCTGGTTCCAGGTGCAAAAATTGCAGCCATAATTGGCAAAACCGACGGACTGGTTGTTGACGTTGGTGATGTTCTCCTGGACGGCTACGACATCGAATCCCTGGAACGTCACGTGATTGGCGTTGACCCAAAACGCGGCGCTTCGGAGATTGGTCGGGTTCACCAGAGAAAAATTGAAGACCGGACGCGTTCCGGGCATCGCTTCGTAACTGATCCCGCTCTTGTTGATCAGGTTCACGGGCACGTAAACTCCCTGCTGAGTCGCGAATTGGTTGGTCGGATAATAAGTGCCCGCGTTAATAAATACGGTGTCTCCGCTGGATGCCGCGGATTGCGCTTTCATGAGGGTCGCAAAAGGCGCGGCCTGCGTGCCGGGGTTGGTATCCAGGCCGTTGGTGGCGAGGTACCAGTTGGCGGAAAGGACGCGTGGAGAAACCAGCATCAAAGACATCAACATCACCGCAATCTTTAACATATCAATCCTATCGGTTACGGACTTCAAAATCATTGCAACTGCACCTGGTAAAACGTCTGCGGCAAGGCGGAATTGATGGCGTTAGTGGTCGAGAAATTGCCGCTGCCATCGAATTGATTGGTGTAAATGGGCACCCACTGCGGGAATGTCAGATTCGTGGCGGCCAAAATGTAATAGGTCCAGTTGGCGGTGCCATTGGTGCCGCTCACCACGAGGTTGCCATTGACGATGCTCACGCTGGCGATCGTCGGTGAACTAAGGGCCACGACCGAGAGTGTGCCAGAGGTGTTCAACGCCGAAGTGTTCCATTCCAGACCCGCTGAGAGGGCTGGCAGGATGAAATTGGTAAAAGCGCCGGAATAATGGGCGGCGTTGAACAGCGCGAAGGAATCTCCACCGGCAAAGGCGGTGGCGTTGGAATTGGTCACGCTTAAGGTGCCACCTTCGGCGACACCGCCGCCGGCAGCAATCGTACCGGTGACTTTGACGACACTATTGGTGAGCGGCGAATGCTGGACCTGCATTAGCGTGGTGCTGCCACCGGCAAGCGTGAGTGAAAGATTGCTGACGGTCAAGGTGGCCGGGACATTTCCGGGAGACAACGCGCCGCCGGAGTTGACGGTGACGCTTCCGCCAACAGTGCCAGTACCGGCGAGCATACCGCCGGAATTCACGGTAACGGCGCCTGAACCGGTGGCGCTGCCGCGGGTGTTTTTGACAAATAATGTGCCGCCATTGATGGTGGTGCCGGCGCTGTAACCGTTGGCATTGGTGAGAGTCAGAGTACCGGAACCGGTCTTGTTGAGAGCCACGGTGCCAACCGTTCCATTGGTGATGATGCCGTCAAACTCCGTGTTGGCGTTGGCTCCGCCGATGGTGTAGGTCATATTCGCCCCATTGCTGTTGTTATCTCCCTGCAATTGGGTACGGGGTCCACCCATCAATCCACCGAGTGCAATAGCCGTCGTCCCGGTTGAACGCACGTTGGCCACGGCAGTGTTGGTGTTCAGGTTGAAAACAGCGCTTCCATCGCCGCCGGTTCCGTTAAACCGGAGCGTCATAGAGGAACTGCCAAGAGTCAAAATGCCGGAGCCGGTCATGGTTCCGGTCAGATCAAACACGTCGCTGCCGCCACTGACCAGGAGAGTCAGGACTCCTGAATCATTCAAGGCGGCGATACCCGTGCCGCTATTGCCATTGCCGGTAATGGTATTCGTGCCGTTGACGGTAACGTTGGGCAATGAATTCGCGGTAGGCACACTGACGGTGCTGGTACCATTTAGCGTGAGTGTGCCGCTGGACGGAATAGCTGTACCGCTGGAGAAGGTAAGCTTGCCGGCGTTTTCCGTGGTGCCGCCCGTGTAGGTATCCGTCCCGCTCAAGATGGTGTTGCCGGTAAGGTTGAGGCTGCCGATGGTAATGTTGCCGGAGAAAGTCAGGGTATTGGCGGTGGGATTGGTCATCAGCAAAACTCCGTTTATGGTGACGGGCGCGGAGATGGTGTCGCCCAGGCTGGTGGCCAGTTCAGAAAGTGTCGCCGGCGCAGGAGCATTGTTAAATGCCAGGGTTCCACTATTGGGAGCGATGGTAAAAATGCCACCACCAGATCCGAGCGTCAATGAACCCACGGTGATGACCTGGTTCAAGTTAATCGTCTGGTTGCCCGTGAGAGCGGAGTTGACGACGGCGATAGATTGGACGCCATTGGGAAATGCGACATTATTGAGCCAGTTGGCGATGTTGTTCCAGTCCTGCGAGGTTCCACTGATGGTATTGGTCCAATAAATGGTGGAACCAGCGACGGTGGATGGAGTGGCAGAAATCTGGGATGAAACCGGACTTTGCCCGTAAAGTCCCTGGGCGTAAACGACGTAATAATATGTCGTGCCGTTAACGAGGTTGCTGTTCACGAAACTTGTGTTGGCGGATGAGGAGATCGTGGTGTAGGGGCCGCCGCTGACGGTGGAACTCTGCAACACATAGTTGGTGGACTCGGGAGTCGAATTCCAACTCAAGGAAACCTGGGCGTTGCCGGGAATGGCGGCAAGGCCCGGCGCCAAAATTTGTCCCAGGACAGTAAAGGTGGCATTGGTCGAAACTCCCCCGGTATTGACTGCGGCTACTTCGTAATAATAACTATTGTTAGTAGTCACGCCCGAATCCGTATAGGTCGTTTCAGTGATACTCATCACATAATTGAAAGGGCCGGTGGGACCAGTTGATCGCCAAAGGATGTAGCCGACAGCTCCAGAGACAGGCGACCAACTCAAAACAATGTTCGTTTTCGCAGTCCCTGAAAAGCTTCCTGTAAAAGAGCCGGGCTCACTGGCCGGCGGCGCGGGTAATGGCACGGCGATTGCCGATGCGGAATTTGCGCTCGTCCCACCTGTGCTCGATGCGGTCACGGAATAACTGTAAGTGCTCCCGTCGGTCGGTGACGTGTCCGTGTAACTCGTCCCCGTGTTCGTGTTGTCCATGACTATCGTGTTCAGCGTATTGGATGCTCCTCCTCCATTGTCGTAGAGCGTCGACCGATAAATCGTATAGAAATTCGCGCCGGCCGATGCGCTCCAACTCAGACTGACGGTGTGGTGGCCGGAACTGGTCACGGTCAGGCCGACAGGCGCAGCCGGCGCACTCGTTGAGAGGCTCGATGATGGTGTCACGCCAGAGCTTTCAGAAGAATTGGGGCTCGTCCCCGTGGGATTGACGGATTGGACGACGTAAAAACAGGTCGTGCCATTGAGGGCATTCGTATCGAGATAAGTGGCGTTGTCAGTGCCGCTGCCGCAAACGGGACCAGTGACTCCGCTGGCAACCAATGAGTATCCGCTCCCGGAGGTCGTGGTGCTGTAGATATTATAGCTGGTCGCCCCCGGCGTGACCGGCCAGCACACCAGATTGGCGTTGTTCCCCGCATAGGCGGTGACGCTCGCGGGCGGCGGAGGCACATATCCGGTCAATTCCAACCGCAGGTAATCGTACATGGCGTGGTTGGCGAAATAACTGCCGCCCACCTGGCGCAAAGAAATGGTGATGGTGTTGGCACCCGACTGGAGAAGCGAGGCTGGAAACGTGACACGTTCGTCGGAATGCACACTGTTGATGCCTTCGCGGATCGTCGTGTCGCTTTCGTACCCTGAACCCTGGTAAGCCGGCAAGTAGCCGCTTGAAGGGAGTGTGTTGGGCGTGGCAGTAACGCCGCCGGCGCCGCTGACGAGATTGTTGCCATTCACATAAAGTTCAAGCGCCCCCTGATAATCCGAAGCCGTCGCGACGTAGAGCGAGGCCGTGGCCCCGTTCGCCGGCGCGGTGGCCAGATTGAACGTGATGGTAGAACTGGAGTTGTTATAGGCTCCCGAACTGCTGGTGACGGGGGGTTGCACATAATTCCAGTCCGTACTCCAACGGCTCTGGCCCACGACATAGTTTGGGCCATTGGGAAAATCGAATGGATATTCGAGAAATTTGGTCCAGATCGGCATGGGGTCCGTGGGACCTGGCCCGATGTCCCCCACCCAATAGTCCTCTCCATGCCGGAATTTTGCCCCGGTGCGGTCCGGGTAACCGATCTCAAAGACGGTCGGCCCTACACGAGTGGGCGTCCAGGTCACTGTACCCAAATTATTCGTGGCACCACCCGTCACTGTGACGCTAAACGGAGAGGAGGGAATGTCCATGGTGATTGGGGGTTCGCCGCCGGACAAAGCCTGGGACTGGAAAGTGCCCGGCGCGCCAGGACCAAAGGCATACAGCGTGTAATTGGCGCCGGCGACGACATTAGAAATGGTGAAATTGCCGTTTGTGTCGGTTTTCGTCCAAAACTCATACGCCTTCATCCATTGCTGAAAATCATATACGTTGGCCGAAGTCGGCGGCTGTTGCACTACCCCCACCCATAACCCGGCAGGCGAGGCATTGGGATTATCAATGTCATTGATGGCCATTTGGCCGGTGATGAATCCGCGCTGCGATGCGGACGCGTAATTGGAATTCCCGAACCACGAATAAGGCCACGCGGTCGCTTCCGCCGCAGCCTGGGCCAACGCATCGTTATAAAGCATTTGCGCCGCCTGGTTGGTCGCGGTGACAGTATTGGTGATGTTATTGCAATAGATAAAATAGGGTCCGTAGACCTTCGACCAGATTTCCCCGTTGGCCCAATTGCCGTCGGTTTCCCCGCTGCCATAATGGCTGGTTTCGTAATAGTTGAGGATCGTGGTCCCGATATGCGACATCAGGTCCCGCTTCATCGGCCCATCGCTGTAATACTCGGCGCTGGCGGAAACATTCCAAAGACCAACATTGTAGCCCCCGGTCCCCACGCTGCTCCAACCCCAGACCCGTTGCACGCCAAAATCCGCGCTGTATTTGTATTTGTCTTCATAGCGCCCCTCATAGATGCCGTTGGTCCAGAGGGAACATTCCACCGGCGCACCCAACACCCCCACGGCCCCGGCCGTCGGCTGCACTTCCATCAGCTTATTGCGCGCGGCGTCCACGCTCATCCAGTTGAAAATCGCCCCGGCATAAATGTTATCCCGCGTCTCGCCCATGCTCATCGGCAAATCCTGGCTCCGGTGGGCCATAACAGTGGTGACATAAAAACCCGGTGAACCGCTCAACATCGAAAAATGGATATCCATCAGCCCATTCGTGGATGAACTGCTTAAGAGATCGATCTCACAGTAACTCGGGGTATTGGACACAACAGAATAGGTAAAGCTGCCGCTGCCAAATCCACCGTTTTCCCAATACAACTGGCCACCGTTATTGCCACCCGCGAGCAACAGGTTGGTAACGGTCGTGCCGCTGTTGTTGTAGGTGTAATTGATCTGGTTAATGGTGGCCCCGGCGGTACTACAAAGGATGGAGACGGTACCGTTGGCCATGGTCACAGTGCCGTTGCCATTATTAACGAGGGTCACGGCCGGTCCTGTGCCATTGCCACCTCCCGGATTATTGCCATAAACGCAAGAGGCGGCGATCAGGAGCGCAAATGCCATCGATGACTTACAAATCGATTTCATACGGTTTAATGTGTCATTTGCAGGAGGTTCATTAACATATCTCACCAAACATTTGCAGGCTAATCGGCTATTATGTCTTGCTGTGCTACTAAAAAACGCACCAGCCAAAAGGCTGGTGCGTTGTCAGATACACATCTATATCCGTTACGTCTTATGGCGTATTCGTATAGACCATACGATAGAACACGCTATCCGTCGGGATGAACGGCACAACAAGTTGATCTGTCGTGGTCGATCCGACGACATCGTACCAGGTGGCGGTAAGGCCTACACCGGGCGCATTGGTCTGCGACTGGAGGGTCCAACCAGTATGATCACCGGGCCATGACAGAGTCAGGCTGCCGGGGTTGGCGGTGGCAGAGAAGACAACGTTGGTCGGGCTGGGATTAACCGCAATAGCAGGAGCTTGTCCGCCACTGACCAGGGTGATACTGCCGCTGGACACCAGATTGGTCTGCCATACGTAACCGGCTGGCAATGTCAGCGAGGCAAACCCGGAAACACCTTGATTGAACAGTGTATAAGTCACCCCGTTGGTCAGGGTCGGTCCGCTATTGGTCACCACCAGGGTTGCTGTTGGATTAATAGTAAACGCATGGGCAGCCAATTGACTGTTACCAGCCGTCGCGTTGGTGTTGTTAAGATTCATTGTAATAGCACCGGAGAGGATGGCGTTACTGGTGATGTTTAATGTACCTGTAGGCAGTCCGACATTTAGTGTCGAACCGGAATCAGCCTGCAGGATGCCTTTAAGCGTTCCCATGCCAGCCAGGGTATTAGTTCCTATTTCGAAGATGCCATTAGTAATAAGAAGCTGATTCGTTACAGTAACACCATCTGAATCAAATTCATTGCTCAGTATGAGCATCGACGAGGCGTCCAATACCGCTGAAGAGGATGCGAGTGTGATCACAGCGGAATTCGTAAGGTTATCCGTTCCGTGGAGCGCCAACACACCGTTGCTGATGGTTGTATTACCGATATAAGTGTCCAATTGATTGGTCACATATCCGATATTGGTGGAAAGAGTAAACCCGTCGGATTCAAGGGTTACGTTGGTTTCAAAGACCGAACCACCGGTCAGCGTGAACGTGCCAGCGCCAGCTTTGATAAGGTTAAGATTATTCGTACCGGTTCCACCGTCATTAATCAACCCATTGAACGCGAAGTCGATTCCTTTTTCACCGATGATATAGGTGCTGGTTCCAGGGTTTCCAGTGGAACTGCCTAATGTTCCGGAACCAATCAGGGCACCCAGATGGATCCCCGCAGTGGTTCCGTTACGGGTTTCAATCGTTCCTTCAGCATCAAAAGTGGTATTCGGACCACCATTGACAGATAAGGTCGTCGCAGAGAAACGGATGGCGGATCCATTGGTAACATAAATCGTTCCCAGGAAGTTCGAGAACTGTTCTGTCGCCGCTGCTCCGATTGATAGGCCAGCCGTGGACATAATGAAGTTTGTCGCCGTGGCACTTCCGTAGAAGTTGCCGCTGATGCCATCCGCCAATTCCCCGTCGGTAAAGTAAGCGTAGGAAAGGGTGGTCATATTTTCGGCATAATTCGCCGCCGTACTCGTGGCAGTAGGCTCGGCAAGTGTTGCCGCGTTACTAAGAATAATTCCTCCATTTCCAGCTGTGCCCGCGCCTCCGATGGCCAACGTCTGGCCGGCTGCGACATAAGTTCCACCGCTATAAGTGTTGACACTGTTCAATGTTAGAGTGCCACTATTCAATACCACAGCGACTCCACCGCCGCCTGAACCGTCAACGATTGTACCGCCATAAGTCGAAGTTGAATTAACGTAAAGCGTATTGGTAGAAACGGCGGAATTATTGGCTATCGTTCCAGCCGTACCGCTCAGATTGGTCACAATAAGACTGCTATCCATGTCCAGGACGCCACCATTGAGGGTCACAGCACTTTGCCCCGCTCCCAACGCATTAATGTTGGCAACGCGCAGCGTGCCAGAGTTAATCGTGGTCGCCCCAGTATAAGAATTGGAAGAAGTCAAAGTTTCAGTCCCATTGCCATTTTTGTTGATCGCCAGTGTGCCGGACGTGTTCTGGATAACTCCAGAGAACAATCCGCTGTCGTTATTATTTCCAATCGTCAAGGCGGAGGTCCCACCGCCAGTATTGTCCACGGTGCCAGAACCAGTGAGAGCATTGATGGTGTCGCTAAAGGTGTTCAAGTCCAGCTTGCCATTGGTCAACAAAGCCACATCCCCCGCAACGCTTGGCAGGGCATTATTGACACCAACTTTGAGCACGCTATTGCTCACGGTCGTACCACCACCATAGGAATTCGCCGTTTGAATCAACAAATAATTCGTACCGGCACCTGTGCCTTCATCGAGCAAGCTTGTGCTCCCGGCAATAGAACCACTGCCGGTGAAAACATAATTGGTCGTCGTTGTGTCCATTACTATGCTGGACGGCGCAAGGGTTCCCGTGAGAGTAACAACTGGATTCGTGGAACCAATCGAGTTAAAGAGCACCGAGTCAGAATTATGAAAAACGCTCGGCGAGCCGCCATCGAGCCAATTGGCGGTAGTGGCAAGATCCCAAACGCCATTCGGATTTCCACCGATCCAGGTCAGACTTTGAGGAACGTACGTAGTGACCACCATATTAACGCTTCCACCGGAAACAACGATAGACGCAGTGCTATCAATAGCCAACCCGCTGCCGGTGACACCGATGACAGAATAACTGCCCCCGTCCGTCACATTTCCGCTCGCCTGCTGGATCAAAGTGTATGTGCCGGCGGTCAACGGACTGCCGCTGGCATTGTTGATGGTGAATGCATTACCCCCCATGCGCAAAGTGCCCTGGGAAATATAGAGCGACGGATGAGTAAGGTCGCCACCATTTGAAGCTGGAGTGTAAGTCAGGTTAAGCGTTTTGGCGCCAGTCGCCAAATCGACAAGCCCGGCGCTATCCGCTTTAATGGCAGCAGCCGTTGAGCCGACCGTCGTGCCAGTACCCGAACCGCTGATCGCTGGGGTTCTCGGATTAAATGTCGCACCGGCTCCCAAAGGCGTCGCATCACAAACTGCACCGGCCGCAATATTCAGATTCACCGAGTTGGTTCCGAGAGCAACCGATGCTCCTATCTGAAGCACTCCGGTATCTACCGACCAACTGCCGATGTAACTGCTGTTGGTCGCAAGTAAAACAGTGCCAGGTCCTTTGATATGAATGACCGAGTCATTAGCGCCGCCAATCGCCGAGTTGATCACACCTACTGTCATGACATCGGCTGAATTCGAGGTCATAAGGATTGGGGTGGCCCCTGCAGCGGCACCCGAAGCAACGCGTGCCACAGTGCCCGCGCCGTTCATCAACAGTGTACCACTCTGGTTCAAGACGGTATTCGTCAGGGAAACGCCGTTCAATTGCAGCACACCGTTGCTATTGATATTTACGCTCGCTGATATGCCAAGAGAGAAGGAATTCCCAAGAATCAGCAATCCCTGATTAATGTTATTGGCAGATTGAGTGGGGAGATCGCTGAAATTAGGCAACCACCAAGTGCCGGTGCCTTGTTTGGTCAATCCCATCGCACCCGTTGTGGTCGCGCCCTTGGAAAGTGATGCGACACTATTTGTCCCCGTATTTGAGCCGCCGAATGTGAAAACAGTCCCGCGTGTATTGGCACTGTCATTGGATACCATTTGGAAAAAGAGGACCGCCGATGAACTTGGAGAGTTATTAACAAAGTTATATAGGCCCGCAGTACTTGATGGCAGGCGAATATCCACGGGTTCAAGGAATGTCTCGCTGTTAGTTTCTGTTGCCGTCAGGCAAATCTGGTTGCTCGAGTTTGCACTGGTGGTATATGTCACATATAGGATGCCCTGATTCGGATAAGCAATGGTGCCGTTATTGGTAAAAAAGTAAGCGCCGCAATTCGTCGTATCAAAAGTGATGCCGCCAATCTCAAGACTTCTATCCGCGGCTACGGTTGCATCCGCCGATACGATAGGATGCGCTGCTCCACCGATCCCCGAACCTGGAATTGGTGAATTAAATGTCGCCTGGTCGATGCCGGTCGTGTTGCCGGTCATATTGATGGCGCCGGGCATGGCCAGACCGACCCAGTTGTTGACGTTGGTCCATGTGTTGTCCACTGGCGCATTGGTCCATGTCTGGTTGGCGGCTTGCGCAGAAATTCCTCCCGCAAAGATTGCGGCAAAAACAAAGGCAATGAAAACAAAGGCGCGGTTTAATTTCATGAAGTTTATACGTTTTGTTGTTGAACAATGACGGGAGGGGGGTATCAGGTTTTTCATAGGGATTAGGGAACCAGGTTTCAATACAGTAACCGTCCTCTGTAACAAGGACACCAGACTTGGCTTGTATATGTCATCCGCACTGGATTTATTATTTCAACCCCGACAAAATCATTCAATTTACGATGCAATTGCCAATGGTTGATAACGGGCTTGTTGGAACTTTACCACATTTCTTTGTTTTGAAAATCGCCAATACTGGTGATAGCCACCTCCATAGAGTCTTCGATCAAGGCCATGTTCATCTTTCAACCAAAACACAATTACACATCAATTTGATTACCAAGTATTTAAAAGTCATTTTTAAATAATGAGCAGGCTGGCAAAATCCTGAAAACTGTCAAGGAAGTGAGCCAGAATCACGAAATGGCGAACCAGCCTGATAACATTTGAGCTGCGCTTGAAGCGCAAAGATCATTGCGGGATCATTTTGAGAGGAAGCCAATTGCAAAGCATGTTGGGCATTTGCAATCGCTTCAACAAACTCTCCAATTTCGGCATAAGCCGCCGCAAGAGTGGCCAAAGCCATCAAATTGTTGTTACCCGTCAAACGATCCTCTTGTTGCGCCAAGTCTACCGCTTTGGTTCCATTGCGAAGATGTGAATCAGGCGACGTCGCCATCACCCATGCGATATGTTGAAGACTATCATAAGCTGCCACAAAACCCGGTTGAACAATTAAAGCTTTTTGAAACTGACCAATGGCGTCATCCACTCGGCCTTTTCGGAGCAAGAGATTGCCAAGATTACAGTAGGCCATAGCATAGTGGGGATTGATGGCCAACGCTTTTTGATATTCAAGGAAAGCCTCGTCTTCTTGTCCATTTTGGGCTAAAGCTACGCCAAGATTATAATAAGTCTCTGCGTCGTTTGGGCTGAAAGCCAACGTCTTTTTATATTCACGGATCGCATCATCCACCTGTCCCTTTTGGAGCAAAAGATTGCCGAGATTATTATGGGCCTGAGAATAGTTTGGATTGATCGCAACTGCCTTTTGGAATTCCTGGATGGCTTCATTTATCTGCCCTTTTTGAGCCAGGACATTCCCAAGGTCATAGTGGGCCAGAGCATAGCCAGGATTAATGGCCAACGCCTTTTGAAATTCCTGGACCGCCTCGTCTGCATGTCCTTTTTGGAGCAAGGCGTTACCAAGATCGCAGTAGGCCGCCATATAATTAGGGTTGATGGCCACGGCGTTTTGATATTCAAGAGCGGCCTGGTCTAACTGTCCTTTCTGGGCAAAGGCAATGCCGAGGTTGTAATATATCTCGGGATTATTTGAATTAATCATCAGCGCCTTTTGGAATTCACTAATCGCCTCATCCAGATGTCCATTTTTGGCCAAGGCAGTGCCTAAATTATTATGGGCAATAGAATTATTTGACGTGACCGCAAGAGTGTGCCGCCACAGCATTTCGCTATTTTTCCAATATGTGGTCTGCTTCCAAGCGCATGCCATCAATAGAACGATCACGCCCGACATCATATTTCCCAAAACAATGTGACGAACCTGCCATTTCTCAGCCAACTCCGCTGCCGCCCAGGTAATCGCGATATAAATTCCAATTTGCGGGAGATAGGTGTAACGATCCGCATGAGCATAGTACGAGATCTGCACTATTCCAATGACTGGAATCAGCATGCCCAAATACCATAACCATCCCACCATTAACCATGGATATGATTTATGAACGAATAAAACCACAGCCGATATCCCCAAAAGCAATCCCATCGCTCCAACCACCTGCCAAACCGGCAGGTGGCTAGTTGGATTAGGATAAAGACATGCCAGTCCTGATGGATAAATCATTTGCCACAAGTAGGTAATATAGGACACAATGGCGTTTTCCATTCGCAGGACAAATGGCAAATGGATATCAGTATCGACTTTTTCCGGGACCAAAGCAGTCATCACACATGAGGCAACAGTCAATAAAAACAAGGGAACTTTTTCAACCGTCAGACGAAACACAACCTCTGGAGCAAAATCTGAAAAGCGTTTCAATGGCCAAAAATCCAGCAGCAGGAGAACAAACGGCAACGTTACAAGCATGTTCTTGGAAAGCAATCCCAGGGTGAAGGCAATCAACACTGCGCTGTATCGAAGGATTGATCGCGGAGAGTGGACATAGCGAAAATACATTAACAATGTCAGCATAAAGAACAATCCACTCAGAACATCCTTTCGTTCTGAAATCCACGCCACCGACTCTGCGCGCAATGGATGCACTGCAAATATCGCCGCCACAAAGGCACTCCGCCAAACCATGCCGGTCATCTGCCGCAATACAAGAAAGAGCAAAATCACCGAGGTTGTGTGCAGCAGGACATTGGTCAGATGATGTCCTCCTGCATCCAATCCATACATCTGGCAATCAAGCATATGTGAAAGCCATGTCAATGGATGCCAATGGCCGATTTCGCCATAAGTGAACGCCCAGTGAAGTCCCGCCCAGGTCAACCCTCTCTGCACAAAGGGATTTTCGTATATGTAAATATTGTCATCACTATTGACAAATTCGTACTGCACCGTCTGCCAGAAGACCGCCAGCGTGATCACCGCTAAAACAATGCAAATTGGAATATCCCAACGTCTATCTGAACTTCCGGGATGTATTGAGCCGGCTTTGATAGCCATCGAACCTCCGACTTTAACGCCCTTCAAATGCCCCTTTCTTTTTCGCTTTGTATTCATGATTTTGCTATCAAGATATTTCCAGCTTAACTAGAGAAGGTTCGATGGAAAATGACATTTATTACGGATGAGCAAGTCCAAGCTTGATTCAACGTATCCGTATGGGTGCCAGAATCACGGACTACACATTCACCTGACAAGATGTTATGTCAGGGGATTGTACCAGAATCTCGAAAGGGTGAGCCGTCCTGATAACATTTGATTTGCGCTTGAAGCTCAGAAATCATCGTTGCGTCATTTTGGCTGGAGGCCAGCTTCAAGGCGCGTTGGGCGTTGGTAATGGCTTCCGTGAACTTTCCCGCCTCGGCATCAGCCGCCGCCAGGGTAGTCAAAGCCATTGCGTCGCCATCACCGGTCAGCCGGTCCGTTTGCAATGCCAGTTCAACCGCTCTGGTTCCATTACGAACGGATGGATTCGGCGAAGTTGCCAGTATCCATGCAACGTGAATCAGATTATTTTGGGCCGCCACAAATCCCGGCTGAATTGCCAGAGCTTTCTGAAACAGTTGGATGGCATTATCCATTTGACCACTTTGAGCCAGAGCATTGCCCAGATTATTGAAGGCTTCGGCAAAAGTGGGATCAATAGCCAGCGCTCTTTTGTATTGAATAATAGCGGCATCTATCTGGCCTTTTTGAGCCAGTAGCTCGCCCAGATTGTAGCAGGCTCGGGCGTTGTCAGGGTCGATGGCCAATGCCTTTTGATAATCGATGATCGCCTGGTCCATGTGTCCTTGTTGAGTCAAGGCACCTGCCAGATGTTCATATGACCTGGCATCATTCGGATCGATAGCCAGCGCGTTTTCAAATTGAATGATGGCTTCATCCATCCGGCCTTTTTGAGCCAGCGCATCCCCAAGATTTTTATATGCCCTGGCATCGTTGGAATCAATGGCCAATGCCCGCTGAAATTGAATGATGGCCTCGTCTGTCTGCCCTTTTTGGGCCAGGATAAAGCCAAGATTATTATGCGTGTCAGCATCGTCTGGATCAATTGCCAGAGCCGCATTCAATTGAATGATGGCCCCGTCCAACTGGCCTTTTTGAGCGAGGGCAGCGCCCAGGTTATAGCGGGCCTGGCTGTTGTTGGGGTTGATGGCCAGTGCTTTTTGAAACTGAACGATCGCCTCATCCAACTGCTCATTTTGAGTGTTGGCCAGAGCAAGGTCGTTCCATGCTTTACTGTAGTGAATGGTTGCCCCATGCATTTGACCTCTTTGGGCCAGCGCAGCGCCAAGATTATTATAGGCAAACGAGTTATTGGATGTGACTGCGAGAGTGTGCGCCCAAAGCGTTTCACTATTTTTCCAATAAGAAACCTGTAGGTGCGCTGACAGGACGAGGGCAATGATAAGGATAGAAGTAAGGCTGCCCAGAATCAGCCGCCGATTCCACCAACTGGCGGACAGGTCAGCCATAAGCCATACCAACATGAAACATAAGCCAATCTGCGGCAGATAAGTATAACGGTCGGCCAGGGCCTGGCTTCCGACCTGGACAATGCCGACTACAGGCACCAGGATGCCCAGATACCATAGCCAGCCGGTCAAAAGATAAGGATACTTTCGTCGGCCAAGAATTCCTGCCCATGAGATGGCGACCAACATCACAAACGCTCCGATAATTTTCCAAATGGACAGACCACTGATTGGATAAGGATAGTAGGGCGCAAGTCCAACCGGATAAAATGACTGATAAATATAAGTGACGCAGGAAACCACGGCGTTATCAATTCGTGTTGAAAAATGTATTGTGTCTAACGATTGGATCGCATGGCCTTGACTCTGCGCCAGGACCGTCAGGATACACGAGGCAATCGAAAGCAGGAGCAATGGAATTTTTTCGAGGACCAATTGTGCCGGAGTCGTAAGGTTTTTAGCCCAGGGAACAGGTCCACCATTCGAAAAACGTTTCAGCGGCCAGTAATCCAGCAACAATAATACAAAAGGCAATGTCACGAGCATTGGCTTGGACATCAACCCGAGAGCAAATAAAAACAAGACTGTCAAATAGCGCGGGAATGACACCGGGCAGCAGACGTAACGAACATAAGCCCACAAGGTCAGCATAAAGAAAAACCCGCTGAGCACGTCCTTGCGTTCGGCCACCCATGCCACTGATTCCACGTGCAACGGGTGGACGGCAAACACTGCCGCCACAAAGGCGCTACGCCACAGGGCGCCGGTCATTTGCCGCAACACGAGAAACAGAAGAATCACCGAAGCCGTGTGCAGCAGGACATTGGTCAGATGATGGCCGCCGGCATTCAATCCGTAGATCTGGCAATCCAGCATATGCGAAACGGCCGTCAACGGAACCCAGTTGTCCAGTTCTCCATGTCTGAATGCCGTGGAAATTCCCTTCGGCGTCAGGCCGTTGGTGACGGCAGGGTTTCCATAAACGTAAACGTTGTCATCATAATTAACAAATTCGTATCGCAAGGTCTGGCCGTAGACTGCCAAGATAATGACTGCCAAAAAGATGCAAACCGCCAGGACCGCCCATCTTTCATTGGCACCGCTCAACTGCCGTTCAATTTCTGGCAGCCGATCGGACACTTTCGGTTGTTTGTCGTTTAGTGAAGCAGACGCCTTCGACTGCGCGCTGGATGCTCTATCCTGCGAGGCTTTCCGTTTCGATTTTCGACTCATGCGGTGGAAGGTAAAGTGAGAAAACCCGCGCAACGTGACAATCAAAAAGTTCTGGCTTCAATTACTCGACGAACGCACAGAACTGATTGCTTTTTTAAAAAATCCAACCAAAATCGAATCACCAAATATATCTGCCCATGAATATGATCAAGTTGCGTTCTTATATCATTCTTTCGCTCATCGCCGGGACTACGGCCCTGCAGGCGGACACCAATAATGTTCCGCTGCTTCAAATCAAAGCGGACCAATCCATGGGCCAGGTCAGCCCGACGCTCTATGGATTGATGACCGAGGAGATCAATTATTCCTACGAGGGTGGTCTTTACGGCGAACTCATCGGCAATCGTACGTTCAAGGAAAGCACGAACGGATTGAAATTTTGGAACGCCACCGGCGACGCCATCATTTCCGTGGACACCAACGTGCTCAACAGCGCGATCGATTGGAGCCTGAAAATGGACACATCCGATACGTCGGCCAGTTCGCCGGCAGGCATCGTGAATCACGGCTACTGGGGCATTCCGGTGCGGCCGAATACTTCGTACCAGGTATCGTTCTATGCGCGGACGGCCTATACTTTTTCCGGTCCGTTGAGAGTAAGCCTGGAAAGCGCGGATGGAAAAACCGTTTATGCCTCCGCCCAATTCTCCGGGCTGACCAGCGACTGGCAATTTTTTGAAACGTTGTTGAAGACAAAAAATGTGACGCCGTCCAAGGATAATGTGCTCAAGATCACGACGACTGAACCTGGCATGATCTGGTTCCAACAGGTTTCGTTGTTTCCGCCGACTTACAAAAATCGCCTGAACGGGAACCGGCCGGACCTGATGCAGTTGCTGGCGGACATGAACCCGAAATTTCTCCGGTTGCCCGGCGGGAATTATTTGGAGGGGCGCATGATCGACGAACGTTTCGAGTGGACGAATACCATCGGCCCCATCCAGGAGCGGCCGGGCCATGAAAGTCCATGGAATTATTGGTCCACGGATGGATTGGGCCTGCTGGAGTATTTGGAGTGGTGCGAGGACCTGAACATTCAGCCGGTGCTGGCGGTATATGCGGGCTATTCGCTGAACCGCACTTATATCAAGCCTGGCGATGATCTAAAGCCGTACGTGCAGGATGCGTTGGATGAGATTGAATACGTGATTGGCGATGCGAATACCAAATGGGGAGCACAACGCATCAAAGATGGGCATGCGGCTCCGTTTCCATTGAATTACATCGAGGTGGGCAACGAAGACCAGTTCGATCACTCGGGGAGTTACAACGATCGGTTCGCGCAGTTTTATGACGCGATCAAGACCAAATATCCGCAGTTGCAAATCATCGCCACCACAAAGGTAAAGAGCCGGGTGCCGGACCTGGTGGATGAGCATTATTATCGCTCGGAGGAAGAGATGGAGGCGCACGCGCTGGATTACGACAGTTATGCGCGCACGAATCACACAAAGATTTTCTGCGGCGAATGGGCCACGCGCGTGGGTTCGCCCACACCGGACATGGCCGGCGCGCTGGGCGATGCGGCGTGGATGACGGGCATGGAGCGCAATTCGGACCTGGTGGTGATCTCAAGTTATGCGCCGTTGTTCGTGAATGTAAGCGATCTCTCGCGCGGAGGCTCGATGCAATGGGGGACTGACCTGATCGGGTACGATGCACTGAACAGCTATGGCTCGCCGTCGTATTACGCGCAGAAGATGTTCAGCCTGTATCACGGTGACACGATCCTGGCCACGGATTCGAAGGACATTCCGATGCAGCTTTGGCAACCGCCAGTCAAGACGCGTAATGGTGTTCCGCAACCACGCCAACCGGCGCAGATGATCCGGAAGGTATTTTTTGACGCGACGCGTGACAGCGCCAGTGGAACGATCTTCCTGAAGCTGGTCAACACATTGGGAACACCGCAACCGGTGGAAGTGCAGATCAGCGGGGTTTCGAAAGTTGAAGGACACGGGAAAGCGATCGTCATGAAGGCCGATAGCCGGGATGCGACCAACTCAATCGGGCATCCGACAAACGTAGCGCCGGTGGAGAAGACGATGGGAGGTTTGGGTAAGGACTTCACAAAGACGTTGCCGCCCTACTCCATTACGATTTTGGAGCTGAAGGCGAGTTGATGCGTCCGCGTTGTGTTTCGATGCGACAAGGAGATGATCGGTCTGGAGGGTTAAAAACATAAACTTCAATTCGCCTCAATTGGCCTCGCAACTTTTTGGCCTGGTGTGGCGGAGTTGAAACCACGGATGGACACGAATGAACACGGATATTTGAGGAAGATTTGAGCGGGGGCAGTAACGGCCTGGATGACGGGCAGGATGCCTGTGGAAGGCAGGCTGGAAGCTGCTCTGTAGAAAACCTGATTTATAGAGTGGAGGCGACGCCCTCGTCGCAGCCACCTTCGGGGCCATTCCTTCTGGCCCTCTGCCAGAATATGTCTGCATTTTGTGCATGGGATGATTTTAGCAGGAAAAGTGGAGGTGTAATGTTTCCCGGAAACAAAATCGGAATAGCGGAAGGGTTAACCACGGAAAGCATCCATCGTCGCCAAAGAGGCTATGATGGACAGGCGAAACACATAAAAAGGCTTGGAACAGAAGGTTTTAACCGCGAAGGGACACATAAAACACTTAACAGAAGAGAGAACGAAGATAACGAAGTTTGAGCCACGAAAGGACAAAGGGCAATTTCAGAGAGGTCGAGCATGAGGATGATTCCAAAGAAATGACTAATCCCTAAACCATCCGGCGATGATGGACGATAGAGAATGGAAGGTGGAAAATTCCATAAACCGGTCTTGTATCCTTGGGCTGCCCGGCCGGCCAGCCCGCGACGGTCCATTGTTAAGCCATTGGGGAATTGAGAATTAGGAATGTTTTTCTGTGCTGTTTATTGACATCCATTAGCGGTTGGCTATTTGGAATAAATCTGCAAAGGACATCCGTAAGGTTTTGTTTCCAGGACAGCCACCGGCCGCCCGGCCAGCAGGGCGAGCAACGCCTCATGCAGATAATTGCGCGCCGGCCTTGGGTCAATGTTGGCGATAGTCTGGTCCCGGGTGGCCAGCAATTGCTTGAGCGGCATCTTTGAAGCGCCCGATCCAGGCTCGCCGATTGTCACCAGGAACACAGGAGAGTTCCAGCACAGCTTGCCAAAGTCATCGATGCTCCTTCATAGGCCAGCGCGCCGTTTTTATCGATGACCACCGCTTCCGGCGCGGTCTTCAGGGCATATCGCCGGCCGATTTGGAAACCATCAGTATCAATGATCCAATCGGTAACGGCCATTTTTTGGTCGGTCCATTTCGCTCTGGCATGTTCGGGGGTTTGGCCCACCATCGGAGACTCGAAATTCACCAATAGCCAGACCACCCCCGTTATTAGTTGCCTCGCGCTGCAATTCCTGCATGGCGCCGCTGCGATAATGAGCCTCGCAGAATGCGCAACTGACACCCTTGTACGATTCCAACACCACGATTTTTCCTTTGAAATCTGCCAGACTCACCGTTTTGCCGGAGATGTCCGTGGCCCTGAAAACCGGGCGCCGGCTGGCCGATTTGCGGTTCGGCCAACGCCACACCGGCCAGGCCGGCAATCGCCAGCATCGCAAGGGATTTTTTCATCGTAACAGTAATAGTCGTTTTGCCGGGCGCAACAAGGCCCGATTTCCTCAAGACGCCTGATCCAGATTACTCCGCAAAATTTGCGCAAGCTTATCGGCCTGGAACGGTTTGGTGAGAAAATTCGCGCCTTCTCGCAATGGAAAACCTTTCCCGGCCACCTCGGCGCTATAACCGCTCATGTAGATGACCTTCAATTTCGGGTTCTCCTTCGAGAGCCGTTCGCCTAAATCTTTGCCGGTGACTCCGCCGGGCATGACCATATCGGTCAGTAACAGGCGGATCTCGCCCTGATGTTGCTTCCAGATCTCAAGCGCCTCCATGCCGTTGACAGCTTCGAGCACGCGATAACCGAACTGAGTCAGCGCCTTGCGCAACGATGCCCGGAAATACGTGTCATCTTCGACGAGCAAAACAGTTTCATTTCCTCCGCGCAACGCCGCTGACGAATACGCCGACGCTTTCTGTTCTGTCTTCTTTGCGAGGCGCGGCAGATAAATGCGGAAAGTCGTCCCCTGGCCGACCTCGCTATAAACATCCACCCATCCCTGGTGCTGTTGCACAATGCCGAAGACCGTCGCCAATCCCAGGCCGGTTCCTTTGCCGGGATCCTTGGTGGTGAAGAACGGCTCAAAAATACGTTGGAGATTTTCCGCCGGGATGCCGCAGCCGGTGTCGCTCACCCCCAGGCACACGAACGAACCCGGTTGGATTTTTGCGGATTGCGCGGCGGTCTGCTCGTCGAATTCGATGGCGGAAGTTTCGACGATCAGTTTTCCTCCATCCGGCATCGCATCCCGCGCGTTGACCGCCAGGTTCATCAATATCTGGTCCAGCATGCCCGCATCCGCGTGGACGTAGAGTTTCTCCATCGCGAATTTGAACTGCATCTGGATGCTTTCGTTCAGCGCGCGCCGCAACAGTTTGGTCATGTTGTTGATGGATTCATTCAGGTCCAGGTCCGCCAACTGCATGGTCTGTTTGCGGCTGAACATCAACAATTGGCGGGTCAGGCCCGAGGCGCGCTGCGTGGCGGCGCTGATTTCACTCGCGAAATCCAACTGCACATTCGACGCCTTGCAGGTGGCCTTGAAGAGATCGACCTGCATCTGGATGACCGCCAGGATATTATTGAAATCGTGCGCCACGCCGCCGGCCAGTTGCCCAATGCCTTCCATCTTTTGCGCCTGGCGGAATTGTTCTTCCAACCGCCGCCGCTCCGCTTCCTGCTGGCTCACTTCCATCGCAAACGAAATGTCCACCGCTAGTTCGTCCAGCAGGCGCAATTCGTCCTCGTCGAAAAAGCCGATCTCCCCGGCGTACAGGTTAAACACGCCAATGCACTGCCCGCGCGGCTTCAACGGGAGCGACACCAGCGACCGGTATCCCCGCTCCAAAGCCAGTTGCCGCCACGGCGCGGCTTCGGCCGAATGTTCCACGTCATTGCACACGGCATGGCTGCCCGACTCGAGCGCCCGGTGCGTGAACAGGCAACTGAGCGCCGGGTCAGCGAACACACGTGCCAGCGTTTTCAGAGTGTCCGGCGAAGCGCCCGCGTGCGCCGCCATTTCGATAGGTTGAGCCGGATTCTTGACCATTCCGATCCAGGCCAGGTGAAATTTTCCCTTTTCCACCGCGATGCAGCAGGCCCCTTCAAACAATCGCTGTAAATCTTTCTCGCGCACGATCAATTCATTGATGCCGCTCAGCACCGCGTACACCCGGTTCAGTTGGCGGATGTTTTTCTCCATTCCCTTCCGCTCGGTGATGTCGCGGACCACCGCGATGATGTAGTCGCGTTCCAATCGCACGTAACTGGCGTTAATCTCGACGGGGAAAGTGGAGCCGTCCTTGCGCCGGTGTTTCGACTCAAAGACCAGCGAGCCGAATTTCTGCAACGCGTCCATGTGCGCCTGCAACGCCTTCTCACCGAGAGCGGCAAAATCCGGGTCGATCTGCGCAATGGTCAGGCCCAGATATTCCTCGCGGCTGTAACCGTGGATAACGCTGGCCTTGTCGTTCACATCCAAAAAACGCCCGGTCTTTGGGTCAACGACTTCGATCGCGTCGTTCGCATGGTCGATCAGCGCGCGGAACAGGGTCACCGACTCTGCCGCCCGCTTCCGCTCCGTGATATCACGCGCCACACCCTGGATGCCGATGATCTTTTTGTTCTCATCATAGACCCGGCGAGTGGTCATTTCCGTCCAGATCCGGTGACCCTCTTTGTGGCGGACTTCGATTTCAAACGCCTTCTCGTCTGAATTATTGTCGATCTGGCGTTGCATCAATTCTTTGATCAACGGATGATATTCCAGCGCCGTCAACTGCATCACGTTCATCTGTAGTAGTTGCGGGAGCGAATAACCCGTCAGAATTTCCGCCGCATCATTGCCATATATATAATTTCCCTGCAGGTCGATCTGGAAGATGACGTCTCGCGTGTTGTTGAGGATGTATTGGATCTGTTCCTTGCTCTTTTTCAGCTCCGCGATTTTTTTATTCAGAAGATTGGAGACCAAACCGCTAAAGGTTCCCACCAGCACGAAATAAGTGATCCGGAACACCCAGTTGAACGTGGACTGCGGATGCCCCGCGGCCACATCCAGCGGCATGAAAGGCCCCAGCAAAAAGCCCCCGATCAAAGCCGCGATCACACCGCCGGAGATTCCATAGCACGCGGCCGCCACCAGGATGGGCATGTACATCAAATGCGCCCACACATACACCGTGCCGCCCGTTTGATACACGAACAGATCCACCGCGCCGATAAGTGCAAGAATGAGAATACCGAGAAAGATCGCCCTTTGGCCGGTTGGCCGCCGCCATCGATCAATCCAGTGCGTTCCTTCCACGAAGGCCTGTGATTCGTGTTGAGGCATGTGTTCCTTCTAAAACCTGTGATGTAACTATAATTCGACTTGCCGTTTGCGCCAGTGAAATCGCACCGGCATTTCATAACACCTCCTTGAACTAAAGAAGATTATCGCCGTCCTCCGGGGGGAACGGGCTACCAGCCCGTTGCAGTCGGCAACTTGCCGACTGCCTTTAAAACACCACGAGGTAGTCTTTGAAATCGGATATTAAGCTGCTGTTTTTATGAAAACATCTTAGTCCTTCACCGCCGCCACTGGCGTCAACGTCACTGGCCCCAGCAGCCCTGAATCCGTGATCGGCCAATCCGAAGCATTGAAAGGTTGATAATTCACGTTCACCACATTGATATCCCCAAAATATTTCCACTTCACCTGCCGCCGGTCCAGGTCGCGGATGCGATTGGCCGAGACATTCGTCACCTCTACCTCGAGATGATTGCCCTTAGGTTTCAGATTATCCACCGCCACGCGGAACGGCGGGAGCATCACCGTGCCATAATCCTTGCCGTTCAACCGCACCTCCGCGCTCTGGCAAACAGAGCCCAGGTTGAGGAAATAGGTGCCGCCATTGGCGCCGGGCGCATCGAAGTCGATGGAATAAACCGCCGAGCCGGCAAAATTCTGCGCCTTCGGATCGCTCTCTTCAGTCCATGAGCCGAGCCTGGTGGTTTGGAACGATGCCGGCAATTCCGGTCCGCCCTGGGAAAACGTTATATTCCAATTGCCCGTGATCTCCGTCGGCGTGCCATTCGTTTGCCAATATGTCCACGCCGGGCCGTTCACGGTCTTGTCATCGAAGCATCGTAAAATGATCGAAGCGCCTGGTTCCAATTGCAGATGCACCTGCGGCAGGCCGTTCACCTGCCGGACCGCGGCCACGCCACTGTCACCCGTCAACGGATCGAGGATGACCACCGATTGTGCCGGACGACCCAATGGCATCCAACTGTCCAATGCCTGGCCCTTGCGATTGGCGATGAAATAATACCATCCGCCCTTGAACGAACGCCGCGTGAAATACATGCCCGTATGGTCGCTGATCGTCTCACGCACTGCGCCGGCAGCCGACAGCGCGACATCTCTGTCTCCAACCAAAACGCGTCCGCGCCCGACTTTCGTTATTCCCAAATCATGATTTGTGTCGATAGGTTGGATCTGCGCTAATAATTTTTTGAACTCCGTCCGCCGGGCATTTAATTTCTCCCATCCCGGCACGTCTGAGGGCAATGCGTTTTCAAAGATCACCGTTGCGCCGTTATGCGCGAGCTTCACCAGTTTCGCCAGCGTCTCCACCGGCATCAATTGGCACGGCGGGACTAGAATCGTTTGATACTCGCCCCCTGGCAGCCGGATTTTTCCGTCATCTTCTTTCGCGCTTTTCAATTGTTTGTCCGAGATGTAGTCGAACGCGTATCCACTGTTCCACAGATTGCTCGCCGTCACCCCGACCGGTTGGCCCGTGAACCATGCCGTCACGCTGACCGTCATCGTCGGCAACGCGCCGTCCGGTGTGTTCCACAAATCCGAGATCGGCCAGTACACCAGCAGGTCATTGTCCGGCTTGCCCGATTGCAACACCGATTGGCACCGCGCCGCGTACGCGTTCAACGCCGGCACATCATGCCAGATCGAATTGCGCGGGTTCATCTCCGTGCTCGCATAGAATAACCAGCCCGGCCACGCCGCCGATGCCGGCGAATAACAACAGCCGTGATAGAAAATATGGTTGATGCCCGAAATGAACATGTCGTCGTCCAGATACTTCAACTCCGCCAGCGTCTCCGTGAAATGCTCCGTCAACCACGTGCCCGTTTCCGCGCCCGTCAACGGATGTCCCTGCACGTGTGCTGCCGAAGACGCAAATTTGGAGACCAGCGGGTTGCGGTCCAGGTGGAACATTTCCGTCTCCGGAATGTCCGCGTCGCCGTACAGGTCCAGCCAGTTTGCCGGCGCTCCGTGTGCCTGGTAACTCACGACGAACCCATGCCGATGCGCCCAATCCATCCACATCGGGTCCGTGGTATCCGCCATCAGGTCCGAGACTGTCTCGCGATAATCCGATTTCACCCGCGCTTCTTCATCACTGGACGCGTTGCCGAACAACGCCGGCAACTTCGTCTGCAATTTGTACCCGCGCAACCGCTCGAACTGCGCGAAAAAGTCCGGCGACCAGTTGCACTGATACTCGTACGAATCCTGGAAGACCGCATTCGGCTTTGGCCCCGAGTACGAATCAAAAGCGTTTTCAAACCGCTTCAGATAATCCGACATCGCCTTCGGATAAAAGGGATTTAACATCGGCCCGGCCCCGCCCGGCGCCGGGCGCTTCACATTTTGGCCCGAGAACCGTTGCGAGACCGCGTATACCCGCCACGAACCAGCCGGCGCCGTCCATTGCAACTTTCCATCCGCGCCCAACTTGTTCATCAAATCAATTTTGGCATCGTTTGTCCCGAACGCCATCAATGCCTGGATGGTGTTGGTTGGAAACGATTGCTCGAACGCCGACCCGCCTGCCACGTCGAATGTCTTCTCTACCACCATTGCATTCGCCTCGTCCCTGGTGACCGTTGGTCCGCCAAAACACCAGCCCGTTTCCAGCGCCATGTCCGCGTTCATCCCCAGGCCGCGCGCCTGCGAAACTGTGTAGCCCATCATGTCCATCCATTGCGGAGTGAGAAAATTGATGTAATCCGCCTGGCCGCCTTTGATGCCGTAGATGGGAATGATCTGCACGCCGCCCACACCCGCCTGTTGGAATGTCTGCAATTGGCTTGCGATGTCCATTTTGTTCACCGCGCTCCCCGGCCACCACCACCACAACCACGGTTTGTTCTGGCTCGTCAACGCCGGCCAGGAAACATCGTCCGTCGCCGTCGCCGGCAAAGTCGCTTCCATCAAAAACGCTCCGCAAAGCGCTGATAATAAAACACCAGTACGGGAAATCATGACACGATTAACTGTGATTCTTTAATCAGGGTCAATCGCCGAAACTGATGATAACAATCAATGGTTGTAGGAGACGACGTCAGGAGTCTCTAATTTTGTCTTAACGTATTTCGTGTTTTCCATCCTCCACCCTCCATCCTCGTTTTATGCCTATCCTCCGTTCCCTCCTGTTAAAATCCATTTTAGTATGTTTCGTGGTTCCTACTTTTCCAAAATATTAAAAATCCCATCCAGCTCCGCTGGCGTCCCAAACGTCCTGTACCCGTCCTCCGTTGTGTAACTCATCTGGTCCGCCGCATCGAACGCATCCGGGCTGTGCACAAATGCCGCCGCGCCGTCCGTGAACAGCACGCTGTATCCCACGTCCTTCAGGTGCGCCGTGTAATCCGGCCGGATTTCCGTGATCACATCGCACCCGAACAACCTGTGCCCCTCGAACTCGCTG
>DASXYX010000013.1:0-4104 GCA_036502245.1 Verrucomicrobiia bacterium
GTCTTGCCCACGTAGAGATTGATTTTGCCCGGCGCGCCGCCCACGTAACCGAAGTCCGCATCAGCCATTTCGCCGGGGCCGTTCACGATGCAGCCCATGATGGCGATCTTCACGCCCTTGAGATGCTCCGTCCGCACCTTGATGCGCGCCGTCACCGTCTGGAGATTGAAGAGTGTGCGCCCGCAACTGGGGCAGGCCACGTAATCTGTCTTGAAGCTACGACAACCCGCCGCCTGCAGGATGTTATATGCCAGCCGCAATGATTGTCCCCCGCCTGATTCACCGCGCACGAGGATGGCATCGCCGATACCGTCCGCCAGCAAGGCTCCGATGACCACCGAGGCGCGCAACAATGCAATCTTCGGTTCCAAAGGAATCGGCTCAAAATTGATGCAGTCCTTGAGCAAAATGGGATTCTTCCGGCCCAGCCGTTTGAGCTTCGCTGCGAGCAGCCGGAACGCAGTGATGGCCGGCAATTTGACGCCGTCCTTTACCGTCACCAATTGCGTGTCGCAATTGATCTCAAAATCCTGCGTCGGATCAATCTCCGCGATGTTCAGATTCTCATAGACCGCTTCCGGTTTTACATCGTCTTTGGGCCGGATCTTGTGCGCGACCTTGTCCCACGTTCCCTGCGTGACCACCACGCGGATCAATTGTTCGCCGCCGCACTTCGTCGCCGCTCCCAGTTCTATCTCGGGCGTCTCGCGGCGCTCGAAATGGAAGGGGTCGAAGGGGAAGTCAGGGCTCGACAGAGTCTCGCCCCACCGGGTATTTGCTAAAACCGGAATCTGTGCCAGCAAGTCGTTACATACTTCTATTTCCCGAGGAGAATCTTCCGTGAGCGAGACGCGGATGGTGTCACCCAATCCATCACAAAGCAGCGAGCCGATGCCGATGGCCGACTTGATGCGTCCATCCTCACCCTCGCCCGCTTCGGTCACGCCCAGGTGGATGGGATAATTCCAGTCCGGCCCCTCGGCCTCGAGCCGCGCCACGAGCAGGCGATAACACTCGATCATCACCTTGGGATTAGACGACTTCATCGAGAACTTGAAATTATGAAAATCGTTCTTGCGGCAGATGCGGGCAAATTCCAATGCGCTTTCCACCATGCCGAGAGGCGTGTCGCCGTAGCGGTTCATGATACGATCGGACAACGACCCGTGGTTCGTGCCGATGCGTAAGGCGCGTTTCAGCTTTTTCGCCTCCAGCACCAGCGGAGTAAATTTCTCTTCGATGCGCTTTAGCTCAGCAGCGTATTGCTCATCCGTATATTCCTTGGTCGCGAATTTTTTGGAATCGGCGTAGTTGCCGGGATTCACCCGCACGACTTCGACCCATTTTACCGCTTCCATCGCCGCGTCCGGCTTGAAATGGATATCCGCCACGATGGGCACGAGGCAGTTTTGCTTGCGCAATTCGGTGACGATGTTTTGCAGGTTGGCCGCGTCCTTCACCGTCGGCGCGGTGATGCGCACAATCTGGCAGCCCACGGCGACGAGTTCCAGCGTCTGCTTGACGGATTCCGCCGTGTTCATCGTATCGCAGGTGAGCATGGATTGCTTCACCACGGGATGGTCCCCGCCGATGATCACGCCGCCGTTCTTCGGATCGCCGATGACGATCTCACGGGTCTTGCGGCGATGATAAAAAAATGGAGATTCGCAATAACGCACGGTCACAGTTTCAAGTTTCCGGTTAAAACTTGCAAGCGGGAAAGCGAGGGCGCCGTTTGAGTTTTTCGATTTCATCCTGTAAAAAGTTAAACCTCAATTCGCATCAATTCGCATCACGATCTTGAACGGGAGGAAACAGAGATAACAGAGTTGAAACCATGGATGGGAACTCGGGTCAACAAAAAGGCGCAGAGTTTTACGCGAATTGCGCGAATGAACGCTAATTATTGACAAAAATTGGATTTTTTCTTCATTCTTCATTCTAACTTCTCCCTTTCCCGGCCAGATTTGGCTTCGTTTTTGCGATGGCATTTTGAGAGAGGGAGTTCTGTTAATGGCTATTGATGAGGCATCTATCATCAAAAACGGCCTGAAATAATTTGGCTTCGTTTTCTCATTTTTGGGTTTTAAACCACGAAACACACGAACGACACGAAAAGGGGAAGTTAGAGCCTCGTTACCTCGGCTCCTACGAAAACATGCCTGCATAACTCTCATGAGGTGATTTAAGCAGGAAAACGAGAAGGTGAAATGTTTCCGGGAAACAAATTCGTTCAAAGCCAGGACTTACCTCTTTACCATTCATACCGCAGAATGAAGCAGAGATTTCATGTCGATTCCTTGAATCGGGCCAACTGGTATTCGCAATTATTCTGTATAAGTTTGGCAACCGCTACAGAGACAGGATTTTCATCCGCTATCTGCGGTAGATTTTCAAGGACTCGATGCGCGAGTTCAGAAACACGGCGCTTTACCATGGGTTTTGCAAGCCCGGCTTCGTCGGCCAGCTTTTCAAAATTTCGCGGCCAAACATCTTGCGCAACATATTCACCCCCTATTTTCATCGCCATTTTCCTGGACAGCTCTGGATAATAAACCGTGCTGAGCACGTCATACAGTGGAGCCAAACCCGTGGCCTGGCCTGGCAGGGTTTCTCCGGTGTAAAGGATGGAGAAATTCTTCCCATGTGCATCGTGGTTGCCAATCAGGAAATTATAAATGACCGCATCTAGCAACACCTGGAGGTCGATGACAGGCGACGTGCAAATCTCGCGCACTAAATCAAAGCACTGTTTAATGGTGGGACCGCCCTCATGCTGATATTTGTTTTCCGAGGGAATGCCGAGTGCCTGGCAAAAATCCTCCTGGTGTTCACGTTTCAAATATTCAGGACCGCCCCGAAAGCGAGGCATCATCGTACGGTCATAACGCTCCACCTGCAGGTAATCAATGTCTTCAACCTTTCGCACTACGATTTTCGCGGCGCGAAGGCCAATGGCGTGAGCCAGCCTCATGCAAAGGGCCTCGTTGAAAACCAAACCTTCAAATCGTGCAATCGCCGGTTTTAATATATGCGTGCTCGGAGCACCTCCCAAAGGCACCGAGATTTTTCCGTCGACGATCTGCACCGCGATTTTGTCTTGAGCCCCAGCCAGGGAAAGTCGGATCCCATCTTCGCCCGCCATCAACGGACGGCGCGGCAGTTCCCTGAAAATATTTACCAACTCCTGATCGGTCAGGGGGCGGTAGTGGTAATTCCTTTCAGCCAAAGGCTGACCGGAAGGCATGAAGGCCACCGCACCCGCGCATTCACCGCCGATCTGTTCCAGCATGGCAAAATCGTTCCTGGCGCTTATTCCAAGATTTTTTGCAATGATTTCGCGCTTTCCTTCTTCCGGCAGAATACCGCCAAAAAACCCCTGACATTCATTACGCGAGAACCGCTCTTTGCGGAGCGGCAGCGAATGCGACAGAGGCTTTGCGTTCGCGCTATTCAGCCATGATTCGGCGTAGCTAAATAACATGTCACCATGCTCATTTTGAATAAGCGTGCCGGTCAAATCATGGTGAAGATATACGTCCAGAGTTCGTTCCATGGCTTATTTTCCCCCTTCAGGATTTTTTGAGGGGTTTGAGCCTGCGATGTTCAAACCAGGTTCGGTCAAGTTTATCTTGATTCCCAACGTATTCAAAACAGTGAGAACCTTGCCGATTTGGCAGGTCTCTTTCCCCTTTTCCAAATCAATGATAAACCGCAACCCCGTTCCAGAGGTCATCGCGAGGTTTTTTTGCGTTACGCCCATTGCTGTGCGTGCGCGTTTAACCAGTTCTCCAATGCTTTTGGCAGTATATTTCATTATTTGCAACAATGTTACCGTACGGGAACATTAAGCTCATTTTGGCTTGTATTCAAGAGGAATATTCCCGATCGGTAACAATGTGCTTAATCAGGCTAAAAACCCCATAAATGTTACCGAACGGGTATATTGTATAGGGTGTTTTTATCACTACTGTCCGGTTTAATTTAGGCTGACGGCGATATAACCATTGTAAAATCTGGATAAAACCGCCGTCCTGTCATTTTTCGATTTGAATTTTGCGATGATTCCTTGAGGGTGTTCCACCGCATTCCAGCGGTTTTCCA
>DASXYX010000014.1:0-33359 GCA_036502245.1 Verrucomicrobiia bacterium
AAATCCGTGTTCATCTGTGTCCATCCGTGGTTAATTTCTTAATGCCTTGATGAATAAATGGTTTTTGGGCGAATGTAAGGTCGCTGTCAGTCAAATTGTCAGTAACAAATGATTGTAAAAACAACTTGTCACTATTTGCCAAAACTCATTGAAACCCGCCATAATGTGTAATCAAGATTGTAGAAAATTTAGAAAATGCCGTTCACATCAACACAAATAAAAACGCTCGTCGATGTTGAGCTTTCGGCTTTGCAAGACACGCGCGTTAGTTCTCATATCCGAGGGCTTCTGGTTGAACCTGTCGCGATCTTACGTGAATGGGATTATGGCACACCCGGCCAGACCTACCATTGTTGGTCCGTCCTAAATCACCCGAAGTCGAATACGGGCATCGCCTATTGCGAGTTCGGCTTCGGACCTCGAAGCCCTTGGGGCTTAGTTTGGCTTTCGGGAGAATCGAATATGTCCATGGGAATGGATTCGGCATGGTTCGAGTCATTCATGGATGCCTACTTCGAATCACAGGCATCAGTCGATCTTCCAATCTGGCGCGTCTTCAAACAAGATGGCGATTCGTATCCAGGCACTCCAGTGACCGAGGAGTCTGATTGGGACTCGACATGGAAGGAAATTAACAGGTTGAGATCCGCCGACTCGAAAGCGCGCTACAATTGTTATCACACCATTGCCGGAGCGAAACGTCACTGTCAGTGAATTTGCCAGTGAAAGAACTGAAAGGTGATAAAAAATTTTGGCGAGTTATGCCAAATTCACCATAGTGTGCAGCAGTTTTCCCTTACTTTATTATTGCTCTGAATGAGGTTTGCAGACTGTGTCCATCCGTGGTTAAAAATTAACCTCGTCGCCATTGCCTTTTGGCGATGGGACAATAGAATCCGGCTATGGACCTGAGTAAAACCATGGCTTGTCCAAAATGCGGCAAGGTTGTGTCCGTGACGGACCGGTTTTGTTCCGGCTGTTATGCGCCGCTGGAACCACCCACCTTCTGGCGCCGGCTCGTTTCATGGTTCCAGTCGCAATCAAAATCCGTCACCCATACGACAATCGTTACCAATACACCAGTCGTGACCCATACCACGGTCGTTAAAAAGACTGAGAATATTGAGGTCATTGGAAAATCGGGAGAACAACATACCTATCACAGCCTGGCGGAAGTGCCGCCCGAACTTCGGGAAGACATCGAAAAGTTGGAAGCCCAGGCGCTCAACGAACTGGCTGGCGGCCAGCCTTCCACCGACTCGTTGACGACCCCGGACCGACCGGGAATCATCACCCGGCAATCAACGATGCTGATCAAAATCAAAGACCATACGGGAAAAGAACAAACGTATCATTCAGTGGATGAAATGCCGCCGGACGTGCGGGCTAAATTCGAAAAAATGCGGGCTTTGCTCGGCGATTCGGGTGCCGGAGGAAAATCAATTGGATTTTAACGCAAAGGCGCAAAGGGCGTAAGAATGGAAAAACCAAATTCCAAGATCCAGAGAAATTCTAACGTCCAATCACTGAATCAATACAAATCATTTTGCGTTGCCCTTTCAGGGCGATGACGATTGGTGGGCTTGTTCCGAGGGCGATACCCTCGGCTACGATAGATACGGCTTTCAGCCGTAGATTCACCCCTTCGTTCTCTTCTGTAAAGTAAAAGAAAAGAGGCCCGGGCACTACTCCGGGCCTCTCAACGAGAACTAAGCGCTACCAGCGGTTTCAACACCGTAGGATGCAACTGAATGCATCAACAACAATATCAGGTTAGCACAGACCCACTCCCCCGCACGCCCCAATACTGGTTACAGGTAGGGGCGGGACTATATACTTAACGAGAGAATGGCAAAGGCAGTCGGACTGACGGCAAAAAACTATTGATGTGGTTTTTCCCGGCGCGAAATCGATGGTCAAATGGGAAAATTCTGGATAATGTTCTTGGAATTGGATAGGAATTTGAAAACTATGAAACAAACATTGCGGCTCGCGCTTTTTGGCATGCTATTCGGGTTGCCGGCAGCGACCCTGGCGCAATCACCGGCGCCGGCCAGCCTGACGGCTATTTCGGGCGCGACACAATCTCTCCTGTCATGGTCAGCGAGCACGGGCGCGGCGAGCTACAACGTGCAGCGGTCCAGCACCAGTGGCGGGCCTTATGCCTTGCTCGTTAATGTCAGCAGTCAGAGCTACACTGACAGCGCCGTGACCAATGGCGTGGAGTATTATTATGTGGTGGCGGCAGTCAGCAACGGCGTGGCGGGCGCCAACTCGCCGGAGGCGGCAGCGATTCCACTGGCGACCGGTGGTTATTACACTTTCATCAACCGCTCGAGTGGGCTGGCGTTGGGCGAGACCAACGGCGTTGCAGAGCAGCAGTATTATACTGGCGTCAATCAGCTTTGGAAATTGGTCTCATTGGGAGGCGGGTATTTTGCCCTTCTCAATAATGGCATCGCCGGACTGACCTTGTCCGGGCCGACGCCTTCGGCGCAGTTGATCGTAAGCGGCTTTGTTGGGAACAACGCTCAAACGTGGTCTTTTCAAGTTACCAATGGGTATTACTTCGTTTCCAATCTTGGCGCCGGGCAGGTGCTGGATAACTCCGGCGCCACCATCAATCAGGAGAATTTCGACGGTGCGCCCGACGAGAATTGGGCGGTGAGCGCACCCATGCCTGTGCTGATGCAGGCGGCGTCGGTAACTAACGATGACCAACTGCCGCAGGCCTACGTCAGCGCGCAGATCTATCCGAACGGCTCACCCACGACGGTGGTCATCCAGTTTGGCACGAACACGGCCTATGGCCTGGCGGTGACGAACATCCTGGCCGTGAGCGGCGGCTACCAGACGGTGAACGCGATCTTTAATTCCTACCTTGATCGCGCGACGACCCTGCACGCGTTCATCACCGCGAGCAATGCGACCGGCATCGCCACCAGTGGCGACCTGACATGCAGTTCCCTCTTGTTTGAGAAAAAATTCAGCTCGGATTTCGATGAAGAAAGTTTTAACTGGCTTATAGCCGAGACCGGGGCGGCGACATGGGTGGATTTTAATAATGACGGCTGGCTCGATCTTGTGTGCGCGGGGCAGCAAAATACTCAGTCTGGTGAGGGTTGTATCTATTTCAACCCGGGCACAAATCAAATAACAAGTCAAACAGACTGGATCACGGAGCAGCTTATGCCGAACGGAAGTCACCCGGCGGTGGCGGTGGGAGACTTTGACAATGACAATCGCCCTGACCTCTTTTACGCCTGTAGCACATACTCAGAGGGGTTGGATTTTCCCGAGTTCGGTGGCGCGGGTCCGCAGCAAGTTACTGGCGTCATGTTTGGCGTGGATACAAACTTTATTGGCAATGACGAAACTGAGACACTTGAAAACACAAGTTATGTGCCCTATCTGCATGTGCAGGATGCCAACGTGGCCGTTGGGGACTTTGACCATACCGGGCGGCAGGACGCACTGGTGTCCGGAAATTTTTACACAAACTCCAATTCGAGTGGCTTGGTTGGCCCATTCACCGTGCTTTGTCAGAACAACTTGCCAGCGGGGCGTGACATCGGCTTTAACATACCAGGCGTCATCGGCACCGAGGGGATGGTGCCTGTCAATACGAGCCTTCCTCCTGTGTGCCAGCCTGCAAGCGCTGATGATTTCAGTAGTGGCGAAACGCTACTCGTAGCCGGCGATTTTGACAACGACGGTTTCCTGGATCTTTTTGCCCTCAATTTTCCGATTGATTCCACATTGACGCCTTACGCCGGTTTTTTCCACGGTGACGGCAACAAGAATTTTACGCCGACCACCAACCGCTTCCAGGTGTATCCCGGCACCAGCGGACCCAATTTTGCCTGGGTTGAAAGTGCCTCCTGTGTGCTCGCGGATTTAAACGGGGATGGCTATCTCGACATGGTGCTGAGCTATGTCAATGGGCCGGAAAATGGAACGGGTAGTGTAGGCCCGACCACCAACAGCATCTGGCTCAATGACGGCCACGGCAACCTCACCAACAGCAACATTGTGCTGCCGCAGCTCGCCCTGGCCAACTTCGCCGTGGGCGACATCTTTAATCATGGCCGCAATGACATTCTGATGGTTGGCGGCGTAGAGCTTGATGAAACGGTTGGAACGAACGTCATCCAGACGGTGGTGCTGCGCAATGACGGCAACGGCGTCTTCACGCCCATCGTTTTGGGCAACTTCGGCAGTATCGGCGAAACGGGCCATGGCCTGCAACTGGCCGATTACGACAATGACGGGCGGCTGGACTTTGCGATGACCGGCGACACCATGCCCGCGGGCGTTTTGTTTTCTAGGTTTGTGCCCGGCACGTATATTTTCCGCAATGAGATGAACATTCCCTCAAATGCGCCGCCGGCGGCGCCGCCCGGACTGGGCGCCACGGTGGGCAACGGCACGGTAAGATTTCACTGGGGCAACGCCACGGATGACATCACGCCCGCGAGCCTGCTGACCTACAACCTGCGGGTGGGGACAAATTCACTGGACACGTCGGTGGTCAGTCCGATCGCCAACGTGACCAACGGCTGGCGCAAGCTTGCGGCGCCGGGCAACTGCGGCCATGTCACCACCACGCTCTATCGTTTTCCGCCGGGAACGTATTACTGGAGTGTGCAGGCGGTGGACGGCGGATTCAAAGGCGGGGCGTGGGCGCCGGAACAGACCTTTACCATCACCAACGCCGAGCCGGTGATGCTGACGCTGAACCATCCGGCCGACCAACCCTATCCATATACCGGCGCCCTTGCAGCACTTCAGACCCAAATGGCCTTGATGAATGACTCAAGTAATATTTTTAACGTCACCAGCAATTCGCTGAACCTGAGCTGGCCCACACGGTTTAAGGGTTATACTGTGGAGCAAGCCACTAATCTCGCCGGTCCATGGACAACCAACACTCCGCCCATCGGCACGCTGGACGGAGAATGGAGCGTGCTGTTGACGAATAGTGGCACCATGTTCTTCCGTCTCCAGCAATAGAACGTCTCCAGCCGGGAGACTCGCGACATTTCGCGCGCCGCCGCAGTCACGGAGTGTTTGGACTGCGATGCTTTAGCATTGCTTTCGGATTGTTCGGCTTCTTTCCTTGAATGTTCCACCTGCCTCCGTTCCCTCCGTTCCCTCCGTTGACTCCTATTCCTATTTTTGTGGCTAAATCCGTGTTCATCTGTGTCCATCCGTGGTTGAAAAACAAAAAGAAAAGAGGCCCGGGCACTACTCCGGGCCTCTCAACGAGAACTAAGCGCTAACAGCGGTTTCAACACCGTAGGATGCAATTGAATGCATCAACAACAATATCAGGTTAGCACAGACCCTTTCCCCCGCACGTCCCCAATACTGGGGACATGGAGGAAATTTTTAAAAACTTCAAAGATAGCCAATCAAATCAATCCGTCTTTTGCTGCGAAAAGTTTTTTAATTTAATTGGAGTATGCCATTAATTTCACAAGACATCTCATTAACACCTCGCTTTAGCGAGGTGTTATCGGCGAGCGAAGAATTAAAACCGCTTCAGCGGTTTACCAGTCCCGAAAACTGCTGAAGTCTCGCCTAAAATTCCGGCGCAGCCACTGAATCAAAACCCCGTCAGGAAATCTCTGCAAAACGCGTTGTTGTAGCGCAGACTTCCAAGTCTGCTGTATCGCGGATTTCCAAATCCGCTGGCTTCTCGATGTTTCCATGCCCTGCCGACTTTGAAGTCGGCGATACAGCAGGTTGGGAAACCTGCGCTACTTTCTGCCCATTCGTTTTTACGACAAATCCACACTTTTCCGACATTTTACAACCCCAACGAAATCTGCTTCAATCCATCGCAATGCTCAGAGGCATCGTAACACATGCTACGCGGCGTCCCGGCTTCAGAACCGGCTTCACTCTCATTGAACTGCTCGTGGTCATTGCCGTCATCGCCATTCTGGCCGCCTTGCTGTTGCCGGTATTGTCCAACGCACAGGCCAGGGCAAAACGGACGCAGTGTTTGAACAACCTGAAACAGATCAGCTTGGGCGTCCACATGTATGCCGGGGATTATGCCGATACGTTGCCGAGTGCGGGCCAGGGCACGTATGTGGCCTATAAGGAGCTGATAAAAAGTTTTGTCGGCCTGCATGGGTTTTCATCGCCGCAGGATGAGATCTTCACCTGCCCGGCAGACACGTTCTATTATGATGAAGGCACCGCCGCGTTTGTGGGTCATGGGCTGTATACCGAGAAGAGCCACGATTTTTCAAGTTATGCCTTCAACGGCCTGAACCTCCTCACCAACTATCCCAACGTGGCTTACAACGGTCCCCTGCCCGGCATCGGCGGCATGAAGCTCAGCGCCATCAAAAATTCCGCGAGAACGGTTCTGGTGACGGAATCGGCGGCGTTGATGCCCTATTCATGGCATCAACCAGCCAAACCGTCGCTCACGGGCATCTCGTTGCTAAACAATGCCAAAGATATCGTCAGTTTTGCGGACGGCCATGTTAGTTATATCAGCATTTATTGGAACAGTTTGATTTCCTATCCCAACGGCGGCATCTCGGTCGCGGCGTACTACGATCCGCCGCCGGGATATGAATATCAGTGGAGCGGCAACTGAGGGCGCAGCCGCTGAATCAAAACCCCGCAGGAGGCCTCTGCAAAAGAAGTAGCGCAGGTTTCCTAACCTGCTGTATCGCCGACTTCTAAGTCGGCAGGGCGTGGAAACATTGGAAAACCAGCGGATTGGGAAATCCGCGATACAGCAGACTTGGAAGTCTGCGCTACAATAATGAGTTTCGCAGAGATTTCCGTCAGGGGTGATACGCTGGTAGCCACGGGCGAGCGAGTCTGCGCCTGTCCACCGTATCTTTAGCGAAGGTGGAAGCGCTGCCCGTGGTACTCGGTCTCAAATAGCAGCCGCCATCTGCGGAGTCGCGCGAAGCGCGCATCTTTTCTGCGGCACACCTCGCCACCTCATATACCGCCCCTCATACGGGTTAAACCCCATTGTTGATGTCACTTATTCGAGGCATGTTGTATCCGAATGCGAAAAAACTCGCGGCCTTTTGTATGCCGATTTAAGCCCCTGATATTCCGATCATTATGCTTACCTCCCATTCCTGTGTTAACAGGATACTGCCGCAAAGTGACATTGCTGGTTTGACCAAATTGAACCGGATGTTTACATTCAATTAGATGAAGAAAATGTTGCGTATACTTCATTTGGAGGATAGCGAGGAGGATGCGTATTTGGTCAAACAGGCCATTGAGGCGGAAGGCATTAACGCTGTCATCGAGCAGGCCAGGAACCGGCAGCAATTCATTTCCGCGTTGGAACACGGGGATGTTAACGTCATTATCTCGGATAGCGGCGTGCCGGAATTGGATGGCCTCTCCGCGTTAAAGATGGTCCGGCAAAAATATCCCGGCATTCAATTCATTTATTTATCCGGGCAGAAAAATCCAAAGCTGATCAAGGCCAGCATTGATGCGGGCGCCAATGATTATATCTCCAAAAGCGAGCTGCCAAAACTGACCGCGCTCTTGCGCCGCGAATCAAGACGCCTGGAGTGAATGCGGTAAGGAATCACTTTTGATCCGATTTCGGCGTTTATTAGCGTCAATTCGTGTTGATTAGAGCTTAAAACCTCTCTCCGAATTTGTTTCCGGGAAACATTTCACCTTCCCAAATCTATGCTTAAATCACCTCATGAGAAGTGTTCTGACATGTTCAGATTGTAGGGCGGGCTTCCAGCCGGCCAGTTTTGCGGGCATCGTGCCCGTCATCCTAATTGCTATTGTTTCTTCTCATGTGTTCCGGAAATCCGTGTTCATTCGTGTCCATCCGTGGTTTCAACTCCGTTATCTCTGTTTCCTCATGTTCAAGATCGTTATACCAATTGAAGCCAATTGATGCGAATTGAAGTTTAACATTCGAACACGAAAAAATTGAACTGAACCAAATCGCGGTTAAACTGAAAACCATGAAAGCCATCCGCACCTCCTTCCTGCTCTTAGCCGCTGCCGTGTTGTTGCCATGTTTGTGCCGCGCGGCGGAGGATTATCCGTACAAGCCCGTGCCGTTCACCGCCGTCCACCTGGATGACGCGTTCTGGGCGCCGCGTCTGGAGACCAACGCCGAGACGACTATCCCCTACGCGTTCGGCAAGTGTGAGGATTCGGGCCGCATGTATAATTTCCAACGCGCCGCCGCCGTCTTGCGCGGAGAGGACATTACTGATCGCAAGCCGCCGGGCTATCCGTTTGATGACACGGACCCCTACAAAGTCCTCGAGGGCGCATCGTATGCGCTCGCGGTCCAGCCCGACGCGCAACGCGAGGCCTACCTGGATAAACTCGTCGCGCTCATTGCATCCGCGCAGGAGCCGGATGGTTATCTGTACACGGCGCGGACGATTGATCCGCAGCACCCGCACAAATGGTCCGGGACAAATCGCTGGGTGAACGAAGAGCAATTGAGCCATGAATTGTACGACGCGGGCCATCTCTTCGAGGCTGCCGCTGCAAATTACCAGGCCACCGGCGAGTCAAACCTGCTCCACGTGGCGACGAAAGAAGCGGACCTGCTCTGCCATGTCTTTGGCCCCGCCACCAATCAACTCCATATCTGGCCCGGCCATGAAATCGTGGAGATGGGCCTTTGCAAATTGTATCGCGTGACGGGCGATGAGCGTTATCTTAGTCTCGCCAAATATTTCATCGATGTGCGCGGCACCCTGCCCGGCGGCGACACTTACCATCAATCGCGCATTCCTCCGGTGCAGCAGACCGAAGCGGTCGGTCATGCGGTGCGGGCTGGTTACCTTTACAGTGGCATGGCGGACGTGGCCGCGCTCACCGGCGATCAGGACTATGTCCACGCGATCGATGCCATCTGGGGCAATGTCGTCGGCAAAAAATTGTATCTCACCGGTGGCATCGGCGCGGTGCCACGCATCGAGGGTTTTGGCGCGGATTATTATTTGCCCAACGACACCGCGTATTGCGAAACATGCGCGGCGGTGGCGAATGATTACTGGAACGAACGCCTGTTCCTGCTCCATGGCGACGCCAAGTACATGGACGTTTTCGAGCGCACACTGTACAACGGCCTGCTCTCTGGGGTGTCTCTTAGCGGCACAAATTTCTTCTATCCAAACCCGCTTTCCAGCGCCGGCAAATACCAGCGCAGCCCGTGGTTCGGCTGTGCATGTTGTCCCGGCAACATCACGCGCTTCCTGCCCTCGTTGCCCGGTTATTTTTACGCGCAACGCGGCAACACGGTTTTTGTGAACCTCTTCGCCAGCGGTTCGGCGAACATCGTGCTGGACGATCATCGCAAGATGACGCTCACGCAGGCGACACGCTATCCGTGGGACGGCGATGTAAAGATCACGGTTGCGGCCACTCATCCATCAAAGTTCACGCTGGCAGTGCGTATTCCCGGCTGGGCGCGCAACGAGCCGGTGCCGAGCGATCTTTACCGATTTACCAACACCAACACCGAACCGGTGACACTCGCCATCAACGGCATGCAGGTAAAATTTAACGTGGAGAACGGCTACGCTAACTTGAACCGCTCATGGAAAGCCGGTGATGTAGTGGAGTTGAATCTGCCCATGCCCATTCGCCGTGTGTTGGCCAATCCCAATGTGGAGGCGGATGCCGGGCGTGTGGCGTTGCAACGCGGGCCGATCGTTTATTGCGCCGAGTGGCCCGACAATCCGAACGGCAAAGTGCTGGATCTGACCATGCCCGACAACCAGGCGCTCAAGGCGGAATTCGATCCGCAATTGCTCAACGGCGTTGAAGTCATCAAAGGCGGCGCGTTGAACGGAGACAAAGACCTGCAGGATTTTACGGCCATCCCCTACTTCGCCTGGGCCAATCGCGGCCCCGGCCAGATGACTGTGTGGCTGAACCGGCAGGAGTCCCAGAGCGAGGTGGCTTTAACAAAGTGAGGATTTTCCGATTCTCATCAAAGCAGATCTTAAACCCGATAAATCGCGTGGCTGCCAATATCCACAGTAAAAATGATGTTGTTCTCGAGATAAAAGATAGTGCGTAAATCGACCTCAATCTCAACTGCGTAAATAGTTTTGTTATAGTAAGACGAGAGGCTGTTAATTCTGTGTGCCCTCAACCTGGGATCAAACGGATCGGTTTTGAATATTTTGAAGGCCGCTTTGGCGGAGAGTTGTTGCCGTTCCGGCAACTCCGAAAAACTTTTCCAAAACGCGCGTGACGCTTTGAAGCGAAAATTCATTTATTTGGGGAATGGTTTGGAGAGAGCTTCATCCAAATCAACTGTACGCCCAGCGGCAATATCTTCCATGCCTTCACGGAATGATTCCGGAATCCATTTGGGAGCATGGGCGTGCAATTGCTCGATGACTTCTGCGCGTTCTTTTTCGGGTAACGCTTCGATTTGCTGAACTAATTCGGTGGCGCTCATACAGGAAAACTAACACATAGAATTTTCGAAGCAAGAAGCCTTAACATTGTCAACGCTCATCTCCTCAAAAACTTCGCCACTGCTTCCGTGCGTGTGCGGACCTGGAGCTTTTCATAAATGCGGCGGATGTAGGTGTGGACGGTTTCGTAACTGATCTGGAGTTTATCGGCGATCTCTTTGTACATGAGACCCTGGCTTAGCAGGTCGAGAACTTGTTGTTCGCGTTCGGACAGGCCTTCGGCAGCCTGGCTGGGTGCTTTCTGGAATGATTGCACCACTTTGCGCGCGATGTGCATGGTCATGGGCGAACCACCGCGTTGGACTTCCTGGATGGCTTCGAGCAGTTCCTTCGAACTTGTCCGCTTGAGCATGTAACCGTTGGCCCCCGCCGCCAGCGCGTTGAAAATGTTTTCCGTGTCTTCATAGACCGTCAGCATCATCACCTGCATGGCAGGAAGGATCTGTTTCAGCTTCTGGACGCACTCCACGCCGTTCATGCCCGGCAAATTGATGTCCATGAGCACGACATCCGGCTTCACTTCGGGCAGTTCCTTGAGGGCGTCTTCGGCGTTGGCGTATTGGCTGACGCAGCGGAAACCGTCGGCCCGATTCAGCACACGCGAGAGCGTCCCGCGCAGTTTGTCGCTGTCCTCAACGATGGATACGGAGATCGGCATAGTTTATTCCAACCACGGATTAACACAGATGAACACGGATTTAAACTATTTTCACACAAACTGGAGGCAAACGACAAAAACCACGGATGCCGCATATCTTCTTCCCTCAACAGGCGAAAATATTGCTGTAGCCGATCAAACTGCGGAGACGGTCCGAAAGATCATTCTCTCCCTGCGTTTTAGCGGGGAGAGAAAAGAAGAGGGGGGGGAGATCGTTTTGTGCTTCTGAAGCTCCCCTGCTCCATTGGCATAATTATGCACTCTCCATGATCCTTTTTGGCGGCCAATTACGCATTGTTGGATGAAGACAGTAAAAACATTGAAATATTAAGCTTATGACACAAAAAACAACAATCGCCATAGTGGCTGTCGCTGGTGCGCTCGCAATCTGCGCGCTGGTTACGGTCGTGAAACACAATGCAACGCCAGTGGCCAAAGACTCATGGTTCACCGTGAGTTCCGACGGGTTGGCCCAATTGCCGGCAGGCCTGGCCGTTCTCCGGCCTACGCGTCGCCTTCATTCCAGCCCAAAGATCCGCCACACACACGATGGGGATTCCCTGACTCGTATCATGGGCCGGAATACTTCGTTCCGCGACTTGATGGCAGAAGCGTATGACTGTGATCCGGGAAATATCGTGTTGCCGCCGGGGGCGCCTCAGGGCGAATTTGACTTCCTTGTCACAAAGTCGCCAGAACCCCGCCAGCATTTGCGGGACATCATCCAGCGGCAGTTGGGTTATGTGGCACATCATGAGACCCGCGATACCGCAGTATTCAAACTCCAGGTGGCTGACACACGGCTTTCTAGCTTTGCGATCAGCCCCAAAAGCGAGGACGACGATATCACGTACACCAATGGCAGGCTTTATTTCATCCATAAGCCCATCAGCCTGGTGGTGCTCGGCCTGGAGGATGGCCTTGGGATGCCGGTGCTGGATGAAACCGGGATGAGCAATAACTACGACTTTTCCATGCCATGGAATTCGTCCTCGATACACGCGTTGCAGAGTGGTTTGTTTAGCGAGGATAGAGTCAAAAATGTCCTCGCCACTCTGGGCCTGGGACTTGCGTCCGGCACAGAAAGCATGGATATGGTGATCGTGGAAAAGAAACCTTGAACAGGCCGTTGCCAATCGAAAACTGTTTCCATACGATTTGCGCATTCAAACGAAAGGACCTATGAGCCAATTCAAATTCTCCTGCCCGCAATGCAACCAGCATCTGCAATGCGAACCGCAGTTTTCCGGGCGCGAAATCCAATGCCCCGCCTGCCAGCATCTGATTCGCATCCCGTCGATCCCGGGCCAAACAGTTGATTACAAGCCTGAATCCGGGAAGACCTGGGCGACGTTTGTGCCTCCACCCAAACCCCCATCATCCAAAGGATAATACGCTGTGAGCCTGCCCTCCCTCATTCTGCGCATCGTTATATAACCATGAGTGAATCCGCCAACCGCGAAGAAGCGATCTTCGATGCCGCATCGCAATTGCCGCCGGCGCAACGCACGGATTATCTGAAGAAAGAATGCGGCGAGGACGAGGCTCTCCGCCGGCGTGTCGAAGCGTTGCTCGCGGCAGCGGAAAAAGCCGGTGAATTTCTAAAAGAACCGGCGGCGCCGGCCCGTCCCACGATCGTGTTGTCCATTCCGTTCACTGAAAAACCGGGCGATAAGATCGGCCATTACAAATTGCTCCAACAAATCGGTGAAGGCGGCTGCGGAGTGGTCTATATGGCTGAGCAGGTGGAACCGGTCGAACGCCGTGTGGCTCTCAAGGTCATCAAGTTGGGCATGGACACGAAGAGCGTCATCGCCCGTTTTGAAGCCGAGCGCCAGGCGCTGGCGATGATGGACCATCCTAACATCGCCAAAGTCCTCGACGCCGGTTCCACGGAGAATGGCCGCCCTTATTTTGTGATGGAACTGGTCCGTGGCATCAAGATCACCGATTACTGCGACCAGAATAAATTGTCCACGGCGGATCGCCTGAACCTTTTCACACAAGTCTGCAATGCCATCCAACACGCGCACCAAAAAGGCATCATTCATCGTGACATCAAACCGTCCAACATCCTGGTCACCCTGCACGACGGTAAACCGGTGCCGAAGGTGATTGATTTTGGCATCGCCAAGGCCACGCAAGGCCGCCTTACCGACCAAACACTCTTCACCGCTTTCGAGCAATTCATCGGCACGCCCGCATACATGAGTCCCGAACAGGCGGAGATGAGCGGCCTGGATATTGACACGCGCAGTGACATCTACGCTCTCGGCGTCCTGCTTTACGAATTGCTCACCGGGCGCACGCCGTTTGATCCCAAAGAATTGCTCCAGAACGGCCTCGATGAACTACGCCGCACCATTCGCGAAATAGAGCCGGCGCGACCATCCACGCGCTTGCAGACAATGCTTGGCGCGGATCTCACGGCGGTGGCGCAACGCCGGCAGGCCGACGCACCCCGGCTCATCCATTTGCTACGGGGTGACCTGGACTGGATCGTGATGAAGTCGCTGGAGAAAGATCGCACGCGCCGTTATGAAACTGCCAACGCCATGGCGATGGACATCCAGCGCTATCTGACCAATGAACCGATCACTGCGCGGCCGCCGGGGACACTTTATCGTTTTCAAAAACTGGTGCGGCGCAATCGCGCGTTTTTTGCCGCCGCAGGCGTGGGCATGGCCGCACTGGTCATTGGGTTGGTCCTTTCGCTGTATCTGTTCATCCAGGAACGCGCCATGTTGAAGCGCGCGTTGGCCGCCGAACAGGTCGAGAAACAACTTCGCGACCAGGAAACGCAAGATGCCAATACCAGCAAACAGATCGCCCAGGCCGGGTTATTGCTCATGGCCGGGCAGTACGACCAGGCGGAACAGATCGTCCGGCAATTTCATCCGCATCTCACGATGGTGCCATTCTATAATGTCTTTGGCGGCGTTCACGCGCGGCGCCAGCAATGGAGCGAGGCGTTGACCAATTGGGAACTGGTCGTGCAATGTGCGCCAAATGATCACGTCGGCTACGAATACCTCGCTCCGCTATTGTTGCAAGTCGGCGATACCAATGCCTATAAAGATTGTCGCAAGCAGATCCTCGATCAATTTGGCGACACCACCGATCCGCAGATCGCGGGACCTTTCGTTCAGGCCAGTTTGCTCCTTCATGCCAACACCGATCAGATGGCCGTAATTTCCAAAATGGCCGGCGTCGCCGCCACTATGGAGACCAACAACGAAAATTACGGCTATAATCTCGTAGCCGTAGGTATGGCCGATTACCGTCTGCGGCATTACACGAATGCGATCGATGTTTTGCAACAGGCCATCTCCATGGACATCGGTGGAGACGATCGCGCAGTGGCGCGCTTCGTCCTGGCGATGGCGCAGTACCAGCACAAAAAGGCCGATAAAAGCCGTGAAACACTCGCCAAAGCCCTAAATGAACTAAACGGCCTCCACACAGACGGCAGCCTTGGTGACAATTGGAACGACTGGATCGAAGCCCATGTTTTGATGAAAGAAGCGAACACACTCATCCCGCCTGCGCCATCGACTAATGCACCCGACGTTTCGCCTGGAGGATCTTAACTCGTGAGCGACATCACCCGCATCCTTCAATCGGTTGAGTCCGGCAACCCGCAAGCAGCCGGAGAATTGCTTCCTCTCGTATATGAAGAATTGCGGAAATTAGCCGCCGCCAGGATGGCCGGCGAATCCCCCAATCAAACGCTTCAGCCCACGGCACTGGTGCACGAGGCATGGCTGCGCCTGGTGGGAAATGAAGATGTAAAATGGCAGGGGCGCGCGCATTTCTTTGGCGCCGCTGCCGAGGCCATGCGACGCATCCTCATTGATAATGCCCGCCGCAAACAGGCGCTACGTCATGGAGGCGGACAGCAACGTCTCGATGTCGCAGATATCGAAATCGCCGCGCCCGACAAAGACCAGGAATTGCTCGCCATGGACGAAGCCCTGCAACGTTTCACCGCCGTGGACAAGCAAAAGGCCGAACTTGTGAGGCTCCGTTATTTCATCGGGCTGACCATTGAGGAATCCGCGCAGATTCTTGGCATCTCCGCGCCCACGGCTAAGCGCTGGTGGTCGTATTCACGGGCGTGGCTGTTCAATGATATTCAGGGGAAAAATGCCCCGGATAATCAGTAATGACTGTCTTATCGACCGATCGGCACGGTTAGGCGCACGAGAGTCCCCTTCTCCGGCGCAGGTCCGATCTCAAAATTGCCGCCAATGTCAGCCATGCGTTTGCGCATATTGCGCAGCCCATTGCGATTTTGCTTTTCATCCGAGGCGGAAAAGCCTTTGCCATTGTCCGCAATCTCCATGCTGAAATTACGCGCGTTTAATCGCAGATGAATATGCGTCTCAGTGGCCTGGGCGTGTTTGATGACATTGTTGACCGATTCTTTGAACGCCAGGAAAACGTTGTGGCGGACGTCAGGCGCGATAGGAACATCGGGCAGTTGCGCCAGGGCTTCCACGCGGCAGCGGATGTTGGCCAGCGCGAAAAATTCCTGGGCGTATTTTATGCAATAATTGGCGATGCCCTCCAGGGTGTCATTGGCCGGGTTGATCGCCCAGACGATTTCATCGAGAGACCGGGTGGTTTCGCGCGCGGTATCGCAAATCTGCTGCGCGTGAGATTCGATCTCTTCCGGCGCATTCTTATCGGCCTCGGCCATTTCACCGAGCAAAGACACTTGAGTCAGGTTCGCGCCGAGTTGGTCATGGAGGTCCCGGGCAATGCGCGCCCGCTCGCGTTCGAGAGCCTGTTGTTGTTTGTGGCGTTGCAATTCGCGGTGCAGTTTTTGGGTGGAGATATAGCGAACGATAGCGGCAACGATCCCGAGAGTGACGATGATGGCAAGCAGCGCGAACCAGGTGGTCTGCCAGAATTGCGGGAGCACAGTGACAGCAAACGAACTGGAGTTCTGGCTTTGGATACCGTCTTCATTGAAAGCGATGACTTCAAAACGATATTGGCCCGGCGGCAACTTGGGATAACGCGCCACACGCTCGTTGCCGGCCTCTGTCCAGCCGTTTTGATAACCCGTCAATCGATATTTGAATCGGATCAGGTTCGGTGCGGAAAAATCCAACGCGGTATAATGGATCTCCAATTGAATCTTTGAGCGGTCACTACGAGGCACGATGGTGACGGAGTCCGGCCACGCAGACGCCAGTTGGTTGGTGTTTTGTTCCACACTATTAACGAGGACTGACTCGATCATCACTGCGGGTGGCTGGCGATTCGTTTTCAATTCCGAAGGATCGATAAAAGCGGCGCCTTCGGTAGTGGGAAACCAGAGGGTGCCATCGGCGGCGCGGCAGGCGGCGGGCTGAGAGCCGGCGGAGCATTCGCGGGTGGGCAGGCCATCAGCTTTTCCATACGTGCGGCAAAAAATCGAATCGGCTTTCCCGCTCGCAAAATCGTCGAACGATTGTTTGGGGGCGCGCATCAGCCCGGCATTTGAGCCGATCCAAAGGGTGTCGCCATCTTCAAGAATGTAACCGATGCTGTCACTGGCAAGGCCGTCCCTCGTGGAAAACGATTCGCATTTGCCGTTTTTGATACGGGCTAATCCATGGGCAAAAGTCCCGACCCACAGTGCGCCATCGCTGCCGGTTGCCAGGCAGGAAATGTCATCGCCGGGGAGACCGTCCTTGCCGGCACGGTAATACATGATTTTTCCATTTTGATACAGGTCAAGGCCCTGCCCTTCGGTGCCGATCCACACTCCATTGGTGTCTTCCGCGATGGCCCGGACGGTATCGCCGGACAGGCCGCTCTTGGATGTAAGCAGCATCCATTGCCGGCCGTCAAAACGTCCGACGCCATTTTGGGAACCGACCCATAATTGGCCGCTGTGATCTTCCAACAACGAAAAGATCCGGGGAGCGAGAACTCCTGCGCCGGGCGCGGGAACAAATTGGTTGGTTTGGAACAGATACAATCCTTCGTCCCAGGTGCCGGCCCAAACCTGTTGCCGATGGTCCACTAATACTTCCTGGGCTTCGCGGAGGGGGCCGAACTGAAAATTTTGCACTCCGTTGGTCGTCCAATGAAATGCCCCTTGCGCGCCGGAAGCGATCCACCAACCGCCGCCCTTGTCCGGGTAAAGTGATTGGATGTTATTGGGAGGAAATTGTGCCGGAGTATTAAAAATTTTGCGCCTGATCCGGTCTAACCCACCGCCATCGGTCCCCGCCCAAAGATTTCCATCGCGGTCGAAGCACATTGAAAGAATGTACGGAGACGAGAGTTTGTTTGAAATGCTTTGCCAATGCCCGCCGGCATCCGACCAAAAAATTCCCGCGCCCAGGGTGCCGACGATCAGGTTTCCTTTGTCATCTTCGAGCGCGCCTTCAACCTTCATATTGCCCCAGGGAAAGAGGCCAAGATCCCTGGCAACGTGACCGGCGGCATTGATCTTTAGAACACGACCATTATAGATCTGCCAATAGCCGCCCGAAGGAGAAGGCACTGCGATATTCTGGGCGAGTGAAGCCAGTTGATGATATATCCCGGCGTATTGACCGGAGCCTGGGTAAATATTTACGGCGCTCTTATCGTAACGGATGATTCCGGAGCCGGTATAGAACAAGATGGCGCCCGAAGAATCCGTGGTCGCATAAGAGACCATGCCGTTGTCGGCGGTGGCCGCGGAGAAACTTTGGACGACGCCATCCTTGATCATTTGCAGGCCGGCTGATTGCGTTCCGACCCAAAGATTGGTCTGATGGTCTTCATACAAAAAAACCACAAGGTCGCTGCTTAACCCGGGTGTGTTCATCTGGTTGAAGACGGTGAACCGGTTTCCATCGAAGCGCACCAGGCCGTGCTGGGTGCCGATCCAGAGATAACCATCACTGCCTTGAAGGACGGAAATAGCCTCGTTGTCAGGAAGGCCGTCCTCGACGCTCCAGGAACTTACCACAAACGGAGAGTCGTCCGCTTTTGCCAGTGTGCCCGTGATAGCGAGTATCAGGGCCAGGACACACGCGAAGAACCGTGCGAGGGAAAATCGCCTTAAATACGGCCAAAAGTTTGTTCGTGGAAACACGGTGCTTTGAGGATACAGAAGCGGAGTGCGACAGGAAATTTTTTTTCAAAAATCGCTTGCCACTATCGCGGGAAGGACTAAGGTTGGACTTGCCCAACGAGAACTGGGCGTTACGGCGGGCGTTGGCGATTAACGTGTGTATCGCCGCGCCCGCTAATCTTTTTATGCAGCCTGTCCTTGATTATCTGAAACAAAACCAGGCACGGTTCATCGGTGATTTGTGCGAGTTCCTTCGCTTCCCCAGCGTCTCCGCCCAACCGCAACATAACCGGGACATGCTGGCCTGCGCCGAATGGCTGGCCAACCATTGCCGGCAGATCGGATTGAAAGCGAAACTGTGCCCGACCAATGGACATCCTATCGTCGTTGCAAAGACTCCGCGGCAAAAAGGCGCTTCCCGCCCGCATTACATGGTCTATGGGCACTATGACGTCCAACCGCCTGAGCCGTTGGATTTGTGGAAATCGCCGCCATTCGAGCCGCGCATCGAGGGTCGGTCGCTTTTTGCCCGCGGATCTACCGATAATAAGGGCCAGCACTTCGCCCATTTAAAAGCCCTCCAGGCCTATCTGAAGACCGGCACCCCCCTGCCCTGTGATCTGACGTTTGTCATCGAGGGTGAAGAAGAAGTGGGCAGTAAACATCTGGCGCAATTCTTGAAGGCAAACCGGGCGGAGTTGGACTGCGATGCCGTTGTCGTTTCGGATACCGGAATGCCAGGTAAAAAGCACCCGGCGCTGACTTATGCGCTGCGGGGCATTATCGCCTTTGAGATCACTCTGGTCGGACCGTCGCGCGACCTGCATTCGGGAATATTCGGCGGCTCCGTGGATAATCCGGCGATGGCGCTCAGCCAACTGTTGGGCAAGCTGCGGGACAAGAACGGGCGCATCGCCATCCCGCATTTCTACGATGATGTAAAACCACTTTCGGCATACGAGCGTTCAGAATTCAAGAAGCTGCCCATCAACGAACGGGAATTGCAAAAGTTGTTGGGCGTGAAAAAGCTGTTTGGCGAGCGCGGATTCACGCCGGAAGAACAACGCAGTGCGCGCCCGACGTTTGAGATCAACGGCCTGACCAGTGGTTACCAGGGCGAAGGCACCAAGACCATCGTGCCGTCCCTGGCGCGCGCAAAAATCACGTGCCGCCTCGTGCCGGACCAACGACCGGAACGCATCCGGAAAATCGTTTGCGATCATCTGAAGAAAATCTGCCCGCCGACGGTGCAAATCAAGATCGATGCCGGGCACGGGGCGGAAGCGTACATGGTTTCGCCGACCAGCAAGGCGGCGCAGGCGGCGTTGCGAGCTTTGCGCAAGGCCTTTGAATGCGAACCGGTATTGTTGCGCGAGGGCGGCTCCATTCCCATCGTGAATGATTTTAAAAAAGTGCTCGGCGTGGATACTCTCCTGCTGGGCCTGGCCCTGCCGGAGGACAACGCTCATTCGCCCAACGAAAAGTTCGACCTGGATAATTTTGAAAATGGCCAGCGCATGAGCGCCTTTCTGTGGCAGGAATTGACTGCCGCCTAGGACAATGCTGCCAGTGCTTTCCAAACTGAATAATGCGAATGGCCCCCGGCTGACTAAAATCCGCATCGTTCTCGCGCTGGCCATCGCGATCTTCACGGACGGGTTGCAATTATTATTGGGCCCACTGGGATGGGCGTTCATTGATGACGCTATCGATGTGGTAGCGATGGTTTTGACGAGTTGGGTCCTCGGTTTTCACTGGCTGTTGCTTCCGACTTTTGTGCTAAAACTCATCCCTCTCGCAGATGATTTGCCAACATGGACGGCATGCGTGGCTGCGGTCATCGTCCTGCGCAGGCGCGAGCAACGGAAGGTTCCTCCAGTTGTGGTAGAAAAGCCGACGATTGAAATCTGATTGAAAATCGTTCCTCTCCACGGCAGATTGGTGTCATGACAAAGTCAGTTTTTAGCGGTCCAGTTTACGTCGTACGCGATAACATCGATACCGACCAGATCATCTCCGCCCAGTATCTTGCCCTCGTGCCGACGATTCCTGACGAGTACGAGAAGCTCGGCAGCTACGCGATGGCGGGGTTGCCCGAATCCCTTTACAAAACACGCTACGTCAAAGACGGCGCGATGGATAGCGAGTATCCGATAGTAGTGGCTGGAAGAAATTTCGGCTGCGGCAGCTCGCGGGAACACGCGCCGATCGCGCTCGGTTCGGCGGGATGCGAACTGGTGCTCGCGGAAAGTTTCGCGCGCATTTTCTTTCGTAATTCCGTGGCCACCGGCGAACTTTATCCGTGCGAGCTTACCGAACGCCTTTGCGATTCACTGAATACCGGCGATGTGGTGACTGTCGATCTTGACGCGCAGACTGTGACTGTCAAGAGCACCGGCAAGGTCTTTAAATTCAAGCCGCTTGGCGACGTCCGGCCCGTGGTGGACGCGGGCGGATTATTTAACTTCGCGCGCCAGAGCGGAATGATCTCAAAGTAGAGGCACACTCATGACCGCGACTTCGCCTTACGAGCAGCAAGTCGCGGAAATCTTGCAGGAGTCATCTACGAACCATGGCATTGGGCGTTTCAGAATGCAGAGAACGAATAATTTCGCATTATTTCTCGCCTTGCGGGGAATGGTCGAGTGGTGCTAATTTGAAAGCATGAGCGCAAGCGAATTGATTCGAGAGATTCAGCGATTGCCTGAAACTGAACGCGAACAGATTTTTGAATTTGTCCTCCATACGGGGAAACCCGTTTGGGCAACACCGCGTCCGGCGGGATATTTCGCCGATTGTTATTCGGATGATGAGATTGAGGTTTCAAATTGGCTGGCCAGCCGCGGCCCTAAAACAATTGTGCCATGAGGCAGTGGGAAATTTTTCGTTTTCCATACCGCGAAGAGCAACCCCACCCTGTCGTTATCTTCCCCAGTGATGAGCGTTGCGAAAATGACTCAATCACCCATGTCAATGGCCTGCTTTGCACGTCGGTTCGTTTAAACCGGGGATTGAAGCACCACGAAACGCTCCTTGATGAAGCAGACGGTCTGGATTGGAAAACGGCAGTTCGTTGCGACTTCATTTATGCATTACCGAAAAACGAATTTCTCGAAAAACGCGGCGAAGTCGGTCTGGTTCGCCGCGCAGCGATAGTGCGAAAACTGATTGAATGTTTGCGCCTGCCGCTGGAATTTTGAAAAGAAATTCTGTGAATCTTCTCCCCTGCCCTCGTTCATTGAAAATCCTTCGTGGGACTTTCTCTCCTTCAAAACCAGGCTGGCTGGCGATCTCCAAAGCAGTTCGTGGCGATTCTGCGCTGAATCATCCAGAGGGCTACACTCTATCCATTTCCAAAAACAGGATTGAGATTTTATTCCGCGATGAAGGCGGCTACCGGGCGGCTGTGTCAACCCTGCGGCAGTTGATCCATCAATTTCGGCTATACCGCCTGCCCTGTCTGAAAATCCGTGATTGGCCCGATTTTGCGCGTCGCGGTGTAATGTTGGACATTTCACGCGGGCGGGTGCCCAAATTGGAAACCTTACTGGAGTTGGCTGAGAAGCTGGCCGACTTCAAGATCAACGAGCTTCAACTTTATACCGAACACACGTTTGCGTATCACAAATATAAATCTGTTTGGAAAAGTTGGGGCGCGCTCACGCCAAAAGAGATTCAGACCCTGGATAAGCATTGTCGTGAATTGGGTATTGATCTGGTTCCAAATCAAAACTCTTTCGGACATTTGCGCTATTTTCTGGGGCACCCGAAACTTAAAAAGCTGGCTGAAGTCTCCGGGCCTTATGAAGATGCTGGCGGCGAATTTGTCCGCCGTCCAACGACGCTCGCGCCGCATCATCCGGGCACCCTGCCCTTTCTGCGAAGTCTTTACGACGAGTTGCTGCCGAATTTTTCCAGCCAATTGTTCAATGTAGGCTGCGATGAGACATGGGACCTGGGCCGTGGCCAAAGCAAAAAGCTCTGCGAACGCCGTGGCAAAGGAAGGGTTTATTTCGACTTTTTGAAGAAAATTCAACGGGAGGTATCCAATCGGGGCAAGACGATGATGTTTTGGGGCGATATCATCCTGAAATATCCCGAACTGATCCGGTCATTGCCAAAAAATGCCATCGCTCTGAATTGGGGATACGAAGCGAGTCATCCGTTTCAGCGGGAAGCGGCAAAATTTGCCAAATCGGGGATCTCCTTTTACGTCTGTCCGGGCACTTCGACATGGCAGACGTTGATCGGCAGGCATGACAATGGCTTGAAGAATCTTCACAACGCAGCCCGTGTTGGCAAAAAATTTGGCGCGAAGGGTTACCTTATCTGCGATTGGGGCGATGGCGGACATCCAAATCCCTTGGCGGTCAGTTGGCCTATGTTTGTCGCTGGGGCATCACTGGCCTGGAATTCCAAAGGATTTGATGAAACGAAATTGGCTACGGTTCTCGGCCGAGACGTGTTTGGGTGTCTCCAGGCCGCGCAAACGGCTGTTGGTCTTGGATTCGCCCACGAGAAATTGGGCGTGCGGATGCCAAATGAAACGCCGCCGGGCACGGTCATCGCCGCGCCGAAGCCGGAGGAACGCGAATTGTTTTGCAGGAACGGCATGAAATGGTTCGCGAAAATCAAACCGGCCAAAGTCCGGGCAACCCTGCGAGAGATTGAAAAACAACGCGGCATATTGCTCAAATCCAAAGGTGACTTGCCATCCAGCAAGGCTCTTTTGACCGAACTGGATCTTGCGGCTCGCATGGCGGCGCAATCATGCAAATTCATGCTTTGGCAACAAGCTATAGCGGCGGGAAGAAAAGCGGAGGCGAGGAAATTAGAAAAGACCGGGATTGCAGAGTTAAAGAAACTGCGGAAAGATTTCAATACCTATTGGCCAAAGCGAAACAAAGCCACGACAAAGCACTGTTCGGAATTTCTCCAGTGGCGGATTGATGATTACCGGCACGGTTCAGCGCCGCATGCGTAGTAATGGAGAAATTGGTGGCGGCACGGGAATTTTTTTCGGCAGCGGTGGAGGCTGAGCGACGGGTACCGCGGTTGGGATTTTGTCCGCAACATTTTCGATCTCGTTTGTGACAGAATCGCCGGCTTTTGTTGCCAGGTCGCCGATTTTCATGTCGGGAAATTTCATCTCCCCCATCTCAAAATCTTTCAAGCCTCCAAGCGGGCTGGTTTGTCCCAAAGGTGATTTAACGGATGGCATTTCCGGCTTCAAGGCGTCGTAACCGTTGACTATCCAGTCCAGCCTGCCCGTTTCGATATCGATCAAAAATCCATGGACCGGAACATGTGGACCTATGAGCGGACTGTGCCGGACAATGTCGCAGGCTTTAATGATATTTTGCCGTTCGCTGGCAAACATGCCGAAGAAATCGCTTAAGTTATCGGGCAAAGCATGGCGGTCAACGCCCTGTTCCTTGAGTTTTTCGAGCAGTTGCATTGTGGTCGTTTTGGCGACCTGACAATCAGTATGACCGATGATGGCGATCTCTTTGCCGCCTTTCACGGCGCAGGCCAGGGCCAGCGACCGCATCGTGCTCGACATCGGCCCGGTGATGATGTTGCCGGCATTGCGCAGCCAGATGAATTTCTCCGCAGGCAGTGCGAGCGCATTCGGAAAATAGGCGTTCAGGCGCGGATCGATACACGTCAAGGCAATGACCGGCAATTCATCCGCAAAATCTCCCGGGTGCAGGCCGGCCTCCGTATCGCCGGCAACGGCGCGATGATTCGCGTCCACGATGGCTTCAAAGAGGCGCATAGGTCATTGATTCAAAAGTGATACAAATCCGGCTTGTTCGAAATGTTCGTCAGCGGTGAGCGCTTCGGAAATTCGAGAAAAACAAGATTTGCTTTAACGCGCATTGTCACCGTAGAGATATTCGTGAAAGCGCCTGGAAGCATCCGTCGGACCGTCAAATTCAAGTTCCGCCACAGCACGAAGGGCAGAATAAGGTTCCGCCATTTTCGTGTTTGTTTTTTTGGTCAACGCATCCACAAATTCCAGTACATCTTCCTGTTTTTCCGGCGAAAGTGCGCTGACCTTTTTTAAAATGGCCTCGGTTATGCTCATCGTTCAACTATTTAAATTAACAGCATATCAATACAAATCAAAGTTTGAATTCTTCCGAAACGACGACGAGCAATTTGGTCTCGCCATCGGCGATCTTTCGATCGCTGGAAAGGGAATCTTCCAACGTGCCATAGGCCGAACGGCGCAGGGCCGGCGTTTCAAATTTTTTAGCGATGTCGCCAATGTATTTACGGGTCGTTTCCAACGAACCGTTATTTTTCCGGGCGCGGGCAAAACTGGCATCAAGAAAATATTGCCGGGAGCTATCGGAGCCGAAGTTGATGGAATCCAGCACCCGCCGGGCTTTCTCGTCCTCGATCAGGTCCAGATTGCCATCGGCGTACATGCCCAGAACCAGCAGGTCCACCAGAGCTTTCTTTTGGTCATCGGTAAAATCGGTTGTGGGCATAATTTTTGATTAAAATAAGGAATTTGCGTCCTTCGCCCAACGAACATAGAGTTTATTTGTGGCGTAATCAATAGCCGGACACACCGCCCTGCCGTCGATTTTAAAAGCTGCTTCACCGTGAGGAAGAATGACGATACCTATGTAATTATCCTTTACCGTAATGGCATCAATCATTGTGCCGGATTTGTTGAAAAACTGAGCTTCCACCTCTACGTCTTTCCAACTGGCTTTACTACTATTTGTCAAAGTCCCCACCACGGTATTCCACAAATTACTTTCGCGCATCTGTTGGCTAAATTGAGAATTCAAAACTGAAATCTGATCGTGATATTCAGCGAAATCCGTTTTTGGTCCAAATGCTTTCTCCATAAAGGCCATCAAAGCAACCATGGCTAATATCCACACCGTCATCGCAACTATGCCTGAAAAATAAGGGCTTGGAATGGACCATTTCTTTAACCAATGACGGCAGTGCGGACAAACTTTCGCTGCCGCATTAACTGGTTCGGCGCACAGCGGGCATGTTTTGGTTGGTGATATCCCTTCCATATTTTAAATGAAGCTTCATGCCCCAGCCATTAATGGCGTATTGCGTTTGGGCCTCCCAATAAAGAAATAAAGCGTGGACCCGATGAAATGGAAAAAGATCATGGCCAGCACCCAGCCAATCTTTTCACCATCGCTTATTCCCTTGTTTTGGATGGCGCTGACAAGCATACAGATCCAAAAAATGAAAACACACAGCACCATAAGCGCTCCGAGCATGATAAAAGGTAGTATTAATATGGACATAAAAATGGTTTTAAATATGGTTACTTTTTATCGGTCGTATCATCATCTTTGCCCATCGCCTTTCTCAAAGCGGGCACCTGCTCCAACAACTTGTCGAACTTCACGCCGGTCAAGCTTTCCAGGATGGGCGGCAACTGGCTGATGATGGTTGTCACATCGCCGGTCAATTTACTCGCGCCACCACCCGGCCCGGCGCCGCTGTTGATGATGACCATCTTTTCCGTCTTGGACAGCGGCTCGCTGATCTTGCCTGCTACGTCCGGCAGCACGCGCACGATCATTTCGATGACAGCCGCCTCGTTGTATTGCTTGAACGATTCCGCCTTGGCTTGCATGGCGGCGGCGGTCGCTTTGCCCTGCGCCTCGATAACGGAGGCTTCGGCCAGACCGCGCGCTTTGTTGGCATCCGCTTCGGCCACACCCGTTGCCCTCGCGACATCTGCTCCCGCAAAACCTGTTGCTTTGGTCGCGGAGGCGGCGCCCGCAGCTTCCGTTTCCAATTGGAATTTCTTGGCGTTCGCCAGGGTCTCCACGCGATAACGCTCGGCGTCGGCCGGCTTTTGGATGGTCGCCTCCAATTCGCGCTGCTTGCGCAAAATTTCCTGTTGTTGCAGCTCGATTTGCTTTTGCTTCTCGACGATGCTCACCTGCACTTCTTCGGCTTTCACCAACTGGCCGGTCTTGAACTTCTGCAAATCGTAAGCGAGGTCCGCCTGCGCTTTTTGCTGGTTCACTGAGGCCTGGTAATTGGCGACGTTCATTTGATAGTCGCGTTGCGCTTCAGCCACTTTGGTGTCGGCCTGGAATTTCGCCTCCTGCCCGGCTTGATTGGCTTGGGCAGAACGCACGGTCGAATCACGGTCAGCTTCAGCCTGGGCGATGATGGCATCGCGTTTGACCTGGGCGATACGCGGTTTGCCGAGGGCGTCGAGGTAGCCTTGCGAATCGCGGATATCACGAATCGTAAAGCTCACGATGCTTAGGCCCATGTTGGCCATGTCACCCGCCGCCACTTCCTGCACCTTGGAAGCGAAGGCATCGCGATTCTGGTAAATTTCTTCCACGGTCATTGTGCCCAGGATGGCGCGTAGATGGCCTTCAAGAGTTTGCGTGGCGATATTACGGATCTCATCCTGCGATTTGCCGAGAAATTGTTCGGATGCCGTGGAGATAGAGATGTCATCGCCTTTGACTTTGATCTGGGAGACGCCGTCCACCTTCACCGGCACGCCTTTGCTCGTATAAACCTCGGGCGTCTGCACATCGATGGTGAGCAATTCAAGCGAGAGGATGTCCACCTTTTCGATGACCGGAAAAACAAATGTGCCGCCGCCCTTGACCACGCGGAACCCGCGGTTCTGCACCTGGCCGTTGGGATCGACATAACGGTGTTTGCGGCCCGAGACGACGAGCACCTGGTTCGGGCCGACCTTCGTATATCGGCTGGCCCAAATAGCGATAAAAATGATGACGACGAGGACGATGCCAAAAACAGCAACGACAGCGATGCCCGTGGTGTTTACTTCTGCGATCATGGGAGTGATGTTCATATCAGTGTATTTGTTAAATTCGGAATTTAAATTGGTTGAACGTAAAATTGCGATCCAACGACACGCACGACCTTAACGGATTGTCCTGAAGCGATGGCAGTGCCCTTCTCTTCCCGCGCCGGCGCGGTATAGCGTGTGCCGGACTGGACATAGGCGATTTCGCCGACTCCGTTAATGGGAATCGGAGTAATAATGGTGGCCGGTTGGCCGACCATTTGCCCAACACGGGATTCACTCGAGCTTTGCAGAGTCTGAAAGAGAGCAGCAAACATGAAAAATACTCCAGCGGCGATGACCAAAGCCCCCAGCACCGACAAGGGGGCGCTGATCCAGATGCTTTTGGTGGCATCGATGCTCGAAAAAATCATTCCCAGCCCGCCCAACGAAGTGATGAATGAAGCAACGGTTGTGGGGCTGAAGATGGAAATGCCGGGCATATCCGATTCCTCCAATCCCGCCTCGGCATGACCTCCCGATCCGACATCTCCCTGCGGCGCTTCATGCCCGCCAAAGAGGTGACCGAGGAAAGCGCTGGCGATGGTAAAGACGAGTCCCACCCCGAAACAAATTACATAGATCAGAAATATCATGCTCATAAACGCCTCACTGATTTGACCTGTGACGCCATTAAACCCCTCGCCTTTCCGCAAGGCAAGCGGGAAAATCGGGCGCATTCTGGATTGAACTTCTGCACACTCTCATTCAACTACAACTGGCTTGGCTACGCATTTATAATTTGGCGTCAAATTTGGAATTGAGAATAAACAACTTGAATCCAACAAATTAACGCCCGGTCGATTTGGTCGTTGTCTGCCCGTTGAGGAGCGCGCGTTCGCTCAACTCGCATCCGGCATGGCATCTGGGTATGGGCCGAGAAATCGTTCGCCGTTGAAATGAATCATGTGCTCTGGGTCTTCCGCGACCCATACCTCTGTCTCCCAGGAAATCTGCGTCAAAAAACTTCGCATGGCATCGCGTGTCGAAAACGCAGTGACAAAAACCAACCCGGCCTTGCAACCAGAGAATAATTTTTTTTAATTCTTTTCGACGTTTGCCATCAACCGGTCCGGCGCTGGTTACAGCTTCGATAAGCAATAGCCAATTCCGCTTTTTGTCATGAACGACAACATCCGGCATCTTGGCCGCCGCCGGAATGATGACACCAAGTCGTTGCAAGCACTTCATATCAAGATGGAGGAACTTATTTTCCGCGTCGCCAATATAAACAACTGTGCCACCTGGCACAAAGCAGGCGCAAAACTCCTCAATCACGGTCTTGATAAGTGGGTTCTGCCCTCCTGGCGAAATGACCACAGTTTTCCCTGACGGAAGCTTTACCGGAATTCTTGACAGCTTCCGTTCTCGAAGCAGTTCTTTGCGAATGCGGCGACGCTCAACCAAATACTCCCTCAGTCTGCCGGCCCACTCCAAACTACCGAACGAACGAAATAGTTCGAGCGCCGTTGGCTCGATTTGATATACGGTCTTTCCGCTATTGGTTGGACGCTTTGGATCGTCAGGATTTCGAATTAACATGCCGGCCTCTACAAAATACTTCACCGCCTCATCACGGATCGTCTCGCGAGTATTCGGCGCATAACGCACCTCATATGCTTCAGCGACAAAATTAATGATCGGAGTGATTCCGCACAACGGTTCGGCGGCTTCGCTCCATGGTTGCGACGGCTTGAGGTCAAGCAGAGCCAGAAAACTGTAAGCCGCCACTTCATTGCTCTGCCTCGCAGCGAAACCTATCATTTTCAAGACTTCTGCTGCCTCACGGAGTTTTGTTTGTCGAGATTTTACCAGGCCGGGTTGTTTTAGTTTAGGCATTAAAAAGTTGATTCTTTACTAAAGCATCGAGCTCCGCTTGCGGCAGGTTCAGGTTAGCGATTCTGCGTCCCAGCTTTTGAAGTCTCGTTTTCGCCGGATAATTCAGATTGCGCAGATCAGTCGCATTCACTTGTGTATGGCCGTTGAACTGGCGGAAATAGGTGTCTACCACCGTCGAATTCAAAAATGCGGCCAGACCTTTCGCCAGGGATATCGGCAGGCCATGTCCATTGATGTGAAAATAGTTCAAGTGGTTCTCAAAACCCACAAGCGGCGCGGGAATCTGATGCGAATCATAGACGCAGGCGACAATGCGCTTTCGTTCCTCCTTTGCGGTAAATCGTTTGACCAAAAGATAAACGCCGGCGGGTACGAGTAAATTACGCGTCTGGTCATTGCTTACGATGGCATTCGGTTTTCGCGTCTTCTCTTTAGGCCAATGCACGAAGCCACCGTTGAAGTGGCACGGGTATATAAGCGGCGCGGTATTACTTTCGGGATTCTGCCGCAAAAGATTTTTTGCGCGGAAATCCACCACGCGACCAGTGGAAACCGACAATCCCAAGTCCGACAACTTCGCCGGGAGCCGCAGCATGGCGATCCGCGCACTATCATGAGCCTCGTCTTCAGCCAGGTGAATAAATTGCTCCGGGTCTTTTGGCGAAACGACTTCGCGGAAAGCGATTGCTCGTTCAGTAATTGGCCCAGCCGGTGCGCCACTGCTGCCGGAAATAATGACGCTTTCCGGCTTCGCAAAATCTTTCACGGCATGGATGATAACATTCTCCTGAAGCACGTCGTCATGGCGAAAGGCGCTGGAGCGTGATTCAAAAACGTGCAACCGCCGTAACGACATCGTTTCTAAAAAATCCGTCCGGAAAGGTTTAAAATATGGGCCATTGCAGAAACTTCGCGGGGTAATGGCTACTAATTCTCCACCCGTCACCAACAACTTGGTAATGAGTGCCAAAAAGCCGGTGTAAAAGTTGCTCGTTTCTATGCCAGCTGAACGCAAAAGCAAACGCGCAGACGAATCACTTCGAATTTTCTTGTAAGGCGGATTGACAATAGCGGCATTAAACCGCAATTGCTGTAACGCAAACAAATCATTGCGCACCATTGGTACGGCAGTGGCAATGAAATCCGCATTGAGCACAGTCGCCGAAAACCGGATACCGGCGCGCTCGCATTCCCGCTCGCAGCCTTCCAACGTCGAGTGCAGCGAGTCCAGCAACATTTCATCCATTTCACAGGCCGTGATAAAAATACTCCTGGGCTTGCGTCGTTCGGTGCATAGCCGCTTTATCAGCGCCGCTGACAACACCCCGGTTCCTGCCCCGGGATCCAATAAATTCCACTCTTGTCGTGATTCAAACATTGACGCCATGAAATCCGCCGCGGGTCGCGGTGTGAGAAATTGCCCCCATTCATGCCGACGGCTTCGATCGGGCCTGATTAGTTCAACTTCGGGCTGTTTCATTACGACTCTCATCCTCGCGTTTTCATTGTATCAAAAGGCACATAGGTATCAACGTAATGTCGATACTTCTAAAAATTAAAGGCTCTCAGTTGGTTTAGGTCCCGGTGGCCCGTCATTCCGCTTGCCATTCCCGTCGCCCTCGATCATGTTGACATCATGCAATCCCATGAGCTGCTCCGTGAAATTTTCGATAAGCGCAAACCCAAGGAAATCGCCGCTGACCTCGGTCTCTCCGCTTCGATGATCTACAAATGGGCCGAGCCAAACGTCGCGGGCAGCGGCATCGGAAACCCGCTCGACCGGATCGAAGCGTTGCTCAACAGCACCGGGGACAGCCGCCTGGTCCAATGGATCTGCCAGCGTGCCGGAGGGTTTTTCATCCTGAATCCCAAAAATGCGCCGCATCCTCATTCTTTGATCCCCGCGACCAACCAGATTGTCCAGGAATTTGCCGACCTGCTGCATGTCATCGCCGTGGCAACGGCCGACGAAAAAATCACCGCAGCCGAATCCAAACAGATCCGTGCCCGCTGGGAGGAATTGAAATCTGTCACTGAAGGATTCGTAAACAGTTGCGAGCAAGGCGACTTTGCGGCCATCCGGGAAAAGCACGCCAGGCATGCCGCGGCTCCCGCTCAACAGCTTCGCGCGTAATCCAACTTGTTTTTCGGACGGCACAGATTAAATTGGTCGCATGAAGAACGACGTGGTTTCCGTGCAAATTCGCGGAATACTTCCCGCCCCCAGCGGTTGCGCGCTGTTTGTCGGCAATGACCAGAAAGTCTTTGTCATCAACGTCGAACCCCAAATGGGCGCCGTCATCGGGATGTTCCTGCGGCAAACGCCGAAGGAACGGCCCCTCACCCACGATTTGATCAACCGCATTTTTCAGGGCTTCGGCATCAACGTCGAAAGGGTTGTCATCACTGACCTGAAAAACTCCACTTACTTCGCCCGGCTGATCTTGCAGCAACAAAATGAACTGCAAACGGCCCGGAAAATTGTCGAGGTGGATGCGCGCCCCAGCGACTGCCTCGCCATCGCCGCCGCGCAAAAGAAACCCATTTTCGTCTCTGCCCCCCTCTTCCAGCAGGTCGAGGATATGAGCGCAGTCCTCAATCGCATCAACGAGAGCGGCGGCGAAGCCTCGGAATAAACATGCCTTCTGCCAGGATCCCATCTGTGGGGCTTATTTGCGGGGATGACGAATTCGCGGTCAAAAAACGCGCCAAAGAGATCTATCAAAACTGGTCCGCCGAACTTGGCGGAATGGACCATGAGATCATCGACGCCACCGTCTCCAACAGCGGCGACGCTCTGAGCCGGATTGCAAAACTTCGCGAAGCGCTGCAAACCCTGCCGTTCTTTGGCTCCGCCAAGGTCGTCTGGCTGCGCGACTGCAATTTCCTGGGCGATGAGCGGGCTGCCAGCGCGCAAGCCGTCACCGAAACCTTGAATGAACTGGCTGACGAACTGAAGAACTTCAAATGGGAAAATGTCCGGTTGCTCATCAGCGCGGGCAAAGTGGACAAACGTAAAACCTTTTTTAAGACGCTGGACAAGATCGGAACAGTTGAAAGTTTTGACGCCCTTTCAGCAGATGACCGCGATTGGGTCGAGCGCGCCGAAATGTCTGCGCGCAATGCGCTCCGCGAACGTAAAAAGGAGATCTCCGAAGAGGCTTTGTCCGAACTGATCGCCCGGGTCGGCCCGAACACACGCCAATTGGAAACTGAGATCGAAAAATTAACGGTCTTCACCGGCGACCGGAAAACGATTGAATTTCCAGACGTCACGGCCGTCTGTTCGCGAAACAAAACGGCCAAGGCATTCGCCCTGGGCGATGCCCTTGGTGATCGCGACCTGCCCCGCCTGCTCAAGCGGCTGGATGAGGAGTTGTGGGAGGTAAAATTTGAGAAAGACAAATCGGAGATCGGCCTGCTTTACGGATTGATCTCCAAAATCCGGGCGATGTTACTGCTCAAGGAAATGGTGCGCGAAGGCTGGGTCAAGCCAGACATGGATTATAACCGGTTTAAAGCCCAACTGGAACGCGTTCCCAAAGACAAGATGCCCGCCGACAGGAAATTCAATCCCCTGGCATTGAATCCTTATGTGCTTTACAAAGCCCTGCCACAGGTTAAAAAATACTCGTTGAGCGAATTGGTCAACGCCATGGATTTGCTATTGCGCTGCAACCAGCGGCTCGTCGGCAGTGGATTGGACGAAGCGCTGGTTTTACAACAAACGCTCGTTCAAATTGCCGCGCCCCAGGCGACTGCGGCTTAACTTTAGATTTAAGACATGACAACGTCCGCAAGTTTGTCGGTATTGGTAGGCAAGGATTTTGCCTGTGTGAAAATCACCGGGCGCGCCAATTTCACGTTCAGTCCCGACTTCAAGGCATTGCTCACCGGCTTGACCCAGAAGGGCTATAAACATTTCATCCTTGATCTGTCCGAATGTTTGCTCATGGACAGCACCTTTTTGGGAACGCTGGCGGCCTTTGGGCTTACAACCAATCCCGCGGCGGTCGACCATTCGGATATCGAACTGTGCAATCCCAGCGCCCGCGTCGCTGAATTGCTGGAAAACCTCGGCGTGATTGAATTGTTCAAAGTCACCAACGGCCCGCTGAAAATGCCGTGCGAAATGTCAGCCGCCAAGACCGAACAAACCGAGCACAGCCGTGAAGAAATCACCCGGACTTGCCTGGAGGCCCACAAAGCCCTGATGGCCGCCAATCCGCAAAACGTCGTGCGCTTCAAGGATGTTACGCAATTCCTGGCGGAAGACTTGAAGAACCTTCAGAAAGCAGGTTAGCGTTCCGTTCATAAAACAGGAACAGAAGGAAACAAAGGCAAAATCTTTAGTGGTGAGCATGAAACCCCCGTTCTGTGAACGGGGTTAGAGAAAGAGCTCTGCTGAAAGAATCTGCCCATGGCATCCTCTGTTTGAGTTGTAGCGCAGGTTTCCCAACCTGCTGTATCGCCGATTTCCAAATCGGC
>DASXYX010000015.1:0-48588 GCA_036502245.1 Verrucomicrobiia bacterium
CGGGGTTAGAGAAAGAGCTCTGCTGAAAGAATCTGCCCATGGCATCCTCTGTTTGAGTTGTAGCGCAGGTTTCCCAACCTGCTGTATCGCCGATTTCCAAATCGGCAGACATTGGTAATTGGGATGAGGCGCAGGCTTGGAAGCCCGCGATACAGCAGACTTGAAAGTCTGCACTACGCCTGCCGCGATACCTGGTTGCCAGGCCGTCCACTTTGCGGGAGTGATTTGCGGCCTCTTACAGAGGCCCAGCCCCAAAGCCCCGCCCTTTGGGCGGGGATTATTTACATCTTTTGTTCTCTGGTGAGAATTCGGCCCACCTGTTTTCTAAACGTCGGACTAGCGCATCTAATCAAGCGCTCAGTTTATTGCATTTTGGGTAGCGGCCTAATTTGGTGGGGCGAGCGTACTCGCAAGCCATAGCCGCGGAGTGGCTTCTGATAATAGCCCGCAGTTTCAACTGCGGGTAAAGCCAACATATCGATTAAGTCCCAACGGGACGGCTGAATCTTTTGAAATCAGGACACTACCGCATTTTGCCGCCATTTGACATTTGACCTCTTATCCAGCCTTCGAATGAAGTTCAACACAAATTCCGGGGACAATGGTTTGGGATTTGCAGTTACCGGCATTCCTGGAAAAATTGCATCTACCATGACGGAAAGTGCGTCTGCCATAATGGACGCCGCTGCCTGTTTATCTCCCAGGTGAAATACAACATCGCTACGCATGGCTATCGTCATACCTAATTGGAACTTATATGACGGAAAACCGACATGCTCACGCAGTAATTTTTCCTTTTCGAGAAGAACTGAGTTTGCACCGTGAATATCTGATTTACAATAGCGGTCGTAAAGCGCCCATAGAGCTTCATTGCAACCGTAATCCGCTTTGTTGGTTTCACCTCCTAAATCATCAGTTCCTACAGCAACCACAGGCGGTTTTGGAGGAAGAGTCGGCGGGGAACTGGATTGCGCTTTAGGCTTAGTATAGTCCATTTTTATACACGTCAGATATTCTGTTCGCAAAACCGTGAACAGAAGCAAACAAAGGCGAAACCTTCGTTTCCTTCGTTATCCTTTGTAAAAATTCGGGCTATTTATTTGCCGAAACTCACTATGCTGGCGCCGGTGAGGGCGAGCCAAGCCCGGGCAATTTCGGCGGCGTAGGCTTTGCCGGCGTCTCCGGCAACGGCGTTCCCGCCGGTGCGCCCATCATGGGACCAGGGTCCGATGGCGGTTTGGGCGGCGGCGTAAATTTTCCAGTACGTACGATTTCGTCAACCTGCGGGCCTTCCAATGTCTCGTATTCGAGCAAGGCGTTGGCGATGATCTCCAGCTTGTCGCGATTCGTATTGATCAGGTCTTTGGCTGTTTTGTTGGCTTCTTCGATGATGCGCTTTACCTCAGCGTCAATATCCTGTGCCGTCTGCTCGCTGTAATCCTTGGAGCGCGTCATCATGTCGCGACCCAGAAACACATATTCCGGGCTGTCGCCGTACAAAACGTTCCCGAGCTTCTCGCTCATACCCCAGTGCATGACCATCGCCTTGGCCAATTGCGTCGCCTGCTGGATGTCCATGGAAGCGCCGCTGGAAATATCCTCTGTGATAAATTCTTCCGCGATGCGCCCGCCCATCGTCATGATGATCGTGTCGATGGCCTGTTTGCGGCGCATATTCAACATGTCCTCTTTCGGCAAAGACATTGTCACGCCCAACGCGCGTCCGCGCGGGATGATGGTCACTTTGTGAAGCGGATGCGTGTGCTTCAATAAAACACTGACCAGCGCGTGGCCGGCTTCGTGCCAGGCCGTGGCGCGCTTCTCCTCATCGCTCATCGCCATGCTGCGGCGTTCGCGTCCCCAGCGCACTTTGTCACGCGCCTCTTCCAGCTCCTTCATGCCCACGGCTTTCTTGCCGAGACGCGCCGCCAATAAAGCTGCTTCATTCAAAAGATTCGCCAGTTCCGCGCCGGAATAACCCGGCGTACCGCGCGCGATGATGGAAAGATCGGTGTTTGGCTCCAGTTTGACGTTCTTCGCATGGACTTTGAGGATGCCTTCACGTCCGCGAACGTCCGGCAGGTTCACCACCACCTGGCGATCAAAACGGCCCGGGCGCATCAACGCCGGGTCGAGCACGTCCGACCGGTTTGTCGCCGCGATGATGATGATGCCTTCCTGCGTGTCAAAACCGTCCATCTCCACCAGCAACGCATTCAACGTTTGCTCGCGTTCATCGTTGCCGCCGCCCAGCCCATGCCCGCGCTGGCGGCCCACCGCGTCGATTTCGTCAATGAAGATCAGGCACGGCGTGTTGCGGCGCGCCTGCTCAAACATATCCCGCACACGGCTGGCGCCCACGCCGACAAACATTTCTACGAAATCCGAACCACTGATGCTGAAAAAACTCGCGTCCGCCTCGCCCGCAATGGCTTTGGCCAGAAGCGTCTTGCCCGTTCCGGGCGCCCCGATCATCAGGATGCCCTTGGGAATGCGTCCGCCGAGTTTTTGAAACTTCTTCGGGTCTTTCAAAAATTCGACCAGTTCGGAAACCTCTTCGATGGCTTCGTCCACGCCGGCGACATCCTTGAATGTGATCTTATTACGGTCTTTGGCCAGCATCCGAGCCTTGCTCTTGCCGAAGCTCAACGCGCCTTTGCCGGCGAGCTTGATCTGCCGGATGAAGAAAAACCAAAACAACACGCCGATGCCCAGGAAGAGCAAAAGCTCATACCCGATCTGCGAGAGCATCGGATTCATCTCATCCGGTTCCAAAGTGCCATCGGGAGGGGTCAATTGCTCTATCTTCGCGTCCGTCAATGCGACTTTGGCGATGAACGGGATCACCGCCGGTTTGCCGGTGGCGGGATCCTTGATCGCGACCCCGTTCGTATCGGTCTTATAAAACGTGCCGGTGATGTCCTGTATATGGATCGAGTCCATGCTGAAATGGATCGTTCCCTCCGCGATCTGGGTGGGCTTGGCGTCGTATTTCTGAAAAAACTGCGCCTGGTTCAACTCCACACCCGGCACCGCATATTTGCTGTGCAGCATGGCAAACCCTACGATGACCACGATAACGATGATCCAGGCCACCCATGTGAACGTAAAATTGATGCCGCCCGGCGGCTTTTTCTGGCTGCGGTTGTCTTTCTTATTGTCGTCTTCGTCGAACATTTTTTTTAAATTTCTATATCTGGAATGCCTGTTTCGGCACGCCAAAATATCACGCCGTTGCCGCTTTCGCAATCGGCTATTTCAGCTATAATCTACACCATGCGAGTCGGTTCGCTCAAATTGCAATCCAATCTTTTTTTGTCGCCCCTGGCAGGCTATACCAACCTGCCCTTTCGCCTCGTTATCCGCGAAATCGGCGGCGTGGGCCTGTGCACGACCGACCTGGTCAATGCCCGCTCATTGCTGGAGAAAAACCAGAAAGCCTTCAAATTGATCGAGACCCGGTCGGCGGACTCGCCCCTGGCCGTTCAACTGTTCGGAAGCGTCCCCGAAGAGATGCGCGATGCCGCGCTCTATCTCGAATCGCTTGGCGTCCATTCAATAGACATCAACATGGGCTGTCCCGTTCGAAAAGTCTGCAAGGTCGGCGGCGGCTCTGCCATGATGACCGAGTTGGACAAAACGTCTGCCCTCGTCCGCGGCATGGTCAACGCCGTGAAGATTCCCGTCACTGCCAAAATGCGTCTCGGCTGGGACGACGAAAATCTGACCGCGCCGGATCTTGCCCGTGCCCTGGAGGATGTCGGCGTCGCCGCCATCTTCGTCCATGGCCGTACCCGTGAACAGGGTTTCGGCGGCACGGTGAATCTCGTTGGTATCCGCAAGGTGGTCGAAGCTGTGAAAACCATTCCGGTCATCGGCAATGGCGACATCATTACGCCCCAGGCCGCGAAAAAGATGTTCGATGAAACCGGCTGCGCCGGCGTAAGCATGGGCCGCGGCGCCTTTTATGATCCGTGGATCTTTCAACGGACATTGCAATATCTGGCGTCCCCGGATTTCACTCTGCCCCCTGAACCCTCCTTTGCCGAGCGCGTTCGCGTCATGGGCCGTCACCTGGATTTAATGATTGAAGTCTTCGGCGAGGAACTCGGCTGTCGTATGTTCCGCAAAGTTGCGCCCTGGTACTCCAAACGTTTCGGCCCCTGCCATGAATTCAACAAGAAGGTCGTGCAGATTTCGACCCGGGCGGGCTACGACACCGTGTTGGATAATTACATCCGCTGGCGGCAGCAATTTCTCGATGCCAACGGCGAATTGCTCCCGCGCTTCCAATTACCGCCCATGGTCGCCTCCTTCATGCGCGACGAGCCTGCCGTGGCGCAACGTGAGAAAATTCCTGTGCCACAGGGTCCTGTGGAAGTGTGGTGAATTCACCCCCTTTGTTTCTTTGTTCCTTTGTTGTTCAGTTCCCTTCGATGTTGGATGTTGAGCGTTGAATGTTGAATGTTCCCCTCGCGCCTTCGCGTTTTAAATCTCTTTTGCATCTTTGCGTTTAATCCCTCATCCTTAAGCACTCATGCGTAAAAACTTCGTCCTCCTCTTTGCCCTGCTCTCGCTGATATCAACAGGCCGAACCTTCGCCCAGGACACCAATTCTGTCGCCGACGATTCGACCAACCAGACCCGTTGGGCGCGCGAGGCTGCCGCCAACCGCGCGGCGAGCGAGAACATCGTCTGGCTCACGCACGAACCCCTCAATTTTCTTTTGCGCCGCGGCGACCACTTCGACGATGAACCGCAAATTTACGCCGAAATGGCCGACCCCACCAACCTCCAGCACATGGCCGATGCCGGCGTGCGCTACGCCATGATTTATTTCTACAAAGGCTTTGGCCTCGAGTACGAGAAATCTTCCATGGAACAATCCAAACGCATCGCCGATCAGTTGCACAAACTCGGCATCAAAGTCGGCCTCTACGTCGGTGGTACCATGTTCACCGAAGCTCTTTACCACGAGATCCCCGAGGCAAAAAACTGGGAACAGCGCAACCAGGACAATCACCCCGTCCCCTACGGCCAGCAAACCTTTCGCCATTATGCGAGCGTCAACGAACCCGCCTATCGCGATTATATCAAGCGCATCCTCAAGATCGGCGTCGAGGATCTTCACGCCGACCAGATCGTTTTTGACAACATCATGCTCCAAAGCGAGCCGGACTCCGACCGCAGTCCCCGCGTCATCAAAGCGTTTCATGATTATCTGCGAAAAAAATATCCCACCAAAGAAGCTCTCATGCGCCGCTTCGGCCTGCCCAATGCCGATTGGATCCAGCCCGACCAATGGGACACGCCCGACCAGCCCGATCAACTCGCCGTCCTCAACGACCCCGTCCTCCAGGAATGGGTGCGCTTCCGTTGCGAATCTCTCGCCAATTATGCCGATGACCTTTCCGACTACGTCAAAAGCCTGAACCCCAATGTGAGCGTCCTCATGAACATCAAGGGCGTCTATAGCTGGAACCGTTACTGGGCCAATGCCGTGTATCAACCGCTTTTTGCCGGGCACGTAGATGCCCTTGCCTTCGATACCGGCGGTTATGACGCGCGCATTGATGCCAAAACCGGCGCGCTCGTCTCCCAGATCCGCTCCTACAAAATGGCCCGGCTCATCGGTGCCAGTTGCAATGCTCCCATCGGCGATGAATTGCTTGCCGCGCAACAAATGGCTTTTGCCTATGAGACCCCTGTCCCCGGATACATCGGATCCCCCTGGATGGAAGCCCGCACGGCCACCACGCCCAGCCTCACTTTCTACCGAAACTATCACGACCGCTATTACACCGGCACCACCAACGTCGCGGACGTAGCCGTCCTGCGCAATTGGCCCTCCATGGCTTACAGCATCAACGCCACCTATCTGCCCGCCACTCTCATGGAGCAGGTCCTCATCCAATACAAAATTCCCTTCGACCTCCTCTTCGACGAAGAATTCACCAACCTCGACCGGTATAAGGCTGTCATTCTCGCCGGACAGGAATGCGTCTCTGACGCGCAAGTGAAACAGATTCTCGACTACGTCCGCCGTGGTGGCACCCTCGTCATCACTGACAACACCGGCCAATACAACGACTGGCGTGAAGAACGTCACAAAAATCCATTCCTGCCCGCGCGCAACGAAGGACTCGGTCGCATCGTCTATATCCCGCAGATCAAACCGAGTCCCGTCTCGATCGGACGCACCGCGGACACCCAGGATGCCGAACCCGGCGCCGTCTCCCAGCACAGCCCGCGCCTTTCTCCTGCGCAATGGGTACTACCGCTGAACCATAAGGCCATCTACGACACCATCGTGACTAACATGCGCGGCGGACTCTCCCTCGTCACCGGCGCGCCCCTCACTACCGTGGCGGAAATGTACGTCCGTCCCGCAACCCGTGAAACCATTGTCCATTTCGTAAACTTCGACCGTAAACATCCACTGTCGCCGTTTGAAGTCACCGTCAAAAAACAATTCACCGGCCCTGTAAAAACCGTCCAGGCTTTTTCCCCCGACACCGACGACCCCATCTCGCTCCCATTCCAGGACACCGACGGCAAAATCACCTTCACCGTCCCTTCCATGCGTATCTATTCCATGATCGTTATCGGCTCTTAAATCATCCTCATCGTCATGCTCATTCCCAATTCTTTGGATGTTGGGCGTTGAATGTTCGATGTTGGATGTTTTCCAATTTCACCTTCATCAGTTTATCCCCTCGGAATTTTCCCCATGTTATTCCGCCTTCAAACGCTTGCGAACCGCCTTCAAACTGGCAACATCTTGAAACTTTCATGACTACCAAATCTATCCAATTTTCCCGCATTCCCGCCCTGCTCCTTGCCCTCACTCTCGCCGGATGCGCCACTCATTCGGTTCAGCGTACAACCAGCGCAGTCGCTGCTCCCGTAACGGCCACCGGCCCCGTTCGTTCCATCTCCGTTGATGCGAACGCCGTCGAGGGACCGCTCGACACCTCGTTCAAGATGTGCGTCGGCGCGGGCCGGGCCAATGAAGGATTGCGCGCGGATTGGCAGGACCAGTTGCGCGAGGTCCAGCGCGATCTCGGCTTCAAATACATCCGCATGCACGGATTGCTCACGGATGATATGGGCGTGTACCGCGAAGATGCGCAGGGCAATCCTGTCTATAACTGGCAATACATCGACCAGCTCTATGATTTTCTGCTCAGCATCCACATGAAACCGTTTGTGGAACTTTCGTTCATGCCCGATCAACTGGCCAGCGGCGACCGGACTATTTTCTGGTGGAAGGGCAACGTGACGCCGCCGAAGTCGTATGACAAATGGGGGCAGTTGGTCAGGAACCTGGTGACGCATTTGCAGGAGCGTTACGGGCATGACGAGGTGGCGTCGTGGTATTTCGAAGTGTGGAATGAGCCGGACCTTTACAACGGATTCTGGACCGGCTCCAAAGACGATTATTTCAAATTGTACACGGTGACCGCTAATGCCGTCGAAAGTGTTTCGCCGGATTATCGCGTGGGCGGCCCGGCTACGGCCAAAGGCGAATGGGACAAATCGTTCCTCGATTATTGCGCCGCCAACAACGTGCCGATCGATTTCGTTTCCACGCATTGTTATGGGGTCAAAAGCGGATACCTGGATGACACGGGCAATCGCGGAACGGTGATCGATTCCGATCCCAACTCCGTCATCGGCCGCATGACCGGCGAGCGGAACATGATCGATCACTCGCCCCTGCCCCATCTGCCGCTGCATTTCACCGAATGGAGTTCGGCATACACCCCCACCGATTTCATGCACGACACCTACCAGCAATCAGCGTTCATCTTGAGCAAGGTGAAAGGCGCCTACCGTTCCGTGGACTCGATGTCGTACTGGGTTTTCACGGATATTTTTGAAGAAGGCGGGCCGCGCGCGACGCCATTCCACGGCGGCTTCGGTCTCATCAATTACGAAGACCTCAAAAAACCGGCTTTCTACGCTTTCAAATTCCTCAACGAACTGGGATCGACGGAACTGGCCGACAGCGATCCGGCCTCGTGGGTGTGCAAAGACAAGGACGGTTCCGTGCAGGCGTTATTCTGGGATTACACTCCCATCGTGCCGCCGACGGGAACGAACGACCAGCAATTTTATGATCACGAACTTCCGACCAAAGACATCGGCCGGGCAAAGCTCAGCATCAGCGACCTGCCTGCCGGAAGTTATTCGCTCGCGATCTACCAAACCGGTTATCGCGCGAATGACGTCTTCACCGGCTACCTGGACATGGGTTCACCATCGCAATTGACGCCGTCACAGGTGAACATCCTGCGCCGGGAAAGCAACGGCGATCCTGAATCGGTGGAAACCATCCAGATCGAAGCAGGCAAACCGTTTACGCGTGAGTTTTCCATGCGGCAGAATGATGTTTATTTTGTCGAACTCGCGCCATTGGGTAAGAAGTAATCGGCTGATGAAACACAAATTCAAAAGCGATGCTGAAGCATCGCAGTCCAAACACAAGTGACTGCGGAGGCCTGCGAGCATCGCGAAGCGTCTGGAGTGCGACGGTTCACCGTCGCTTTCGCACAGCGGACATAGTAGCACGATGTCCCTGCCAGGGTGCATCTCAGTTTCTTACAGCCCTTGCCTGTTCAGCAATCCCAACGGGATTGAATCATTCAGCCCAAAGGTTGCGAGGAACGAGCTGCCCTGGGGTGATGACGCCATGAATACAACCCTGAAAGAGAGCTCTGCAAAACACCTTGTTGTAGCGCAGACTTCCAAGTCTGCTGTATCGCGGATTTCCCAATCCGCTGGTTCCTAATGTTTCCACACCCTGCCGACTTTGAAGTCGGCGATACAGCAGGTTGGGAAACTGCTCTATAGAAAACATAGTTATTTGCGTGTCGTTGATTGGAATGAAGAATGCAAGGTTTCTACAAAGCAGTTGAAACCTGCGCTACTTCTTTTGCAGAGATTTCTTTCAGGATTCAGGCATAACAGTTGCAAAAAGGTGAGATGACCCTCCCCGCCGTCCCTGCCAGAGCTGAAACGGTTGACAGTTCGTTCGATTGGAGAGAAAGTATCTCGAATCAGCAACAGAAGTTCTTTCGAGGTATGAATCATAAATTAAATCAGGGCTTTGCCCGGCTTATTCTTCTTTTCGTATGCCTGTCGTTTCCCCTGGCGCTTCACGCTCAATCATTGGTGGCAGACAGCCAGACTGTGGTGCTGGATGACGTGGCCACCAATCTTGCGGGAACCATTGTCGGCACCGCTGGTCCCTATACGGTGCTGGATATCACCGATGGCTCGGTGGTGACGAACAGCGGCGGATATTTTATCATCGGCGACAACACTTCATCCGTATCGAATCAAGTCGTAGTCACCGACCCGGGTTCGGCGATCCTTAGTACCAGTTCTATCTATGTCGGGCTGAATGGTTCATACAACGAATTGGATATTCTCAATGGAGGCACGGTTTCGGGAAACGGCGCGATCGGCGAGGCCAGTGGCTCCAATAATCTGGCTGTCATCTCCGGCGCAAGTTCGGTTTGGACGAATGCCGGCGGGTTTTTTGTGGGAAACGGCGGGCCAAACAACCGGCTGGTCCTCACCAATGGCGGCCAGATCTGGATCAATGGCTATGTCACTATGGGCGAAAATATGAACACTATCAGCAATTCAGCGCTCATCACAGGTACCAATTCGTTGTGGAACAGTGGATATTGTTATGTGGGCTATATCGGCTCAGGCTGGAATCAAATCGCGGTCCACAGCGGCGGAGCTTTCATCGACTCGAGTTACCTGGACATCGGAACATATGCAAATTCGAATCTTTTTCTGGTGGCCGATACCAACTCTTCTGCTAGGTGTGTGAATTATCGCATCGGATATTCCAGTTCCGGCAATCAATGCGTGGTCAGCAATGGCGCGACGCTGCTGGTTTCCAATAATTCCAGCATCCCGACTATGGTTGAAGGGACCTTTACGGCTGTCACGATCACCGGTGCGCATTCACTTTGGACGAACAACGTGGACTTTGACTTCGGCCAGTATTCCAATTTGCTCGTCATCACCAACGGTGGACGCCTGGTGGATAACAACGGTTACGTCCAGGGCAATACCGGTAACAATCCCAAAACCAATACCGTCGTCGTGGCGGGCACTAATTCGATGTGGAACAGCCTGCAAAATCTGTCTATCGCGGATAGCGGCGCGCAAATGTTCATCACCAATGGCGGCACGGTCATAGACATCAATGGGTTCGTGGGCACGAACTCGGGAGATAACAATTGCTTTGTGTTGGTCGATGGACTGGGTTCGCTTTGGACCAACCGGGTGAATCTGCTGGATGGCAACAACGATGGTTCGTTCAACTTCGGCGGAAACGGCGCGACCAATACGCTACTGGTGGCTGATTCGGGGAAACTTGCCGCGCCGGACATTTACGTCAATAACAACAGCCGGTTGATCGTGTCCAACGCCGCCACGCTGCTGGCGATCCGGGATGCTCACAACGGCGGCAGCGGTGATCTCTATATCGGCAACAGCAGCAGCCCGAACTGGATGATCGTCACCAATGCCACGGCAAACATCGGCTACAATCTGCAGATCGGCAATTTCGGCGGCGGAGGCAGTTCCAGCAACACATTGATCATCAATAACGGCGCCGTGGTCGTGAGCAACGGCGTTACGATCGCCAGCCCCGGTTCTCTGGTGATGAATTCAGGATCGCTCCGCAGCGGGATTATTTCCATCGCCAATTATGCCATGCAGACCAACGCGATTGTGTTGAATGGCGGCACGATGCAGGCAACTGGAATTTCAACCCCGTTTGAAGCGTATCCAGTGCCGCTGACGGTCGGCGACGGCGTGGACGCGGCGAGCTTTCAGATGTTGAACAACGGGACTTTTTCCGGCGGCTTCACCATTGCAAACAACGCCTCGTTGATCGGTGGCGGCACTATCAATGGAAGTGTCATCGTGGGCAATGGCGGAACATTTGCGCCGGGAATCACCAACATCGCCTCGGTCACCTTGAACGGCGGCCTCGTTCTGGGCGCGGGCACCACCAATATCATGGCCTTGCAGCCGGGCAGCACGTTTTCAACCATCCAAGGACTGACGAATATCGTTTATGGCGGCACGTTCCTGCTAACCAATCTCGGCGGCTCTTATGCATCAGGACAATCATTTCAACTATTCTCCTCAAGCCAATACAGCGGTGCTTTCAACAACCTTGTGCCCGCAACTCCTGGCAGCGGTTTGCGCTGGGATACTAATGAACTGAACATTGACGGCACGTTACGCGTGTTTTCTACTACGACCCCGCCACCAGCGGCCAGTGGCATCAGTCAAGCGGCTGGCGCCCTGTCGATCTCTGCCACTGGCGGCATCCCCTACGATCCCTGCTATCTGTTGACCTCAACCAACCCCGTCGCGCCGCTGGTCGATTGGTCTTGTATCACCACCAACTATTTCGACACGAACGGCGCCACCACTTTCACGAACACCATTTCACCGGACCAACCGGAACAATATTTCCTGCTGCAGGTGAACTGACGGTTTAGAGTGTTTAAAGAAAACTATAGCGCGCCAGTTCCTATGGTTTGGCTTGGACCCGAAAGTAAATTCGGCGCAGCCGCTGAATTAAAACCCCCAAAGGGGGTGATAAGCTGATAGCCCCGGGCGAGCGAGTCTGCGAGCGCTGCCCGGGGTATTCAGTCCCAAAACGACAGCCGCACTATGCGAAGCCGCGCGCTAGCGCGCGGTTCTTCTGCGGCTATAGTATTTGATACTCTCTAGTACTCGCCCCCCTTAACAATGACTCGATAAACGATTCACCGTCGCTTTTATATGATGCTTACTCTTCCGCCGCGTAATAAGCCGTTTCCTGCATCGTGAAACATTTACGCGGCGGCTTGAAGAACCACTTGCCCGAATCGGGATAATACGCGATATCGGCGGGCGGATTGTCCGCGATGACGTAATACAAAACATCCTCCTTGCCCGTGTTCTTCATCTGGTGCGCGCCCCCCCCCCTGTCGTATGAATATTTCTACCGATGCGGATGCACCCGCTCGAATAGGGCCAATGACTAACCCAAGGCATCCGTAAGGTCGTCCTCTCCTCCAACACTGTTGGAGGAGAGGAAACAGGAGAGGAGGCGCTTCAAAAAAACATTTCTCTCTTTCAAATCCAGTCTTCTTCCAACCTGTCAAATACCCCGGCCTGCGCCGGCTTGTGCAGCCATCGCTTGGCGACAGTGAGTTAATAAAGAGATAATTCCCGAATGTTTCGAGTCTTGAACCCCTAAACCCGATTGAAGGTGGCAACTCTTTCAAGTCTGAAGGCCCCTTCGCACGCTATTCCTTCTCCCCTAAACGGGGAGAAGGTTAGGATGAGGGGTGAGACAACAGCCATGCACAATCCACGGCGTTGACTTGAACAAAATCAGTGCACCACTCCGCAGCTACAAGCCGCCTTTTCCGCCTTGGCCGGGTCATAATTCAAATACGGCCCAAGCCAGCGTTCAACCTCCTGTAACGTGAAGCCTTTGCGGATGTGGTAATCGAGCAATTGATCACGACCGAGTTTGCCCACGGCAAAATATTTTGAGTCCGGATGCGCGAAATACAATCCGCTCACCGAACTGCCGGGCCACATGGCGCAGCTTTCAGTCAATTGGATGCCTGCCTGCTTCTCCACATCGAGCAATTTCCAGAGCGTCCCTTTTTCAGTATGGTCCGGGCACGCGGGATAACCCGCTGCCGGGCGGATGCCACGATAGCTCTCCTGGATAAGATCAGTCGCGGTGAATTTTTCGGCGCGGCCAAAACCCCATTCGTCGCGCGCGCGTTTGTGCAGATATTCCGCGAAGGCTTCCGCCATGCGGTCGGCGATGGCCTCGGCCATGATGGCGTTGTAATCGTCGTTGTCCGCTTTGAATTTTTTTACCAGCACATCCAATCCATGTCCGGCCGTAACGGCAAATGCGCCCAAATAGTCCTGCCCTTTTCCCGCCACGAAATCAGCGAGGCACCAATTCGGCGTGCCGTCATCCTTCAGCATCTGTTGCCGTAGAAAATGAAACGTAGTCAATGCGCTCTTGCGTGTTTCATCGGTGTAAAGCGTCACATCATCCCCTGCCCGGTTCGCCGGAAAGAAACCATAGATTCCTTTCGGCTGGAGTGATTTTTCAGAGACGATCTGTTCCAGTAATTTCTGCGCATCGGCAAACAGCTTGCGGGCTTCCTCGCCGTGTTTCTCGTGCTGAAAAATTTTCGGATATACCCCGCGCAATTCCCAGGTGTGGAAGAATGGCGTCCAATCGATGAAGGGAACCAAATCTTCCAACGCTGGCTGAATTATCCGGCTGCCGGCAAACTCAGGCTTCGCCAAATCATCAAAACTCAATTTCGGCGCGTTGGCGCGGGCTTCCTCGATCGAAACCAGTTTCGCCGCCGGTCCGCTGTGTTGCGAGCGGATGCGATCGTATTCCTCACGCACTTGCGTGGCAAAGGCGGGCTTGTTCGCGGCGCTGATGAGATTGCTGACGATGGGCACAGCGCGGGAGGCGTCCAGGACGTGGACCACCGGTTCCCGATAACCGGGCGCAATCTTCACCGCCGTGTGGGCCTTGCTGGTTGTCGCGCCACCGATGAGCAGCGGCAGACGCAAACCTTCCCGCTCCATCTCGCGGGCGACGTGCGCCATCTCATCGAGGGATGGCGTGATCAGTCCGCTCAGGCCGATGATATCCACGTTTTCCTCGCGCGCGGTTTTCAGGATCTTGTCGCAAGGCACCATGACGCCGAGATCAATGATCTCGTAGTTGTTACAGGCGAGCACCACCCCGACAATATTTTTGCCGATGTCATGCACGTCGCCTTTGACGGTGGCCATCAGGATCTTTCCGGCGTTCTTATTGGTGGCGCCGCTCAATTTCTTTTCCGCCTCCATGAACGGCATGAGGTAGGCCACGGCTTTTTTCATGACGCGCGCCGATTTCACGACCTGCGGCAGGAACATCTTGCCCGCGCCGAACAGGTCGCCGACGACATTCATGCCGTTCATGAGGGGGCCTTCAATGACCTGCAACGGCTTCGGATATTTCTGGCGCGCCTCTTCGGTGTCGGCCTCGATGAAATCCACAATGCCCTTCACCAGCGCGTGCGAGAGGCGTTCTTCCACGGCGCCCTTGCGCCATTCATCCTCCACCACCTCGGTCTTGCCTTTTTGCTTCACCGATTCGGCGTGCTTGATCAAACGCTCAGTCGCATCCGGACGACGATTCAGGAGAACGTCCTCAACCAGTGTGAGCAATTCTTTAGGCACTTCATCATAAACGGCCAGTTGCCCCGCGTTCACGATGCCCATATCCAGACCGGCCTTGATGCTGTGGAATAAAAATGCGCTGTGCATCGCCTCGCGTACCACGTTGTTGCCGCGGAACGAAAACGAAACGTTGCTGATGCCGCCGCTGACTTTTGCCAGTGGCAGATTTTCTTTGATCCATTTGGTGGCACGGATGAAATCCACCGCGTAGTTCGCATGCTCTTCCATCCCCGTGCCCACGGTCAGGACGTTTGGATCGAAAATGATGTCCTGCGGCAGAAAACCGACTTTGGTGACGAGCAGATCATAGGCGCGTTTGCAGACCTCGATCCGGCGCTCAAAACTGTCAGCCTGCCCGCGCTCGTCAAAAGCCATCACCACCACGGCGGCGCCGTAGCGGCGTACGAGCTTGGCCTGCGCGAGAAATTTATCCTCGCCTTCCTTCAGCGAAATGGAATTCACGATCCCCTTCCCTTGCAGGCATTTTAAACCGGCCTCGATCACTTCCCATTTCGAGGAATCCACCATCACGGGCACTTTGCAGATGTCCGGTTCGCTGGCGATGAGGTTCAGGAAGCGGGTCATCGCAGCGACACCATCGATCATGCCTTCGTCCATGCAGACGTCGATGACCTGCGCGCCGTTCTCGACCTGCTGGCGCGCGATGGCCAGGGCGGCTTCGTAATCGTTCGCCTTGATGAGTTGTGCAAATTTAGGCGAACCGGCCACGTTCGTGCGTTCGCCAATGTTCAGGAAGTTGGAATTGGGGCGGACAGTGAGGGCGTCGAGGCCGCTCAGGCGTAAAAAGGGTTCAATTTGCTTCGCCTGGTCGTTCGCCTTGCGCGATGGGAGGCCACGGACAGCGGCGGCTATGGCCGCAATATGCGGGGGCGTGGTGCCGCAGCAGCCGCCGACGATATTGAGCCAGCCGTTTGTAGCCCACTCACGCAATTGCGGTGCGAGGGTTTCGGGGGTCTCCGGGAAGCCGGTCGGCAGCAATGGATTGGGTAAACCAGCATTCGGATATGCGCTGACGTAAATTGGAGCGATGCTGGCAATCTCTTCAATAAGCGGGCGCAGCTCTTTGGGGCCAAGCGCGCAATTCATGCCGACTGACAAGAGCGGGACGTTGGAAATGGAGTTCCAGAACGCCTCAACCGTTTGCCCGGTCACACCGCGATTGCTGCCCGCCTGAATGAAAGTCACCGAAGCCAGAATGGGCACGGTCTTTATTTCGTCGGGTTCGGAGGGTCGAGCTCCGCGAGACCCTATATCAGAGGTTTCGGAGGGTCGAGTTCCACGAGACCCTGTATCGTCCCTCCGGAATGGCAACGGCTTGATGCCGCGCTCGTCGTACACCTTCTGCACGGCAAAGAAAGCTGCCTTGGCATTGAGAGTATCAAAAATGGTCTCCACCAGGATGACATCCGCGCCGCCGTCGAGCAGGCCGTTGATCTGTTCGGAATAAGCCACCACCAGTTCGTCGAACGTGCAACCGCGCGCGCCGGGATTGTTCACGTCGGTGGAAATGGACGAGGTCTTCGTGGTCGGACCAATGGCTCCGGCGACAAAGCACACGCGCCCCGGCTGTGCCTTCTCGACGCGCTCGACCGCGCGCCGGGCGCATTCCGCTCCCGCTTTGGACAGCTCGTACGCGAGCGATTCCATGCCGTAATCCGCGAGCGAAATGCTCTGCGTATTGAATGTGTTCGTCTCAACAATATCCGCGCCGGCCTCAAGATATTGGCGATGAATGTCCTCAATGATCTGCGGTTGGGTAACGTTCAGGAGGTCGTTCAGGCCCTTGAGGTCTTTGCCAGCCCAATTGGCGAACCGCTGGCCGCGGAAATCGGCCTCGGTCAATTTACGTTGCTGCACCATCGTGCCCATCGCCCCGTCAATGATGACGATGCGCTCGCGCAACAATCTCTGAAGATGTTCAATTTTGTCCGACATCAGTTTTATTGAACTTAACAAAATGGAGAATCCTCTGCAAGTATTAAATCAATATATCAGGATATGATGATATGTTGTATATTTATGAGTGAAAACTGCGGAAAGGAGCGCATTGACAGGATAGACCAGTGGAAAAGTCGAAGTTTGGAAATGACTAATGACTAAGCGCTAATGACGAAACAATTGTTGCTATCCCTTTTAAAGCGATACTGAAGCATCGCACTCCAAACACTCCGTGATTAGCCGACGCGCTTCAAGCCTCGCGGAGCGTCTGGAGTGCGCGCGGTTCACCACCGCTTTTTCCCATATTTTCATTGTCCATCTTTGCTCCGATTTTGTTTCCGGGAAACATTTCATTTTCCTTTTTTCTGCTAAAATCGCGCCATGAGAAATATAAGGACATACTCAGGTCACAAAGGCCTGGAGAAAGCGCCCGCCCTTGTCGCGTCGAAGCGAAGCGCAGACGGATCGGGCGCAGTTTCGAGCGCCTTGCTCGAAACATCTCTCACTCTGTCTGCCATCGCCGTGACATGCGCCCCTTTGCGTCCGTTTGCGCCTGTGTTCCAATCCCTCTCTTTGCAAAACAAGCCCCGATTCTCAGCGGTGTTGCGCAATCTTACGCGAAATTACGCGAACTTGCGTTTAGTTAAACGTAATCCTTTCTCAATTGCCCGGCGTTTCGTCCCCATTCGCCAGACCCGAGACCCCATCCGCCAAATGAAATTTCGAGACGTCAATCGACGCCTCCTGACGCGAATTGACATGAAACAGCAAACCCAATTATACCACCTGCAAAACCGGAAATTGGCGTCCGAGAATTGGTGCACTCTTGGTCTTGAGCCAGTTTTCGAGGACGCCGGCATAGACGCTGCGGAAATCCACGTTGAACTTGATGTCGCCTTCGAAGAGGTCCTGCGACGCGAGACTCGGATATGCCCCGAGCAACCCGGAGCGCACTTTGTTGCCGATGATGAACATGGGCGCAGCCGCTCCGTGGTCGGTGCCCGCATTGGCGTTCTCAGCCACGCGCCGTCCAAACTCACTGAAGGTCATCACCAACACCCGTTGCATGTTGCCCTGCGCTTTCAGGTCATCCACAAACGCTTTGGTGGAATCGCCGAGGTCCTGAAGCAATTGTTTTTGCCGGTTGGCCTGTTGGGTGTGCGTGTCGTATCCGCCCTGCGAGACATAATAGATGCGCGTGGGCAATCCGCCGCCGATGAGTTTGGCGACCAGCTTGAGGCCGTTGGCCAGTTGGGAGTTCGGATACGTGGCCATGTTTTGGACGCGGCTGGCAATGTCACGGACCTTGTCGGAACTCATCTGCGCGTCGAGAGCAGTGCGCTCGATGAAATCTTCAACCTTGCCGCCGGTCATCGGTTGGGCAGCGGCGAGCATTCCAATGGAATCGCCGGAATTGCTGGAAGCATCATCAACACCCGATCCCCCTCCTCCACTCATGTCCGTGCCATTCATTTCCTGATAAGCCGCCTCGGTCTGTTGGTTGGCAACAAAGCGGTAGTTTGCGGGATTGTTGAAACAAATGCCGGTCGGCTTTGGCGCATAAAATGATTGCGGCATTTGATTGCCGACCACGACACCAACGGTGGGATCTGCGCCCGCGCAACAGCTATCGAAATAACGCCCGATCCAGCCATATTTCTCAACCTTGTCCGAGTCACTGCCGGTCTGCCAGATCTCGGTGGAACGGAAATGAGAACGGTTGGGATTCGGATAACCGACGCCCTGGACCACGGCAAGGTTGCCAGAGTCATAGAGCGACTTAAATCCGGTCATCGACCCGTGAAAGCCGATATTGCCGTTCACCGACAACACGTGTTGTGCGGAAAGGCCAAGCGTGGGGCGCGCGCGGTGATAATCATCGCTGGAGTACGGCACGATGGTATTGAGGCCGTCATTGCCTCCGGCCATCTGGAGGACGACGAGGATGGTATCATCCTTGCCGGTGACGATCTGCGTGGAGGAATCGGCGGCCTGGCTTTGGAGGGCGGCGAAGGTATTGGCAAGGAATGCGGGGACAGTCCACGACAGGGCGGTGCCGAGAACGGTGGTCCGCAAAAATTCGCGGCGGGTTTGGAGTGTAATTTCGTTTTTCATAGGCACCTCATACAACTTGATATTCCGGCGTGGACATCACCAAACGAACAGCCGTCAGGATGTCGGAATTCGTCAAAACAGTTTTAGAGTGGAGAAAATCGCGCAGGCCTTTTTCCTGGTCTTCGGAAAGTGAGGACTGCAACAGGCGATGCTCCAGGGAATTGACCAGCATGTTTTTGTCGGCGCATTCATCAGTGGTGAGAATCTTGTCCACGTCCACGCCGCCGACATGGATGTGTTGCGCGAGTTTGGCCAACCTGTCCCCGCCGTTGCCGCCCGGCTTGCGCGCAAAATCATCCGGAGAAAGCTGCTGGGCAGTTCCATTGACAATGGTGGTGGCGTCGTTGTAGCGGTCGAGCAAGGTATTCGTGGTGATCCAACTCATCCCGCCATCCCAGCCTTTCACATTGGGCGGCGCTAACAGGTCCTGGCCGAGGCCGCGGAGGATGGCGGTGGAGATGAACGGCGGCGGCAACTGGCATTGCAACATGCGGGCGGAACCTACCAGCCATTGCACAGGGCTTTTGACGGCGTTGCGGACAATCGAATCGCTGTAAAACTCTTCGCTGCGGAACATCGTTCGCAGGAAAGGCTTGAAGACATTCCCGTTGTCGGTCAAAACATTGGCGAGAGCCTGGTTCAATTCTGGCGAGGGCATTTGCCCGGCGAAGAAATTCCAGATTTTAGCAGTGATGAAGAGTGTGGCCTGTGGTTGGCGTATGACCTGGGCCAGAAAATCTTCGCCGGTCAGTTGTCCGGTGAGACCGAGGATGGTCTTGGTACCATCATCATGGAAAGCGGGACGATAGACAAAGGCCGAGTCCTCCGGGACATAGGACCAGCCGGTCAAAGCGCGCGCGGCTTCGGTGACGTCTTTCTCGGTATAATGGCCCTCCCCCAGCGAAAACAGTTCCATGGATTCGCGCGCGTAATTTTCATTGGGATGTTCCTTGCGGCTCTGCCATTGGTCGAGCCAGACAAGCATGGCGGGGTCCCGGCCCGCTTCAATCATCAGGCGCAGCCAGTTGTCGGTGGCGAGGCGGCGGAACAATTCATTTTGCCGCCACATGAGATAGGCGGAATTGGGCGCCTGCCGGACTTTTTCGATGCTGGTGGCGAAATGCCCATGCCAGAATAGCGTCATCTTTTCCTGGAACGGCCGCGGGCCATAGGCCATGCGATTGAGCCACCAGCCGCGAAGCTCGAGAATACGGGCGGCTTCCTGGTGGTTTTCCGCATCGCGAATGCCTTTTACGTCAGTGGCCTTGGCGGCTTTGATCTCCTGGCGCAAGGCGGCGAAGTACTGCGGGTCTGGATGCGCCCAGGTTGGATCAGCGGTCTTGTCGGGAATCTTTTCGTAATCGAGCAAGGAGGCGATGGCCTGGTCAGGTCCAAGTTTGGTCAGGTTTTGGATCTCCTGCGGCGTGCCGCCGAAGCCGGCGCGATTGAGCAGATGGGTCGCGGTCTCGTAGTTCCAATTTTGAGTTGGGAGCGGATTAAGCATACTCGCCGATATTGGTAATACAGACGCAAGATACGCCCGGAAGGTTTCAAAGCAAACAGGATTGACATGTAAAATCGACCGGAGGCAGAATGATGGAAATCAGTTGCGGGTAACATGAACATGAAAACGCGAATCAAAACAGGTATATTCAGGGCCGGGGTGGTCACACTTCTCCTGCCATTCATCATCGGACTCAATTGCCGCGCGCAAGACGTTCCGACCGGTGGGGCTTTCACCAACAAATTATTAACAGCAGAGTCAGAAGATCCCACCAAGGCGGTTTCCGAAATCAACGGCAAGTTAACCTATGCGGGCGGCTTGATGGATGGTTTTGCCGGCCAAAACTTTGATGGCAGTGTGACCATCCCGATCATGCATCAATTTGGCTTCCAGGCAGACGGACTATACAGCCGGATCTCCAATCTGAGTTTTGACGGCGGCGCAGGACATTTGTTCTGGCGCGATCCGCAGATCGGTTTATTGGGCATCACCGGAGGCTATCTTTACCGGGAGGGAGTCGATACTTATCAGGTGGGAGTGGAAGGCGAATATTACTGGCGCCGGTTCACGTTCAGCGCATTCGGCGGGGTTGGCTCCATCAAATATGCGCAGCCTGTGCCGTTCATCAGCACCGATCCGACGCGAGCGATCGTCCGGGTGTCGGCGGGATTTTATCCGGTGGACAATCTCCTGACGAAGGTGTCGTACACCAGGGAATTCAATAACAACCTGCTGGAAGGGAATCTTGAGTTTCAAACGCCGATCCGTGGCTTGGCGCTCACCGGTGAGGCGGCAATCGGGAGCCATCATTATGATCAGATGTTGTTTGGCATAACGTATTATTTTGGACGGAACAAATCGTTGATCGACCGGCATCGGCAGGACGATCCGCCGAGCATGATGCAACAGATTTTATACGGACTTGGTTTGTATGGCGCGGATTATACCGACAAGGAAAACCAGTACATTGCGGCGAACCCCGGGTCAGGCGGAGGCGGAGACTATGGAGATTATGGTGACGTAACAATTTCAACTGGAAACAATATTGTAGCTGGTAATGGAGGAGATGGTGGTATATCGATAACACCTATCCTTCCCCCATAAATAGCTATTTGCGGGGCTAAACTTGTCTCAAAGGACGATTACGCTAAAATGGGATGCCAGAGATGACCGGCAATCCCGAAACAAACATCATCAGCGATAAATCGCATTGTCCGGTTTGGCTCCCGGCCACAATCCTGGCACTGACCATCTTCTTCGTGTACTGGCCGGCGACAACCCACGATTTTATCAGCCTGGACGATCCGGAATACGTGACGGCGAACAGCCATGTACAAAGTGGCTTGACCGTAGAGAACGTCAAATGGGCTTTCTCAAACGTCGTGGTCGGGAACTGGCATCCGATCACGATGCTGTCCCACATGCTGGATTGCCAATTGTTTGGACTGAAGCCATGGGGGCATCATTTGACGAGCATTGCGTTTCACTCGCTCAATACCGCCCTGCTCTTCTTATTACTTCAACGACTTACCGGCGCGCTATGGCGAAGTATCATTGTGGCGGCGCTGTTTGGATTGCATCCGATGCACGTGGAATCGGTGGCGTGGGTGGCGGAACGGAAGGATGTGTTGAGTACGTTTTTTGGGATCTTAACTCTTCTGATGTATGCAAAGTATGCAAGACCCTCACCTCACCCTAACCCTCTCCCCTCCCATCCGATGGGAGCGGAGAGGGAACAGCAAGAGAAACCGTCTGCACAATCGAATGTTACAAAGCCGAATTCAGCAGCCAGAATCCAAGGCAAAAATCCAAAGCTGTTTTATCTCCTTTCGCTGGCGATGTTCGCGTGCGGGTTGATGTGCAAACCGATGCTGGTGACGATACCACTTGTCATGTTGCTTCTGGATTTCTGGCCACTCAATAGGGTCTGGGCGAAAAACCTGCCAAAACTTTTTATCGAAAAGATTCCTTTCTTCGTATTGACGTTGGCGGCATGTGTGACGACGTGGTTGCTCCAGTCCAATGCCATGCTCACGCTTCAACATGTTTCAGGCGCGGCTAAATTGGAGAACGCTGCGATTTCATATGTCCTTTATATTGGAAAACTGTTCTGGCCGATGCATCTGGCGATTTTTTATCCGTTTCCGGCGCACGTATTGTTATGGCAGGCAGTGGCTTCAGGTGTATTGATCGCCGGCATCACCATTTTTTGCATTGCGCAAAGGCTTCAGCGTCCGTATTTATTGACGGGATGGCTGTGGTATTTGGGAATGCTGGTTCCAGTGATCGGGTTGGTGCAGGTCGGGGCGCAGGCCATGGCGGACAGGTACACCTACCTGCCCTATACAGGGTTGTTCATCATGATAGTTTGGGGAGGTCATGAATTGGCGAGGCGATGGCAGATTCCACAGACTATTCCAATCACAGCAGCTTGCGTCGCATTGATCGCGTTCGCCGGAGTCACGCGATGGCAATTGGGTTTTTGGCAGAATAATTCAACACTTTATCCGCGAGCTATTGCAGTCACGGATAATAATTACCTGATGCACTATTTTCTTGGCGTTGAATTGTTCAATGAGAGGAAGCTGGACGAGGCCATCGATCAGTATCAGGAAGCAATCAGTATTGAACCCAATTATGCGGCGGAACATTTTGATCTTGGAAATGCGCTGGCGTTGAAGGGGAAAACCGATTCAGCCGCGGCTGAATATCGGGAAGCCATTCGCCAGAAGCCGGATTACCACCAGGCATGGCATGCGCTGGGGATTCTCCAGGGGAAAAACGGCCAAACCGCCGATGCGATCAAAACACTCCAGGAAGCCGTTCAATTGCAGCCTGGCATTGCCCAATATCATTATGACCTGGGATTGGTCCTGTTGCTCGACAACCAGGCGGACAGCGCGATCACACAGTTTCAGGAGGCCATCCAGATCAAGCCGGATTTCACGCAGGCGCGGCAATATCTGGCGGCAGCCCAACGGATCAAGAATGGGGCGCAAAAAATGTTGCCGTGAAATCCAGCGATGATAATGAGATTATTCACCGCGAGCCTCCCAAGAAACAATTGATTAAGAGTCAAGTGGTGTATGTTGATTTTGTTGATGTTTTTAGCTATGGTGCTGTTTTGGTGCGGGTTTGAAGGGTCGAAAACCGCTGCCTGATCTAACTGGTGGGAAATCAGCGGATTTGGAAATCCGCGATACAGCAGACTTGGAAGTCTGCGCTACAACAAGGCGTTTTGCAGGAGGTTACGTCGGGATTCTTTATTTCAGGGATCGACATTCGCCATCGCTACAACTTCGACGGACAAGGAGTCTCGTCCACCCTTTGCATTTTCGGAAAAATCTTGCCGTGAAAATCGAGGACTGGCAGACTATTCGGTCTGTGGCCTCGGTAGCTCAATTGGTAGAGCAGTTGACTCTTAATCAATTGGTTCACGGTTCGAGTCCGTGCCGGGGCACCACTTTTCCCCCTGCCCCAAGCAAGAATGAAGAATTTGGGCTATTGAAACGGTAAACCGGACGCCGCGGCGCGGCGTCCCTACCAGTAATACAGGAACCGCTAAAAGCTATAGCTAACACCCAGTTCGAGGAAGATGGAGCGGCGCATGTCGAGATCGATCTGGTGGCCGGTGAAGTTTTCGTTGACGGTATTCACCGTTCCTGCGTCGTTCACCGTGACGTGTTCACCGGGATAGGTGTGTTGGAATTTGCCGAGGTCTTCGAATTGCGCGCCAGCGGCGACGCCCCAGCGTTTGTTCAACTGATAGGTGGCGTCCATGGCTGCATAACCGCCCCACATGAAATCCAGGGAATCGCCTCCGCCGGAGGTGGTGATGCTGCTGCCGCCGGGAAGCGTGAGGTTTTCCGACCAGGATTCATTGGCGTCAACGAGCGCTGCCGCGAAACCCACGGACAGGCGCAGGTCCAATTTCCTGGTCAAAGGCCATTCGACGTACGGGCCAAGGCGTCCACCCCAGAGATCGGCGCTGAATTGGTCCTGGCTCGTGAACGGTTCTGAAAACGGAGCGCTGGGTGTGCCTGCGGTCGTCGGATAAATCGGCGGCACCTGGAGATACATGTAGCCGGAGCCGGAAGAAGTCCCCTGAAACGGTGCCGCCGGAGGCGTATCGCCCGATTGATAGGAATAGGCGACCGGCGTGGAGACGACGGAAGCGTTATAGGAGCTGTCCTGATTGAAGGCCATGTGCATGTAATTGATGGCGCCTTCAACGCCAATGCGCATGTCATGCCAGTTTTCCTTGACCCATAACTGGCGGTCGTAGGTCAACTCAGCCCCGATGTTGGGATTGTGTCCCCCGCCCCCAGAAATTTCCGAAGGAATTCCAGTGGCCGTCGGGTCATGAAAAGTAATGGTATTGGCGGGAGAACCGGCTTCGTTGTTTTGCGAAGCGTTGTCGTATCCCCAATAAGAGGAGTAGCCAAGCGCGTTACCGGTGGAATCGGTCAGGACGTAACCATCGCTGTACACTCCGGGCACGGCTCCCGGCGTGAAGTCATTGCCGACGCCCTTGATGCTGGCCTTGATGTTCAAGCCATAGCGGAAGGACAAGGTCGCGCGATTGGTTGAATCCATCCATGAATAATCATCCGGCGCGGCGGTGACAGTGCCCCCGATCAGGAAGACACCGGCCAGCGAGATGGGCCAATAGTAATGGGTTCTATTCATTGCCAGATCATGGATTCAGGATCACCAGATAAAAGCGCGACAACACGGTTGAAGGTTTGCTGACGGTTTCGGGCGGCCCGTCGTCATACCATTGAGTCACGTTGGCCGCGGCCACAATAGACGGCACAGCGACATTGGTGATGGAATTCACATCGGGCCCGTATTCAACGGTATAAGTCCGGCCCGGAATGCTGTTGAACTGGACCAGAAACCGGACGTCGCCGGGAACACGATTATCGGGAACTTCAGTGATGGTGCTGTTGATCGGCGTGCCCGGCGGCGGCGTCACGGTCGGTGCTGGAGTCGCCACAACGGTCAAAGTATCAGTGAACGGCTGACGGTTCAGCACCCGGAATTCAAGCACGAAGGTCACAGTATCGTCAGGCGACGGGGCCGGCAACAGCGGCGTGCTGTATTGTGGATCGTATTCGACATAAGGCACACCGTTGTTGGTGCCGGTGGCGTTATAGATCGACACTCCGCTACGGAGGCCGGCGACATAGAGGCGCAGGCTGTGAACGGCAATGGTCCCGATATTCGTGATCGTCACGCTTTCTTCGAAGAAGCCGGTCTGCGGGTTAAAGGCGCCGGTGCCGACAGCAAAGAGATCCGGCCCGATAGGCGTAACGGTATTGGTGCTCGGAACGTTCGTCGGATACGTATTGGTCGCCACAAAGATGTCGAAGACGCCGGGCACTATCACCGTTTCCACCTGGGCAGTGGGCAAGGTGCCGTTGTTGTTCGTCAGGTTTGGATCAAAGGTCGTGGCGAACGCGGACGCGATATTGGTCAGGAAACCAAAGATAAAGGTCGTGTTGGTCTCGACAAAGCTGTAAGCAGTGTTGCCCAGGGGATACGAGAAGACGTTACTCGAATCAAAGACGGACGGAACGACCTGGACAGTGAGGTTGGTTGCCTGACCGTTGGTCAACGAACCAAAGGTTGGCCAGGTGACAATACCGTTCGAAAAGATTCCGGCCGTGGACGCGCTGCTGAAGACCACGTTGGTGGGGAGAATGTCGCGCGCCAAAATATTGGATGCGGTCGAAGGCCCGGCGTTGGTCACTTCCACGGTGTAAGAGAATCCATCTCCCACGGTGACATTGGTCGGGCCAAACAGGTAAACCTGGATGTCAGCCACCGGCGAGATCACCGTGGTGACCCGCGAAGCTGCTGCCGTGCCGTTGTTGTTGGCGGGATTTGCGTCAAAGGTGCTGGCCGTACTGGACGCGACATCCACAAGAACGCCGTTTGCCGGAGCAGTGACAGTAACCGTGAAGACAGCGACGGAGCCAATAGGCATGTCTATCGCCGGCCAGGTGAGCGTACCGCCGATGGGTGTGATGCCGCTCGTGGCACTCACAAAGGTCGCGCCTGCCGGCAAAACATCCTGCACGACAACATTCGAAGCCGTGGACGGACCAAGATTTGTGACCGTGATGGTGTAAGCAATCGTCCCTCCGGGCGCGGCTGCCGCCGGACCGCTGTTAAATACCGCCACATCGGCTGCGGGTGAAACGGACGTGGTCACCTGCGAATTGGTAGCCGTGCCGTTGTTGTTGGTCGGGTTCGGATCCATGGTGGTGGCCGTGCTGAACGCCACGTTGGTGTAGGTGCCGTTAGACGTGGATACAGCCGTCACGGTAAAGGTACGACTGCCCTTATTAGTCAGATTGAGCGACGGCCAGGTGACCAGGTTGTTCGAGGTCGAACCTGTGGGCACGGCGCTGACAAAGGTGAATGCCAACGGCAGTTGGTCGCTGACCAGCACATTCGTGGCGGTCGAAGGGCCGTTATTCGTCACGACAATCGTGTACACGAGATTGGAGCCTGCTGCCCCGCTCGCCGGACCAAACTTGAGGACGGCCACGTCCGCCGCCGCAGAGACCGTCAATGTGACCGTCGCCGTCGTGCTGTTGGTCTGGCCATCGTTCACGCGGAACGTGAAGGTGTCAGTACCAAAGTAATTCGTGTTCGGAGTATAAGTCACCGCACCGGTATTGGTGTTGAGATTGCTCAAAGTGCCATTGGTGGGCGACGTGACAATAAGGTAGGTCAACGGCAGGCTCTGCGGATCGTTGCCGGTGAGAGTGATCGGCAGCGGCGTATTCGCCGGGGTCATCAGGTTCTGCGGATTGGCCGTAGGCGGACGATTGGTGACCATGACGGTGATCAACGAACTGTTCGTGCCGCCAATGCCATCGGTGATGGTATAACCAATGGTCGCTGTGCCGATAAAGCTCAACGTGGGAACAAAGGTCACATTGGTGCCGCCAACAATCGTCGCTGTGCCATTGGTCGGGCTGACGGAAATGATTGTCAATGTGCCGCCGGGGGTCTCGAGCACGTCGTTGAACAGCGGGGTCAACGTATTGGTCGTGTTTTCGCCCATGCTATAGGCATCGGGATTGGCTAGCGGCGCGCGGTTTGTCACTGTGATAGTGACCAACGAACTGTTGGTGCCACCAACGTTGTCAATGATTGTGTAGCCAATGGTGGCCGTGCCGAGGAAGTCATTTGACGGTACAAACGAGACATTCGTGCCACCAAGGATCGTCGCCGTGCCATTGGTCGGGCTGACGGAGATAATAATGAGAGTCCCGCCCGGAGTCTGAACCACGTCATTGCTCAACGGGGTCAGAGTGTTGGTCGTGTTCTCGGTCACGTTGTAAGTGTCCGGATTCGCCAACGGCGGACGGTTGGTGACCGTGACGGTGATCAATGAGCTATTGGTGCCGCCGATGCCGTCAGTGATCGTGTAACCGATGGTGGCCGTGCCCAGGAAGTTGGTAGTCGGCGTGAACAGCACGTTCGTGCCGCTGACAATGGACACAATACCGTTCGTCGGCGCCAATGAAACGATGCGCAGTGTGCCGCCGGGGGTCTGGACCACATCGTTGGTCAAGGGCGAGGTCGTGATGCTGGTGTTTTCAGGCGCTAAATAGAAGTCCGGGTTGGCCAGCGGCGGAATATTGGTCACGGCGATCGTGATCAACGAGCGATTTGTGCCACCGATGCCATCGGTGATCGTATAACCAATGGTGGCGGTACCAAGGAAATTGGTCGTCGGCGTAAACAAGACATTCGTGCCACCGATGATAGAGGCGGTGCCATTAGTGGGGGTCACGAAAATGATGCTCAAATTACCGCCGGGGGTCTCAACTATATCATTATTCAGCGGCAGTAACGTGTTGCTGGTATTTTCGGTGACGCCGTAGGCATCCGGGTTCGCCAGTGGCGGGATGTTGGTCACGATCACTGTGATCAACGAACTGTTCGTGCCGCCAATGCCGTCAGTAATCGTATAACTGATGGTCGCCGTACCCAAAAAGTTCGTCGTGGGCGTGAACAGCACATTGGTGCCGCCGATGATGGTAGCAATGCCATTGGTCGGACTGACGGAGACGATTGTCAGGGTGCCGCCCGGTGTCACGACGACATCGTTGGTCAGCGGTGAAAAGGTGTTCGAAGTGTTTTCCGTGACAGAGTTTGTTTCAGGATTAGCCAGCGGCGGACGGTTGGTCACGGTGATGGTGATCAACGAACTGTTGGTGCCACCGATATTGTCAGTGATGGTATAGCCGATGGTCGCTGTGCCCAGGAAGTTAGTCGTTGGCGTGAATAATACGTTGGTACCGCCAATGATTGTGGTCGTGCCGTTCGTCGGACTGACGGAGATAATACTGAGAGTGCCACCCGGGGTTTCAACAACGTCATTATTCAACGGCGACAATGTGCTACCGGTGTTTTCAAGAACGTTGTAGGTATCCGGATTCGCGATTGGTGGGATATTAGTCACGATCACTGTTATCAGTGAACTGTTCGTGCCGCCAATACCGTCGGTGATGGTGTAGCCGATGGTGGCTGTGCCCAGGAAATCAGTTGTCGGCACGAATAATACGTTAGTGCCGCCGATGATGGTCGCAGTGCCATTGGTCGGATTGACAGAAACAACGGTGAGAATACCGCCAGGCGTCACAACGACGTCATTGGTGAGCGGTGAAAAGGTGTTGGTCGTGTTTTCGGTGATGGAATTGGTCAGAAGATTAGCCAACGGCGCGATGTTGGTCACGGTAATGGTAATCAACGAGCTGTTCGTGCCGCCGATGCCATCGGTGATGGTATAGCCAATCGTCGCCGTGCCCAGGAAATTGGTTAACGGCGTGAACAACACGTTAGTACCGCCAATAATGGAGGCAGTGCCGTTAGCCGGAGCTACGGAAATAATACTCAAGCTGCCACCCGGGGTTTCAACAATGTCATTATTCAACGGAGCCAATGTGCTGCCGGTGTTTTCAGCGACATTATAGTTATCCGGATTCGCGATCGGCGGGATGTTGGTCACGATCACGGTGATCAGCGAACTGTTCGTGCCGCCAATGCCGTCAGTGATCGTATAACCGATGGTGGTCGTGCCCAGGAAATTGGTGGTTGGCGCGAACACGACATTGGTGCCGCCAACGATGGTAGCAGTGCCATTGGTCGGACTGACGGAAACAATGGTGAGCGTACCGCCAGGCGTCACGACTACGTCATTAGTGAGCGGCGAGAAAGTGTTGGTCGTGTTTTCGGTGATGGAATTGGTCAATGGATTGGCCAACGGCGCTATGTTGGTCACGGTAATGGAGATCAACGAGCTATTGGTGCCGCCGATATTGTCAATAATAGTATAACCGATGGTCGCCGTGCCCAGGAAGTTGGTGGTCGGTGTGAACAACACATTAGTACCGCCAATAATAGAGGCAGTGCCGTTGGTCGGGGCCACAGAGATGATGCTCAGAATGCCACCGGGTGTTTCGGTGATGTCGTTGTTCAGCGGAGCCAGTGTGCTGTCAGTATTTTCAGGAGCGAAATAGTTGTCCGGGTTTGCCAGCGGCGGACGATTGGTGACCGTGATCGTGATCAACGAACTGTTAGTGCCTCCAACATTATCGATGATCGTATAACCAATGGTCGCCGTACCCAGGAAGTTGGTCGTTGGCACAAACAACACGTTGGTTCCGCCGATGATGGTGGCCGTGCCGTTGGTCGGAGCCACAGAAATGATGCTCAAACTGCCGTCGGAGGTTTCAACGACATCGTTATTCAATGGCGTTAAAGTGTTCGCAGTGTTTTCCGTGACGTTGTAGGCGTCTGGATTCGCCAACGGCGGACGGTTGGTGACTGTGACGGTGATCAACGAGCTGTTCGTGCCGCCAATGCCATCAGTAATCGTGTAACCAATGGTCGCCGTGCCCAGGAAGTTGGTGGTCGGCGTGAACAGCACGTTAGTGCCACCGAAAATCGCGGCGGTACCGTTGGTCGGGGACACTGAGATGATGCGCAACGTGCCGCCCGGGGTCTGGACGACGTCGTTGGCCAAAGGCAAGGTCGTGATGCTGGTGTTCTCAGGCATCAAATACGTATCGGGGTTCGCCAGCGGCGGGATGTTCGTCACGATCACGGTGATCAGCCCGCTATTTGTGCCGCCGACATTATCCGTGATGGTATAACCGATGGTCGCCGTGCCCAGGAAGTTGGTGGTCGGCGTGAACACCACATTGGTGCCACCAATGATGATTGCGGTTCCATTGGTCGGGGAGATCGAGATAATGGTCAAGATTCCACCGGGTGTCTGGATCACATCGTTATTCAACGGAGTCAAAGTGTTCGCCGTATTTTCCGTGATATTGTTAGTATCCGGATTGGCGATCGGCGGGTCGTTGGTGATGGTTGTGATGGCTGGAGGACTCACGCTGTTTGACGGAGTCGGATCCAGTGTCGGGCTGCCAACCGACGCGAGGTTGGTAACAGTGCCGCGCAAGGTCGAAATGACGGAGAGCGCCAGGTTGGTAGCAGCGCCGGGAGGCAGGTCGCCGATATTTGTCCAAACAACCAGGCTGCCATTGGTCACTGCCGACGGCGTGGCGCTGACAAAGACCAACCCGGCAGGCAGGCTATCCGTCACAGAAATCGACATGCCGGTTGACGGGCCGGAATTCGTCACAACGATCGAGTAACTATAATCCGTGTTAAACAACACGCCGGCGGGTCCGCTCTTGGCAATGCCCAAATCAGCCAACGGTGTCACAGTGGTCACCACCGGCGGCGTTACGTCATTCGTCAGGTTGGGATCTGGAATCGGCGAAGTCACGCTGGCTATGTTGGTCAAGGTGCCACTCGCGGGTGCGGTGATTATGAGAGTGAAATTCGTCGTCGCATTGGCGGCCAACGAAGCAAGATTCCAGGTCGCTACTCCGTTGTTGGTCGTTCCACCACCCGTCGCGCTCACAAAGGTCACACCTGCGGGCAAGGCGTCAGTCACGACTATACTGCTGGCCGTTGACGGACCGAAATTGGTCACAGTAACTGTATAAGTCAGGTTGCTGGCGGCAAACACCGAGGCCGCCGCACTCTTGCCGATGGCCAGGTCAGCCACCGGGGTGACTGTGGTGATGACCGGCGGGCTGACGTTATTGGTCGAGACCGGATCGCTGGTCGGCGAAGTCACACTCGCTATATTCGTCAAGATGCCACTCGCAGGTGCTGTGATAATGAGAGTGAAATTCGTTGACGTATTGGCGGCCAAAGTCGCCAGCGTCCAGGTCGCCACTCCATTGTTGGTCGTTCCACCACCGGTTGCGCTCACAAAGGTCACGCCTACGGGCAAGGCATCGGTAACAGTGATGCTGCTGGCCGCCGAAGGACCCAAGTTGGTCACGGAAATCGTGTAACTCAAGTTGCTGGCTGCGAACACACTGGCCGCTCCGCTCTTGCCAATGGCCAGGTCAGCCAAAGGCGTGACAGTGGTTGTGACCGGCGGACTGACGTTGTTGGTCGGGACCGGATCGACGGTTGGCGAAGTCACACTCGCGATATTGGTCAGAGTGCCGCTTGCTGGAACGGTCACGATCAACGTGAAGTTTGTGGTCGTATTGGCAGCCAACGAAGCCAGATTCCAGGTCGCTACTCCATTGTTGGTCGTTCCACTGCCGGTTGCGCTCACAAAGATCACACCCGCAGGCAAAGTATCAGTAACAGTGATTGTGCTGGCGACTGAAGGACCAAAGTTCGTTACCGAGATAGTATAGCTCAGGTTGCTGGTCGCCACCACCGCCCCTGCTCCACTCTTACCAATCGCCAGGTCGGCCAAAGGCGTGACAGTGGTCGTTACCGGCGGGCTGACGTTGTTGGTAGTGACCGGATCGACGGTCGGTGAAGTAACGCTGGCCGTGTTGGTCAAGGTGCCGCTCACTGGGGCGGTCACAATCAACGTGAAGTTTGTGGTCGCATTGGCAGCCAGCGAAGCCAAATTCCAGGTCGCCACTCCATTGTTGGTCGTTCCACTGCCGGTTGCGCTCACAAAGGTCACACCCGCAGGCAAAGTATCGGTTACGGTGATGGTGCTGGCGGTTGAAGGACCGAAGTTGGTCACAGAAATCGTGTAGCTGAGATTGCTGGTCGCAATAACCGATGCCAACGCGCTCTTACCAATGGCCAGGTCAGCCAATGGAGTCACGGTGGTCGTGACTGGCGGACTGACGTTGTTGGTTGCGACCGGATCGACCGTTGGCGAAGTCACACTAGCCGTATTTGTGAGCGTACCACTGACCGGAGCGGCCACGGTCAACGTGAAGTTTGTCGTCGCATTGGCGGCCAACGAAGTCAGATTCCAGCTTGCGACCCCATTGTTAGTCGTTCCGCTGCCCGTTGCGCTCACAAAGATCACACCCGCGGGCAACGTATCAGTCACCAGGACACCGCTGGCGGTTGACGGGCCAAAGTTGGTCACAGAAATGGTGTAAACCAGATTGCTGGTCGCAACTACCACCCCTGCTCCGCTCTTGCCAATGGCCAGGTCAGCCAATGGAGTGACAGTGGTCATGACCGGCGGGCTGATATTGTTCACCTGATTCGTGTCCGCCGTCGAAGCTGTCACGCTCGCGGTGTTGGAAATGGTCCCGGTCGCCGGGGCGGTCACAGTCACAGTCAAATTCGTCACGGAGTTGATCGGCAGATTTCCGAGCGACCAATTTACTGTTCCGGCATTGGTCACGCCGCCGGCACTGGCGCTCGAGAAGATAACGTTGGTCGGCAACACGTCGCTGGCAACAACATTGCTCGCGGTGGAAGGCCCGCCATTGGTCACGACGATCGTGTAGGCAAAGTTCGTGGCGGCGAAGACATTCGCCGGGCCAAGTTTACTGATGCCGAGATCGGCCACCGGGGAGACGGCTGTCATCACCTGTGAATTGGTGGCGGTGCCGTTGTTATTGGTCGGATTGGGATCAATGACGCTGGAACCCGCTTCCGCGATATTCGTGAAAATTCCATCCACGGGGGCAGTCACGTTCACGAGGAGATTGGTCGCCACACCGGCAGCGAGGGTTCCCAGGTTCCATGTGACGAGGCCGGCGTTATTGACTCCGTTGCCGGACGCGCTCACAAACGACAACCCCACGGGTAACGCGTCCGTGGCCACCACTCCACTGGCGGTGGAGGGGCCGAGGTTCGTGATAACAATGGTATAAGCGAATGCACTGCCGACAGCCAGGTTCGCAGGCCCGGTCTTGATCGCCGCCAAATCCGCCAGAGGCGTCACAGTCGTGACCACCGGCGGACTGACGTTATTGGTCGGGACTGGATCGCTGGTCGGCGAAGTCACACTCGCGATGTTCGTCAAGATGCCACTAGCAGGCGCTGTGATAACGAGAGCGAAATTCGTTGATGTATTGACGGCCAAAGTCGCCAGCGTCCAGGTAGCCACTCCATTATTGGTCGTTCCGCTACCTGTTGCACTCACAAAGGTCACGCCGGCAGGCAAGGCATCGGTAACGGTGATTGTACTGGCGGCTGAAGGACCGAAGTTCGTTACAGAAATCGTGTAACTCAGGTTGCTGGCTGCGAATACACTGGCCGCTCCACTCTTGCCAATGGCCAGGTCAGCCAACGGAGTCACCGTGGTTGTAACCGGCGGACTGACGTTGTTGGTTGTGACTGGATCGACCGTCGGCGAAGTCACACTCGCGATGTTGGTCAGGGTGCCAGAAACTGGAGCGGTCACAACCAGAGTGAAATTAGTCGTCGCATTGGCAGCCAGTGAAGCCAGGTTCCAGGTCGCCGCTCCGTTGTTGGTAGTTCCACTACCGGTTGCGCTCACAAAAGTCACGCCTGCAGGCAAGGTATCGGTCACCACAACACTGTTGGCCGTGGAGGGGCCAAAATTGGTCACCGAGATGGTATAGCTCAAATTACTGGTGGCCGTGACAATGCCTGATCCACTCTTACCAATCGCCAGGTCGGCCAACGAGGTGATCGTGGTCACCACTTGCGAACTCACATTGTTCGGCAAAACCGGATCGCTCGTCGGCGAAGTCACGGTTGAAGTGTTGGTCAATGAACCGCTCGCGGGAACAGTCACGATGAAAGTAAAATTAGTGGTGGCTCCAGGCGTCAGCACGCCCAGCGACCAACTCACAACTCCGGCATTGGTCGTTCCTCCTGCTCCAGCGCTCACAAAAATCACTCCCGCAGGCAATGTGTCCGTGACAATCACGCCGCTCGCCGTCGAAGGCCCAAAGTTTGTCACTGTGACGGTATAGGTGAGGTTGCTGGTCGCAAAAACAGTCGGAGGAGCGGTCTCGCCGACTGCCAAATCAGCCGAGGGCGTCACCGTGGTCGTGACCGGCGGGCTGACGTTGTTGGTTGTCACTGGATCGACGGTCGGTGAAATCACGCTCGCGGTATTGGTCAAGATGCCACTGATTGGAGCGGTCACAACAAGAGTGAAATTGGTCACGGCATTGGAAGCCAGGGTCGCCAAAGTCCAGGTCGCCACTCCATTATTAGTCGTTCCACTACTCGTCGCACTGACAAAGATGACACCCGCGGGCAAAGCGTCGGTAACAGTAATAGTGCTGGCCGTTGAGGGACCTAAGTTGGTCACAGAAATGGTGTAACTCAAATTGCTGGTGGCCGTGACAATGCCTGCCCCGCTCTTGCCGATCGCCAGGTCAGCCGATGGTGTCACAGTCGTAACGACCGGCGGACTGATGTTGTTGCCTGGAACAGGGTCACCCGTTGGGGAAGTGACGCCGGCTATATTGGTCAATGATCCATTAGCCGGAGCAGTCACTGTGAGAGTTAAGTTAGTTATCGCTCCGGGAGTCATCGAGGCAAGGGTCCACGTCACCATTCCTGCGATATTCGCTCCGCCCGGGGCGCTCCCAAAAGACGCGCCGACCGGCAAGGCATCAGTCACGACCACACCGCTGGCGGTCGAAGGACCGAGGTTGGTTACCGAGATGGTGTAGCTCAGATTGCTGGTCGCCACGACAGTAGGCGCACCGGTTTTGCCAATAGCCAGATCAGCCGACGCTGTGATCGCGGTCACAACCAGCGAACTGACGTTGTTTCCAGGAACGGGGTCGCTGGTGGATGAAATCACACTGGCAGTGTCGGTCAACGAACCGCTCGCGGGAACAGTCACGATGAAAGTAAAATTGGTGGTGGCTCCAGGCATCAGCGTGCCCAAAGACCAACTCACGACGCCCGCGTTGGTCGTCCCTCCTGCTCCGGCGCTCACAAAGATTACTCCCGCAGGCAAAGTGTCTGTGACAATCACGCCGCTCGCCGTCGAAGGTCCAGAATTCGTCACCGTGATGCTATAGGTGAGGTTGCTGGTCGCAAAAATAGTGGGCGGAGCACTCGCGACAACCGCTAAATCGGCCGAGGGTGTCACGGTGGTCACTACCTGGGGACTGACGTTGTTACCCGGGACGGTGTCAGTGGTAGGCGAGGTCACCCCGGCAATGTTCGTCAGCGAACCGGAGATCGGGGCAGTGACTACCAGGCTGAAGTTGGTTATCGCACCAGGGGCCATTGAAGCCAGATTCCAGGTCGCCACCCCGCTGTTAGTCGTCCCGCTGCCCGTTGCGCTCACAAAAATCACCCCCGCCGGCAAGGCATCGGTGACGGTGATCGTGCCGGCTGCGGACGGACCGAAGTTGGTCACGGAAATGGTATAGGTCAGATTGCTGGTGGCGTTGATCAAAGGTGCGCCGCTCTTGCCGATGCCCAGGTCAGCCAAGGGCGTCACAGTGGTGATCACTTTGGGGCTGACATTGTCACCGGGAACCGGATCGGCTGTGGTCGTTGTGACACTTGCGGTGTTCGTCAGCGCGCCACTGATTGGAGCGGTGACCACAAGGGTGAAATTAGTGATCGATCCGACGGGGAATGTTCCCAGCGACCAACTGGCGACGCCTGCATTGGTCGTGCCACTGGCGCCCGCGCTCACGAAAATGCTCCCCTGCGGAAGAGTATCCGTCACGATCACGCCGCTGGCATCAGACGGACCGAGGTTGGTCAGAGAAATCGTATAGGTCAGGTTGCTGGTCGCAAAGATGGTGGCAGCCGCGCTCTTGCCGATCGCCAGATCTGCCGCAGGTGTCACCGTGGTGACCACGGGCGCGCTGGTATTGTTCGTTGAAACCGGGTCGGCGGTGGTGGACGACGCGGTGGCAATATTGGTTATACTTCCATTTCCTGGCGCGGTCACGATCAAGGTCAGATTAGTGGTTCCGTGAAGCGCCAGAGCGCCGATCGTCCAGTTTACCGTGCCGGAGGTGAGAGTTCCACCGCCACTGGCTGAAAAGAAATTAACGTTGGTGGGAAACGTGTCGCTGGCGGTGACATTCGCCGCCGCCGCGGGTCCGATATTTGTCACCGTGATTGTGTAGGTCAAATTGCTTGTCGCAAAGACAGAAGGCGCCCCGGTCTTTTTCACGCTGATGTCCGCCGAGTTCGCCAGGGTGGAAACGGTGGTGATGACATTGGGAGCGGCATTGTTCACCAGGTTGGTGTCAAGCGTCGTGGCGGTGGTCGCAGCGGTGTTGGTGATGGACCCAGCCGCAGCCGGCGCGGTGACGGTGACGGTGACGTTCGTGATCTGGCCGATATTAAGACTGCCCAAAACCCAGCCGACCGTCCTGCCGACGTGGACGCCTCCACCCGATGAACTGGAATAAGTGACCTGGCTTGGCAAAGTATCGGTCGCCACCACGCCACTGGCCACAGACGGTCCAAAGTTGGTCACAGAAACGGTGTAGGTCAAATTGCTGGTAGCGACAACACCCGCAGGCCCGGTCTTGCCGATGCCCACATCTGCCACAGGCGTCACCGTCGTCACAACAGGCGCACTGGTGTCGTTGGCAGGATTTGCAGTCGGTGTGCTCGCCACGATGCTCGCGATGTTCGTCAGACTTACCCCCGTGACCGGCGCAGTCACTGTGACGGTCACATTGCTGCTGCCATTGGCGGCAACCGTGCCAATCGTCCAATTCACCGTCCCGGCGCTATCCACCCCTCCTCCACTCGCGTTCACAAAAGATTCTGCAACCGGCAACGTATCGCTGGCCACGACATTGCTGGCCGTGCCCGGTCCGGCGTTGGTGATGGTGATGGTGTAGATAAAATTGGTATCGGCATCCACGGCGGCCGGCCCGGTCTTCGTGACGGAAGTGTCCGGGAGCGGCAAAGCAAAATTCACGTTCGAAGCAGAGTTGTTCGCGAAGTTTGGATCAGTAACGCCTGACGGCGGATACACGATCACCGAATTGGTGAACGGCCCCGACACTGTCAGCACCGTGCCAACTTCCGTTATTTGGACGCTGCCACCTACGCCGATCGAAAGCGCCGTCCATGTCCCGGCGGCCTGGTTGAAAATACCATCGGCGGCAAAAACCGTGACATTCCCCATCGTAGATGAAATAAAATTGCTTAACGTGAGACTGGTCACCGTGCTGGGACCCAAATTGACAATGGTGATGATGTTGGTGATCGAAGACCCTTCATAAACATTCGTCAATCCGTCAGTGATAGTGGCCATCAGGTCTGCCACCCGTTGAATCGCATTGGTGGAAGACGATGAATTATTAGTTGAATTCAGATCCGTGACCCCGGGCGGCGGGGACACTGTGACTGAGCCGATGAGGTTGGTTGCCGTGGTCGCCGGGTTCAATGTACCGGTCACAGTCATCGTCACTACGCCGTTGGACGGCAGGGTGATGCCCGACCATACACCGGTCAATGGATTATAGGCGCCGGTCCCGGGCGTATAGATGGGTGATTCGATGGACGACGGAAGTGGCAGATATAGATCGACAAAATTCGTGACGTCATTCAACGAATTCGTCCCAAAATTGGTGACAGTGATGGTGAAGGTGACGGGACCGCCAGCCTCCACGGGATTTGGACTGGCGGAAATATTTGCGGACAGATCGCAATAGACCGGTGATATATTATTCTGGGCGTTTGCCGCAGTGGTCGGTTGAATGCCGTTTGCAAAAATTGTCGCCGAGTTATTGATGCGTAGAGGCGGACTGGCGACGATCTTGACCTGAAAGGTGACGACCGCAGTTTGACCGGCATTGATAACGCCGGCGGCATCCCCCGGGCCATTCACTTCGGCCTGCGCGGCATAAGGCATGTTGGTTCCATTGACGTCGGGGACCGGCAACCCGTTCAGGGTCGTCGTATTTGTGACATAGGTCACACCCACGGGCAGCGGATCCTGCAATGTCGCGTCAATCGTGTTGGTCGTGCCGTTATTGGGGATATTGATGGTATAAGTGAAGGTGGCACCGGGAATCACGTTGCTCAGGCTGGATACTTTATTGACGTCCAACAATGGAACGAGCGTTTGGACATTCAAGTTCACCAATGTGCTATTGATGATCGGGCTTTCAGCGCAAGGACCGGAGTATTGGTAACCAATGGTGGCGTGCGTCACGAACATGGCGCTCGGAGGGATCTGATCCACAGTGACGGAATAGGTAAAGGTCATGCTCGATCCCTGCGGGATGTCCGGGATAGGCACACCATTGACGGGGTTGGCCCCCGTGATAGTCACTCCATTCGTTGCAAAAGTGTTTGCGACAAAGCTGGTACCAAACGGCAGTGGATCGCTAAAGACCAGATTCACGCCGTCGGCAGTGCCCGAGTTCGTGACCACCACGGTATAAGTCAAAGTATCGCCAACAAACGTGCTGGCTTTGTTCACAGACTGCGTTGTCGTCAATACCGGTGAGCCGACGTCAATCTCCAGGGCCAGCGCATCCACACTGTAACCGTCACCGCTGGTAATATTTTGGGCGTAGGCCGATTCGATGCCGTTGGTCAATCCAGACGAAACGTTCACGCAGGTGATGTCCCATCCCTGCCGCGCGCTGAATCCCACATTGGGCGGCACGGAATTGCTTAAACCAAAAGTTCCAGTGGTGTTCAAGAGGCCGTTGCTCGAACTATCCGGATTGGCGTAATTGATCTGCCCCGCAAAGAAATTGTTTGAGATATTATTAGGCCCGGACAGCACGGCCATATTGTTGGTGCTGGGGCCAAACAAAATTTCATCGCCGGTTTTATTTGGGTCGCCTTCAATGGCGCTGACGAACAAATAACCATTGATCGTGCCGGTCGGCGGTGAACAGAACCCGACGACCCCGATCGGCGCGGGCGTCGTGGCCGTGGTGGAGGCAAATGAATTTCCGACGAACAGCGAGAGGTTTCGCTGGTGGAGCAAGGTGTCTTCGTAGACCACCGCCAGGGTCCAGCCGCAGGCGTTATTGTTGTCTTCGGTGGCCAGGACACACGCGGGAATGCCGCCGGCTGAATAAGTACCCGATCCACCAGCTTGAACAAGCGAGGTGACATTGGCAGATCGAGTATAAAAACTCGATGTCGGTGCGGTCACCGTGCCATTGGTCACCATGCTGGCGGTGAGGGTGTCGGGCGTAATGTTATTACTGGAACCGTTCGGCAAAATGAAATGCACCGGTGTATTCAAATAGGGAATAACATCTCCTGTCGCTGTAGTATTGGTGCTGATTTGCGACGTGCCGGCCCATATCAATTCCGCATACAACACCGTGCTGTTGGTGGGCAATTGCAGGACGGAAGCCGATGAGTTGTTGCTCCAATTCAAAGTGGTGCCCTTGGCGTATGTCCCAACCTGCGAGTTCGTGTTCAGCGTGATGAAGGCGCCGATGGCGTCAAGCGCGCCCGGTTGGTTCACTTGAGTCAACTTGGCGAGACCGAGTGTGTTGCCGACGAAGGTGATGCCGCCGCTGTCAGTGGTGACGTAGCGCAAGACGTAGGCCTGCGCGGAAACCTTCCAACAACTTCCAAACAACAACGCTACTAATAGACAGCAATAGACCCAAGCCCTTGGGTAGGGTTTGGTATTACAGGCCACCAAGTGTGTAATCCAACTCTTCAATTCTAACGGAAACTTTTTTTAGACCGAGTTAACTGCTGATTACTGAATTCGTGAATTTTGAGCGGCTAAAAAAACCGCGGAAAACCAGCAATATTCAGAGTTCTTCTACTGACGTGCCGCGTTTATGCCAAAACGTAAAAAGATTAGCAAGACTATTTCATTCAATTGTTTGTTACAAATCGCCTTGCTCCGATTCTCCAATCGGCAAGACTTTTGCCATGCCTGAACCGTTTCAGCCGAAGGATCCAAAAAGGTTTGAAGCCGCCCTGCTCCGCTTCAATCAAGAAAATGCCCGCGATCCCAATCTTGAAAACGGCCAGCCGCGAGAACTCCTCTATGCTCAACGTCTTGAAAAATGGGTTCTCAAGCTTTGCCCTGATGCAGGGGAAACGCTCCGGCTGGCGGCCCGCTGCCAGCATCTCTGCCGATGGGAGATTCCTCGCGACACCTATCCCATGACCCGCCCGGGCTATTTGAAATGGCGCGCCGATCTAAAAAAATTTCACGCGCAAAAGGCGGGCGAAATCCTGCGCGAAACCGGATATGACGACGAGACCATCCGCCACGTGCAGGACATGAACCTCAAAAAGAATTTTCCCGCCGATGCGGAAACGCGCGTGCTGGAGGACGCCTTGTGCCTGATTTTCCTCGAGTATCAGTTCGCCGACCTGGCCGCGAAGACCGCTGAGGATAAAACCATCAATGCCCTGCAAAAGAGCTGGCAAAAAATGACTGGAGCAGCACAAGCAGAGGCGCTGAAACTGAAATACAGCGAACGCGAAAAAGGCCTGCTCCAGAAGGCATTGAATTCCTAATGGCCGCGCAATTTTATTTACCGTTTCGATTTTGAGTCCAAACTACCGCCGTCATGTCGCCATCACCGTCCCCCAATCCAGTCCCGCTGGTCGTGGACCTGGACGGCACTGTGATCAAAACAGATTTGCTCTGGGAACACTTCGCGCGATTGCTCCGGCGCAATCCATTCTCCATTTTTGCTATCCTGTTCTGGTGGATGCGCGGGCGCGCCTTTCTAAAAAAACAATTGGCCGCGCGTGTTAGCGTTGAGGCTTCCACCCTGCCCTACAACGAGAAGTTCCTCGCCTGGGTGCGCCAGCAAAAAACAGCCGGGCGAAAAATCATTCTGGCCACTGCCTCCGACCTAAAAATGGTGCAACCCGTGGCGGATCATCTTGGCATTTTCGACGAAGTCCTGGCCAGTGACGGAAAAACAAACCTGCGCAGCAAAAATAAACTCAAACTGCTGGAGCAAAAATATGGCGAACGCGGCTTTGATTACGCGGGCAATTCATCTGCTGACTTTCCTGTCTGGGATGGGGCGCGGGAGGCAATCGTTGTCAATGCGAGCCGTTCGGTGGCCGAGCATGCGGCTAAGTCTGCGAAGATCGGCGAGAAATTTCTGGAGGGATATTCACCCTTCGAACTGCCGTTGCGCGTTTTGAACGAACTTTTTATTCAAAGCGGATACTGGCTGGCGATCATCGCAGGCATTCTATTGGCTCTGGCGTTTCCCAAATTCAATATCGCCGGCTTTGCATGGATCGCGCCCGGCCTGTTGGTTTTTGCAGCGCGGAATAGATCCGGCGGCGATGCTTTCCGCATTGGATACGTCGGTGGCCTGATTTTTTGGCTGATCAGTCTTTATTGGTTGCTGCTGATTCCGGCCTTCGGCTATCCCATTCTAGGCTGGATCGCATTGAGCGCCTTCATGGCGGGCTTCTTCGGTGTATGGCTTTGGCTGGTGAACTGGAAAGCAAATTCGTGGGGCATGCGCGTTGTCTGGGCGTTGGCCGGCGCGGCGGCCTGGGTTGCGTTGGAGATGATACGGGCGCGCATCCTTGGCGGCTTTCCGTGGAGCTTTGTTGGTGTTTCACAATTCAAGATGACGCCGCTGATCCAAATCGCTTCCGTTACGGGTGTATATGGAGTTTCGTTCCTGGTTGTCTGGGCCTCGCTTTGTCTCTATTCGGCGGGACGGATGATTTTTGAAAAGTCACGGTCGCGTTTCGCCTGGCAGCCGGAAATTTTCCTGCCGTTGTTCGTTGTCGCCGGACTTTTTGCGTGGGGCGAATTCAAGATGCTCCGGCCATCCGAACCAGGAATCAGCTCCATCTCCCACACTCTTCGCGTCACTTTAGTGCAACCGAGCATTCCGCAAAATCTCATCTGGGACCAAACGGTGAATTCCAACCGGTTCGCACAATTCCTCGTACAATCAAGTAACGCGCTGACCAATGAAACCGATCTATTGTTGTGGCCGGAATCGGCGGTGCCCGGTTTAGACGATGCGACCTTTCAGGCCATCACCAATCTTATACGGCTGCATCATACCTGGATCATCTTCAACGCCGACGACGTGGAACCAAAGACGAACGCGACACCAAATGATCCTTATGACGATTACAACGCCGCATTTTTATTCGATCCGAATGGCGGTTGGGACTCCATTTATCACAAACAAAAGCTGGTCATCTTCGGAGAATACATTCCCCTCGCTCGTTATCTTCCGTTCATCAAATGGTTCACGCCCATCACCGGCGGCTACCAGGCCGGAAACGAGCCGGTACAATTTCAGGCCGGTAAAGCCCAAACATCACCACTGATCTGTTTTGAAGACTCATTTCCCCAACTCGCCCGTCACGCGACCCAAACAAACACCGACTTTCTTGTGAACCTCACCAACGACGGCTGGTTCGGCAACAGCGCCGAGCAATGGCAGCACATGGCCGACGCCCTCTTTCGCGCCGTCGAGAACGGTATTCCGCTGGTGCGCTGCTGCAACAACGGTGTGACCTGCTGGATCGATGGCAACGGCCGCATTCATGATATTCTCCACGACAGCAACGGAACCGTTTATGGCGAAGGCGCGGAGACAATTGACCTGCCACTCCAACCACATGAACAAACCTTTTACAATCGCCATGGCGACTGGTTTGGGTGGGGATGCGTTGGGATGGCCATGTTGACTATGGCCATGGTTTTGAAACGAAACAAATGGTCGTAACACATTTGTATCGGAAATCTTCTTGAGCGGGGTCAAAAAAATCAAATAACATTCTTAGGTTGGGTTGAAGTCATGAATAAGATAAGACTATTTTTATTTGTTACGCTGGCGATGATGTGTTTTACGCATCGCGCCTGTGCTCAAGCGACTTATTCCCCTCTTTTTTTATTCACGAATGGAGACGGTGGTGTGACTCCCTATCAAAGTGGAGATTCACTCGAAGTCGGGCAGAATTATGAGATGACCGCGATTCCAAATCCGGGGTACATGTTCAGCTGTTGGGAGCCGGTAAATGTTTTTGTCATTACCCAGACCAATTATAATTCAAACGGTCCTATTCTACCGCCGGTTGTATCCATTGTTCCATCAGTCGTTGACATTCCATACACCAATGATGTGACTTTGGATTTCACCAATCAGGCGGAAATGCTGATAACTTCCTCGGGCAGCAACCCCTCGATTATCCGCGCCTCAGGTTGGCAGGCCAATTTTATACCACTCTCTTTGCAGGCAGTTGCCGCAAATAATGTCTTTCAGCTCTCTATCTCTCTTCCGTCACCATACCCAACCATCGTGCAGTCGTCTCCAGATCTGATTAACTGGACAAATATTTGCACCAACATACCGCCGTTTACGTTTACGGATTCAATAGCGAACGGGATGTGCTTCTATCGGGGGGAAGTGGATACGAATAATTAAATAACTCGCCTGAACTACGCTTTCAACAACGCCTCAGCATGTTTCCTGGCCGCATCCCCCTGCCCACCGAGCATTCGGGTGAGTTCTGCGATGCGCTCCTGTTTGTCCAGCAAATGAATTTCGGAAATGGTGCGGCCATTCTTGACCTGTTTGGTCACGACATAATGCGCATCCGCGGGAGCCGCGACCTGCGGCAGATGGGTGATGCACAATACCTGCCGTTTGGCCCCGATCTGCTGCATCTTCTCACCGACGGTATTAGCCGTTTCACCGCCGACATTGGCATCCACTTCATCAAAGATGAGAACGGGCACTTCATCCTCTGCGGCAAGAACTGTTTTCAACGCCAACATCACTCGCGCCATTTCACCAGATGAGGCGATAGCGCGCAACGGCTTGGCCGGTTCGCCCGGATTGGGCGCGAATTGAAACTCGATCTCATCAAAGCCATTCGCACTGGGAGCGGTGGGGCGAGCGTACTCGCGAGCCGTTCCTTCTTTTTTTAATGAAGATTCAGAGACCTTCTGATACTCCGCGCTCCGCGTTCCGAATTCCGCATTGGTCAGGATCGCTACATCAAACTTACTCTGCTTAAATCCCAAATCCTGGAGTTGTTTGCTGACGGCTTTGGCAAGTTGCGGAATCGTTTTCTTGCGGCCATCCGAAAGTTTCTTGCCCGCCTTAATAAGTTCGGCGTCCAGCTTCTTTAGTTCAGCATTGAGCCGTTCCAGTTCAGCATCGCGCGATTCCAGCGATTGCAACTTTGCTTTGGCTTCTTCGCCAAAGGCGATGACTTCCACCAGCTTGCCGCCGTACTTGCGTTTGAGGGAATGGATCAGGTCGAGGCGCTCTTCCAATTCGGCGAGTCGCGCAGGATCCACATCCACCTTTTCGGCATAGCGCGAAAGCTCGGATTGCAGATCATTCAAAACAGCGACGGCCTGGGAATGCAATTCAGTCAGGTTCGCGGCAGCAGAATCCACGCGCTGCAATTCCTGGAGCGTCCGGCCTACGGCGCCGGCCTGGGTGAGCAGTGAATTCTCGTTCTCGCTCAAAGCATCGAGCGCGGCCTGGCTCAGTTGCAGCAACTTCGCCGCATTACTGGCGCGGTTGAATTCCTCGGTCACTGATTGCTCCTCATCCGGTTGCAATCGCGCGGCGGAAATCTCCTGCATCTGGAACCGCAACAGTTCCAGTTGTTGCGCGTAGGTTTTTTCATCCACGATCAACACGGATTTCTCCTTCTCCAAAGCTGCGCGCCGATGAGCCAGCTCACCAAAAGCCTTTCGTTCGCCTTCCAATTTTCCAAACGCGTCCAGGATCAAAAGTTGTTTGGCCGGATTGAGCAGCGATTGGTGATCGTGCGGGCCGTGGATATCGACCAGCGATTCGCCCACGGTCGCCAGGACGCCCAGCGACGTTGACGAGCCGTTGATAAATTGACGATTGGTCCCGTTGGTTGTGAATGTTCGCTTGAGGACGAGTTGATTGTCCTCGCAGGGTTCCAAGCCGTTTTCTTCGAGAAACCCTTTCAGCGATGTTTTGAGGCTTTTGACATCAAACGATGCTTCCACCGAGCAGCTTTCCTCCCCGCTGCGGATCAGGGAACGGTCCGCGCGTTCGCCCAGCACGAGGTTGAGCGCCCCGATGATGATGGATTTACCCGCGCCCGTCTCGCCGGTAATGACATTGCAGCCCGGCTGGAGTTCCAGCGTCAGGTCGGTGACCAGGGCGAGGTTTTTGATGCGCAATGTTGTCAACATCTGGGAAGATTTTAACCACAGATGGACACGGATGGACACGGATTTTATTTTAACGCAAAGGCGCGAAGAATTTAGCGCAAAAGAACACAAAGCGCTCAAAGGAAACGCAAGCACGAGGAAACTGACTTAAAACTAAACCATTACCGCTTCCCGCATGGCCCGGGTTGTCGGAACCGGAATCTCCTTTCCGGCTTCCCGCAGATCAGCAATTTCTTCCCGGACTAGCTCACAAAGTTGCGAATAGGCTTTTTCTTCTGTGGCATCGTGACAGATACCGCCCCATGGGAACAAATCGGGACAATAGCCGACATAGCAATTATCCTCGTCGCTCCAAATGACAAATTTTAGATATCGGTCTTCAATTTTCATTTTATAATCTCGCGAATGGCGTTTTTGACCTGTTTTTCCTGATAATGGCGCGCATCATCGCCATCTTTCCCGCTCAAAATGACCGCGCCAGCAAACTTCGGATGTCGAAATTTGCGGTGCGACCCTTTTCCGCCCACCGCCAAAATAAAGCCGGACTTTTCTAGATCCGACACAAGTTGGCGAATTTTTCGCGGCATTCATATTGTTAGATAGCATTCGGAGGAGCAATCGTCAACTTTGCGACTCCGCGTTTTTGCGTTTTTGTCTTTTCGTATTAGCCGACGCAAATCCGCCTCATCTCAAGGAATTTCAAGCTGATAGTATGTCTGCCCGGATCCCGAAACCGTATTCGTGATGGAACAAACCCCGGAAGCATTGAATGGATTGGTGCTCGCAACTTTCCATTGGCCCAGCGGCAGCGCCAGGTTGGTGGTGCTCAGCAAATAACACACGCCATTCGTCACGCCGTTGGCGGCGCTCAGGATCAAATTTGTTCCCGAAGCCGTAAAGTTGTTGATTTTGGGTTGCGCCGGGGCGGTGACAACAAAGTTGGCTTGTGTGGCGTTGGTCATAAGGCTGTAAGTGTAGGAATGCAGGACCGGCGTGATGCCCAAAACCGGGTTGCCGCTCAAAGTGCCCGTGCACATGAACAGCGTATTCGTGCCGGGGCCGAATCCGGGGCCGTTGGTGATGTTCAAGCCGCTGTTCAGGGCAAGATTGCCGGAGACCATGACGCTTGTGGCATTTGTGCCCAATATGAAATTGACCGGCGTACCCGCCGGCAACGTCGCGCTGACCGAATTAGACAAAATGGAGCCCCCCAGAGTGAGCGCAGTCACCCCAAAAAAGTTCGGGTCGCTCAACCATGCCGACTGGTTGTAGAACGATAGCGCGTTCGTCTCATAAGCCCCGTTGAGCGAGACAAAGCCCGGCGTCGGCGCCGTGTTCGTGAATATGGCCTGCGCATTGAATAACTCAAACGCCGCCGCTCCGCCGGCAGTTTGGATGCTCGAATCAAGGATCTCCACGCCCACGGCATTATACAACGCAAACGAGGCGTTGCCCGGGGTGGGATCGGACGCCGTGATGTTCACATCCTCCAGCAGGATGTTCGTTGCCGGATATTCCGTGCGCCCCCAGATCATCCCCGGCTGTGCCGCCGTGGCGGTCAGATTGCTGACAATGATATTCCGGTAAGCCGGTTCTTTGCTCGTGACAGAAGCCGGCGCATTTGCGGCCGCCGCGGCGGGAGTGATGCCCTTCGAAGTCACGTCCGCGCCATAGGTGTTGTAATAACTGAAAAAGACGATCGGCGCAAAGGTCAGGTTGGTCATGCTCAAATTGTAATAATAAATGTTCTGCACCAGCCCGCCGCGGTCGTTGTCCGACTTCATCTTGATGCCGTTTTGCGTATTGGTGAAGACACAATTGATGACCGTCACGTCATGCACACTCGCCCCGAGATCACTGCCCATCGAGACGCCGTGGCCGCTTCCGAACAAACAATTGGTGATCATGATGAATGCCGCCGGATAACTGCTCCCACCCAGCTCGATATTGTCGTCCCCGTCGCTGATATGCGAATTCTCGATCAGCATGTTCGTGGAACCCACATCCATCCCGTCCGTGTTCGGCGAACTTGGGACCGTGTTGATATTGATGCCGTTGATCGTCACGTTGCCATCGCTGTTCTTGAGATACAACGTGAACGTCGGCGGATTTTGCAGCGTGATGTTCTGGAAAAGGATGTAACGGGATTTGTCGATCTGGATGAAATTCGGGCGCGAACTGGCTTTCGGCACCCACCACCCCAGGCCCTGGCCGTCAATCGTTCCGTTGCCGCTGATCTCCACGTTCGTCAATCCTGTGCCAAAGATGAAAGGCGTGCCGGCGCTCGGCCACGATGTTATCGGCAACATTTGCAGCGTCGCCCCCGCATCCACCTGCAGGTTCACCGAACTCTTCAAGTTCAAAGGCCCGCACAAATACGTTCCCGGCCCGGGAATCTCCACCGTGCCGCCCCAGGTGCCGTTCGTCAGCCCGCCCGATGCCGCCTTCACAATGGCATTGGAGATGGCCAACTCATTATTCGTCGTCCCGTCACCGATCGCATTGTATGGCGCGTTCGTGACCACCACCACATTGTTGGTATTGATGCGAGGCAGGATTGGCAGAGTCTGTGCCGGGGAAACCAGTGCTGCGGCCAGAAAAAGCATAGTGGTCAGCCGCCTCGCTGCAGTGGTACTCATGGATTCCATGAACATAACGCAAACCCGAAAGCAAGACCATGAGCAAATTATTAATAATTGTTAATCTGTATAGACCCGCCGCGGCGCGCGATATAAATCATCGCATTCAACTGTCGGGCAAGGTGTTCCAAAAACGGCGTAGCAGCGGACGTAAGTCCGCTCTCATTTACAAAACGCGGCTGAAAGCCGCCTCCATAGTAGCCGAGGGCAACGCCCTCGAGGAAAATTCGCAATTTTCATCGCCCTGCAAGGGCATTCCATTAAAACTAAAATGCGAAAACAGGCCGGGACATCACCCTGACGATTAGCGTTTATTGGTCGGTTAGCGGTTAAACCATCTTTTTGCGGTTTATCCCACCCTCCGAATTTGTTTCCGGGCAACATTACGATTTCCTCCATCTATGCTTAAATGGCCCTATGCGGGGTGCACTGACATATTGTTATGAGATTGAGGCCACTTGTCGCGCCGTAACGCAGCGAAGGCGGATGAGCAGTGTGCATAGGCAATTTACGGATGACGAGTCCAGGTCAATCCAACCTGATCATACCCAATCCAAGTCAATCCGACCGGATCAAACCAGTTTTAAGAGACTGGACCGGGGGCTGGTATATGAAAATGAGAAAACGAAGCCAAATTATTTCAGGCCATTTTT
>DASXYX010000016.1:0-18377 GCA_036502245.1 Verrucomicrobiia bacterium
GACATTTTGTGCCTAACACAAAATTCCAAAGCTTCACGCGGCGATGTTCCTCATCCAAATGCGTGAAGATGATGTCTTCCGGGCGAAACGATTCGAAGGCGCGGAATTGCTCGAACAATATTGAACTCTCGTAGGCGGCGTTCAGGACCAGGTGCACGTGCGGGTCCGGGAGGATGGATAGATGATCTCTCAAGGCGGACATCGCATCCGTATTACGGATTTCCACACCAGGCAGGTCCACAAACTGCAGGTCCCCCGCGCTGTTGCGGTCATCCCAAAAGCGATGAACGGGCACGCCCATTAACTCACAATGCAATTCCAATAATTCAGAATTATTTGCGCTGTCGGCATCCAACCTCCAGACATGGATGTCCTGATCATTCGACAAAACGGTCGATGCCATCCATTTGCACAGCGCCGTTGTCTTCCCGGAACCCGGCGGACCGATGAATACGTGAGGCCGGCCGGCACCCGAGTGACGGGCCGGGAGCCAATGGCAAATGATCAAATCGGTGATGGCCGTCCATTCGGACTGCATCGCGGGCAACGGTTTTCCGCCATATAATAATTGTACTTTCTCTTCCAGTTGGCGCGTAAAGGCCGGAAGAAGCCCGTTGGACTCGAGCCAACCGATGCTTCGCCACCGTCCGTCTGATGGTTTTGGCGTTCTCCTGGCGACGGCCATGCGGTCCGGGGAAGGAGGAATCGAACGTTCCATCGCGGGAACCATTTGCTTTTGAACGACCGGCATTTCCGGGACGCAGGCGGTTACTTCGACTCGTTGGTTCCGCTGCCAAAGCCATGACAAACCTTTAGGAGGCAGCTTGCGCACGCTCACGATAACGGCTTCCGGGCCAAGCGCCTCGTTAACCCGCTCAAGTGCCGCGTTTGGATTCTCAGCGGTAATGGCTAAAGTTTTCATGGTTTATTCGGCAAAGGGAAGCACCGCCGCGTTGTGAATTTGGACCCGGGACGGAATTTCCGAATAAGACAACACCGCCAGGTCGCTGAAGGAGCTTTCAAAAAACCTCCGGAACGCCAGGCGCAATTGGGGCGGGCACAAAATCACTGGATGTTGGCCGGCCGAAATCATCTGCTGCACAAACCTCGACAGCGTCTCGATCACGTGCCGGGCGAGCCTGGGTTCAATCACCAGAGCGACTTCCGAAACCGATTGCCGTACGCCCTGCGCCAATTGTTGTTCAAGCCTTGGGTCCATTGTAATGGCCCGCAACGCCCCGTTTGCCGTCTGAAACGGCTTGGTGATTTGCGCCCCGAGAGCGCGCCGTGCGAATTCGGAAAGTTCGTCAGGATTTTTGGTGGAAGCCGCGTAATCGCCGACTTTTTCCAGGATTCCCGCAAGATTACGAATTGAAATTCCTTCGGCCAGGAGGTTCTGCAGTATCCGTTGAACCTGTCCAATGCTCAATTGCGCCGGAATCAATTCGTTCACTACGGCAGGATTCGTTTGCTTGAGGTGGTCGAGCAGGACCTGCACATCCTGGCGCGTCAGAATTTCATGGCACCTGCGACGGACCGTTTCTGAAAGGTGCGTGACCAGCACCGAAGGCGCGTCCACGACAGTATACCCGGCCATCTCGGCGGATTTCCGCTCGATGTTGGTCACCCATGTCGCCGGAAGTTGAAAAACCGGTTCGACCGTTGGAACGCCTTTCAAAGTCGTCTTGCTGTTCGTCGCATTCATTGCCAGCCAATGGCCCGGCATGATTTGGCCCTGGGCCACGGGATTGCCCTTAAGCAAAAATCGATACTCATTCGTCCCCAATTGCAAATTGTCACGCAAGCGGATTGCGGGAACCAATACGCCCATTTCCTGCGCGAAATTCCGCCGCACGCCGGTAACGCGGTCCAGCAAATCACCGCCCTTTTTTGTGTCCGCCAGGGCCACCAGACCGTAGCCCAATTCAATTTGGAGCGTATCGAGGGTCAGCAGGTTTTCGATCTTGTCGGAGGGCTTTGCCTCGCTGCCAAGCGGACGCCCCACCGCTTTAGTTTCACCCGGTTTGGCATAACCCCCACCCAGGGCCGGCGCGCCCGGCCCCGCCAATTCCGGTGTGCCGTGCCGATGAATCGAATACGAAAGCATTCCCGTCAAAATCGCCAGCGTCAGAAATGGCAGCATCGGCAGGCCAGGGACGATCGACAACACGCCAAGCATTACCGAAAGAATCGTCAATGCCTTTGGATAAAACAACAATTGGCGGCCCAATTCCCGGCCAAGATCGTTCTTCGCCGTGGCCCGCGTAATCAAAATGCCCGCCGCAGTTGACGTGATCAGCGCCGGAACCTGCGATACCAGGCCGTCGCCAATGGATAAAATCGTAAAATGTTGCAGCGCCTCGCTAACGGTCATTCCTTTTTGCACAATACCCACCGCGAATCCGCCGATGATATTGATGAGCGTAATCAGAATGGCCGCGACGGCGTCTCCCCGGACAAACTTGCTGGCACCGTCCATGGCGCCGTAAAAATCCGATTCCTCCTCCAACACCCGGCGCCGGCTTCGGGCCTCTGCTTCATTGATGAGTCCCGCATTCAATTCAGCGTCAATCGCCATCTGTTTGCCGGGCAATGCGTCCAGCGTAAACCGGGCGGCCACTTCCGCAATACGGCCGGCGCCCTTGGTGATGACCACAAAATTGATCAGGACCAGAATTAAAAAGACGACGAGGCCGACGACGTAATTTCCCTGCACCACAAAATTGCCAAACGCCTGGATGATGTGGCCGGCATAACCGTTTAATAAAATCAAACGGGTCGCGGCAACGTTGAGGCCGAGGCGGTACAGGGTGATGAAAAGCAGCAGCGTGGGGAACCCGGTAAATTCTGCCGGAGTCCGCAGGTAAAGAATGACCAGCAGTGTTAGCAGCGAAATGCTGATACTACCGGTCAGCAACAAATCCAAAATGGCCGGCGCAACCGGCAAAATCAGCAACAGGATCGTGCCCAGCAGCGCCACAACCAGCCATAAATCGCCGTATCGCAGCAATTTCCGCATTCTGTCACTCAATGCACCCATTCGTTTTTAAGTTTGGTTTTGCTCCGCGTAATACCGATAGCGGTTGACCCGGTACACCCACGCAAGGATTTCCGCCACCGCCGCGTAGAGTTCAGCAGGAATCTCGCCACCGACTCGTCCATGTTTGAAAAGCATCCGGGCCAGCGGTTTGTTTTCCACGATCGGGACCTGATGTTGTTGCGCGATCTCACGGATTTTTTGCGCGTTCAGGCGGATGCCTTTGGCGATCACTTTTGGCGCCCGCATGGTTTTGCGATCATAACGAAGAGCGATGGCGATATGAGTCGGATTGGTCAACACGACGTCCGCCTTTGGAACTTCCGCCAACGCCTTTGCTTTGGACGCCATCCGGCGCTTTCGCCGGGCCGTTTTGACTCGCTGGTTGACTTCGGAGTTTTTCATTTCCTCCTTCAACTCCTCTTTGGTCATCATCAAATCGCGGTTGGTCCGCCAGAATTGATATCCATAATCAGCGGCGGCGATGACAAAGAGCCCCAGACCGACGCGGAGAAAAATTTGCAGGCACGTTTGTCCCAGGAATTGCGCCAGGCGCCAGGCGCTGACCGCTGATGTGAAAACCGGATCATTCATGACGGTGCGGATCTCGCTCCAGGTCACAGCCAGAATGAAAACGAACTTTACGATCCCGACCAGTGTGGGAACAAACATTCGAACTGAGAACAACCGCTTAAAGCCTTCCACCGGATTCACGCGCTCCCAATTGGGGGTCAGGACCTCTGAGGCTGTATTAAATCTATTTTGAATGCCGCCTGCAACCAGTCCCGCGAGCGCGGTCGCCAGGACGATTGGCCCCACGCATTTCAATAAAACAAAAACCCCGCTGACGCCATAGCCTTGCAATGAGTCCATCGTGACGGTGGTGTCATGCAGGTGACCGAGAGTCAGGACGATAACGCTGACAAACTGCTGCCAAATTTCGCGGCCGGCAAACGCCATCGCTGCCAGCGCGCCCATAAGCACAAATACGGTCTGGACCTCGCTGCTTCGGGCGATCTGACCTCTTTTGATCGCGTCTTCCAGCCTGCGTGGTGTCGGTTGCTCAGTCTTTTCCCCCGTTTGGTCGGGCATATTATTTGCCTCCGAGCATTTGGGCCACCGATAGCAAATCCTGCGGCAGCCGATTTAAATAATTGACGACATATTGGGCGGAAAGCTGGAGGGTGAAGCCAAAAACAATCAATCCGCCTATGATCCTGAACCCGAACATTTCGGAAAAAACATTCATTTCCGGAACCGCGCGGCTGAGAACGGAAAATATGAGCGTGATCACAAACGAAACCGCTATCACCGGCGCTGAGATCTGGAGGGCGATCATGAAAATGTGGCTCGTCCCGGAAACCACAGTTTCAAACGCCGCATCGTTAAGGTGCACGCCTCCCATGGGCAGGACCGTGTATGTTTCCTGAAAGCCCAATAAAATCCAGTGATGCAGGTTAAGCGTCAACATGATGACCGTAGCGAGAAAGAGCAACGTGGTTCCGGCCAACTGGGAAGACTGCCCGCTCACCGGGTCCAGAATGGCGGCTGTGTTCAATCCCAACTCAGTGGAAATAAAATTTCCCGCCAGCTCGACCGCATAGAAAATCATGCAGGAAACAAAGCCGAGCAGCAGTCCAACACCGATTTCCTGGATCATGACTCCAAACAACGAAAGAAAATCCAGCTTCTCCAGATGAAACGCCGGCAACGTTGGCGCTATCAGCAGTGCTCCAAGGGCGCCGAGGGCGACGCGCAAAGTCACTGGAAAATTCATCATTGAAAAGAACGGCAGCACGAATAGAAATGCCCCAAGCCTCAAAAACACCAGCATCCAGTTGTAAAAATCCACGGACATCTACTGCGCCATTTGCGGCATTTTCTGGATGACGCCGATGGTAAATTCTACCAACGAACGCACAATCCACGGCATGAGCAGCAGAAGAATTCCAATAACACCGATGGCCTTGGGAACAAACGTCAGCGTTTGCTCGTGGATAGTGGTCACGGCCTGAAACAAGCTGACCGCCAGGCCGATAACCATCGCCGCGATCAGAATCGGCGCCGCGATGCTCAGCGCCTGGTAGATCATGCTCTTCAATAACTCGATTGCGAATTCAGGGTTCATAAAAAATTCAGGTTCCGAAGCTCCGGACGAGCGATTGCACGACCAACGCCCAGCCGTCCACGAGCACAAACAATAACAATTTCAAAGGAAGCGAGACCATCATGGGAGGCATCATCATCATTCCCATGCTCATCAGCACCGTGGCCACCACGATGTCTATCAAAATGAACGGCACATAAATCAAAAAGCCCATTTGGAAGGCCGTGCGAAGTTCGCTGACAATGAACGCGGGAGTGACCACCCGGATGGGCAATTGGTCCGGTGACGTCGGCTGCATTTTCGCCATTGAAACAAAAAGCTCCACGTCGGCGGGCCGCGTTTGTTTGAGCATAAACGTCCGCATCTGGCCCGATGCCCGGTCCAACGCTTCCTGGCTCGAAATTTGGTGCGCCCGATACGGGACGACTGCCTGCTGATTGATGTTGTCCCAAACCGGCGCCATGATGAAATACGTCATGAACAGGGATAGCCCGATGATGATTTGGTTCGCCGGGGTCCCCTGCAATTGCAACGCGCTGCGCACAAACGAAAGAACAATGACGATGCGCGTAAAACAGGTCATCAAGAGGAGAATTGAAGGCGCCAGCGTGAGCAGCGTCAGGAAAAACAATATTCGGATGCTCACGTCCACGTCCGGCGTCTCATTGCTGCCTCCCAGGGTAATGGAAACCGGAACGAAACCGGCGGCGCTGCTCGTTGCCGCGGAATTTGTCTGCGCTGACGCTGTCAGCGTCAAAAAGACAAATAGCGCCAGGCAACCAAGGAATTTGAGGTGCTTTTTCATTTGCCTTTAAGCACCTGCGCGAGCACTTGCGTAAACGCCGGCCTGGAAACCCCGGGCGCTCCATCCGCTGCCTCATTATCGGTCGCAGCAGGCAAATGACTCAATAGACTGACGCCCGAAGGCGACGCTGAAACTAAAAACCGCTGTTGTTCGTAAGCCAGTACGTAGATCGCATTCCGTCCGCCCAGCGGACGCGTTTCCAGCACCTGCAACTTCGGGCCCCGACCCTGTTGCAGTGCCAGACGCCGCCAGTTTTTGAACATCCATACACCGCCCAAAAAAATCCCAATGACCAGAACCATGGCCCCGGCCACACGCAAAAGCGAAACTCCGGCATCAGGCAGCGCCGGCGCAATGAAAGGCGTGGTGACGACATTGGTTTGGCCGCCGCAAGCGGTCAACGTCAGAAAAAATGGGCTTACGAGGTATCCGATCCAGCGGCAAAGATTTTTTGTCCGGTCAATATTCATTTACGCCGGCACAGGATTTGAGCTGCCAATGACCTCGGTGATTTTGACGCCAAAGCGGTCTTCGATGACCACAACTTCGCCGCGAGCGATCAGCTTTCCATTGACACTCAGTTCGACCGGAGCATCGGCGGGTTTATCGAGCTGAACGACCGAACCAATGTTCAGTTGCAGAATTTCCCGCATCGGCAGCTGGCAACCGCCCAGTTCGATGGTCAGGCTTACGGGCACGTCCAGGACGACATTCAGATTTGCCGGATTCTCGGCGGTAGCGTTCATGAAATAGTATTGTTGTTAATGGCGGTCAACTGCACGGCCCACTTGCCGCCGGAGGTCCCGGGACGTCCGATAAACCTGGGTACCTGGTTCAAGCGCAGGTGCACTTGCGCGGCGCAAGCAGGGTCCAGGGCGATCAAATCCCCTGCTTTGAGCCGTAAGATTTCGCCGGCAGACATTCTTAAGCCCTGCCATTCGGCAACAACGGGCACCCTGATCTCATTGAATTGTGTGTTCCACTTCGGGCGCGATGCGCGCGCGGGCGTCTCGGCCGCCGGCAGTGACGGTGAAAGCAACCGAACAAGAGGTTCGACGGTCGCGTACGGGAAAACGATCTGAATCGGTTCTGACTGTTCGCCAACACCGCCGTTCATGGTCAAAATCAACATCGCAGTATCCGGCGCCGCGGTTTGCAAATAGCGGCTGTTGTTTTCATGGCCCAGGAGCGACGGCTGCAGGCCGCGCATTTCCGGCCAGTGATTGCACCACTCGCCAATGATCAGCGAAGCGACCTGGTCAATCAGGGCCGTTTCAATTTCACTCAATTCACGTGGTTCTTCCGTGCTTTGCCCGGCGCCGCCCAGCAAACGATCCACCAAAGTCAAACCCAGTCGCGGCGGAATCACCAGCAGCCCCACCCCTTTGAGCGGATCAGTCTTGAATAATGTGATGTGAGTCGGGCTCGGCAGATTCTCGACGAAATTCTGGTACCCGCCGATCTGGACCTTTGAAAGTTGGAGGCTGAATTCCAGTCGCAGAAAAATAGCGAGCCGCGCCGCGAGCGAACGAATAAATTGCTCATGCCGCTGCCGAATCCGACGCAATTCGCTGGGCGCAAGAAATCCGGACTGCCGGAAATCGTGTCCGCGAATGTCCCCGGCCGGCCGGCGTTCACGGCCACCTTTGGCCGTCAGCACAAAAACTTCACTGGGTGGTGCGGCATCGCTCATTTTTATTGGATGGCAAACTCGGTGAAATAAATGTCCTGCACCATCGAATCCCCAAGGATATTGTTAAATCCGTTGATCAATTCGGTGCGTATCAAATTCCTTGCCCCGGGCTTTTCCAGGTCGGCAAGCGTCTTGGTCGCCAATGCTCCGCACGCCATGTCCCGCAATTGCGCGTCGTGTTCCGTCATCTTGTCCTTGAAGTCGGTTGCCGTTCCGGCCACCGAAATGCTGACCAGCAGATACCGCGCGCCCATGGTGCCGGCCACATTCACCAGCATTTTATTCATCATCACGGTTTGCTGTTTGGCTCCCGGGGATTCTTTTTTGGATTCGCTACTACTGCTGCTGCTGGACGGGGTTTCGGTCTTGATGCCAAGTCCTTTTTGGAGCTGCGGCAAAATAACAAATTGGGCCACTCCGAAAGCCAGGGCCGGCATCAATATGATCGTAATGATGAGCGGTAGCCATGACCCAAAACCGCCAGACTTTGGGGCGGCAGCTGACGGCGCCGCCTCTTCGGCCTTTTCCTCTGCTTTGACGTCTTCTTCGGGCATGAAATCAGTGCTTCAAATTCACGAGATCCTGGAGAATCTCATTACTAGTGGTAACGGTTTGAGCGTTTGCTTCAAATCCACGCTGCGCGGTGATGAGGTCGGTGAGCTGGCTGGCCAAATCCACGTTAGACATTTCCAATGAGCCCGATACCAGGTTGCCCAGGCCATTGCTGCCGGGAGCGACCGCCGCCGCCAATGGTCCGGCGTTGGCCATTCCGTTGTAAAGGTTGTTACCCACACTGATGAGCTGCGTTGGGGACGTGAAATTTTGCAGCGTAATTTGTCCGCCCGCGAATTCAGTGCCGTCCGCCAATAGAATATTCACCGTCCCATCGGAGCCAATCGTGTAGCTTTGGACCGCGGAGGTATTACCGCCGGGCGCGAGGGCGTTTGAAATCTGGATGTTGCCGGTGGCTGTGCCGCCGGGCGGGGTGATGCCCTGGACCATCATTCCGTTGCTGGTTACAAGATAGCCGCTGGAGTTGACCGAAAAATCACCATCACGTGTGACATACTGTTCCTGGCTCGAGGGGTCCTTGACCACAAAAAAGCCGTTTCCATTGATGGCCAGATTGCTGGGCACACCGGTGTTGGTGATGGAACCCTGGGTGAACGTGTTGGTAATGGAACTGGTAACGACACCGGTCCCGACTTGTTCAGAGCCGGCTGCGTTTGAACCAATGGTCTGGCTCAACGCGTCCGCGAATTCGACGTTGGCCGACTTGAACCCGACCGTGTCCACGTTCGCGATGTTGTTTCCAATCACATCCAGGTCCTGCTGGAATTGATCAAGGGCGCTCACGCCCGAATCCATTGAAAGAAGCATAGTTTTGTTTTTGGTTGATGGTTTAGTTTGACGATGACGTGGGTGTTTGGGCGACCGTCGGCGTAACGGCCAGTACCTGGCTTAAATCGTACGAAATTCCATTCACCACGACTTGAGGCGTCCCATCGGACGATTCAGCTCCCATCACGACGGATTGAACCACACCGCTGGTTGTCTGATTCGAGTCCGGTTCCTGCAATACAACCGTGGCGCCAATCAAACTGTTCGCCTGCATCGCGGAAAGTGAGGACGACATCGCCGTCGTCTGCGTCAGCGAAGTGAATTGGGCCATCTGCGCGGCCATCTGAGTGTCGGACTGTGGCTGCAGCGGGTCCTGGTTTTCCATTTGGGCCACCAATAGCTTCAGGAAATCATTTTGCGACAGTGTTTGCTGCGGCCCCCCGGAAACGCTATCGCTTGAGGTCGCGTTACTGGCAACATTGTTATACTGTGTATTTACAGCGGATGTGGTGGACATAATTTATTTCATTTCATTGGATACTAGGCCCATGTCTCCCAACCGTGCGGCGCTCGGGCCGGCTCGATGACCGGCGCTTGCGCCATCGTCGGAACAATCGGCGTTGCGGGCGCAGCGGCAAAATGAAAATTATCGACCGCCTCAGCGGTTTTTTGCTGTCTTTGTTGAAAGGATCCGTCCGCGCCGGCGTGCGAACCGGTCGCATTATCCGCCAAAGGCGCGAGCTGAATGCCGCGCAGGCCAAGGCGATGCTGAAGATCCTGCCATTGCTGGTTCAAGTGATGAAAATCGCCTTGTTGCAGGACTGCCTGGACTTCAACACTGCCTCCATGCTGGCGCAATTCCAAAGACAATTCCGTTCCGGAGTCGGGTTTAATGACCACTTGCATCGAATTGTTCCCGGAATCGCTTAATCGAACTGCATTCAGCGTCATCATCTCCTGCATGCGCTCCACCACCGGCGCGTTGGGGGCAGACACCGTTGGCGCTGCTTGAACCGTCATTACCGAAGCGGCACTTGAATCCTCCGGCGCATCCGAACTTATTTGAGCTGTCGCCGCTACTTGTTCCGGATGAACCGAAACCGGCAACCGCGAGCTCGCCTGCGCCGCAAGACTTGCGTTACCCGGCAAAACTTTCTCAGTTTGCCCGGCAATATTGTTCGCTTTTTCCGTGTGTTTCACCGTTATGTCCTGTTTAGCAATGGATATGCCATTAGTGTCAGGCGGCGATTCGGCATCCCGCTCACCCGCAGCAATTTGAGTTGTCGATGGATGATCGGCGCGATCTGGAGTTAATTTTACCTGCGAGAGATTCACTGACGCATCGAGTGGAGTCGCTGGTTCTTCATTTTTCTCCGTCGTTCCGACAACTTTCGTAGTTATTGAACTCGACATGGCGGCGGTAGGCGGTTCGCCTGCGGAAACAACCTCTTTCAACGGGGACCGCGAAGTGGAAACGTTCGGGACCGTCCCGGAAATTTTCTTCGTTTGCCCTGCCGCGGCCGCTAAGGCTGGGCCTTCATCGGGGGCGGGCAATTTTGGGCCAGCCGATGCCGGGTCCGGTTTCAATTTTACAGGTTGTACGGGAACAAAATTAGGTAGCGGCACCGCCGCAATAATTTGGTTCGTCGGAATTCCCGGAAGACCGGGAGGCGCACTCGCTTGTCCTGGCTGCGATGGTGAATCCTTTGGGCCTTTAGTGTTCTCGCCACCTTTTTCCACGGATTTGCCCACAGTTACGACGCTCCCCTGTGCGTCGGGCTTCGTTCCTGTCACCAGGGGGGCAACAGAATGTCCCGCTAATTCCTGTAAAGAGACAACCTTCAATGGGTTCTTCCCGGCGTTAGGATTCGGAAGCTGTGCCGGAAGTTTAGGCAACGGCGTTTCGTTGTTGCCGCCAATCTCGACGTCGATTTGACCCGCAAGCGGATTCCCCTTTGGAAGCTGCGATCCGGCAGACAATGCCTGGGCCATCAAATCCGCAAAGGCACCGGCACCGCCCGCGGAGGCGGCTGGGTCGGCTTGCCCTGCCTCGCTGTTTTGCGGCGCACCCGAATTCGCCATCGCCAATATGTTTAAATTTGTCACAGCTCTAGAAGGTTGCAGCCGCCGGCGTTGCGTCTGGCAGCACCTGGTGAAGGCGTTCAGTCAGCAGCGCTGCTCTCCTGGCTTCGCCGGATTTGCTCAATGTGTCGAGGATTGCGCTCGCCTCGTCCGGCTTCATGACGAACAAGATGCGGACGACGTTGTCGTCGGGCATTTGAGCAAACATGGAAACCGCGCCCTCGGGCGTCATGGCGGAGATCAGCTTGGCTTGCAGTTTCACATTGGTGGTTTCCTGCGATTTAAAGCGCACGACGTCCCGGTCGAAATTCGATTGCAGCTGCCATACCGTCTTCGTAACCAGGGACATTTCCTGAAGCTCCGTATTAAGCCGCTTTTGCCATTCGTCCATTTGCTGTTCGCGCAGGTCCAGCCGGGCCTTCTCATTTTGGACTTGTGAAATCCATTCATTGAATTCCGGGTTCCGGAATCTCCAGGACGGGTCATCGCTGGCCGAATAATCCGGCTTGATAAACTGCGCGCCCGCAAATTTCGACGAACTCAAAACGAATATCGTGGTCGCCATATATAGGACGCCCCCAAGCAAGGCGACGAACCAGCCGGATTTTAGAAAGCGAATCATGCTTGTGATAAATTGTCAGCCAAACTGGACTGCAACAGGCCTGCGCCCGCCATTTGCACTGCCAGTTCATCGAAATTCTTTTGTTCTTCGCGCAACGTTTCCCGCGCGTGGGCGCGCCGGGCTTTTTCATAAAAACGATCCAATCCCTCGCGTTCACGTCGCGCGCCGTTCATTTCATTGAGCGCAACTTGCGAGATTCGACGCGCTTCCGTAAATGCCGCCCTGCGCTCGTGCTGGTGGATTTCCAACGCCATGCACCAGGTCCGCAAATTCATGATTCTCGCGGCGGTCACGCCCTCGTTCAGTTCCCGCGTATAAACCTCCCGGCCCCGGGCCAGTTCGCCGGTTGCCTTTTCCAACTGTACGGCGGCCGTATTGGAGGCGGTCAACAACCGCGCGTAACGTTGTTGGGCAACCCGCTCCTTTTGCCGGCGCAAGACCCGCAACGGTTCAAGGGGAAAGCGAAATGTTTTCATTGCGATTTAGTTTTTGGCGCGGGTGCCTTTTCGGGTGCGGCCGGAGTAAGCGTGGTCGTGAGGAGGCTCCAGCTCTGGGCGGCTGAAAAGCCTTCCGCGACCCCCTGCCGCAAAAATCGGATCAGCGGGCCGTTGAGCCGGATGGCCTGGTCAATCGCCGGGTTTGTCCCGGCCGGATACGCGCCGATGTTGATCAAGTCCTGGTTTTTGCGATAGACGGCCAGATGTTCGCGGGCCACAACCGCCCGGTTTTGTTGTTCCGCATTTAACAAGTCGCGATTTAGCCGGCTGACGCTCTCCAGAACATCAATCGCCGGATAATGATTTTGCGTCGCCAGTTCACGGGTCAATACGATGTGACCGTCGAGGATAGAGCGTGTGGCATCCGCGATTGGGTCATTCATATCATCCGCTTCCACGAGCACCGTAAATAATCCAGTGATGGAACCGCGCTCACTAGTTCCGGCGCGCTCCAGCAATTGCGGCAGCAGCGAAAAAACCGACGGCGTGTATCCGCGCGTCGTTGGCGGCTCGCCTACTGCCAGGCCGATTTCGCGTTGCGCCATCGCAAAACGCGTGACCGAGTCCATCATCAATAACACGTTCTGGCCGTGGTCCCGGAAATATTCCGCGACAGCCATCGCAAGAAAGGCTCCTTTGACCCGGTTGAGGGCGGGTTCATTGGAAGTGGCCACGATCACCACCGATTTTTTCCTGCCGCGCTCATCCAGGTCCCGCTCCAGGAATTCCCGCACCTCGCGTCCGCGCTCGCCAATCAGCGCTATGACGTTGACGTCCGCCTCAGCCTGGGAGGCCATCATTCCCAATAAAGTGGATTTGCCGACACCGCTGCCGGAAAAAATACCGAGCCTCTGGCCGCGTCCGCAGGGCACAAATGTATCAATCGCTTTGATTCCAGTTTGAAAGACATCCGTGATGCGCTGCCGCTTCAAAGGATGCGGCGGGCTTAGTTTCAATCCCACACTTTGCTCAGCTGCGACCCGGCCAAGGCCGTCAATCGGATTGCCCAATCCGTCAATCACGCGTCCTTTGAGCGCGCTCCCCACCGCCACGCGCAATGGCGTGCCTGTGGCAATGACTTCGCTGCCAGGATGAATCCCATGGATTTCTCCCAGCGGCATGAGCAGCAAATGATGGTTCCGAAATCCAACCACCTCTGCCAGCGTTGTCGCACCGTGCTTTCCGGATTGGATGTGACAAACTTCACCAACAGCGGCATGCGGACCTTCAGATTCCACGACCAACCCAATGAGTTGCACCACCCGTCCGCACGTTTCAGTCACTCGAGCATCGCGAACGCGTTGAATTGCGTGACTCAGGCGATTGCTCGCCGGAGTGGATGTCGTTGCGGTCATAAATTCACCGCCTTCCGAAGTTGCTCAATCTTGGTCTCGCGCGATGCGTCCACGAGCCCAAATCGCGTCTGCACGATGCACCCTCCACGACCGACTTCAGCCGAGGCGACAAAGCGAATCGGACCGGTTTCCGAAGAATCCTTCAGCAACGGCGACTTGTGCTTTCGCAACAGCGCGAAATCGTCGGGATGAAGTTGAACGGCAACTTCTGCCGTGTCCTGGACCTGGTCAAGCGCTTCGCGCACAACTTTTTCGACTATCTTTGCGTTAATCGGCAGGCCGCCGACAATTTTTTGCGCCGATTCCAGGGAAAGCTGAATCAGGGCCGATTCCATCTCATGCCTCATCTTGGGCAGCAGTTCGCACATCGAATGAACAACGCCGTTCTGCAACTCCACGATCTCATTGCGATGCTGCAAAAGTTGCTGCTCCAAATGCTGCTCCGCATCACGTCGGCCTTGCTCATAAGCGGCCTTCTCACGCTCGCGCCCCGGGTCCGGCGCCTCGACAGCCGGAACCCTGGCCACCAGGCGCACGTCGGCGACGGGTTGCTGGAACGTGACGGTTTTAGACCATTTCATACTCGGACTCGGCAGATTTTGATGCGTCTATCTCAATCTCCCCTTCGGCCTCCAATTTGCGGACAATATCAATGATCCGGAATTGGGCTGCCTCGATATCGCGGGCTTTGACGTGGCCCAAAAACGCCATTTCTTCCTGCACTGACGCGGCGGCGCGGCGCGAAATGTTGGACAGGAGCAGCCGCTTGAGCGGTTCGGTGGCTTTCTTGAGGGCAACCGTCAGGTCGCGCGTATCAATTTCGCGCATGATGCGTTGGATATACGGAGGATCCAATGAGAGCAGGTCTTCGAAGGTAAACATCTTCTTGCGGATGGCCTGAGACAAATCCGGGTTACGTCCTTCGATGTTCGTCAGCAACGATTTGCTCACCGTCTTGTCCATCGCATTCAGCAAATCGGCCACGCTCGTGATGCCGCCGGTTTGTTCCAATGCGCGCGTTTGTTTGACGCCCAGCTTGGCATTCAGCACGGCGACCACTTTTTCACCAACTTCAACCGGCGTCGGCGCAAGGGTCGCCAGCCGTTCAATGACCTGCTCGCGCTGTTCAGGCCGCAATAGATTCAAGACCTGGGCGGCTTTTTCAGGGGAGAGATGGCTGATGATAAAGGTAATCGCCTGCGCTCTTTCGTCCCTTAACAGGTTAAAAATGTGACGCGGATCCATTTCGGCAATGCCCTGCATCGCCCCAACTGGCGCGCGAATGGACGTGATGCGGCCCAAAACATCGCTTGCTTTGAAACTGCCCAGCGCTTTTTCGAGCGTATTGCGCGTTACTTCCACGCCGGCCGAAACCGACGTGCTGGCCGCCACGGCGACATCTGAAAATTCCATGAGAATTTCCTGCTGTTGGCCACGCGTAATCAAATTGAAGCGTGTCATTTCGCGGGAGACCGCTTCGATTTCACGGGGCTGGAACTGCTTAAGTATCACAGCTGCGCTATCGGACCCGAGCATGACCAGCAACGCGGCGAGCTTTTGAGTTTTGTTCAACGCTCCGGCTTCGGCCGGGGCTTCCGTGGGTTCAACGGTGGCTGGCATTTTTAATTCTCCGAGGTTCGGCCTTTATTCATCCAATCGCGAATGGCCTGGGTCATGTTCGCGGGATTCTCTTTGATTAAACGGTTCAAAACTTCCACCGTCACAACTCCCGGCTGGGGCTCGAAATCGTCGCCGTGATGCCCATGACCGTTGCCGTTGCCATTGCCATTGCCATTTTGTTTCGCAATGAGCCGGCCCACGGGAACACCGATAGGAATTTCCTGGATGGGCGTGCGCTTGAATGTGCGCAGTAAAACAAACAAAGCTGCGATTCCCAGGACCGGATAAACGGCGTTGCGCCCGAGGCCAATCCAAAAATCCTGTTGCTGCTCTTTGTTCAACTCAGTCGTGATGCCGGTCGCGTAGTCATCATTAAACGGCAGCTCTTCGAGCGAAACTGTGTCGCCACGGGTCGCATCGATGCCGAGCGCACTCGACACCAGCTTGGTCAATTCATCAATTTGTTCGGGCGTCCGCGCTACTGGCTTGCGGTCCGCGCCTGTGCCTTCCATTTGCTCCGACACCGTCACCGAAGCCGTCAATCGCTTGATCCCCCCGGCGTTCTGGACAAGGCTGCTCGTCGTCTTGCCGATTTCGTATTCGGTGGTCGAAGTGGTCTTGTGGTTCTGGGAATTATTGACCGGGCTGTTTGCGGCTTGCGTTGAGTTCGTGTTGATGTTGGCGGTGATTCCCACTGGTCCTGAAGCCGTGTTCGCGGTACTGGAATCGTTATTTTCTTCGTTCTTAGTTTCGGTGCGGATGACCTGGCCGTCCGGGTCGAACTTCTCTTGCGTCTGCGTCATCGTGTCATAATTGATGTCCGCCGAGACCCGCACGACCGCCTGGCCGGGGCCGACGACTTTTTCAAGCATGTCCTGCGCTTTTTTGGCCAGATATTGTTCCAAATTGCGCCGCGCGGCCAATTGGGTGTCCGTCAGGCCAGTGAGCGAGCCATCGTCGGTATTCTCAGCGAGCACGTTGCCCAGATTGTCCACCACCGCCACGTGGTTGGGCTTAAGGCCTTCCACCGAGTTCGCCACGAGAAAACGAATCGAATTGATGGACTGCTGCGACAATTCCGAATGGCTTCGCACATGCACAAAAACCGAAGCCGTGGGATACGTGCTTTTGTCGAGCAACAAACGGTTTTCCGGCTGCACAATCATCACCCGAGCGGCTTCCACATCATCAAGCTGGCCGATCGTTCGCGCCAGTTCACCCTCGATGGCACGGGTATAATTGGCGTGTTGCACGAAGTCCGAGATCCCAAAATTTGGCTTGTCAAATATCTCGAATCCCACGCCATCGCCGCTGGGAATGCCTTTTCCAGCCAGCTCCATCCGCAGTGTGTAAACTTTGTCGGTTGGAACGTAGATCGAACCATTGCCGGTTTTATAGGAGACCTTGGCGTCGTCGAGCGCGGCAATGACTTTGGCCGCTTCGCTGTCGGACAGTCCGCCGTAAAGCAGGCCATAGTCGGCGCGGGACGACCATATGGAGAGCGCCGACAACCCGCCCACGAGCACAAACGTCGCCGCCAACACGGTCATTTTCTGGCTGGCCCCAAGCTGGCTCCAAATGGCGCGCAACTGCGCCAGCAATTTCGAAAGATTTTGATTCATTGACTAATTTCTCGGCACACTAAATCTGCATCCGCATGATCTCCTGGTATGCATCCATCAACCGGTTCCTGACCTCTACCATCAATTGAAACGACACATTTGCCTCTTCCATAGAGATAACCGCCTGATGCAGCGGCACATTTTGCCCGCTCTGCAAAGCACTGACCGCCTGGGCGGAGACTTTCTGCTGCGTGTTCACGTCAGACACCATCTGCCCTAACATGGACGAGAAGGAATCGGCCGTCGGAGAAGCGGCCGTGGTTTGAGCCGCCTCCCTCAGTTCCTCCGGCATTTCAATGCGCGCCGAGGGCAACGGCGTCGCTTCCGGCGTCATCGCGCTCAACGGCATTCCGCCGCCTGTAACCGGATTTATCGCTGGAATCGGTGGCGTCATGTTCGGTGTCCACGCTTTAGCGTGCTCTCATAGTACCGGTGATCAGTGTTTACCAATCGATAGTGTCTCCATGGCCATCGTCCGGGCATTTTTTGCCACAGCCAAATTGGCCTCATACGTGCGCGAGGCCGAAATCATGTCGGCCATTTCTTCGTTAATGTTAATGTTCGGCATCGATACCATGCCGCTCTCATCGGCGGCCGGATTGCCTGGATCATAAATTTTGATGGGAGGAACATCCTCTTTTTCGATGCGCGCCACCTGGACCGCTGGCATTTGAACGCCACCATCAGCATTCATCGCGTTCTGCAAGGCCGATTCGAATACGACCACCTGCCGTTGGTACGGTTTGCCGTCCACCCCATGAGTTGTGTTGGCATTGGCAATATTTTCTGAAATGACATCCAGCCGCGTTTGTTCGGCGGACAACGCCGCCGCCGTGTTTTGGATGCCAGTGAGGGTTTGAATCATAAACCTCTTATCATCCTCATTCTCAAACTATGAAAAGTGTTCATCTTCAATCTTTGCCCGTGATCGCCATCTGCATCCGTTGCAACGTGCCGCTGATCAGCTGCGTTTCAAGGGAATGCGCCACCGCATTTTGATTCATTTCCATCAACTCGTTCTGCAAATGCACCGTATTGCCGTCCAAACTGCTCGCCGTAGCCGTAGAATCCACGGCCAGCGTGGGCTTCAGTGAATTCAAATCTCCAGAATCGCCAGAGGCGCAGGCCCGCTCCAGTTCCGTTTCGAATGACGGCGCAAGATCCACGCGCTTGTAGCCCGGCGTTTCCAAATTGGCGATATTGTTCGCGATCGCTTCCTGCCGCAGAACCACCGCATCCAGCGTTTTTTTGGCCGCCAGATAATTCGGTTGGTTAAACAAAGCGTCGATCATGAAAATCGTCCACCCATTGCTAAGCAACGATGGTGCCAGTGTGAAAAACCCAATAAAACCGCGGCTTTCTGAAATGACTAAGCAAGTGGTGGGAAAATATTGCCGACCTCTTTTGTGCGGCGTTCTCGAAAATTTTCAATGCGTTTGAACTATATACCTGAAAAATCCCGGCAGTCGCTTGCGTTCGGACGACTCGCAGGTTTGGAAACCTGCGATTGGCTCGCTCGCTTGAATCCGGCAGCTCTTCTTTGTTATTTTTGTCAAGATATTGACCAGGCGAACTGTCCCACCATCAATCGGGAAT
>DASXYX010000017.1:0-9021 GCA_036502245.1 Verrucomicrobiia bacterium
GTAGTATTTCCTGGATTCATCTTTCGGCCATGTCTCAAAAAGCCGGACAGTTTGCTCAGGTTTTGATGATGCATTGTTAATCCGGGCACAGTCATACTCTCTCACAACTTGGATTTCTTGTAAACTTCAGGACTGACTATAAAGGGGTCGGTTCCTAGTATTGTAGTATTTCCTGTTTTCAAACGTTGCTGTTGTCGCCACCATAGCACGCCGTCCGTCGAATGCCACTTTTCATTTCCACTGTTTCCCTGCAATTCAATCAGTCGTTCTTCCTTGCGTGTTTTCCCTCTGTTATCTCCGTTTTCTCATGTTAAAACTATGCGCCCTTTCGCGGCAATCCCGTTTCATGCCCCTTCAATGGTTGGATCTTGAAATTTCTCTGGATGTTGGACGCTTGGAATTTGGATGTTTTTCACGCCTTTCATGGCCAACACCTTCTCTTTCAAGCCTTTTGGCGTCTTTCGTGGTTAATCTTCCCACCCTTCCGATTTTGTTTCCGGGAAACATTTCACTTCCCCACTTTCATGCTTAAATCACCCCATGAGAAGTGTACAGACATTATTGGGTAGGAGCCGAGGTGACGAGGCTTTGACTTCTCGTCTTCCGTTCTTGCCATTTGTCTCCTGTCACATGTCACTTGCTATGGTACCCAAATATGAGAAAACGAAGCCAAATTATTTCAGGCCATTTTTGATCACAAACCACTTATAAACAACCACTAGCAAAAACCACCCTCTCAAAATGTCCTCGCAAAAACGAAGCCAAATCGGACCTAAAGAAAACATCCAGAGAATGATCAAGCCCCAAGGACCATTTTTATGGGAATTTGAAGTTTCTCTGGATTTTGGACGTTGGTCGGTTGGAGCTTATTCCTTCCATCCGTGTTCATTCGTGTCCATCCGTGGTTCCAACTCCGTTGCCTCCGCCTCCTCCTGTTCAAGACTCTTACGCAATCTTACGCGAAATTACGCGAACTTGCGTTTAGTTAAACGCAACCTTCTCTCAATTGCCCGGCGTTTCGTCCCCATTCGCCAGACCCGAGACCCCATCCGCCAAATAGACGTCAATCGACGCCTCCTGACGCGAATTGACGTGAACCAAATCTTAACCGCTGATCTGTTTTTGGTAGGCTTCGGGCGACATCAAGCCACTGACTTCCGCCGGGTTGCTCAGCTTGATCTTGAAGAACCAGCCGCCCGAATGCGGTTCCCGGTTCACCAGCGCCGGGTCGGCCACGACGGCTTTGTTGGACTCGACGATTTCGCCGCTGATGGGAGAGTAAATGTCGCTGGCGGTCTTGACGGATTCCACCACGGCGCAGGCTTCGCCGGCCTTCACCTTGCGCCCGGCGTCAGGCAACTCGACAAAGACGATGTCGGTCAATTCATGCTGGGCGTGGTCGGTGATGCCGATGGTGGCGGTGTCGCCGCTGACGCGGACCCATTCGTGGGATTTGGTATATTTCAGATCAGAAGGAACGTTGCTCATAAATTTCGTTTATTTCACCAGCAAGACAGCAGGACGCAAAGAAGAATTTTACTTGTTCGCCTTCTTGTAAATGGGTTTCGGGACGATGACCGCCGCGAACCGCTTGCCGCGGATCTCGATTTCAATCTTCGTATCGGGTTTCGCCAATCCGGGTGGCACGTAACCCATGCCGATGCCGATGCCCAGCGAGGGGCTTTGCGTGCCACTGGTGACGATGCCGACGCTCGCGCCATTGGCCCAAATCGGATAATGCGGGCGCGGCGGCGCGGATTTGTCAGTCATCTTGAACGCGACCAGCTTTTTTGCAGTGCCGTTGGCCTTTTGTTTGACCAGGGTCTCGCGTCCGTTGAATTCGCTTTTGTCGGCGGCGACGAAGAATCCAAGCCCGGCTTCGATGGGCGTGGTCTGTTCATCCAATTCATGACCGTAGAGCGGGTAACAGACTTCGGTGCGCAGGGTGTCGCGCGCGCCCAGGCCGCAGGGCTTGATGCCGAACGGCGCGCCCGCCGCAAGAATTTTGTCCCACAACTGCTGGATGGAACCGTCGCCCCCGATGATCTCAAATCCATCTTCGCCGGTATAACCGGTGCGGGAGACCATGACGCCATCGCGGCCGCAGCGGAACTCGCCGATCTGATTTTTTTTGAGATCAGTCACGGAAGCAACACGCATGCAGGCAACGGACGAGCCGGAGAGACAATCACCGATGAATTCTTTGACGCGCGGCCCCTGGACGGCGATGGCGGAATAATTGTGCGAGGCGTCGGAGAGATGCAGTTCAGCGCGGCGCGGAAATTTTTCGGCCTGCGAATCGAGCCACGCAACATCTTCCGTCACGCGCGAAGCATTGATGATCAGCAGATAGACTTCGCCGGAGAGCCTGTACACATAGAGATCGTCGATGACCCCGCCCTGCTCATTGCACATCAATGTGTATTGGCCAAAGCCGGGGGAAAGTTTGCGGATATCGTTCGTCAAAATACGGTTGAGAAATTCCCCGGCAGCCTCGCCGCTCACAGTTACTTCGCCCATGTGCGAGATGTCAAAAATCCCGGCGGCATTGCGGACAGCCAGGTGTTCCTCAACGATGCTGGTGTATTGGACGGGCATTTCCCATCCTCCGAAATCGATGAGGCGGGCGCCGAGTTTTTGATGCGCGGCAAAAAGCGCGGTTCGCTTAAGCATGATGCGTGGCCAGCTTACACAAAATCGGAACGGTTGAAAGTCGAATCAACCCCACTTCTCCGTTTTCATCTGTTCCTTGGGCACACCCAGTTCGAAGACCACGACTTCAGCGAATTCAACGAGCGGATTTGGGCCGCAGGCGTAGAAAACCGAATTGGACAGGTCATGTGCGATCTCTTTGACCCAATCAGGAGTCACGCGACCGGTACGGCCGGTCCAGTTATGTTCCGGCAACGCGCGGGTACAGGTGACGAGGAATTTGAAATTGGGATTCTCGCTTTCGAGCTGGCGAAACTCGTTCTCAAAAATGACGTCTTTGGGAGTGCGCACGCTGTACAGGACGGTGATCTTTGTGTCCAGCTTGCGCCGGGTGGCCTCGCGAGCAAATCCACGGAACGGTGTCACACCCGAACCGCCGGCGATGCAGATGAGATGTTTGTTAGGTTCGTACAGAGGCAGAAATTTGCCGACCGGCGGGATGACGAAAAATTTGTCGCCCGCCTTGGCCCAATCCACGATGCGCGTGCCCATCTTGCCATCGCGTTTGACCGTCACTTCATAGAAACCACGATCAAGGGCGCAGGATGAAAGAGAGTACGCGCGTTTGTAATTCGGCGTGTCGGGCCAATAGACCGTGATGAACTGGCCGGTCTTGAACTCGGGGTTATGGCCGTCGGGCCATTTAAGGCGGATGGTTTTGGTATCGGGCAACTCCATCGTCGCCTGCTCCACGGGCATCTCAAGGATTTCCTTAGGCATAGGTCTTAAGCTGTGGAAAGCTATTGAATTTTTGGGATGCCAGCAAGGTTTTGTCGTGAAGCAGGCTTGAATCGGGCGCTGACGATGATATTATCCAACCGTGACGCCGTCCTGGATGGATCAGTTGCAGGCCACGATAGCTCAGTGGTAGAGCAACGGTTTTGTAAACCGTCGGTCGTCGGTTCAATCCCGACTCGTGGCTCCACTTCTTGATTCTCAACTTTCCATTCGAGTGATTGACGATTATCCGATGAAATTTTCAGCCAGCCTGGAGATCCTGTAATCTGCTGAAAATCTACGGAACTGCCACCGGATTTTTTCCAACGTCAAAAAACTCATCCTCAAGCATCGTACAAAGACAATGATAGATAGGCAGATGCAATTCCTGGATCAGATAAGTCTCATCTGCGGGCACGGTTATACATAAATCACAGCATGACTTAAGTTTGCCACCAGTCCTTCCTGACAGCCCGATGCGATGCAATCCATGGGCTTTGGCCGCTTCCATTGCCGCACATACATTGCGGGCATTGCCAGAAGTACTGAGGCCAACCAAAATGTCGCCGGGCCGTCCCAGACCCCAGACGAGTTGCGCAAAAGTGAGTTCGGGATCAACGTCGTTGGCAAAGGCTGTATTCAATGAGACAAAACCGGTAAGCGGAATGGCCGGCAACGCTCCCTGAAGTTTTGCGCCGAGTTCCACCGGCAGTCCTTTTTTTTCAGCCTCATTCAACGGACGTTTATGAACAAACCCTTTGAGCAGTTCGCCGGCCCAATGTTCAGCGTCAGCCGCGCTGCCGCCGTTCCCGCACAAAAGCAACTTGCCGCCGCTCCGAAAACAGCCGCACATGATCGCAAAGGCCGCTTCGATATCGGGAAGACAATCTGCCAATTGCGGGCAGCGTTGCAACAGGTTCTTGATATGAATGTTCATGGCGCATCCCCCTCCATCGCAGCTTCAGTCGGCACATTGTCTGTCTGCCGGCCAGCGCGGTAGCCATAAACTCCATAGAAAGCAATGTAAGCAAACGCAACCATCGGCACGATAAACGAGAATTGGATTCCCATTCTGTCCGCTACCAAACCCTGGAGCGGTGGGAGCAAAGCAACCCCAAGCACCGCGATGATGAGCAACGAAGAGGCCTGGCTTTTCAACGGTCCCAACCCCTCAATCGCCAGCGAGAAAATATTGGACCACATCACCGAGCAAAACAGCCCAACCCCAAGGATGGCCCATTTCGCCATATCACCAGATGCCATCATGCCAACGAGCAACAGGCCAATGATGATAAGGCTGAAAAGCGCCAACATGCGGTGAGCGCTGGCTTCACCGAGAAAAAATGCCAATAGAAGCACGGCAAGCAACAAGCCATAGTGCAGCGCATTCGCCGGACTGCATACCTCAGCCGCAGCCGCGGCCCAACTCAAATGAAGGGCTCCAGCGATACCCGGCAAAATCAGGATCACCCCAAACGCTGCGATCGGCGTAAACACCACCAGCACGTGCTTGAGCCACTTGCGCATTTCACTCAGGGCAAAAGCGCCCATGAAGCGGCCGATCATCAAACCACCCCAATAAAAGGAAAGATACTTGCTGGCGGTCTCGTGGCTCAAACCGCCCAGCCTGGGCACACCTAAATAATTAATGATCGCACTGCCCACCCCCACTTCACCACCAACGTACATAAAGATAGCGACCATGCCCAAAACTGTGTGCGGATTTTTAAGTGGGCCAATGCCACTGCTGATTTGGTCCGTATTCGTAAAATTTGGCAAATGCACAAACTTGAACATCACGGCCAGCAGCAGGAACACTCCCGCAAAACAAAGATAAGGGACTTTAACCGAATCTGCGCCGTTAACTCCCGGCCGGGTAAAGACGGTAAAAATCAGCCAGCCACCGATCACTGGGCCGATCGTTGTGCCAAAGGAGTTGAACGCCTGGGACAGGTTCAAGCGGCTTGAGGCCGTGGATTCCGATCCCAAAATGGTCACATAAGGGTTGGCGGCGATTTGAAGCATTGCAAAACCCAACCCGACAATGAACAAGGCCACCAGGAAAAAGGGGTAGGACACCAAAATTGCCGCCGGAAAAAACAAGGCGCTGCCCGCCGCCGCAATACAGAGGCCAATAATGACGCCGTTTTTGTAACCTATACGATTGATCGGGTCGCCATAAAACATCGCGATGAGGTAATACACCAGCGCGCCGATCGAATAAGCCCCACCCCAGGCAAACTGGACCAGCATGGCCTGAAAATAATCCAAGGTGAAAGCTTCTTTGAAACGCGGAATCAGAATGTCATTCCATACCGTCATGAATCCCCACATGAAGAAGAGCGTGGTCATGATCGCAAAAGGCATGCGATAGGTCTGACGTTGGCCCACCAGCGTTTGTGACGCGGATTCCCGTGACAAAGTGCTTTGGTTATTCATTTTTGGTTTTATGTTTTAATCGTCAGGGTGACCCCGCAGAAACAGGTTGTGAGCCAGGACCTGTCGAACGGCTCCCCAGTCCCCAGGCCTGGTTAGGTTTCGGGCCTAGTTCTAATTCCAACGTTCCGCCCTTTGCCAGGTCGGCATGAGAAAACCAATACCGGTTCAACGGTTGGCCGTTGAGCTTCGCAGATTGGATGTAAATGTTTTGCGGAGAATTATTCCGCGTGATAATGGTAAACTCTTGTCCCGGGAAATAATCAGGATTCAAATGGATCGTCACGCGGTCAAACAGCGGCGCCGTGATCTGGTAAACCGGATTTACTTCCGCGCCGCCTTCCACATCGAATAATCCAATGGCCATCAACGCACTGACTGCACCCAAATCACCCTGATCCTCGTCACCGGTGTACCCGCTCGTCGGAGTAATACCACCATAGGTCTGCGCCTTCACCGTCCGCACCCACTTCTGGCTCAACCACGGCGCTCCCGCCAGGTTGAATAAATGCGCCATGGCCGTCGAAGGTTCGTTGCCGTAATCCACCCACATGCCGCCATGACCGCGGCCTTTCGCGTACCCCGCACTAAATCCATAGGGTGCCGCCAGTTCAAATTGATGGTTGAGTGCGCTGATGAATTCTTCCCTGCCTCCAAACAGGCGAGCCAATCCCGGCACGTCTTGCGGCACGAAATAGGTATAGATGGCGGAATCGGCTTCGGTAAATCCTTCGGTATTGAATGCACCCAATTTGCCCACCGGCGCGAAATCCTCCAGCCACGAACCGTCCTTGTTGCGCGGACGCATGAATTTCACCGTGGGATCCCAAAGATTCGTATAATTGAACGACCGTTGCGTAAGCCACGCTGCGTCATCGGTCTTGCCAAGCGCCTGCGCCAACTGCGCCAGGGACCAGTCTTCATAGGCATATTCCAGCGTCATCGAGGCTCCGTCCTTGTGCATCCCCCTGCCCCCCATGTTTTGCGGCACATAGCCGTGCTTAACATAATATTTCATGCCGCCGCCACTGGCATTGGTGCCCCATTCGTAACCCGCATGGTCACGATCACCACCCGGCAAGGCATTCTTGAGCAATGCCTGGTAAGCCAGATTGACATCGTAATTGCGAATACCTTTGTTGTAAGCTGCGGCAAAGAACGGCGCAGCCGGATCGCCGATCATCACGAAAGTGTAGTTGCCGCCTGCTATTCCACGGTCAATGAACCCGCCATCGCGATACGAGTTCAACAACGTATTGCAGAAGCCATCCATGACTTCTGGATACGCAAACGACCAGAGCAGATTGAACGACCATTGGCCGCCCCACAACGCATCGAAATTATATTGTGGAAACCGCGGATGGCCCTGGGCATCCAGTTGCACCCGGCGCGCAACAGGCTCGCCGCTCGTCATGTCGCAATAACTGCCATCGGCATCACTGACGACATGGCGGCCCAGCAAAACATGCCAGAGGTCCGTGTAGAACTTGACCCGTTCTGCCTCTGTGCCGCCCTGAACTTCGATGCGGCCAAGCCATCGATTCCAATCATCTTTTGACTCACGTACGATGCCGTCGAAATCCCATCCCGGTAATTCCGCCGCCAGATTTTTTCGCGCTTCCTCCTCGCTGGTATAGGAAATGGCCATCTTAAGCAGCACCTGTTCACCGTTGGTCGTGGAAAAACTCACGTAAGCACCGACGTTCTTGCCGGAAATGGCGTTAGTATCCGGCGCCAATTGTTTGTTCGCCCACGCGCCGAATTTCATCGGCTTGCTGAACTGCGCCACAAAATAAACTTTGAACGGTTTAGGCCGCCGGTTCATTTGAGTCGGGGCCATGACCGAATAACCGGCGATTTCCTGCGGACCAGTCTGGCGCACGGCGCTGGAATCGATTTTATCCATCAGCGTTGCACCGGTATCAAAAGCGATGCGCGCTGAATCGCTCGCGGGAAAAGTGTAGCGCTGAAAACCAACACGCATGGTTGAAGTAAGTTCCGCCGTGATGCCGTAGCGCTTGAGAAGCACCTTGTAATAGCCCGGATGGATGACTTCGTCGTCGTGTGAAAAACCGGAAGCAGCGGCAGCCAACCCATCCTGCGCGCACAATTTGCCCGTGGTAGGCATGACTGGCAGACCATACAGTTCCCAGCAGTGAATATGACTGAAACAAAGAATATTGGTATCGCTATAATTATAGCCGCATAACCAATCTCCGCCCACGCGTGTATCCGGACTTAGGCTCACCATGCCATACGGGCGGGATGCCGGCGCGAAATAATCCCAGCGTGTGTTAGCTGTGCCAATTGAAAGATTGCAGTAATCCGCGGGCGACATTTCTGCATGACAGGCCACCACAGCAAATGACATGGCAAGCAAAGCAGCCAGTCCAATCATTTGACGGCGCATTTTAAGCAGGCACCCCGCAACTGCCTCCCGGCGTTGGATCAATGATTGCGATAGAGTTTTCAATGTTGACGAATTCATTGTGAAGGTTGAGTAACGGGGTGGCCAGTATTTGCGGCAGCGAGGTCCTGCATGGCGTTTTCACAAAGGTCCGCCATCGCGCCTTTCGCGGAATCAGCGCTCTGTGTGTTCTGTGAACGATAGAGTGAAGCAGCATCGTACAATTTGGGCACTTCGGCCTGGTACGAATTCCACGCCTCTTTCCAGGCCTGGAGTTCCTCGGTGGCTTTTACAGCTGCTGCCGGATCATGTGATTCCTGCCATTGATAATAGCTGAACATACCAATGACATAGTGCTCCATCACCCTGGTAAGGCTTTCCAGATAAATCAGGCTGCTCAGGGATTCCTGATAGGCACGTTCACCTCGCGCCGCCAAAATGTCAGGCCGTGAATTTTCAAATATCGAACGCATCTGGACAGCGAGCGCCACAGCTTGCTCCTTCTCGGCGAACACCGCCGGGAGAGATTCTTTCGATCCGTCATAAAGTTTTTTTAGAACCACGCCGCGGATGATATCGTCGCGCATTAAATTAAGTCCCGGGTTCCAATCCTGATGATCACGGGCATACGCTTCGATATATATGCATTTGCGGACGCACTCGGGGGAAAGCATGAGCATCTCAGCCACGTTCGTGGCGGCCTGCGCGCCAAATTCATTCGTCGCCCATTCCTCAGCGAGCACGCGGGG
>DASXYX010000018.1:0-19593 GCA_036502245.1 Verrucomicrobiia bacterium
GTTTAAAAAATACTGTAGCCATTCGGGAAGAAAAAGAAGGGGAAGCGGTCTTTTTGGGTTTTGGCGTCGTTTCAGCTTCAGTCACAGGGTTTTCAAACATGCTCCTTCGCTGAAGCCTCGCCAAAACACCAAAAATCCTCGCTCCGAATGGCCACATTATTTTTTAAAACGCTCTAAGGTGATTACACGGAAAATCGTTGGGCGATGGGAATACGCCTGCCCATGCCGAATGCCCGCGGGGAAATTTTCAGCCCGGGAGCGGCCTGGCGCCGCTTATATTCCGAAAAATTGATCTTGTTCAAGACGTCATGGACCATTGCCGGCTCAAAACCTTTCTGGATGATTTGCTCGCGGCTCAAATTCTGGACCACATATAAGTCCAAGATCGCGTCCAGTGTCTCATACGGAGGGAGAGAATCCTGGTCCGTTTGATTTGGCCTGAGTTCGGCGCTGGGCGGCTTGACAATGGAACTGTTTGGGATGATTTCCTGCCCGCGGTTGATCCAGCGCGAGAGTTTATAAACGTCTGTCTTAAGAACGTCCGCCAGCGGCGCGAGAGCCCCATTCATGTCTCCGTATAATGTGCAATAGCCAACGGCCATTTCCGATTTGTTGCCCGTCGTCAGCACCAGCGCATCAAATTTATTCGCCAGCGCCATCAGCGTCACTCCGCGGAGCCGCGATTGCATGTTTTCCTCGGTCTGGTCAGGTTTCAGTCCGTCGAATATCTTCGCCAGTTGTTGTTCCACCGCTAAAAACGGCGGTTCAATGGGCACGACTTCGTACCGGATACCCAGATTCCTGGCGATTGCCTCGGCGTCAACCAGGCTGCCTTCGCTCGAATAGCGCGCGGGCATGGCCACACCCAGGACATTGTCCCTGCCCAGCGCGTCCGCCGCGAGAACGGCTGTCAGCGCGGAATCAATGCCTCCGGAAAGTCCAACGATTACGGACCTGAAGCCGCATTTGTGCACATAATCGCGGATTCCCATCGAGAGCGCCGAAAAAATTTGCGCCTCATGGTCCGGAAAACTCACCGTGGCCTGGCCGCCGGAGGCTTCCATATCGGCCACAAAAACATCTTCACCAAAGCCCCGTCCCATGGCGATGACGTTGCCTCGCGAATCCAGCGCAACGCTATGGCCGTCGAAAATCAATTCGTCATTGGCGCCCACCAGGTTCACTTGCGCCAGAGGCGTCTTTTCATCGCGCGCGACGCGACGAAGCATCTCCAGGCGCACCTTTTCCTTCCCGACGCTCCAGGGCGAAGCGGAAATATTCACGACCAGGCCAGCGCCCTGCGAAATGGCTTCCTTGACCGGATCGCGGCGATAAAGGCGTTCAGGCCAAAAATCCTCGTCGTTCCAAATGTCTTCGCAAACGGTGACCGCCAATTTGTGACGGTCGAATTCGATGGGGACGACCTGTTTACCGGGCTCGAAATAGCGGTCCTCGTCAAAGACGTCATAAGTGGGGAGCAGGCATTTGACCGTGCGCCAGATAATTTGTCCTTTGTACAAAATAGCCGCGGCGTTGCGCAAGGCGCGGCCGGGACGTTCGGGATTTCTGTCCACATAACCCACGCACACGGGAACGCGGCCTGTTCCCTTTGCCACCGCCTGGAGGGCCGCCAGGTTGGCGTCAACAAAATCGGGACGCAAAAGCAAATCGCGCGGCGGATAGCCGCAAAGAAATAATTCAGGGGCCAGCACAAATTCCGCGCCCAACGACAGGGCTCGTTCGTATCCGGATAGAAGTTTTGCAACGTTCGCGGGGAAATCCCCGACCGTCGAATTGAGCTGAAGAAGTCCTAGTTTCATGAATGTTGCACAGGCATATTTTCCACATTGCGAATCGCGTCAGACATCGCCGCCAAATGCCGGTCCAGGGTGAAGCGCCGTAAAAAAGCATCACGGGAGCAGGAACTCAGGTCGGTGGCGCACAGAAGAAGGAGCTTTTCAGCAACTTCGTGGGGCGATTTGATGTCCACAAGGCCCGGATAATCGGCGGGCAGCATGTCGGGAACGGCGCGCCAGCGCGTGGTGATTACCGGCAAGCCAAAGGCCAGGGCTTCCGCCACGCATATGGGCTGGCCTTCGGCCGGGTAATAGGTGGGAAAACAAAAAATATCAGCGCTGCGAAACGCCTCGTTTTTGGCTTCACCGGAAATAAATCCAACCAGGTCTACGGTATTCAGCAGACCATGACGGCGAACGAATTCGCGCATCTCCATCTCTTCAGCCCTTGACGCAAACGAACCGGCGGCCACCAATCGGAAGCGCAGCGACAAATTTCGCTCCCCGGCAGTTTGATTGGCAAGCCGAACTCCCTCCACGGCGTCAAAGAGGCCTTTTTCCCGCGAGCAGGTGGCCACGAAGAGGACGTTAACAACGGCCTGCCTCGAATTTGCGGGCGGCGCATTACGGGACAAGATGGCTTTGAGCACAGCAGCGCGGGTCTCTCGAAAAGGAAGGATACTATCGTTGAACTCAGGACACGGATCGGCCAATCCGTTGCCAACCACAGCGATACGCCTGGGCAATAGTTTTTCAGCCTCGCGACGGCCAAATTCAGTCAGCACGATGCTCACATCCGCGTTTCCCATCAGCCGATAGGTCACGCTGCGCGTTTGGTGCTGCGCCGAGGTTTCAAGCCATTTGGCCAGGCCGCCCCCATGCCAATGGAAAATGATCTTTTCAAAAAATGGCCGGCAAAGAAACATAACCATCCAATCCCGGTACAGGGCAACTGCCTTGCCCGGCGCCGGGACATAATACAGCGTCTTGACACCGTATCGAAACCGGCACCAGATGGCCTGCAAACAATAAAAGAGAATCTGGTCAAACTTTCTAAGCTGAAATTCCCCGACGTCTTCAAGTGTTCTCGAGAGCCGCGCATTCACATGATAACACTCGACGCCATAGCGGTTGGGCGGCTCACTCCGGAATTTCAATTTGCGCCGGTTGCCGCCAAAATGGTCGAGCATCAACCGTACCGCCGCGCTTTGGCCATGGTAAGGCGGCGGGACGTGGGCAAAAACGAGCAATTTCATTGTGATTTGCGGTTTACGATTTACGATGAACGTGCTGCAACCTGGCGCCGGTACAAAACATGTTCGACGCAATGACATATTACAAACAGGCCCGCAGAATCATAAATCTTTAATTGCCAATCGTAAATCATGAACCGTGTCAACGTGCTCGGAGTCGGCATTAGCGTTCTGAACCTGCCAACCGCGCTGGCCGAAATCGCCGAAGCCATCCGCCAGCGACGCAAAGGCTATATTTGCGTTACGGGCGTCCATGGCGTCATGGAAGCGCAAAACGACGAATCGTTCCGCGCCATATTAAATAATGCGTTTCTCTGCACGCCCGACGGCATGCCGATGGTTTGGGCCGGCAAAATGACGGGACACCGGCAAATGCGGCGCGTATATGGCCCGGATCTGATGCTGGATATCTGTGGCTGGAGCCAGGAAAATCCGTGCCGGCATTTCTTTTTTGGCGGCGCGCCCGGCGTCGCCGAACAACTCGCAGGAAACCTTAAGGCACGGTTTCCCAATCTTGAAATCGCCGGGACGTTTACGCCCCCGTTCCGTCCCCTGAATCCGGCGGAGGAAAACGAGTTGCGCGAAAAGGTGCGGGCCGCGCGCCCGGATATATTCTGGGTGGGATTGAGCACGCCCAAACAGGAAAAGTTCATGGCGCAACATTTACCCAAACTCGACGCAACCCTGATGGTGGGTGTGGGCGCGGCGTTTGATTTCTTAAGCGGGCGGGTGAAGCAAGCGCCGCGATGGATGCAACGCAGCGGGCTGGAATGGCTCTATCGACTTTGCAGCGAGCCGCGCCGCCTCGCCGGCCGTTACTTCAAAAACAATCCCCTATTCCTGGCAAAAATCACCCTGCAGCTTTCCGGCCTGAAGAAATACACGCTCAACTGAGTGATGTTTGCATCATTGTCGGATGGAAACACCGAGCAGTTCCCGAATCTTTGCACCGATATCGCCCCCACGCAGAAGTGATTCGCCCACCAGGATGGCGCGCGCGCCGCACTTTTTCAACCGTTCCACGTCCGCGCGCGTATGGATGCCGCTCTCGGCAACGAGAATTCGCTCTCCCTTCATCCTGGCCGCCAGCTTCTCCGTCGTGGCGAGGTCCACGGTAAAAGTTTTCAAATCGCGATTGTTCACCCCGATCAATTCCGCGCCGATTTTTAATGCTCGATCAAGTTCTGCCGCGTCGTGGACTTCGACAAGGACCGCCAGCCCGGCCTCCATCGCAAGGGAATGAAATTTCTGCAGTTGCGCGTCAGACAAAATCGATACGATCAACAGGATGGCGTCCGCGCCCCATTCAATGGCCTCCAGAATTTGCCGCTCATCAATAATGAAATCTTTGCGCAACAACGGCAGTTTGACAGCGGCGCGAATTTGGCGCAGGTAATCCAGCGATCCCTGGAAAAATTTTTCGTCCGTCAACACCGACAGGCAGTTGGCGCCCGCGACCTCGTATTCTTTGGCAATGCGGACCGGGTCAAAATCCTTGCAAATGAGCCCGGCCGAGGGAGAAGCCTTTTTCACTTCCGCGATGAGCGCAACGCCCGGCGCGCCTGTCAGCGCCGCGCGAAAGTCACGACGTTCGCCGTGTTCGAGCAGAGCATCTCGAAGGTCGCCTGCGGCGATGATGCGTGCGGGAAGCCGCGCTATCTCGCGTTTTTTTTCTTCGACGATTTTATCCAGAATGTTCACAATCAAATCAGCAGTTTAATGCCGGGAGAGTTTCCGGCACCGACTTGGGCATTACAACAAATACTTTTTGACGATTCACTTGCCGGGCTTTCCGTCCTGCCAGGGCACTTCGTAGATTTTCACGGCATCGAGGATTCCCTTGACGTTGACGGGCGGCAATTCAATGCACGTGGCCGCCAGGGCCGGGTCATCGCGCAGCAAGTGGCGATAGGTCGTCTCCCCAATGATAATGCGCGCGCTCCCGGACACACCTTCGAGACGCGAGGCCAGGTTTACTTCGCGGCCAAATACCGTGTAATTAATTTGGCGGGTCGCCGATCCCATGAGCCCTACGTCCACCACGCCGGTGTTGACGCCGCAGCCGAGCGTAAGGATGGGCAGAACCGGTTTGTCCATTTGTCCCGAGGTTGTGCGCGCGGCGTTTTCTGCGCCGCGCCGTTCATTTTCAGCCCGACGTTGTTGGTTGATGTGATAAATCCCGCGTTGCGCCTCAATCGCCGCGCGCACGCAGCAAGCCGCGTGTTTTTGATTGGCCACCGGCGCACCCCAAAAAGCCATCACACAATCGCCGATGTATTTGTCCAGGGTACCGCCGCCGGTAATGACGGTGTCGGCGACGAGACCCAGATAAGTGTTAATGGTATTGAGCGTTTCGCGCGCAGACTCGTCCAGGTGGGCCTCCTTTGCTTTGGCGTCCAGCTGATGCTCCTTTACAAATTTTGCCGAACGTTCCTGCGCCTCGTCCGTCAATGCCGTGAAACCACGAACGTCCGCGAAAAAAACGGTGACTTCGCGCCGCGCGCCGCCCAGGGAAAGTTTCTCAGCCTGCAACAATTCACTCACCACGTCGGGCGCAACAATCTTTGAAAACACGGCTTTGACCCGCCGTTTCTCGCCTTCTTCAAAGATAGCGCGCCATGTGACCAGGCAGACATGCTGCACGAACACAGCGCCTGCCACCGGAAAAACCAGCGGCACCCACCAGCGATACTCGATATACAGAAAAAGAGCGACGCAGACATAAACAATAATGAGCCCAAAAACCGCGGCGCTGGCAGCCAGGGCGGGACGGATTTGCCAGGTCAACAGCGCCGTAGCGACCCCAAGAACGACGATCAACACCAAGTCCCATGGCAACGAAAGACGGCGAATGAAACGGTTTGTAATGACAGAATTGGCAACATTCCAGTGTTTGCTGACCAGAAGCGTGTCACGTTCCAAGGGAGTTGCGCCGCGGTCAGTAAGGTCATTGCCCTGCGCCGCCGAGCCCACAACGACGACCTTGTTTCGAAAAACGTCGTTTAAAACATTTGTCGTATTTTCCAAACGTTGCTTTTCCTGTCCGAGCAGGTCTTCAATCGGAACCTGCAGCAAACGTGGATCCGTGGCCGTTATCCGCCAGTCCACGAAAAAGTACCCATTAGAGTCGACGGGGATGGTCCGTTCAACACCGTTCGCCCCGCGCAGGACAATTTTCCCATGGGCCAAATCGATTTGAGCGTTTTTCAGGTCAAGGCCAAGCTGTTGCGCGGCCAGCTCAATGCCCATGTGCCATATGATTTCATCTGTGAAAGCACGCGCGCGCGCCGGAACGCCAGCTGGCAACTTGTCGCCAAGAATATCGGACGTAGCAAAATTGGTTTGGGCGTCAATGGGTAACTCAACCACATTGGTTGTGCCGTTTTGCGGCAGGATGATTTTTCCGGGCGCCACGATCGCGTGGTCCAAATCCAAATCGTACTGGTCAGGCCTGGCCGCAAACTGAATGTAGGGATGCCACCGCCGATACACGCGAAAACTTTTCACGCGCCGCAACACCCCGTCGGAATCTTTTTCGGTCGATATGTCTCCGAGCGCGAGCGCATTGGTCGCAAACTCGGCCGGCGGCCAAATGTCGGGCGTGACCGCCAGAATGACGTTGCCCGCGTGGCGCATTTGCGAAGCAAAATAATCATCCGATTCCATCAATCGCCCATCGGCCATTCTCACCGGGGCGTGGTCGGGGCGCAGGTCGCCAAAAAGAACGTCGAATCCGACCGCCTTCGCGCCTTCAACCGAAAGTTCATCCACCAGTCTTCCATAGACCTGCCGGGGCCAAAGAAGTCCGAACCGGTAGCCCAGATGGCCGCTCAGGACTGCTTTAATGCTGGATTCATCAATCGAAACAAAGGCCAGGTTCGTTGCCGCAGGCGCTGGAAAATTCAATGCAGCCCTGGCCCGGTCGTCATAGGTCATTAATTCGAGACGCTCGAACCATTCCAAGTGCAGCAGGCGAAGGACGCAGACCAACACGATGACCGTCCCGGCCACAATGACCGGCGCGTGTTTGGCGGGCTTGAATGTCACACAGCCGGATTAAACGAAAAACCAGAGCAACTCAAGGCTGCTCTGGTTTTGGAAAGTACTTTTTACGATTCCCCTTAGGTTTATCGCACACCCTCATTGACCGTCGCGGGGGCCGCCACGCCCTGCGTAGGCGAAATAAAGACCAGAGTCAGGTCCTTGATGATAGGATATACTTGGGCGTACAAGGTTGAAGCGTAAGCCCCAAACGCCTCGAGCGCCTTAATAGCCTTTTTGGGCAACTCCAAAATCTGGCCGGTCTGCGGATTGTACTCAAAACCACCATGGACAACCACGACGTGAGGCTGGCCGTTGGAGCCGATGAACGAAATCACAATTTCACCGTGAAGCCATTGAGCCGAACCATCAGAGCTCAGGCTGCCCGAAGAACCGCGGATTCCTGCCACACCATTGGGGAGCTTAATGATGTATTGGGAGCTGGCCGACATCTTTTTGACGCTGGTGAAAATCTTGCCCGCGCGCAAATCCAATTCAGTGTCGCTAACGCTGTCAACGCCCGTGTCAATTACGGTCAGCTTGTCAATAGCCAGCATTGAGTTACCCGACATGCGAATGACGTTTTGCTGGGCCATCGGCTTGGCAGACACGAATCCGCGAACGTTCGGGTCTGGCGCCATGGCCAAAGAAGATGCGCTGGACGGGTCGGCAGACTTTTCGGCGAAGGGCACAGGTGATCCGCTGAGTACAAGATCACAACTGGAACCCGTCGCGGTTTCGATCACTGCGCCCTGGTGCAATATTTTGCCGGCGACGACAGGGTGCCACGTATGGCCGTCCACAGAATAACGCGCCTGACCTTCAACATTGACGACGGTCACGGCAGCGGGCCTGATATCGTTCGCGGCGCGCACGCCAAATGCACATGCCACCATCAAGCCGCACACGGCTAATAATTGAATTTTTTTCATAATACGACGTTTCCCAATTAGCACTCTGTTAGTAAAAGAATAAGCGGGTTCCCGGAAATGTCAACAGCTAAAACCATCGAAAATTACTGATATTCGGCGGGTAAAAGGGGTTGGCCAGACGCCTGCTGGATGAGCCTCTTTTCCACGATATCCCAATAGGTATAGCCGATGGCATTGTTGGCGCCAAACATCAGCCGGATTGAGCGCGCCAGCCAGACCCGCGCGGCCGCATAATCCCCGCACTGGACGTAATGCCAGCCGATGTTGGCCTCCGTGAAATAGCCGTTGGGATCAAGGGCGTCCGCCCGGTTGCAATATGCCTCAGCCTCGTCATGGCGACCCAGCCAATCCAGGCACATGCCGTAACCCAGATAGTCATAGCCGTCAAAAGGATCCAGTTTCATTCCCCGCGAATACCATTCCATGGCCGTTTTGGCCTGGCTCTCCTCATCCTGGCCGCCTAAAAAACTCTGTTGCCTGTAAAGCTCCCCAATATCATAGGCAGTTTGGAAATCCTTGGGCTCCACGGCAAAAGCCCGCTCCAGAAGCGCTGCCTGCCCCAGGAACGGCAAATTCATGTCATTAGCGCGCGTCTGCCAAATCCACTCCTGTTGACGACGATAACCTTGAAGCCCGAAATACACGATCCCCCCCGCAAAAACCACAATCAGTGCAATTCGTGCAATAATGCCCGCCTCCACTTTGTGATTCGAATTCGTAAAACGTAATTGACCTGCCAACAGGGCGAGGAAAGCGACGCCAATTAACGCATTTGCAGGAATGTGCAGGTTAAAATCCACTAACGAATGCACGGCCAGCGCCAGCAATGCTCCCGATGCACCCACAAAGAAAGCAAAACGATCACTCATGCCCCGGCCCAATTCCCGTTTTTCCGGCGAGACGGCATTCCACGTCCTGGCCAGGCCGATGCCAAAGATCACCATTCCCGCCGTCACTATGATTCCACCGGTAGTACCCCAATCGGCCAGGAGATTGAGATAGTCGTTATGTGCCCGGTCGGGCCGGGCCTGGATGTTTTCAGCCCGGTACTGCCGAAAGCGATAATCATAATGCGCGGGCCCTACCCCGAACCAAAAGTGATCCGCCCACATCTTCTCCGCCGCCCGCCACAACTCGGCCCGCGAATTCATATCGCCTACCCCATTCCGATTGACCGATTCAATACGATCAATATAGCCGAAGGTATACGAAAGGTATTTCGTCACAAATACAGTCAATCCGGCCGACAATACCACAAGGACAATAAATGCCCGGAGACGGTGCTTGCCATTGCATAGCAAAATCGCCAGCACTGCGATAATCCCCACGCCGCCGGCGATCCAACCGCCGCGCGAAAAGGTCAGCGCCATCGCCGCCCCCATCGTTAGCAATGCGTAACACAGTAAAATCCGCGTTAGCGGCTTTATGCGCCCGGCCATAAAAAACGCCAGTGCCACCGGCATCGTCATTTCCAAAAAACACGCAAAATTATTTGGCGAGATGTATGTGCCGGTTACCCGCCCACGATAGGGCGAAATCTCGTTCCAGACCCGGTTGGAATGAGCCATATATTGCCAAATCGCATAGCAGGAAATTCCCGCAGCCAGAAGCACCAATACAAAGGAAACAATCCCGGGACATTCTCTTGAACTCAGGTTATTGAGGATGGCAAAAAACAAAAAGGCGTAGAGCAACGTTTGAACCATTTCAAATCGCGCTGCGTATTCGATGTCTGCCGTCAAGTACCGCACGATCGCATAAAGCGCAAAGGCCAGGACGGGCCAGCAAAGCGCCGGCCAAAAGAGTTTGGTCTCGCGAGTCAACGCGACCCGAATCGCCCACAGGGACATCACGGCCATGATGAGCGCCTGGACGACCAGGAACTCCCATGTACTATACGCGCCCATTGCCAGCGGCGCAAAAACCAGGACAGCCAGCACGAGCGCCAAAATTCCGCGCTCAAAAAACCGGTCCAGCGTTTCGCTATTCATTGCTTCATCGTATCACGATGAACGAAATTGGAAAAAGGGAAAGGAAAAATGGCGACTGGCGTACTTTCGGCCCTCGAACCTGGCGGGTTTACGCATGCCCGCTTGCAACGTCGGTCAATACGATGACAACTTATAGGCCATCGATCCGCTAACAATGATTGAAACCATCATCCCAACGCCAATATACCCATGAAATGAATAATAAAAGATGCAAACCACAGTCAGGACGGAAAAGGTAGCGGCGATCGCTCCCATAGTCGCATCGCCTCCGCGCGCCAGCACACGTGCCCCGATCCCGGATAACAAGCCTACGCAGGTGCCCGTCAAGGGCATTCTAAAGCCGGTCCATAAAATGAAGCCGTACACCAAACCGCCCCCAACAGCCGCCCCAAGAAACGCCCCCAAAATACCCATCCACAAATTGTAGGCCGGCCCGGATTTCACAGGCGGCGAAAGTAAATTCCGGATTGGAATTCCTGGACGACCTGCCGGCGCCGGCGCCGAAACTGGAAGCGGGGGCGGGGCGGCCGCCGAATTTGCAAATAGCGGAGGCGCGGCGGCTGCGGGGGACGGACGGTTAATCCTCAATCCTCCGGGTGCCGCGGGTGCCGGCGCCGCCACGGGCGCGGCGGGAACCGAGATAAAGTGCTCTGCCAAAAGCTGATTGGCAACCGGCGTGCCATCCACACCGCAAGTCGGGCAATTCACCGTAAACGGCATCTGGCCGGCCACCGGTTCAACGTCGAATTTATATTTTTGGCCGCAGCCGCAGGCCACTTTGAGTTCCATAGTTTTCCCAAGGGTTTACCCGGCGATTGTAATTGGAATTGCAAATGATGTCCAGAAGATAAGTAAAGATTGTCAACCGGATAATCCGTGGTAGATTCGGCGTTGGGTTCGGTTCGGTTGGACAAAACCAAGACAGGAGTGACTATGCCCAAAATGCGCGCTGCCCAGATCACCCGCCCCGGCGGGCCGTTTGAATTGGTTGAACGTGAAATTCCACAACCCGGCCCAAGCCAGGTGCGAATCAAGGTCCAGGCCTGCGGTGTTTGCCACAGCGATTCTCTCGTCAAGGAGGGTCAGTGGCCTGGCATCCAATATCCTCGCGTTCCTGGTCACGAAGCGGTCGGCGTCGTGGACGCGGTGGGAACGGGTGTCACGCAATGGAAACCGGGCCAGCGCGTCGGCGTGGGCTGGCATGGCGGGCATTGCGGGATGTGCGATAACTGCCGCAAAGGCGATTTCTTCGGCTGTACTGTCGCGCTCCAGGTGACGGGCATTTCATTTGATGGTGGATATGCGGATTACATGGTAGCGCCGGCTGTTGCCGTGGCTCTGGTGCCAAACGAGTTGTCTCCAGTTGAAGCCGGACCGCTCATGTGCGCGGGCATTACCACCTATAACGCGTTGCGCAACAGCGGCGCACGCGCCGGAGACGTTGTAGCCGTGCTCGGGCTGGGCGGACTAGGTCATCTGGCCGTGCAATATGCAGTGAAAATGGGTTTTCGGACCGTCGGCATTGCCCGTGGCGCGGACAAGGGTCCACTTGCGCAAAAACTCGGCGCACACCATTATATCGATAGCCAGGCGCAGGATCCATCCGCCGAACTGATGAAACTTGGCGGCGCAAAAGTCATCGTGGCCACAGTGACCAGCGGAGAGGCGATGGCCGCTGTGCAGAACGGATTGGGGCTGAATGGCACCCTCCTCGTGGTGGGGGCCGCGCAGTCACTAACGGTTTCGCCGATAGTCCTCATCCTGGGTCAGCGCTCGGTGAAAGGATGGTATTCAGGCACCGCTGCCGACTCTCAGGATACACTTAAGTTCAGCGTTCTTTCAGGAGTCCGCTCGATGAACGAGACATATCCGCTGGATCGCGTAGCCGAAGGCTACGATCGAATGATGAGTGGCAAAGCAAGATTTCGGGTCGTGTTGACAATGGAATAACAGGTGCTTCGGTTGCGAATGGAATGACGGCTGCCGATTGAACCGGCCGCGGTCAGTCCGCAAATCGCGATTCAAAGATGCGCCCAGGGCAGGCGCAAGAATAGGCATTCATTGTGGTAACGATGACCGTTTCAGGCCGCGAAGCCGTCCGCAAATGGTACCTCCGTTTGTGGCACCGGATGGCACTGTTTGGCATCGGCTATTTTTTGGCCGCAGAACTGGCAGGGTTTCTCTCTCCTCGAAACCTGGCGTTCGTAAGTTTTTGGATGCCTGCCGGTTTGTCGATGGCGGTGTTGCTGATGAATCGGACCCGGGACTGGCCATGGCTCCTCCTCGCGATTCTTCCCGCGAATCTGCTTTTCGATACCCTTCACGGTGTAAAAATCCCCGTCATTCTGGGTTTCTATTGCGCAAATGTCGTTGAATATGGCGTCGGCGCATGGCTCGTGCGGACTTTTGTCGGGGAACTTCCGGAACTGGAGACACTCATGGAATTCATCGGGCTGATTATTTTTGGCGCTGTGTTCAATTCCATGCTCGGCGCGGTTATCGGCGCGGCCACGCTGGTGTATTTTGGAGCCAGCCATTCGTTCGCGTTTTCCTGGCGAACATGGTGGGGCGGCAACATGATGGCGATTATGGTTGTGACGCCGTTCATTCTGGCGTGGTTTTGTCCATTACACGGCCGGCGCCGGTTGCTGGATTCTCCCGGACGAATCGTCGAGGCAACTTTGCTGCTGGCTGGTATGATCGGCGCATTGTGGAACCTGCTGGCCAGCGATCAGGGCGCGCTTTCTCCCAATCGTGTTTTTATCGTTCCTTTCATATTATGGGCCGGCTTGCGCTTCGGCGTTCGAGGCGCGACGGGTATTTGCCTCGTCATGGCGCTTGCGATGTCGTTTTTTTCGGCGCGAGCCTTTTCACGAGTGGCGCCAGAATTGGTTGCTTCGGGCGAATACATCTTTATTGTGCAGACGGTCATGGGCATGGCGACGCTCATCGCATTGATCCCGGCGATCGTGTTAGCCGAGCGTGACCGCACAATGGCCAGGCTGCGGGAAAGCGAGGAGCACTACCGGAACCTTACCCAGGCAGCCTTCGAAGGAGTCGCTATCAGCGAAAACGGCCGGCTGCTGGACGTCAATGACGAGATAGTCAATATGCTTGGCTATGAACGTGAAGAACTTATCGGTCGGCTAATTGTCGAACTGGTTGCCCCCGAATCCCGCGATCTTATCGGCGAGCGCATCCGGACCGAATCCGGAGAAACTTTGGAACACCGTCTCGTTCGAAAGGACGGCAGTTTCATTATCGTGGAAGCGCGGGCAAAATCCGCGCGACTGGGCGAGCGAACAGTGCGCATGACGGCGCTGCGCGATATTACGGCCCGCAAGAAAAGCGAGCAGGAACGCGAAGAAGCCGTTGCGCGGGAACAAAAAGCGCGCGCACAATATACGCTCCAGCTCATCGCGTCACAGGAAGCCGAGCGCGAGCGCATTGCCGGCGAATTGCATGACAGCCTGGGCCAGAACCTTTCGATCATCAAAAACCAGGCCCAGCTGTTGCTCCTCAACAACGAGTTGCCGCCGGATGTTCGCGCAGACGTCGAAGCCATAGGCAATATGACCGCGCTGGTCATCGCCGACATGCGTCGCATATCTCAGGATCTGCATCCTTATCAATTGGACCACCTGGGGCTCACCGGTGCGTTGGATGCGCTGGTCGAAAGCGCGGGCAATGCCAGCACGATTGCCTTTCGAAAACGATTCGAGCCGGTTGATGACGCATTTTCACGCGAAGCCGCGGCCAGTCTTTACCGCATCGTGCAGGAAGGCGTGAATAACATTTTAAAATATTCTGAAGCCAAAAACTCCCGCGTAACTCTCGAGCGCGATGTGCGTGAGGCGTTGCTGGTCATCGAGGACGATGGCCGCGGCTTCAAACCTGACGAGGTGCGCCAGGGAATGGGGCTAAAAAATATTGCTGAACGGGCGCGAATCCTAGGTGGGCGGCTCCAACTCGATTCCAGTCCGGGCCACGGCGTCCGGATTGAACTGGCGATTCCCATTTTAGCCAAAGACGATTTACCACGCGCCGAATCAGAAGACTCCATCATACTCTCATGAACCGGCCCAAAGTATTCATCGTCGACGACCACCCGTTGTTTCGAACGGGATTGCGCCAGGTCATTCTGGATGCCGACAGCTTCGATTTGATTGGCCAATCCGGCGATGGCAAAGAAGCAATGCTCTTCATCGAGAAAAACAAGCCGGACGTTGCGGTCCTGGACCTGAAATTACCTGGAATGACCGGACTTGAAATTGCCCGCCGCGCGCAGGAGATCCGCTTGCCCACACGCGTCATTATCCTCACGATGCACAACGAAGAAGAATTGTGCACCCGCGCCCTGGATCACGGCGTCACGGGTTTTATTCTCAAAGAGAATGCCGTGGAAGAAATCATCGAGGCCATCGCCGCGGTAGCCGAAGGCCGGCACTATTTCAGCCCTTCCGTCTCAGGCCATCTCATCCGCCGCCGCCAGAGGGCGGACTCGCTTGTCACGGAAAAACCCGGCCTAAAAGATCTGACCAAAGCTGAGGTTCGCATTTTAAAACTAATTGCGGTAAAAAAGACCAGCCGCGAAATTGCCGCCGAGCTATTTATCAGCCCGCGCACTGTTGAGGCCCACCGCGCCAATATCTCCGCCAAATTGGACCTTCGCGGCAGCCATAGCCTTCTCTACTTCGCCCTGTCGCATAAGTCGGAACTTTAGTCTACAGTCCTGAGTCCACAGTCTACAGTCTGTTGTGTCGGCGCCAGCCGAATGCGCGCGTGATATTTTAACCGCGCGTCCGCGCGCGCAGACTCAATATCCGCGCACGGATGACTCTCCCTCACCCCGGCCCTCTCCCGCGGGGAGAGGGAGAATTGTCGGCAGATGATTTGATATGCCTGAGCATTGCAGCGAATTTGGAAGTTGGCGCGCGATAACATTTGTTCGCGACGCCAAAAATAGGTGGAACTACGGACACCAAATTACATGCTCCCGCCAATTTCGCGCAGGCTAGTTTGTTTGTATATTTACCACTTGCCATGAGCACCAGGCTTTTGATTGTGGATGACCACCCAAACGCGCGCGATTTGATCCGCGGGTTTTTGACCATGCCCGGACTAACCGTCCAGGAATGCGCTTCGGGGCACGATGCCCTCGCGCGTGTCCGGGAGTTCAAGCCCCACTGGGTGACAATGGATGTTCAGATGCCGGGCATCAACGGTTTTGACGCGACCAGGGCCATCAAAGAAGTCCATCCGGAAGCCCGCGTCATGATTGTCACCTCATTCAATGATCCGGATTTCCGGCAACGCGCCGATTCCGCCGGCGCCTCAGGTTTTATCCTAAAAGAAAATCTCCTGGCCTTGCGCCTGATGCTGGAAAGAGAGACTGCTCACACAGGCATGGACGGCGGAATTTCATCCGGCGCCGCTACCGAATCAAAGAGCAAACGGATTTTAGTGGTCGACCACGACCGCGAATTGCGCACCACTTTCAGCCTATTGTTGTCCAAGGACGGTTACAGTGTCACGCAGGCTTACACGGGCCGCGACGCGATTAACTTACATCAAAAAGAACCGTACGATCTCGTCATAATCGAATTGTTGCTGCCGGAAAATCAGGGTTTCGAGACGCTATCCGAACTGCGGAAACTGCCGTCCCCGCCCAAAACTATCGCCACCGCCATGCCCGGCTGGATGCCCGGGGAAGTCTATTCAAAGATGGCCCGGCAACTGGGCGTTCACGGCACGCTGGCCAAGCCGTTTCAGCCCGAGCAACTGCTGGGGTTGGTTAAGAACGTGCTGGAGTCGTAAAGACGTTAAAACGTTGAAACGTTGAAACGGAATCAATGACCGAATTATTTTGGGAATTTTTAACGGGTGCGTAATATTAAGGTCGGTGAAAATTCCAGGCCTGATTCTGTTCGGTTGCTGGGCAGCCTTTTTATTATATTGGCTCATTAGTTCTTTTGCCGTCAAGGCAACGGTTGAACGGAAAAGTTTATCTTCATCACTGCCCTACCGGATCGCGACCAGTCTTGGCGCTATCATGCTGGCAAAACTCAATTGGCATTGGCCCTTGAACATCCCGCTAACGCCGCACACATTTTTAACGGCGTGGATTGCCGCAGCGCTTTGCGTGGCTGGGCTCGGAATTGCGATCTGGTCGCGCTGGACCCTCGCCGGCAACTGGAGCAGTGATGTCCGCTTCAAACAAGGCCATGAACTGATACAAACCGGCCCGTACCGCTTCGTACGACATCCCATTTACACTGGAATCATCTTGATGTGTTTCGGTTCCGCTATTCTATTTGGACAACTGCATTGCTGGCTTGGCGCTTTGGTTATGGGCATTGGGTTTTGGATCAAACTCAAACAGGAGGAAACGATTATGTTGCAGCATTTTCCGGGGTACGCTGAATATCGAAAACGAGTAAAGGCATTGGTGCCGTTTGTTCTCTAATTACTTTCTCTGAAACGAAAGCTCTCCATCGTTCGCGCTCACTTTGATTTTGTCACCTGGTTTAAATTCCCCTTCGAGCAAGCGCATGGAGAGCGGGTTGAGCAGGTGTTCCTGAACGGCGCGTTTGAGCGGGCGGGCGCCAAATTGTGGGTCGTATCCCTCACGTGCCAATAATTTTTTGGCGGCCGCATCCACCTCCAGCGTCAGGTTTTGCTGCGCAAGACGCTTCTCGAGGCGGTGGATTTGGATTTCCACGATGTGTGACAATTCCTCTTCGTCCAGGCTTTGGAAGATGATGACGTCATCCACGCGATTCAAAAATTCAGGGCGAAAATGTTTTTTCAATTCGGCCATCACCTTGTCTTCCATCGTCTGCCGCGCGCCCACGGTCGTGCGGCCATCCATGAAATATTCCTGGATGAGATGCGAACCGATGTTGCTGGTCATGATGACAATCGTGTTTTTGAAATCCACCGTGCGGCCCTGGCCGTCGGTGAGCCGGCCATCATCGAGCACCTGCAACAGGACATTGAACACGTCATGATGTCCCTTCTCGATTTCGTCAAAGAGCACCACCGAATATGGCCGCCGCCGCACCGCTTCGCTCAACTGCCCGCCTTCCTCATAGCCCACATATCCTGGTGGCGCGCCGATGAGCCGCGCCACGGTGTGCTTTTCCATGTACTCGCTCATGTCAATTCGCACGATGGCGTTTTCGTCGTCGAACAAAAATTCCGCCAGTGCGCGGGCGGTCTCGGTCTTGCCCACGCCGGTCGGTCCGAGAAAAATGAAAGAGCCAATCGGCCTGTTCGGGTCTTGCAGTCCGCTGCGCGCACGGCGCACGGCATCGGATACCGCCTTGATGGCCGCTTTCTGGCCGATCACGCGCTGCGCGAGCCGTTCCTCCATCTTCACCAGTTTTTGGCGCTCCCCTTCAAGCATTCGTGAGACCGGAATGTGCGTCCAGGACGCCACGACTTTGGCTATGTCCTCATCGGTCACTTCCTGTCGCAGCAACGTATTGCGCGTGGTCTGCGCAGATTGCTTCTCGATGCTGGCCAGTTTTTTCTCCAGTTCGGGGATTTTGCCGTATTGTATTTCGGCTGATTTGCTCAAGTCACCTTTGCGTTGCGCCTGTTCCAATTCGATTTTCGCCTGTTCGAGCTGCGATTGCACCACGCTGACCGCATTGACGGCGGCTTTTTCATTTTGCCACTGAGCCGAAAGCGCCTTGGACTTGTCCTTCAAATTGGCGATGTCCGCGTCCAATCTCTTCAATCGCTCTTTACTTGCCGGGTCTTTTTCTTTGGCCAGGGATGTGCGCTCGATTTCCAACTGCAAAATCTGCCGGTCAAGCTGGTCCAATTCCGTGGGCTTGGAATCGAGTTCCATTTTGATGCGCGATGCCGCCTCATCCACCAGGTCAATCGCCTTGTCCGGTAAAAACCGATCGGTGATGTAGCGATGCGACAATTGCGCGGCGGCAACCAGCGCGGAATCCTGGATACGCACGCCGTGATGAACTTCGTATCGCTCTTTGAGCCCGCGCAAAATAGCGATGGTCGCCTCGACACTGGGCTCGGTGACCATCACCGGCTGGAAACGCCGTTCGAGTGCGGGATCTTTTTCAATGTACTTTCGATACTCGTCCAACGTTGTGGCGCCCACGCAACGCAACTCGCCGCGCGCCAGTTGTGGCTTCATGATATTGGCTGCGTCGGTCGCGCCTTCAGCCGCGCCGGCCCCCACCAGCGTATGCAACTCGTCGATGAACAAAATGATTTTGCCTTCAGCGGACACGATTTCCTTGAGAAAAGCTTTCAGCCGGTCTTCAAATTCGCCGCGATACTTCGCCCCCGCGATCATCGCGCCCAGATCCATTGCTACCAGACGCTTGTTCTTCAGAGATTCGGGAATATCGCCGCTGACAATTCGCCGGGCCAGTCCCTCGGCAATCGCCGTTTTGCCCACGCCAGGTTCGCCAATGAGCACCGGATTATTCTTGGTGCGCCGCGTAAGCACCTGCATCACGCGCCGGATTTCCTCATCGCGCCCGATCACTGGGTCGATCTTTCCTAGCCGCGCCAGCGCTGTCAGGTCGCGTCCGTATTTTTCCAGCGTTTGAAATTTGTCTTCGGGGTTGGCGTCCGTCACGCGCTGGCTGCCGCGCAATTCCGCCAGCACCCGCAACACCTGATCGCGTTTCAAACCGTACTTTTGAAAAATCTTCTTCAGGGACGAATCGCCTTCGTGTATCAAACCCAATAAGAGGTGCTCCGTGCTTACGTAATCGTCTTTGAGCCTGGTCGCTTCGGATTGGGCGGAATCGAGAACTTTCTTAAACGTGTTGCCGGCGAACACTTCGCCGCCCTGGACTTTGTGGCGCCGCGCCAATTCGCTTTCCAGATCTGCTTTGAACCGGTCACCCGGCACGCCCACGCGTTGGAGCAAATCCGGAATCAGGCTGTCCGTTTGCGAGATCAGCGCCAGCGCGAGATGTTCGCCGTCCAGTTCCTGATGGGAAAAACTTCGCGCAATGTTTTGCGCCTCCTGCAAAGCCTCCTGTGATTTGATGGTCAGTTTCTCAAGCTGCATGAGGGGAACTTAGCGCAAAAGGGCACGAACGGAAAGGGGAAGCTCCAAGTCCCAATATCCAAGCACCACGCACAGGAGTGCGAAACTCCAAGCCCCAATCTCCAAGCACCAACATCCAACATTCGACGCCCATTTTAACTCCAAACTCTGATCTCCCGACAAACTGAGCCCAACCATCAAAGTATTGGAAGTTGCGGAAATTGGATGCCGGAGGTTTGATTATTCTCTGGAGTTTGGGGCACTTGGTGCTTGGTGCTTTTCGTCAGAAATACTTGCCCTATCAATTCCCCAGCCTATAATGGATATCCCGTTGGTTGCCAACGTAGCTCAGTTGGTAGAGCAGCGCTTTCGTAAAGCGCGGGTCGCTGGTTCAAGTCCAGTCGTTGGCTCCATTTTCATATATGTAGTCCGGAAATCCGCAACAGGTTCTTCGCTGTTTTCGGTGGAATTGGAAGTCAGCTCTGTGGGAGTCGGAGTTTGCCGGCGATGAGATAAAGCATAGCAATCAGGTGGGTGGTC
>DASXYX010000019.1:0-8893 GCA_036502245.1 Verrucomicrobiia bacterium
CCATGAACCGTGGCTCGAATATCTGCGTCCGAAAGACTCTCCCTCACCCCTGCCCTCTCCCGCTGGGAGAGGGAGAATGGTCGTCTGATGGTTTGATACGCCGGAGCATCGCAGCGGTTCAGGGGTTCAATGCGCGAACCGCCCTTTGGGGAAATCTCACCCCGGCCCTCTCCCCCCGGAGAGGGAGAATTGTCTGCCGGGAGTTTGATGTTTTGGGCGGCGTTGAACGTAGAACGGTCAAAGTGCGAATTAGTTAGAGCGGACACATGTCCGCTGCTACGCATATTCATGAAACGACCTCTGTCAGGTCTGAATTCTCCGGATGAAACGTTGATGCTCATGCGCAATCATCGCGGAAGCGACGAATAGAAATTCTGCCCGTTCAATTGCCGTTATCTATTTCTGCACGGTGAAAGGCGCGGAAAATTCTGTGGTCTCCCACGATAATTTCAACACGCCGCCGCCGGAATTTCGGGTGATGGCCATGGTGAATTGATCCACGGGCTTATTCAGCTCCGTTTTCGTCAGATCCACTTTGGCGACGTCGTGATCGGTATCCACTGGGATTCCCCAGCCGCCGAGAGCGCTGCTGAAGACCAATTGTGATGGGCCTTTTTCCTGCGGTATCATGTAAAGGGTATAGGCTCCGGCAGGAATGGTTTTATCGCCAAACACGAGGGGTTTCTGAGTGAGGAGGAGAGTGGCTTCGTCCGCGCCCAGGCGCCAGGGTTCACCCCAGGGCACGAGGCCGCCCCAGATTTTGCGGGGTTCGGTGGTGCCGGGTTTTACGGTGTAGGGCCGGCCGTAGGTGACGGTGATGCGTTCGCCGCTGATGCGGGCGTTGAAGGTTTCGTGAGGGCTCATGCGCTTTTGCTGAGCCGAAACCGGGAGTGCGACTGATAGGACGAGCGCGGTGATTGCAAGTGTGGATAGAAACGTTTTCATAGGAACTATGACAGTTACCGGCGGTTTGTGTTGAATTTAATTTGTGATTTGGAAAAGCAGTTATTGCAGGCTGGAAATTAATTGTTGATTCATCCAGACGAAGGAATTATTCGGGCCTTCGGCTTTAATGGCGAGGTCGGAGGATTCTTTGGCGGCGGCAATCGCGCCGGCTTTGTCGCCCTGCTTAGCCAAAATCTGAGCCTTCACGTGCAACATTTCGAAAGCGATCATCGGTTTATCGGCCAGCCCGGCGTTGATCCATTCCAGCGCCTTGTTCAAATCCTGGCCGTGATCATAATAAAATTGCGCGGCCTGGAAATAAAAGCCGTCCAATTTTTTGCCGGGCGCGGCCATGGCAGCTTCGATTTGCGGTACCACCTTGCTCACGACGTCGACCTGCAGCTTTATGGGGACGACAGTTTTATCCCAAATCAACATAAGAAGCGCCGAATCGTCACGGATGCGATTGAATTCAATGGTAAAGGCATCGAGCGTGGTGTCCGTCAGAGTCCTGGGCGTGACGGTGAACCGCACGAGATCATCGTCTGCTTTATATTTGAAAGCGCCAAACTGGTCTGCGTCTTTATTTATGATAATGGTCCATTGGTCTTTGCCGGGGATGGTGAACAACGAATAGGTGCCCGCGGGAATGTCGTTGCCCTCGAGTTTGACGGGTGTGCTGAAAGTGATTTTTGTGGCCTGGTTGGCGCCAGTGCGCCAGACGGTGTCGTAGGGGACAATGCCGCCAAAGACGGTTCGGTCCTTCATTCCCGGCCGCGAATAGACGACCGTGATGTCGGTCAACCCGACGCGTTGTTTGACTGTGCAAGCGGGACTGGCGGCGGGGAAGTTGACGCGCGGCGACTGAGCGAACAACTGTGATGAAAAAGCCAAACCTCCGGCGACCGCAAGAGCCAATAGTATCTTTCGGTTCATAATGCGGAAGCTTATTTGAATTAATTGAGAACGAAAGCGAAAATTGATGGAGAATCGTCCGTCCAAATATAAACCTTACCAGCGCAATGAAGGTGATCGGTGCATCGACCTCAATGGCGCGCGTCTTACGACGCGCGCCTGGCGGAAGGGCACTTCCGCCCTGCCCGGGGCAGAACACTTTACACCCAGGGCTCAAGTCTCTAACGTACGGGTCCACAAATGAAAGGAACAGAATCAGCGGTGGTCCCCGAAGTCTCTGCGAATCCCCAACATAACAGGATGAAATCGCAGCATCTGTTTCTGCTCATTTTGATGAACGGCTTGTGGGCGGCAACGTATTCGGTTTTTAAGGTGTTGTCGCCGGTGATGAATGCGGCTGAAATCGCAACGCTCCGTTATGGAATGGCTGCGGCAATTTTATTTTTGCTTTGGTATTGGTTGCCTGGCAAAGCGCCGCGGGGGCGGGATTTGGCCTATACGATCGTGATGGGTATCATCACATTTGGATTTTCTCCGCTACTGCAGGTCTCGGGAGTCCAGATGGGCAGGGCGGGGGATGCGGCGGTATTGATCGCCCTTGAACCGGTCATTGTTTCCCTGTGCGCAGCAATATTCCTGCGGGAACGCATCGGGTCGCGGCGTTGCGCCGTTTTTCTGGCGGGATTGGTTGGCGTGACTTTGGTGGCAGAAGTCTGGCGGCCTGGATTTCGATTGCCCGCCTTGATGGCAGACACATTAATTATTCTGTCGCTCTTTTGCGAAAGCGCCTGTTCTATTCTCGGCAAAGGAATCGTACAGCGCAACGGAATGCTAAAAGTTCTCGCGATCTCTATAGCGGCCGGGGCGTTGACCAATTTTTTGTTGGGTGGGATTTCTACATTTCACGCCGTGACAACCCTGTCATTTTGGGATTGGGCGCTGGTGGCTTATCTGGCCATTATTTGCACGGTCGCCGGGTACCTGCTTTGGTTTGCGGTCATCCGGGAAACCCAGGTTAATATTGCCGCGCTGACGATCTTTGTTCAGCCGGTTGCCGGCACGGCTATAGCCGTCCTGTTATTGGGCGAATCTTTGCATTGGGGACAGGTTATCGGAGGACTGGTGATTGGCGCGGCTTTGCTTGTGGAATTTTCAGCGCCTGCCGAGGCGGTGGTGCCTGAATAGAGAAAGGTTTTCTCTCTTGGCGGTGGGGTTGCAATTTGGAAAACTGACGGCTATCAAACAGTTAAAGCACGATATTCAGAAGGTTGCGAGTCGCTTCGAGATTCGCGGCGAATTTTTGAGTGCCGAGCCGTACGGCAATGGGCATATCAATGACACATGCGCCGCGGTGTTCGACCACGATGGAACGCGGGTGCGTTTTATCGCCCAGCGTATCAACCATAATATATTCAAAAATCCAGTCGCGTTAATGGAGAATGTCCAGCGCGTCACTTCGCATCTTGAAAGGAAACTTGGCGCCGATTCAATTCTCGGTCGCCGGGCGTTGAAGTTGATCCCGACGCGGGAAGGCAGCGCGTATTATCGGGATGGAGAGGGCAATTATTGGCGCGTTTACAATTTTATTGAAAAGGCGAAGACGTATGACGCTGTGGAATCGACGCGCCAGGCTTTTGAGGCGGCCAAAACGTTTGGGCAGTTTCAAAAACTGCTCGCCGATCTGCCGTCGCCGCGCCTACACGATACCATTCCGGATTTTCATCATACGCCGAAACGATTTGTGGCGCTTGAAAAAGCGATCGAAGCGGATTCGGTCGATCGTGCAAAACTGGCGAAACCGGAAATCGATTTCGCATTGGGGCATAAGAGCATTTGCGGTGTGCTGCTTGAGGCGAACCTGCCGGAGCGGGTGACTCACAATGATACCAAGTTCAATAATGTCATGCTCGATGATGCGACGGGCGAGGGCGTATGTGTGATTGACCTGGACACTGTGATGCCGGGCCTGGCACTTTACGATTTTGGAGATATGGTGCGGACGACGACGAGCCCGGCGAAGGAGGACGAGAGGGATTTGTTGAAAGTCACGATGCAATTTCCGATGTTCGAGGCGCTGGTCCGGGGTTATCTGGCATCGGGTTCAGACTTTTTGACGGCGCGCGAGAAACAGTTCCTGGCTTTCTCGGCAAAGCTGATCACATTTGAGATCGGCGTTCGTTTTCTCACCGACTTTTTGGCGGGCGATACGTATTTTAAAGTGCATCGCGACGGGCATAACATTGACCGTTGCCGGACGCAGTTCAAGTTAGTTGAATCCATTGAACGGCAGGAAGAGCAAATGAATAAATTGGTGGAGCAACTTTGATGAAAATTCTGGTTACCGGCGGCGCCGGATTTATCGGCAGCCATATTGTTGAACATTTTCAGGGAAAAGCCGAAGTGCGCGTGCTGGATAACCTGCGCTCGGGCTTTAAAAAGAACCTTGCTGGATTGAAGCACGAATTTATTGAAGCATCGATCCTTGATCGTGAGGCGGTTCGGCGTGCGTTGGAGGGCGTGGATTATGTTTTCCATTTGGCGGCAATGATTAGTGTGCCGGAGTCCATGCAAAAGCCGATCGAGTGCAATGAACTCAATACCACGGGAACGCTCGTGGTACTGGAAGAAGCGGCGCGCGCCGGGGTGAAGAAGCTTGTCTTTAGCACTTCAGCCGCAATCTATGGCGACAATCCAACTGTGCCGAAACTGGAAAACATGCTGCCGGAGCCGAAAAGTCCTTATGCCATCACGAAGCTTGATGGCGAGTTTTACTGCAAAATGTTTTCCGATGAAGGACGGCTGGAGACGACGTGCCTGCGATATTTCAATGTGTTCGGGCCGCGTCAGGATCCCAAAAGCCAATATGCGGCCGCTGTGCCAATCTTCATTGACCGCGCATTAAAAAATGAGCCGATCACCATTTACGGCGACGGTGAACAGACGCGGGATTTTATCTATGTGAAGGACGTGGTGGCAGCAAATGTCTTTTTTGCGACGCAATCGAACGAGACAGGAGTTTTTAACGTGGCATCCGGCAAACGGATTACTGTCAGCGCGCTGGCAAAAACGATCTGTGAGCTGACGGGGTCCCGTTCGGCGATCTTGTATGCGCCCGAGCGGGCAGGGGACGTGAAGCATTCGTGCGCGTCGGTTGACAAAATTTCCGGCAAAGGATTTGTTCCCGTGGATAACCGGGAGAACAATTTGCGGGCGACGATTGAGTTTTTTCGGGACGGAATGTCGAAAGGTACCTGAGATTGCAAAGCCTATGGCATTGCAATAGATTCTTTGAAATGAATCAGTCTGTAACCAGGGCCGATAACGCGTGGCGCAAGTCACGCCTTGCCGCGCGTCTCCTGCTTCGTCGGGAAGCCGGTCCGTTGCGCCCTCGCGATCGGGCCCTGGCATGCCGATTGGCTGGTGACCCGGAGGTCAACAACCGGCTGATTCAACAGGCCCTTTACTTTTTGGGTATCGGTCCCCGCAAATATGAATTCGATAAAAAATTATTCGAGTTGGTGGACGGGCGAAATTGACTGGACTGCGCCAGCGGGACAGTTGCTCGACGAGTTTGTTAAATCACTTCCCGCAGATCGGTCCTTTCGCGTCACCGTCTATGGCTCCGCCCCGCTGCAATTGACGGTTGACCGGCAATTGTTAAGCGCTGACGTAAATATTTTTTCAGACGACGATGAGGATTTGTCGGGCTTTGTGGCGGCGGCAAAGCTCGACAAAACCCACGGCGACATTTACATCGAACCGGGATTCAAATTGAGCTATCGCACGAATCCGGACTGGCGGCAGCGCGCAAAGATCATTCAACGCAAAAATGTGAGTCTGGCTTTTCCCCATCCGCTTGACATCCTCATCGGGAAATTAAATCGTCTGGACGCCAAGGACTTGAAGGCGTTCGAGCGTGTTATTGAAATCTCCGGCCATCCGACGGCTGACGAGTTTAAATACGAGCTTCAAAACGCCGTGGATTTGTTCAGGCCCGCATTTGATGAAGACATGCCGAACCGCTGCCCGGAAAACACCCGGCGGCTTTGGCGCGAAATTTTTCATGCCGAGATTGACCTCCGCCGGGACATCATTGAGCCGGCCATTGCGCGGCGGCGCGTTGGTTACGGCGAGACGCCGCCGGGGTACAAGGGCATCCTCCCGTTTATATAATGTATTCCGTTTTCGGCGGTTCGGGTCATTGGGCCGGCGGTCGAAATTGCGTTTCCTTCAGTGGTCAAAACAATGAAAATATTTTAATTAAAATTGAAAAAGCTGGAATGATGAAGCTGAACCTAAACTGGAGCGCAACTTCCCACGATTATCTCCGGTATCGTCCGGGTTACCCGAAACAATTTTTCACTTTACTACGGCAGTTGGGCATTGGGGCGGCAGGGCAGGACATCCTCGACCTGGGCTCGGGCACTGGGGCGCTGGCAATTCCGTTTGCACGGGCGGGAGCGCGGGTCACGGCGGTGGATCTTTCTGAGGGACAACTTGCTGCGCAAAAAGTGACGGCACGCAAATATGGGGTGGCAAACAAAATTAAATTTAAGGCGGGACATGCTGAGAATACTGGTCTGCTGGATCATTCTTTCGATGCCATTACGGCGAGCATGTGCTGGACATATTTTGACGTTGAGAAGATGAAAATTGAGGTGCCGCGTCTTTTACGCCCGGGTGGACTGCTTTTGGTGAGCACTTTGATTTGGGATAAGCATGATGAGGGTGTCGTTGGTCATACCCATAAATTGATTGCGAAATATAATCGGGAAGCCAGGCCCCGGCCCAATGCACGACGGTGGGATGCGGATGTGGTTCCGAGGTGGTCGCAGAAATGGCTCCGATTGAAGACGTTTCACGAGTTTACGGCGAATGTCCCATTTACTCGCGAATCATGGCGTGGACGCATTCGGGCATGTCGATGGATTGGGGCGGCGCTATCGGCTGAACAAACCGAAGCGTTTGACCGTGAGCATGCGGCTTTATTGCGACGAATTGCCCCGGCCAGGTTCGATATTCCGCATAGGATTACGATACGGATATTTGCGGTTTGAACAGCAAAGGCCCGAAGGCGCAAAAAGAGAAGTTAATCCGCAGATTTCGCAGATGTAATTCGAAGGGATTTGTGGAAATAGTCAAGGACGCTGCCGATCAGGCTAGCGGTCGAATGGCGTTCGGAAGGCTCTCCCTCACCCACGGCCATCTCCCGTCCACCCTCCGCAGTATCGTTCCTCTGTGGCTCTCCGCAGGACGTCACAACACAAGCGCTCACAAACCAACGAAATGGGCGGTGCTACGGAGGACGGGCTGGGAGAGGGGGAATAGCGGTCAGTTAGTTTGACACTTCGGAAGATCGCAACGGTTCGTGGATTCAACGCACAGACTGACCTTAGCGAAAATCTGCTGACGAAAAAGCATCGGCACTTTTCAGTTTGCAGCATCCGGGTGCGGGGATTATGGTTCCATTATGAAAACTTCAATGCGCTTCATGATTTTTCTGGCCGTCGGCGGCTTATTTGCTGGTGCGGCATTATCCTTGTCCGCTGATCAAGTGACATTGCAGAACGGGGACATGTTGAACGGGAGGGTGTTGTCTGTGACGACGAATTCTCTCGTGCTTCGGGATGAGACCCTGGGGACATTGACTTTGCCGCGGACCAAAGTCTCGAAGATTACGTTCGGTGTATTGGCGGCGGCCCAGCCGCCGCTCGCTATGGCCAATACCCTGGCCGCTCAGGCGAAGAATTCTGCGTTGAATCAACCGGCTGAAGCCGGGACACCGAGCACGCCTTCATACCTGCAGTCGATGTTTCGCGAAGTGCGTGAGCACAGCAATCTGGTGCAGGAAGTCGAGGCGCAGGTGCTTGGCGCGAGCGCCAGCCCTGAGGCGGTCAATAAATTCAACGATCTGCTGGATCAATTGAGCAGCGGACAACTCGACATGAATGGGTTGCGGTCGCAGGCACAGTCCGCCGCCGACCAGTTGCAGGAGTTTAAGAAGGAAATGGGGCCGGATGCGGGTGAAGAGGTGGACGGTTACCTGGCGATCCTTAACCATTTTCTGCGGGAAACATCTTCTACAAACGGCGTGTCGCCCTGAGCGGAGTTTTGTCCGCAGATTTCGCAGATTAACGCAGATTTATATGCGGAGAAGGCGGCGCGGGAGAGCCGCCCTACTGGTTCGGAACGTTGAATATCCAGGTTAGGTGTACGTGCTTTAGCATGCTCCGGGACAGCCTAAAGGCTGGACACCAAACAATCTCATTTTATCCGCGAAATCTGCGGATTAAAAAATATCGGCAACCAATAAATCATGCGCCTATGGACGATTCATCCAAAACATCTCGACGCGAAAGGTCTCGTTGCGCTGTGGCGGGAAGGGTTGCTGGCGCAGAAGGTTTTGCAGGGGCGGACGCGGGGATATCAGCATCACCCGCAGTTGCTTCGTTTTCAGGTGACGCGGAATCCGGTGGGGGCAATTGCCAGTTATCTGAAGGCGGTTCATGAGGAATCGGTGCGGCGTGGGTATCATTTTGATCGCAGCAAGATCGACGCGGCGGGTTTGCGCCGTGGGCACAAGATTACCGAGACCAAAGAACAGTTGTTGTATGAGTGGAAGCATCTGAAGGCCAAGCTCGCAGTGCGCGATACTGCGAGGTATCGAGCCAGTCGTTCTATAGTTATGCCGGAACATCATCCGCTGTTCAGGCTTGTTGAGGGTGAAGTGAGGGATTGGGAGCGGCGGCCGCCGGAGGCGGGGAAGAATAGAAGATAGGAGATGGGAGATGGAAGATGGCTGGGAGGAGGACGATGACGATGAGCCATAAGCCCTGTCTTAAGAATAGTGAAGCGTGCGTTTACACTGATTGAATTGCTGGTGACTATCGCGATCATCGCGATTGTGTGCGCTATTCTGTTTCCCGTATTGAGCAGCGCCAAAAGAAATGCGTGGCGCGCCACTTGTCAAAACGACCTAAGGCAAATCAATGTTGCTGTGCGTCTGTATGCCGATGAACACGGTGATCTGTTG